>NZ_CP018171.1:600000-1200000 GCF_001889605.1 Aquibium oceanicum | reverse complement strand
TCGGCGCCGGTGATTCTTGCGACCAGCGCCGCGAGGTCACGCACGCGGTGCGTCTCGGTCATCTGGTTGAAGATCTCGACCCGATCACCACGCGTCGGCGGATTGGCGAGCGCCAGTTCGATGCAACGCACCGAGTCCTGGATGTGAATGAAGGCGCGCGTCTGGCCGCCGGTGCCGTGCACCGTCAGCGGATAGCCGATCGCCGCCTGGATCAGGAAGCGGTTCAGCACCGTGCCGTAGTCGCCGTCATAGTCGAACCGGTTGACCAGCTGCGGGTGCAGCCGGGTCTGGTCGGTGTGCGTGCCCCAGACGATGCCCTGGTGCAGGTCGGTGATCCGCACGCCGTCGTTCTTGGCGTAGAACTGGAACAGCAGCTGATCCAGGCACTTGGTCATGTGGTAGATCGAGCCCGGATTGGCGGGGTAGAGGATCTCCTGGCTGACCTGTTCGCCCGCCATCGTCTCGATGCCAACCGGCAGGTAGCCCTCGGGAATGGCCGCACCGACCGTGGAATAGCCGTAGACGCCCATCGTGCCGAGATGGACGAGATGCGCGTCGAGGCCGATCTCGACCACTGCGTTCAGGAGGTTGTGCGTGGCGTTGACGTTGTTGTTGACCGTGTAGTTCTTGTGCCGGTCGCTCTTCATCGAATAGGGCGCGGCGCGCTGCTCGGCGAAATGCACGATCGCGTCCGGCCGGTGCTCGGAAAGCCAGCGCTTCAGCACTTCGTAGTCCTTGGCCAGATCGATCAGATGGAAATGGATGCGACGCCCCGTTTCCTGCCGCCAGATGCGCGTGCGCTCCTGGATGGAGTCCATCGGGGTCAGTGATTGCACCCCAAGTTCGGTGTCGATCCAGCGCCGGCTGAGATTGTCGAGGATGTGGACGTCGTAGCCCTTGCTCGACAGATGCAGGCATGTCGGCCATCCGACGAAGCCGTCCCCTCCGAGTACCGCTACCGTGGTCATGCGCTGGCTCCTTTCGCCGAAGGTTACTCGCCCGTCCGCCTCGTCCGATCCGAGCGAATCGACGATCCGCCCGTTCCGTCGCTCCTTACTATCGGAGAAATGCGACGGAATGGTCACATCGCTTCGCCGGCTCATAGCGGACCATCGCAACAGCCGTCACGCGGCGTCAACCTCGACGTCGTCCCGTCTCGCCGCGGCTTTCCGTTTCGCGGAAGCAGGTAAACCTTGCACTCGCCCGCCTGCTGCAACACATAGGATGACATACACGTCACGCTCTCGACATGAGGGCAAGAGGAGTTCCGCCATGCCCAGCCAGGTTTCCTCGGTGCTGGCCGCGCCGAATTCCAGCGACAATCCGATGCCAACGCTGGAGTTCACCTATGCCGGCCTGCCCGAGCGCTTTTTCGAGCGCACGACGCCGACCCCGGTCGCCGCTCCGCGGCTCATCAAGCTGAACCTGTCCCTGGCCGAAAAGCTCGGGCTAGACGCAGACCGCCTCCGGAGCCCCGAAGGACTCGACGTCCTGTCGGGAAGCCGCATCCCCGACGACATGCAGGCGGTCGCGCAAGCCTATGCCGGCCACCAGTTCGGCAATTTCGTGCCGCAGCTCGGCGACGGCCGCGCGCTGCTTCTCGGCGAAGCGATCGATGCGGACGGCGTGCGCCGCGACCTGCAGCTCAAGGGCTCCGGACCGACGCGGTTTTCGCGCGGCGGCGACGGACGCGCCGCCATCGGCCCGGTGCTGCGCGAATACATCGTCAGCGAAGCCATGCATGCGCTCGGCATGCCCACCACGCGCAGCCTGGCCGCGGTCGCGACCGGCGAGCCGGTCTACCGCGAGCACCGCCTGCCCGGCGCCGTGCTGACGCGCGTCGCGGCGAGCCACATCCGCATCGGCACCTTCCAGTACTTCGCCGCGCGCGGCGACACCGACGGCATCCGTACACTGGCCGACTACGCCATCGCGCGTCACTATCCGGACGCCGCCGCGGGCGACCAGCCCTATCTGCGCCTGCTCGAATCCGTCATCGCCGCGCAGGCGCGGCTCGTTGCGAGATGGATGCTCGTCGGATTCATCCACGGCGTCATGAACACCGACAACATGACGATTTCAGGCGAGACCATCGACTACGGCCCCTGCGCCTTCATGGACGATTTCGATCCGAACAAGGTCTTCAGCTCCATCGACCAGCAGGGCCGCTACGCCTTCGCCAACCAGCCCAACATCGCGGTCTGGAACCTGGCGCGCTTTGCCGAGACCCTGCTGCCGCTGCTTCACGAAGACCCGGACGAGGCTCTGAAGATAGCGGAAGGTGCGCTGAAGACATTCAAAGAGCACTACGAGCCGGTCTTCCACGGCGGCCTGCGCGACAAGCTCGGTCTGGCGACTGAGGCGGACGAGGACACCCAGCTGATCAGCGACCTCTTCGCCCTGATGGCCAGCCAGAAGACCGACTTCACCCTCACCTTCCGCGGCCTCGGCGGCGAACTGGACGGCGAAGGCGACGGCGCGCGGATGCTGTTTTCCGACCCGGCAGCGTTCGACCAGTGGGCTGAGCGCTGGCATGCGCGCATCGCGCGCGAGCCGCAGCACGATGCCGGGCGGCTGGAGCGGATGCGCGCGGCGAACCCCAAGTATATCCCGCGCAACCACCGCATCGAGGAGGCGATCCGCGCGGCCGAGGACCACGGCGACTTCGCCCCCTTCGAGGAACTGGTGGCGGTGCTCGCGAAGCCGTTCGATGAGCAGCCGGACAAGGCCCGCTACGCCGCGCCGCCGGAAGCGCACGAGCTCGTACTGCGTACATTCTGCGGCACCTGAGGCGCCGGCCTGGGGCGATTGCCGCTTTGCGCGATCGGACATCGGCTGTAGGTGTGGCTGCATGGCAGAATTGCGCACCGAACCCGCCGCCAGGCGCAGTTTCCTGATCGACGGACATGAAATTCCGGCCCGGCCGCTGGAGCCGGCGCTCTATATCGTCTCCACCCCGATCGGGAACCTCTCCGACATCACCGTGCGCGCGCTGGAGACGCTTGCCGCGGCCGACGTGATCGCCTGCGAGGACACGCGCGTCACCCGCGTGCTGCTCGATCGCTACGGCATCCGCCGCAAGCTCGCCCCCTACCACGAGCACAATGCGGCGAGCGCGGGGCCGCGCCTGCTCGCCGATCTCGCGGAGGGCAAAGCGGTCGCGCTGGTCTCCGACGCCGGCACGCCGCTCGTTTCCGATCCGGGCTACCGGCTGGTCGGCGAGGCGGTGGCAGCCGGCATCCGCGTCGTGCCCATTCCCGGTGCCTCGGCCGTGCTCGCCGCGCTGACCGCCAGCACCTTACCGTCCGACGCTTTCCTGTTCGCCGGTTTCCTGCCGGTGAAGGACGGGCAGCGCCGCACCCGGCTGGAGGCGCTGAAGGCGATGCCGGCCACGCTCGTCTTCTACGAATCCCCGCATCGCCTGCCCGAAAGCCTGGCCGCCATGCGCGACGCACTCGGCGCGGACCGCCAGGCGGCCATCGCGCGAGAACTGACGAAGACCTTCGAGGAATTCCGGCGCGGCAGCCTCGCCGAACTCGCGGAGCATTATGCCGAAGCGGGTTCGCCGAAGGGCGAGGTCGTCGTCTGCGTCGCACCGCCCGGCGAGGAGGAAGCGGCCAGCCCGGAGGACCTCGACCGCCTGCTCCTCTCGCTCGCCGCCGAACTCCCCGCCTCCAAGGCCGCCGGCGAGGCGGCGCGGATGACCGGCTCGCCCAAGCAGGACCTCTACCGCCGCCTCCTCGAACTCAAGGAACGCGGCGGTGACGGCTGACGCGCGCGCCAGGCGCTTCCGCGCCTACCGGAAAGGCCACTGGAGCGAGCGCGCCGCGGCCGTCGCCCTGATGGTGAAAGGCTACCGCATCGTCGCACGCCGCCATCGCACAAAGCTCGGCGAGATCGACCTCATCGCCCGCAAGGGCGACCTCGTCGCCATCGTCGAAGTGAAGGCGCGGCGCACGCTGGCGGAAGCGATGGAAGCCATCGGCGGCCAGTCCGAGCGCCGGATCGAGGCGGCGGCCGATCTGTGGCTCGCCCGTCAGCCCGACTACGTCCGCCTCTCCGTCCGCTTCGATATGGTCGCCGTGCTTCCCTGGCGCTGGCCCGTACATGTCGAGAATGCCTTCCAGGGCCGCTGGTGAGGCTTGCCACCTGGCCTTTGCCGGCTCATTCTGTCGCCTGATGCGGCGAGGCAATTACCAGCGGAGTCATCGAAATGTGCCATCATTGCGTGATCGAAGGCGTCAAGAAGGACATGCTGTCGCGACGGGCCTTCTTCAGGGGAACAGTTGCCGCCGCGGGAGCCGCGGCACTCGGGGCCGCCGCCGCGCCGCAACCGCTCTTTGCCCAGCAGTCGATGCCGACGAAGGCCGAGGACCTGACCCACGAACTCTACGACACCTTCCCGACCTACTTCGGCGCGCAGCAGCTCTTCTACGACCAGAAGTTCAACCATGCCGAACACACGTTCAACCTCTTCGAGCTCAGACTGAACGAGCATACGGGCACCCACATCGACGCGCCGCTCCACTTCACGGCCGACGGCAAGTCGGTGGCCGAACTGCCGGTCGAGGACCTCGTCGCGCCGCTGGTCGTCGTCGACATCCGGCCCAAAGCCTCCGAGAACGCCGACGCACAGGTGACGCCGGACGACCTGAAGGCCTGGACGGACGCGAACGGCGACATCCCTGAAGGCGCGGTCGTCGCCATGCTGTCGGGCTGGGGCGATCACGTCGCCACCGACAAGTTCCGCAACGTCGGCGACGACGGCAAGACCATGCATTTCCCCGGCTTCCACGTCGAGGCCGCGCAGGCGCTGATGGAAGGGCCGTCCGTCAAGGCGATCGCCGTCGACACACTCTCGCTCGACTTCGGAATGTCGCCCGACTTCATCGTGCACAACACCTGGCTGCCGAGCGGGCGGTACGGCATCGAGGCCATCGCCAATCTCGACCGGCTCCCGGCCTCGGGCGCGACCATCGTCGTCGGCGCACCGAAGATCCGCGGCGGAACAGGCGGCCCCGCACGCATTTTCGCGATGGTCTGAGGGTTCAAGGCTCTGGACAAGCCCCGGATTTGAAGCTTCCATCTCCCGGTCGCACGAGGCTGCGTCCGGGAGGGGACCATGTCATTCGACTATGTGATCGCCGGCGGCGGCTCCGCCGGCGCTACCTTGGCGGCCCGGCTGTCGGAGGATCCGTCGATCAGCGTCTGCCTGCTGGAAGCAGGCGGCGAGGGCCGCGATCTCCTGATCCGCGTTCCGGTCGGCATAGCCGCGATGCTCCCCGGGCGGCCGAAAATCAACAACTGGGCCTTCCAGACCGAGCCGCAGCCGGGCCTCGATGGCCGCCGCGGCTACCAGCCGCGCGGACGTGCGCTCGGCGGCTCGAGCGCGATCAACGCCATGCTCTACGTCCGGGGCCATCCGTCCGACTATGACGACTGGGCCCAGGGCGGCTGCGCTGGCTGGTCGTGGAAAGACGTGCTTCCCTATTTCCGCAAGGCGGAAGGCAATCAACGCGGCGGAGACCCACTGCACGGGGCCGACGGTCCGCTCCAGGTCCGCGACCAGGCGAGCCCGCGGCCGCTCGCGCACGCCTTCATCGAAGCCTGCGCGCAGCACCAGATCCGTCGAAACGACGACTTCAATGGACCCGATCAGGAAGGCGCCGGCCTCTACCAGGTCACGCAGTTCCACGACGGCATCCGCAACGGCGAACGCTGCTCGGCGGCGGCGGCCTACCTGCAACCGGCCATGCAACGCAAGAACCTCACGGTGGTGACCGGCGCGCATGCGACGCGCATCACGTTCGAAGGTAGACGCGCCACCGGCGTAAATTATCGCCGCGGCAGCACGGAGCAACTTGCCGAGGCAAGGCGCGAGGTGATTCTCTCGGCCGGCGCCTTCGGCTCGCCGCAACTTCTCATGCTGTCGGGGATAGGAGATCCGGAGGAACTACGCGCCCAAGGCATCGACGTGCGTCATGCGCTTCCCGGCGTGGGCCGAAACCTCCAGGACCATCTCGATTTCATCCTGTCGTGGAAGACGAAGCACACCGACTGTTTCGGCATTGGTCCGCGCGGCGCTTGGGCCATGGTGCGCCATGCCCTGCAATGGCGCCGCGACGGCACGGGCATGCTGGCCTCGCCGATCGCGGAAGCCGGCGCCTTCGTCAAATCCTCGCCGGAAGCGGAGCGACCCGACCTGCAGATGCACTTTTGCATCGGCATCGTCGACGACCACACCCGCAGGATCCACCTCGGCTTCGGCTATTCCTGCCACGTCTGCGTGCTGAGGCCGCATTCGCGCGGGACCGTCGGGCTGTCGAGCGCCGATCCCCAAGCGCCGCCGCGCATCGACCCTGCCTATCTCGCCGATGAGCGCGACTCGGACCTGCTGCTTCGAGGCGCCCGGCTGATGCGCGACATCCTCGCCGCCCCGGCCTTCGCGCCATACCGGCACAAGGAGATCCACACCGAAGGCGTGGAGACCGACGCCGACCTGATGCGCCACATCCGCGCCCGCGCCGACACGATCTACCACCCCGTCGGCACCTGTCGCATGGGCGTCGACGATGAAGCGGTCGTCGATCCACTGCTGCGCGTGCGCGGGCTGGAAGGTCTGCGCGTCGTGGACGCCTCGATCATGCCGACCCTCATCGGCGGCAACACCAACGCGCCGACCATCATGATCGCCGAGAAGGCGGCCGACCTGATCCGCGCCGCGGGATGAGCACAACTACCTTCGCCGTGTCACCCGCATCGGCAAACCGCCCTCAGGCTGGGTCGTCAGCTTCTGCACCGGCCAGGGTTTCGTCTCGGCCACCGTGTCGAAACGGAAGCGCGACAGGAGGACGCCGAGCGCGATCATCGCCTCCTGCATGGCGAAGCTGGCGCCGATGCAGATCCTCGGCCCCGCTCCGAAGGGCAGGTACTGGAAGCGGTCGATCCGGTTGCGGTTATGCGGCAGGAAGCGCTCCGGCATGAAGGCTTCGGGGTTGTCCCACAGCTTGCGGTGCCGGTGCACGGTCCATGGCATCACCTGGACCTGAGCGCCCTTGCGGATGTGCAGGTCCTCGTAGAACTCGTCGGCCAGCGCCTCGCGGCTGATCGAGGCCGCCGGCGGATAGAGCCGCATCGCCTCCTCGAAGGCGGCGCGGGTCACCGGCATAGCGTCGAGCCACTTCGCCGGGTCCGCCTCGCGCGCCAGCACGGCATCGATTTCGGCCTCGACCCGTTCGCGTTCCCAGGGCGCTTCCGCCAGGCAGTAGAGCGTCCAGCCGAGAGCGCGCGCCGTGGTCTCGTGGCCGGCGCCGATGAAGGTGATGATGTTATCGGCGATCTCGTCGCGCGACAGGCCCTGCGGTCCTTCCGCCTTGAGCAGCAGCGTCAGGAAATCGTTCGGCGCACCCTCGGGATCGCACTCCAGCTTCTCCTTGCGCATCCTGGCCGTGTCGGCCACGAGCCGGCGGAAGAAGGCCATGGCGCGGGCGCCGCGGATGCGCGTGAAGCGCGGCAGCCAGTCCGGCGCACCAAGCAGGTCGAGCGGATCGACGCGGCCCATCGTCTCGAACAGGCGGTCGACCTGCTTGGCGAAGCTGCCCGGCTCCCCTGCGATCTCGCCCGAAAACAGCGTCTCTGCCAGGATGTCGTAGGTCAGCAGCGTCATGTCGCGGGCGATGTCCACCGTGCCGGTCTCGCCTTCGTAGCGCTCGGCGAAAGCCTCGGAGCGGCGTAGCATCGGTGCGGCGAAGCCGTTGATGTGGCGCGGCGTGAAGACCGGCGCCATCGCCTTGCGCGAGCGCTTCCACACCTCACCTTCTGCCGTTAGCAGTCCGTCCCGCAGGATAGGACGCAGGATCTTCTGGCGCACCCGCGCCATCTTGTAGTTCTTCGCATTGTCGACCAGCACGTGCCGGATCAGGCCCGGGTCGTTGGCGATCACCAGCGGCCCGCCCACTCCGGTCGAGATCGAGACCCATTTTTCGTTATAGGACGGCTCGCCCCACAGTTCGAGCGGGTTCCGATAGACGATCCGCAGCATCTGCAGCAGCGATGGCGGCGTGGTGCGCGGCTTCGGCGCGGGCGGAACGAAAGGGGCCGGCGTGGCGTCCATCTGGCGGATCTCCTCGGCGCCGAATATAGGGGTAGCAGGCCCTCCCACAAAGCCGTGACGACCGCGAACGGGCGGCGGCGGCGTCCATCCCCGCGAAAGCGCCACAAAGCCGGTGAAAGAACCGCCGAAATGCCCGCGAAAATTGGAAAAACGGCGCGGAAGTCCCTATATCTCATCCATGTCGGGGCGTTGATTCGCAGCCCCTTTTCAACGCTGCCGCAGCGATCTCAAGACGACAGGTTTTCATGAGCGAAACGTCCGTAGAACTTCCCGGCGCACCGGCCGAATATGGCGCGGATTCCATCAAGGTTCTCAAGGGGCTGGATGCCGTGCGCAAGCGGCCCGGCATGTACATCGGCGACACCGATGATGGCTCGGGCCTGCATCACATGGTCTACGAGGTGGTCGACAACGCCATCGACGAGGCGCTGGCCGGTCATGCGACCCGAGTGACGGTGACGCTCAACGCGGACGGTTCCTGCTCGGTGACCGACAACGGCCGCGGCATCCCGACCGATATGCACACCGAAGGCGTCTCGGCCGCCGAGGTCATCATGACGCAGCTCCACGCCGGCGGGAAGTTCGACCAGAACTCCTACAAGGTCTCCGGCGGCCTGCACGGCGTCGGCGTCTCGGTGGTCAACGCGCTGTCGGTGTGGCTGAAGATGAAGATCCGCCGCAAGGGCAAGATCCACGAGATGTCGTTCACCCACGGTGTCGCCGACGGCCCGCTCGCAGTGACCGGCGAGGCGGGCGACGAGACCGGCACCGAGATCTCGTTTATGCCGTCCTCCGAGACGTTCACCATGGTGGAGTTCGACTTCGGCACGCTGGAGCACCGGCTGCGCGAGCTGGCCTTCCTGAACTCGGGCGTGCGCATCCTCCTGACCGACCGGCGCCATGCCGACGAGAAGAAGGTCGAACTGTTCTACGAGGGCGGGCTCGAGGAATTCGTCAAGTATCTCGACCGGTCGAAGAAGCCCCTCATCGCCGATCCGATCGCCATCCGCGCGGAGCGCGACGGCATCACCGTCGAGGTCGCGATGTGGTGGAACGACAGCTACCACGAGAACGTGCTGGCCTTCACCAACAACATCCCGCAGCGCGATGGCGGCACGCATCTGGCCGGCTTCCGCGGCGCGCTGACGCGCCAGGTCACCAGCTATGCAGAGCACTCCGGCGCGCTCAAGAAGGAAAAGGTATCGCTCACCGGCGACGATTGCCGCGAAGGGCTGACGGCGGTGCTGTCGGTCAAGGTGCCGGACCCGAAATTCTCCTCCCAGACGAAGGACAAGCTCGTCTCGTCGGAGGTGCGGCCTGTTGTCGAAAGCCTCGTCAACGAGGCGCTCGGCACCTGGTTCGAGGAACATCCGGCCGAGGCCAAGGTGCTGATCGGCAAGGTGATCGAGGCGGCCGCGGCGCGCGAGGCGGCGCGCAAGGCGCGCGAGCTCACCCGACGCAAGGGCGTGCTCGATATCACCTCGCTGCCCGGCAAGCTCGCCGACTGCCAGGAGCGCGATCCGGCCAAGTCCGAAATCTTCATCGTCGAGGGCGACTCGGCCGGCGGATCGGCCAAGGGTGGCCGTTCGCGCCAGAACCAGGCGATCCTGCCGCTGCGCGGCAAGATCCTCAACGTGGAACGCGCCCGCTTCGACCGCATGCTGGGTTCCGACATGATCGGCACGCTGATCACCGCGCTCGGCACCTCGATCGGCAAGGACGAGTTCAACGCCGACAAGCTGCGCTACCACAAGATCATCATCATGACGGACGCCGACGTCGACGGCGCCCACATCCGCACCCTGCTCCTGACCTTCTTCTTCCGCCAGATGCCGGAGCTGATCGAGCGCGGGCACCTCTACATAGCCCAGCCGCCCCTCTACAAGGTGTCGCGCGGCAAGAGCTCGCAATACATCAAGGACGAGCCGGCCTTCGAGGAATACCTGATCAATTCGGGCCTCGACGAAGCCTCGCTGGAACTCGCCTCGGGCGAGGTTCGCGCCGGCCAGGATCTGCGCTCCCTCATCGACGACGCGCTCGCCGTGCGCTCGCTCGTCAACGGACTGCACACGCGCTACAGCCGCGAGGTCGTGGGGCAGGCGGCGATCGCCGGCGCACTGGACCCCGCAATCTTCCTCGACCTCGGACGCGCCAACGACATGGCCGAGCGTATCGCCGCGCGGCTCGACGCCATCGCCGAGGAGACCGAGCGCGGCTGGACCGGCCGCACCTCCACCTCGAACGAGGGACAGGGCGGCTACGTGCTCGAGCGCACCGTGCGCGGCGTCAAGGAGGCGGTCGTCCTCGACATGGGGCTCATTTCCTCGGCCGACGCCCGCGCCCTGCAGCGCTATGCGCCGCGCCTGGGCGAGATCTACGGCGAGCTTCCGACGCTGCGCCGCAAGGACAAGTCAGAGCTGATCACGGGACCGCTCCACCTGCTCGAAGGCGTCTTCGCCACCGGCCGCAAGGGCCTGTCGATGCAGCGCTACAAGGGTCTGGGCGAAATGAACGCCGAGCAGCTGTGGGAAACCACGCTCGACCCCAACGTGCGCTCGCTGCTCCAGGTGAAGGTCGCGGACGCCACCGACGCGGACTCCCTCTTCTCCCGCCTCATGGGCGACGAGGTCGAACCGCGCCGCGAGTTCATCCAGGACAACGCGCTGAGCGTCGCCAATCTGGACATCTGATCGGGCAGGGATGCGCGATGCCGCGAAGTCTTGCTTCTTCGCCCGGGATTGAATTGACCCGCCATCTCTGAAGGATAACGTTCCGGATCATGCGGTCCAGATGCTCCGGGGCAATGGTTCGCGGAGGCGGGCTCTGTACGGGACCTAGGCCTATGGGAATTCGACGCTCAATGTAATCATCGGCGCAGTTCGCTTTCCTTATCGTCGTCGTTCGCGGACCGTTTTAGTCCGTATGCCTCCGGATCGCTACCGAGATTGACGATCCCTCTCGACAGCCCGGCCGTGACGGTCGCGCGTGCGCCATCTTCGATCGAAGACAGCCCATCCAGAAGAGCCTCGCGCCACGCAGGCCAGCGGTCGCGAGCCTCCATGAAGGCATCCGCCACATCGTCTCCGCGGCGCTGCTCCATCATCGCAACGATGATCGCCGTGGCTTGGGCGACATCCTTGCGGCTCTTTGACGGTCGGTCGTCATCCATGCGGCGGCGGCTGGAGACGATCAGCTTGTGAATGGCGTAGCGTTCGGGGGAAGGCACCAGAACCGGCACGCCGGCACCGTGAAGAAGCACTCCCCGCATCGGTTGATGAATGAGGAAATCGAGAAAACGCAGCGGCTGTGCCGACGCACCGCCGAGGGCGGGCATCGCGGTGGGCTTGCCGCCGTAGTCGTCCGATCCGGTGTTAGACGTCAGGAATTCGACCTTGTAGCCGGCGCGGTTCGCGAACCGGGTCGTCTTGCGGCCATCGATCCGATCGGGAATCTCCCGGAAAGTCTCGTCCACCGCCCGCAGGGTTTCCAAGATCGGCGGCATCGCGTCTCCAACGGCTACGGAAATGGAGTGAAACTGGGCAAAGTCTGCGTCGCTGGTGACCATCGCTGTATTTGGCAGTCTGACACCGATGAGCGGCGGATAACATTGATATGCGACCGTGCCGATCAGGACGCCCCGCAAGCGAAAGAAGCCGGCCGCTGCGAGTGCCTTAATGATATCACCAGTGAGGGCTTCGGCGCGCGGAAGATAGGCTTCCCGTACCAATGTGCTCACAAGCCGGCGCCGTTCACGGTTGTCCGCCTTGAGGTCCTTGAAATTTTCTACCCGACGCGTGATCTCTTCGTCGTCGACCGGGCCGACATAAGTCCTCTTCTTGGTGCCATCCTCCGGCAGATCGAAGTACCAGTATCTCCGACCCTTCACCTCCTGAATGACGAAGCGGCCGCGAAGATCGAAATCCGATTTGAAAGTGGCATCCAGCGCCCTCTCAGCCAATTCGCTATACACCGTCTGATAGATGTGGGAGATCGGCTGCATGTGTTATCACCGCTTTCGCTTAAGTGGTAATAACCGGGATAGAAGAATTTTCAAGCGGTTGTTATTAGCATTTTCGCATAAATGGTAATAACCGGACACTTAGATGTTGATTGCAAGCCGTAGCATGCTTGGGGATCGCGAAGTCGCGATCAACCCCCGACCGGATTCGACACCTTCCATGCCTCCTGCCGGCACGAGACCGATGCCACGACGGCGTGGTGATCTCACCTGCCATCCCCCTTCACGTCGTCGCGTTCCTCCTTGCGCTGCGTCTGGATCGCGTCCGAAAACGCCGCGGCGAGGATGCCGGTGGGCATCGCGATCAGGCCGATGCCGGTGATGGCGGTGAGGCCCGCCAGTATCCGCCCCAAGGGCGTGACTGGATAAACATCTCCGTAGCCGACGGTGGTCAGCGTCGCGACCGACCACCACATGGCGCGCGGGATGCTGCCGAACCGGTCCGGCTGAGCGCTCCCCTCGATCAGATAGAGCAGGGTCGAGGAAATCAAAAGCAGGATGCCGGCGATCGTCAGGCTCATCAGCAATTCGTATTGCCGCGATTTCATCGCATCGGTGATCGCGTGGATCGCCATCGAGAAGCGGCCTAGCCGCGCCAGCCGCAGGATGCGCAGCAGCCGGAAGAGCCGCACCACGAACGCCTCGCTGCCGATGAAGACGAAGAGGCCGGGCAACAGCGCGACCAGGTCTATCAGCGCCGGCACGGAGACAATGTAGCGCAGCCGCCCGAAACGTCCCGCGTAGGCCGGCTTTTCAGGGGCGATCCATACCCGCAGGACATATTCGACGAGAAACACGATCGTGAAGAAGGCCTCGATCGTCAGGATGGCGGCGCCGCGGCGCTCCACCACGATCGGTTCGGTCTCCACCACCGCGAAGAACACCGCGAGCAGGATCAGCGCCGCCAGAACCTTGTTGACCGGCGACAGCCCCTTGTGCGGCCACGCGGCGGGCTCGAGATGCATGTGGACGCGGGCGCGCATGGTCGGCACGGAAGATCCCCCCACCACCGCCGGTGCCGCGACGCTCTCATCCCTGGAGCGTCTTTCGGCGGGCATCGTGGCACACCATTCGTAGCGCGCGTCGTGCCATCGAACAATCGCAGCCGGCGCCCGATCAGCCGGCGATCAAACATCCCGATCTGAAGGGAACACGGGCGCCGATTTCCCGTTCATTGCCCGGAGCCAGATCGCTAGAGCGAGGTCGGATGATGATCGCCACCATGTCCGTGATGATCCTGGGTGAAGAAGGCGTCGGCCTCGCCCTGCTGATCGCCGCCTCGCTCGCCGCTCTCTACTTCGGCCGCGTCTACGGCCCGGAGAGCTGACGCGCTTCAGTTCCTGTAGGCCGGCTCCTGTTCGTCGAGGATCGCCTTCAGTTCCGACAGGTGCCGCGACGCCGAGGCGACCGGGTACTCGTCCATCTGCCGCGCCACCGTGCGGGCGACCTCGTCCGGCAGCACCCGCAGCGGCTTTCCGGTCCACAGCGCCTTGATGTAGGTTTCGCAGGACCGCTCGAAATAATAGAGCCGGTCGAAGGTTTCGGCCACCGTCTCGCCGATCACCAGCACGCCGTGATTGCCCATCACCATCACCTTGACCTTCGGGTCGGAGAACAGGCTGGCGCAGCGCTCGCCCTCCTCCTCGAAGGCCAGCCCGCCATAATCCCCGTCCACGACGATGCGCTCGAAGAACATCGCCGAGTTCTGGTCGATCGGCGGCAGCGTCGAATCCGCCAGCGAAGCGAGGACGGTGGCATGGACGGAGTGGACGTGGATCGCGCAACGCGCATGCGGCACGCGCCGGTGGACCGCGCCGTGGAGGCCCCAGGCGGTCGGGTCCGGCGCGTCGGGACGCTCCATGGTGGCGGGATCGTTGGCGTCGATCAGAAGCAGATCGCTCGCCTTGATGCGCGAGAAGTGCATCATGTTGGGGTTTATCAGGAACTGCGAGCCATCCTCGTTCACCGCCAGCGAGAAATGGTTCGCCACGCCCTCGTGCATGTTAAGCCGGGCGGTCCAGCGGAAGGCGGCGGCGAGATCGACCCGCTCCTCGTAGTGCGGCAGGTTGGGTCGGCGGTCGGCAAGGGCAGTGACTGACATGGCATCCTCCGTGGTCGGCCCATCCTGATGCGACGCGGCCGCTTGTGCAAGATGTCCTGGGACGATGCTGTCCCGGCGACCTGCCGGAAGGCGTCAGCCGGCGGAAAACCTCAGGCCAGCGCCTCGGCCGCACGCGACAGCGCGCCGACGCCGTGAGGGATGCCGAGCGCGGTCATGCCCGCCTCGATCGCCCCCAGTGCGCCCAGCACCATGTGCGTGTTGACGTGCCCCATGTGGGCGATCCGCATGAAGCCGTCTGCGGCCGGATCGCCCTCCGGCGCCATGCCGAGCCCGATACCCAGCGTCACGCCGGCATTGGCCTTGGTCCATTCGCGCAGTTGCGTGGCACGCGGAGACGCCATCTTCACGGTAGTGACGGCGTGCGAGCGGAAGGCCGGATCGGCGATGTTCAGCCCGATGCCGGCGGCCTCGCCGTCACCGTCGCCCCAGGCCTCGAAGGCCGACCAGACGGCGCGCGCGAGGCGTTCGTGCCGGCTCCAGGCGGCCTCGATTCCCTCCTCGCGCACGAGCATGTCGAGCGCGGCGCGCAGGCCGTAGAGATGATGCGTCGGCGCCGTACCGCCGAAGCGCTGGTAGAACTGCTTCGCCTCGATCCGCGGCGTCCAGTCCCAGTAGGGAGTGCGCCAGCGCGCGCCGGCACTCGCCTGCCGCGCCTTTTCGTTCAGCCATACAAAGCCGAGACCGGGCGGGGTCATCATTCCCTTCTGGCTGGCGGACACCATCACGTCGACGCCCCACGCGTCCATCTCGAACCGGTCGCAGCCGAGCGAGGCGATGCAGTCCACGGCGAGCAGCGCCGGATGGCCGGCCCGGTCGATCGCCGCCCGCACCGCGGCGACGTCGTTGCGCACCGAGGTGGCGGTATCGGCGTGCGTCATCAGCACGACACTGATCCGCTCGCCCCGGTCCTCGCCCAGCGCCCGCGCCACCTCGTCGGGGTCGACCGGGCTGCGGCGCCCGAAGTCAAGCCGCTGCATCGTCACGCCGAGCGCCTCGGCCGACTGCGCCCACCCCTCGCCGAACCGGCCGGTGACGAGCGCCAGCGCATGATCGCCGGGACTGAACAGATTGGTGTTCGCCGCCTCCCAGGCGCCATGCCCGTTGGCGACGTAGATGGCGACATGATGCGTCGTGCGCGCCACCTGTTTCAGGTCCTCGCAGAGCCCCGGCATCATCTCGTGCAGTTCGCCGGTGTAGATGTCGGGCGAGGCGCGATGCATCGCGTTCAGCACCCGGTCCGGCACCACGGACGGACCCGGAATGGCGAGATACTGGCGGCCGGTAAGGTTCATTCTGCTTGTTTCCGGATGAGACTTGGCGCTGGAGAGGCGACCGTGCGTGGTTTGGCAAGCCTACTATGAGGGAATCCGGCGGGCTCCGCGAGGGGGCAAGAGGGCGTCAAGGGGAAGGCCAAGGGGTTGACGATGGCACGCGGTGGCAATCAAATGATGACGGCGCCAACCGGACTATAGCCACGGTTTCTCGCCAGCGTAGCCAGCAATTTCTCGAACGATTCAGTGGAGAGACGGGTGAATTCCGAAGACGCAGGCGATTTGTCGCGATACCAGGCTGCCCGACGTGCCATCCTCGCAGTCATCATCGTGATCGCCTTCGCGACTTTGGTCTTCGTGGGATCGCTTCACGACGAGTTGATGCATGAGTACATCGAGACGCTTGGCCTCGTGCTTATCCTGATCGGGATCGGCGGACGGCTTTGGGCGACGCTCTACATTGGCGGGCGCAAGTCGGCTGAGGTCGTGTCGACCGGGCCCTACTCCGTCAGCCGCAATCCGCTGTATGTCTTTTCCTCGATAGCGGCCGCCGGCGTCGGGGCGCAGACGGGCAGTTACGTCGTCGCCTGCCTGTTTATGGTGGTGTGTGCGGCAGCGTTCTATTTCGTGGCCCGGCGCGAGGAACGATTCCTGTCCGCGAAGCTGGGCGGCGAGTATCTTTCCTACCTGCAGCGCGTTCCGCGCTTTCTGCCCAATCCGTTGATCTATCGCGACGACGCAGAAGTGACGTTCCAGACCCGTCGGTTTCGCGTCACCTTTGTCGACGGTCTCGTCTTCCTGGCCGCGATCCCGGTGCTCGAGGCCATCGAAGAGGCCCAGGAGGTGGGTGCGATCCCGCATCTGTTCCTGCTTTTCTGAGTCTGCGCCGGAAGCTGATCGCGACGTCCGTATCTGGTCACCCATGATGAACGCGCTTCCGGTCTTGCGTCGGAGCGGTTCATGCTGCCTGTCTGAGCCAGGTTTCGAGATCGATCGGCGATCCGTCCGCGCCAAGGCGAGCGACGTGCCGGATGCTGCCGCATCACCGCATGTGCCGGGGCGACATGATGCCCGCGAGAGCCAGGCGGCACGTGCTTCCCGAACCTGCCGAAGTGAGAACCACGCTCCTCAGGCCGCCGACCTTCCCGCCTCCAAACCGCCCATCTCGACGATGAACTTCACCACCGCGTCGAGCCCCCGCCCGCGCGACAGGTCGGTGAAGCCGAAGGGCCTCGCGCCGCGCATTTTCGCCGCGTCGCGTTCCATCACGTCGAGGTCGACGTTCACGTAGGGCGCGAGGTCGCTCTTGTTGATGACGAGGAAATCCGAGCGCGTGATGCCGGGCCCGCCCTTGCGCGGGATCTCCTCGCCCTGGCACACCGAGATGACGTAGAGCGTGATGTCGGCGAGGTCGGGCGAGAAGGTCGCGGCGAGGTTGTCGCCGCCGGATTCGATGAAGACGATGTCGAGGTCGGGGAATTTCCGGTTCATCTCGGCGATCGCCTGGAGGTTGATCGAGGCATCCTCACGGATGGCCGTGTGCGGGCAGCCGCCGGTCTCCACCCCCATGATGCGCTCCTCGGGCAGCGCCTGGAGCCGCGCCAGCATCATGGCGTCTTCCTTGGTGTAGATGTCGTTCGTCACGACCGCGATGGAGAAGTGCTCGCGCATCGCCTTGCAGAGCTTTTCCGTCAGCGTCGTCTTGCCGGAGCCGACGGGTCCGCCGATGCCGATGCGAAGAGGGCCGGTGGGGTTCATGTGCGACCTCCGTCGTGGCTACTTTATCGAAACAAGGAAACGGCCTTCGCTTCCGCTCCTGGACACCGATGAGTTATGAACGAACCGCGTCCAGTCATCGCCATCTAGAATATACGGCTTCTTGAGGTCCACCATCAGAAACGACCCGCGCCCAAATATCAGTGCGAACTGAAGCAGGGCGTCGCACCAGCGAACGCCGACGATCCGTTTTCCAACCAATCCGCCAATCTCGCGCTTGATGCGGCGGTCGAGCGTCCTCTCACCATCAAGACGTACCGAACCACCCGAATGCAAGCGCCACGCTATGGTCCAGAGAAGGAAATCCGTCTTCGCGCTGCGATCCCATCGGTGGTGGGGTCGGCGGACGCTTCGTCGAGACTTCGTTCTTCGCGGACGTGTCGGACCTATTCCAACGTTGATGACCGAACCGACGGAGTGGCCCACCTGAGAAACGGACTCGCCCACCAGGCGACTCAGCGTTCGAGCAGCAAAAACACGCGCCTTCGTCTCGTTCACGACCGAAAAAGCCTCGAATATTGCGTCTCATGCTTCATCGCCCCGATCTCGGCCATGAAGGTGCAGGAGCCGAGATCGTCGAGCGTGGATATCGCTGCCCGTGCGGCGGTCGCCACGAGGACCGGTTCGAACCCGGCGAGCAACCGGGCTGCATCGCTCTGCCCGATGACGCCGAGGCGGATCGCGGCCTGCAACTGGTTCGACGCGAAGGCCTGGAGGTAGGCCGCGAGCGCATCTTCCAGCGGCACGCGGTGGCGGCCCGCGGTGGCGCCCACCGCGACCGGATAGGGGCAGTTTTCGGGCAGGGGCGTCGGGAACCGATCATCCGTCTCGATGTCCTCCTCCCCCTTTTGGGAAGGGGCCGGGGGTGGGGCTACCGGTGCCAGCGCAGCCCCCCATGCTTGCGCCGCCTGCACGAAGGCGCCGCCCTGCAGCGTCGCCTCCATGTGGCGTTCCCGCGAGCCCGCCAACGCTTCGGCGAGCGCCACGATGTCGCCGACATCCCCGCCGGCTCCGGCGCGGCGCCAGCTTTCGGCGAACAGCGCCGCATCGTTCCACGCTGAACCCTGGGTCACCAGTGCCTCGATCCACGCCCCCAGCCCGTCGGGACCCGCGACCTGACCGTCCTGCACCGCCCGTTCAAGACCGTGGCTGTAACTGAAGGAGCCGACCGGGAAGGCCGGCGACAGCCATGCCATCAGGCGAAGCAGCGCGTCGGCCATCAGCCCTTGCCCTCCTCGAGGTCCTCGTAGTCGCCCTCGGCCAGCATGTGGAACTCGCGCACGATCCGCAGCGTCGGTTTCAGCGCGAAGAAGATCGAACCGATCAGGAAGCACCAGGTCGCGGGGATGGAGAGCGACTGCCAGAAGAACAGGACCGATCCGACGATGAAGAGCAGCGCCGCGATCACGTCGACGGCGGTGTAGGCGATCTCGTAGGTCGCGTAGAGCTTGCGGTTGCGGTGGCTCCGGCTTCGGGTGCGGGGATCGAAGAAGCTCATTCCGGGCAGGTGCGTCTCGCTTCCTGAAGGTGTCGACGTCCGCGCGGCGGCGCGTCAGGCATGGTTGTGGCCGTAGTGCGGGTCGCCCGGCAAGCGTCCGTGGCTGTCGCCCTCGCCGTGGCCATGGTCGTGATGGCCGTGCCCGTGATCATGCCCATGCGAATGGCCGGAATAGGCGCCGCGCACCGGCTGGAACGGCTCCGAAATGTCCGTCACCGTCGCGCCAAGCCCCTCCAGCATCGCCTTGATGACGTGGTCGCGCAGGATGAGAATGCGGTCCGCCTCGATCTGCGCGGCGAGATGCCGGTTGCCTATGTGCCAGGCGAGTTCGGCCAAGTGCACCGGATTTTTCGCCCGGATCTCGTAGACCTCCTCCTCCGCCGCGATGATCTCGGCGCGCCGCCCGTCATCGAGAACCAGTTGGTCGCCATTGTCGAGCGACACCGGCTCTGGCAGGTCCACCAGAAGCTTGTCGCCATGCGCGAGCGGGATCACGCGGCGCCGCAGATGCCGCTCGTCATGGGCGAGCACGGCCACGTCGAAGGGCATGGGACGATCTGCTTCCGCCTCGAGATCGGCGCGGCGCACCATTTGGCCGGCGCGGGGCAGCTTGGTGAAGTCGGCGTTGAGCGAGAGTTTCATGCGGCGGCGGTTTCCTTTTCCCGTTCGCGGGCGCGAGCCAGCGCCGGCCGGCCGAGCACCCGCTCGAAGTATGCGTTCACCTCGTCGGACTCCACCGCGAACTTGCCGCCGCGCGCCCACTGGCCGCAATGGCCCAGGATGACGTCGGCGGCCGAGAATCGGTCACCCAGCGCGTAGGTCCGCCCGCCGAGCTTGGCCTCCAGCGCCTTGACCTCATTGGCGAAGTCGTGCGCGGTGGCCGCGCTCACGTCGGCGCGGTAAGTTTCCGGCAGGATGAACTTGTGGCGTAGCTTGTTCCACAGCGGCGCCTCCAGCTCCGACTGCGCGAACTGCATCCAGGCCTCCATCTCGGCCTCGCCGCGCAGGCCCGGCTCCGGTCCAAAGCCCTTTTCGGCATGTTTCTTCGAAAGATAGGTACAGATCGCGGCCGAATCCGTCAGCACGAAGTCGCCGTCGACCAGCGCCGGCATCTTGCCGCTCGGATTGTAGCGCCGCATCGTCTCGGAATGCTGCTTGGCCTTGACGATCTCGTAGGGCTCGCCGAGTTCCTCCAGCATCCACAGGACGCGGGTCAGGCGCGACCCCGGTGCTCCGACGGCTTGGTACATGGGCAGTTTCCTCAATCGCGGATGAGCTCGTCCGCCTTGAAGGGCGGCCCGGGCATGAAAAGGTCGTCCAGAGCTTGCGCAGCCGTATAGGGTGGCTCCGGCGGGAAGGCCGAGGCCGGGAGCTCGGTCTCGCGGGCCGCATGCCGCACCGCCCAGCGATACGACCAGTCGAGCGCCTCGTCGGGATACCGAACCAGGCTGGGGCTGGTTTCGATCAGGCCCTGAAGATGGGCGCGCTGTTCCGAAATCGTCGATTGCCAACTGTGGCTTCGCCGCCCCGGCTGGTGCTCCCATTTGAGCAGGTGCATCAGCAGGACACCGAGCCGCTTGGCGATCTCACGCTTCTGGCTGCGTCCCACGCTCTCGACCTCCTCCGCGAGGTTGTCCCAGTCGATGTCGTTTCCCGACCGCGCGCGCAGCTTTCCGGCCTGGTCCATCAGCCAGGCGTGGAAATCACGCTCGTAGAGCGTGTCTTGCGGTTTCTCGAGAGCCTTTCCCATGACCGAACCCTTACCACGCCAGCCTTTGCGGTGCGAGTTCAGAACTCCTCCACCTTGTCGGCGTGGACAATCTCGATCGCCCGCGAGACCAGATGCGGCGCGCTCGCATCGCGCCAGACCGCCAAATGCGGCTGCTTAGAATGCGCGGTGAGATCCTCGCGCGTCTCCCACTTTTCGACGAAGACGAGCTTCTCGGGATCGGAGAGGCTCTGGTGCAGTTCGTAGGCGATGCAGCCCTTCTCCTTGAGAGTCTCGGCGATGCAGGCAGCCGCCGGCGCGCGCAGCGCCTCCAGCGAGCCGGGCTTGATGGTGAGCGTGGCGACGACGTAGATCATGGGCAGTCCGATTTGCCTTGGCTGGAGGACGAAGGGGAGCGCCGCTCAGGGCGCGTCCGGCAGGAAGCCGGGATCGAGGATCTGTTCGATCGTAAAGGGGCAGGCTGCGGGGAACGCGTCTTCGGGGAGGCCGGTCTCGTCTGCGGCCTTCATGCGGGCGCTTTCATACTCTTCATGGACCACGTCCGATGGATATGCCTTGAGGCTCGGGCTCTCGCGCAGTGTGCGCAACAATCCTCGACGCGCCTCCAGGATCGAAGCCTTCCAGCCGCTCTTCCGCTTTTCGGGCTGAAACCTCCATTTCAGAAGGTGGACGATGGCGACGTTCAACCGGCTTTCAATTTCGCGCTTTTCGCTCCGTCCCAAGCTCTCGATCTCCTCGGCGAGATTCTCCCGGTCGAGCCCGTCAAAACGGCCGTCGCGCAAGAGCGCGGCCTGCTCAACGCTCCACAGCGCGAAGTCCTCCTCATAGCCCGAGAGCCGCGCGATCCGAGTGATCCTGTTCATGCAGAGCATATTGCGCCGAAAGTGGGCGCGAGCCAATGGGCTCGCGGCTGGCGGGCGAAGAGTGTCAGAACAAGAAATACCTCTGCGCCATCGGCAGCACTGTCGCCGGCTCGCAGGTCAGCAACTCCCCGTCCGCGCGCACCTCATAGGTCTCCGGATCGACCTCGACCTGCGGCGTGGCGTCGTTGAGCATCATGGAGCGCTTGCCGATGCCGCCGCGGGTGTTTTCCACCGCCACCATCGACTTCTCCACCCCGAGCTTTTCCCGCAAGCCGGCATCGAGCGCCGCCTTCGAGACGAAGGTGACGGAAGAGTTCGTCACCGCCTTGCCGAAGGCGCCGAACATCGGGCGCATGTGGACGGGCTGCGGCGTCGGGATCGAGGCGTTCGGGTCGCCCATGGGCGCTGCAGCGATGCTGCCGCCGATCAGCACCATGTCGGGCTTAACGCCGAAGAAGGCCGGGTTCCACAAGACGAGGTCGGCGCGCTTGCCCACTTCGATCGAGCCGATCTCCTTGGAGATGCCGTGCGCGATGGCCGGATTGATGGTGTATTTCGCCAAGTAGCGCCGCACGCGGAAATTGTCGTTGTCGCCGCTCTCCTCCTTCAGCCGTCCGCGCTGGCGCTTCATCTTGTCGGCGGTCTGCCAGGTGCGGATGATCACCTCGCCGATGCGGCCCATCGCCTGGCTGTCGGACGAGATGATGGAGAAGGCGCCCATGTCGTGCAGGATGTCCTCGGCCGCGATGGTCTCCTTGCGGATGCGGCTTTCGGCGAACGCGATGTCCTCGGGGATCGATGGCGAAAGATGGTGGCACACCATCAGCATGTCGAGATGCTCGGCGATGGTGTTGACCGTGTAGGGCCGCGTCGGGTTGGTCGAGGAGGGGATTACGTTCGGCAGCCCGCACACCTTGATGATGTCGGGCGCGTGCCCGCCGCCGGCGCCTTCCGTGTGGAAAGCATGGATGGTGCGATCCTTGAAGGCGGCGACGGTGTTTTCCACGAAGCCGCTCTCGTTCAGCGTATCGGTGTGGATCATCACCTGCACGTCGTAGTCGTCGGCCACCGACAGGCAGCAATCGATCGCGGCCGGCGTCGTGCCCCAGTCCTCGTGCAGTTTGAGCGCGCAAGCGCCGCCAAGCACCATCTCTTCCAGTGCCGCGGGCAGCGAGGCGTTGCCCTTGGCCGAAAGCCCGATGTTCATCGGGAAGGCGTCGAAGGACTGGATCATGCGGCCGATGTGCCAGGGGCCGGGCGTGCAGGTAGTGGCGAGCGTGCCGTGCGCAGGGCCAGTGCCGCCGCCGAGCATGGTGGTCAGCCCGCTCATCAGAGCCTCGTCGATCTGTTGCGGGCAGATGAAGTGGATGTGCGCGTCGAACCCGCCGGCCGTCAGGATCCTGCCCTCGCCCGCGATCGCTTCGGTGCCGGGCCCGACGATGATGGTCACGCCGGGCTGCGTGTCGGGGTTGCCGGCCTTGCCTATGGCCGCGATGCGCCCGTCCTTCAGGCCGATGTCAGCCTTGTAGATGCCGGTGTGGTCCACCACCAGCGCGTTGGTGATCACGGTGTCGACCGCGCCCTGCGCCCGGGTGTGCTGCGACTGGCCCATGCCGTCGCGGATGACCTTGCCGCCGCCGAATTTCACCTCCTCGCCGTAGACGGTGAAATCCTTCTCGACCTCGATGAAGAGTTCGGTGTCGGCGAGCCGCACCCGGTCGCCGACGGTCGGGCCGAACATCTGCGCGTAGGAGGAACGGGAAATCCGTGCTGGCATTGATCAGGCTCCGGCGTAACTTATGTTGGAAGTTCGGCGGCATCCGCAAAAGGTCCCCGCCTTGCGAGGAACATTGCCTTGGATGCGGACGTTGAAGGCGCTGCAGACCGACAGGAAACCGGAAGCGAAGCGGAGCACGGCATGCTGGACATCATGAATCGCGGGAACGCACTCGTTCACCTCGGCTTTGCGACGGCGCTGGTGGCCTTCGTCGCCTCCGATATCCGCGTGCAGGCGCAGGGGCTGGATGCGCCTGACGCGATCGAGAAGATCGTCGGTTCCGACGTGCACGAGGAGGAGCAGCAGGCGACGGCCGATTCCGACCGCGTCATCGCGGCGATCGAGAAGTCGGCCGAAAACACCGGGACGGTCCGCAAGGTCACCAATCTCGACCGCCTCGACATCGTCTTCCTGCCCGACGCGGCCGCAACCGAAGGCGGTCCTCCCGCCGCGATCGACGAGAAGCTCGCCGAATACGACGACGACGTGCGCGCGCTGCGCCAGGAACTGCGCGGCAACGCCATGCTGTTCCACGCCATCGATTCCCGCAGCATCCTGGTCGACGACGTGCTGGCGATCGAGTTCGACGACGCCAAGGGCGCCGTCATCTATGCCGCTGCCAAGCCCGCCGAGTAGACGCGGAATGCCGGGACCGGAGGCGCGAACGATCTCCATTCAGAGCGGTCCCATCACCTTCTGCTGGAAGCCATAGACCATCCGGTCGCCGCCGAGCGGTACCAGCTGCACGTCGCGTTCCTGGCCCGGCTCGAAACGCACGGCCGTGCCGGCCGCGATGTCGAGGCGCATTCCGAGCGCCTTGTCGCGGTCGAAGGCGAGGCCCTCGTTGGTCTCGAAAAAATGGTAGTGGCTGCCGACCTGGATCGGCCGGTCGCCGGTGTTGGCGACCTTCAGCGTGATCGCGGTGGCCCCGGCATTCAGTTCGATGTCGCCCTCGGCCGTGATCACTTCGCCCGGTATCATCGCCCCCTCCCTCAGCCGACCGCGAGCCAGGCGCCGGCCAGCACCGTCGCGACCCCGCCGAAGCGCATTGCGAGCCGGCCGGCATCGCCGCCGAAAGCTCGGCCGACGCCGAGGCCCGCCGCGATGCCCACCGCGTGAAGCAGCGAGGTCGCCACCGCGAAACCGGCGGCAAAGTTCGCCGCCCCGGCCGCGCCGAGTTCGCCGCCATGCGCGGCGCCGTGGAAGAAGGCGAAGAAGCCGACCATCGCCATCGCGGCCATGGTCGGAACACGCAGCGCCATCGCCGCCAGCAGACCGATCGCGACGACGGAGGCGAGGATGACCGGCTCCACGAAGGGCAGGGAGAGCCCCGCGACTGCCGCGCCGAACCCGGCGGCCATGGTGGCGACGAAGGCCGCCGGCACCAGCCAGAGCGCCCGCCCGCCGAGAAGTGCCGCCCACAGCCCGACGGCAACCATCGCCAGGACGTGATCGGCGCCGAAGAGCGGATGCGAGAAGCCGGCGGCGAACGAGCCATGCTCTGCCGGGTTCAGATGCGCGAAGGCGGGCAGCGTGCTTGCCGCGAGAAGCACGGCGGCGGTGGCGGTTTTTCTGATCATCTTTTCCCTCTCACTTGTCCCCGTCCGATCTACGCGGCCTTGCGGCCCGGCGGCGCGCAGCCCTCGGCCTTCAGGACACGCTTCGTCGAGGCCGGAAATCGTTCGAGCATTTTCGCCGGACGGATCGGGCGCGTGACGAGGCCGCCGCCGCAGTTCGGGCAGGTGCCGCCGAGGACGTCTGCCGCGCAAGCCGCACAGAACGTGCATTCGAAGGTGCAGATCATCGCGTCGGGAGCGTCGGGCGGCAGGTCCCTGTCGCAGCATTCGCAGTTCGGCCTGAGCTCGAGCATCTCGCCGCCCTACCTTATCGGCTCGTGCACGGTGACGAGCTTGGTCCCGTCCGGAAACGTCGCCTCCACCTGCACGTCGTGGATCATCTCGGCTATGCCGTCCATCACCTGTTCGCGGGTGATCACGTGGGCGCCGGCCTCCATCAACTCCGCCACCGAGCGGCCGTCGCGCGCGCCCTCCACCACGAAATCGGTGATCAGCGCGATCGCTTCGGGATGGTTCAGCTTCACCCCGCGCTCCAGCCGCTTGCGGGCGACGATCGCCGCCATGGCGATCAGCAGCTTGTCCTTTTCCCTCGGCGTGAGGTTCATGCTCTCTTCCCTAGATTGACCATGTTTTGGGCAAGCCTGCCTTCCCGTTGAGCAACCCGATCAATGGAACCAGCCGCTTTCTCAAGTCGTATCCGTCGCGCGCTGCAAGCCTCGCAAGAAGCTTGCCAGAATCGCCGATCGACCAGACGCTCGCCCCGCCGTCCTCGCCGATCACGTCTCGCGCCTGCGCGAGGAAACCGTCGGCATCGTCGCCGATATAAAGCACCGTGGCGATCGCCTTCCGCCCGCCCGTCACGGCGGCCATCTCCAGCGCGTCCGCCACCTCCGGCCCTATCGCGAACTCCTCCGCATGCACCAGCTTTCCGCCGCGGCGGATGCGCCATCGGTCGCGGTAGAGCCCGCGCCGCAGCACCTCGCCCATCCGCAGCCGCCCGAACAGCACCGCCTCGACGAAGAGTGCGCTGGCGCCCGGTTCGAGGTCGGCCGAGATCGTGCGCGAGAAGGCCGATCCGTCGAAAAGGATGGTTTCCTGCGGCAGCCAGGCGAGCCGCGCGTCCGCACCCGCCTTGAGTGACACCGTTGCCTGGGCGGTCCCGCCCGACGAGCGGTAGATCCGCTCGCAGGCCTGCGTCGTCACCACGGCAGAGGTGCCGTCGCCGACATCCACGCTCCAGGCAATGCGGTCGCCGCCCGTCAAACCTCCCGCCGTGTTGATCAGCACCGCCTCGAGCGGGTCGCCGGAAACGCGCGGCAGTCTGATCTTCGCCGCGCCTTCCTGAAACAGGCGCTCGATGCGCGAGCGCTCCATGCGCTGCCACACGGACAGCGCCGCGCGGGCGTCGACGCGCTGCTGGCGCTGCGGAAGGATTTTTGTCAGTTCGGTCATGCACGGGCTCCGCTTGTACAGTAACCGTCCCGGGCGCCATGTCGAGCGGTTGACAGGGCGGGACAAGTCGCAGATTCCGGAACCTGCCTCGATGCCGTCGCTTGTGCCCCCCTTCGCGGCGTGCAGAGTAGGCGCCAAGCGGTGGAACCAATTTTCCGGCTGGAGGGAAGCATGAGCGATCAACTCGAAACCGAGATCATAGACAAGATCGCCAGCTATGCCGACAAGGGCAAGGGTTCGGTCACACGCGACACCAAGCTCGCAGACCTCGGCATCCATTCCCTGGAACTGACCGAGATCATCTTCGACTTCGAGGACAAGTACGGCATCGAGGTCGACATCAACACCTCCGACGCCTGGGACACCATGGAGACGGTCGGCGATATCGTAGATGCCGTTCGCGCCCTCGTGGAAGCCAAGGGCTGACGCCGGCGCATGTCGCGAACGAGGATCGTCATCACCGGCATCGGCGGGCTGTGCTCGCTCGGTACCGATGCCGCCGCCATTTGGAAATCCATGGTGGCCGGCGTGGTCGGCGTCGGCGAGATCGTCAACCGGCCTCTGCATGACGTGAAGACGCGCATCGGCAGCGAGATAAAGGAACTGCCGCGGCACGACATCGATCCCAAGCGGCTGGTGACGATGGACCGCTACAGCCTCCTCGCCGCGATCGCCGCGGCGGAGGCCGTTCGTGGCGCGCGCCTGGAGATATCGCCCGACAATTCCACCCGCATCGGCGCCGTAATCGGCACCGGCGTCTGCGGATGGGAGGCGATCGAGGAAGGATACCGCGTCACGCTCGAGGAGAAGAAGCCGCGCATCGGCGTCTTCACCGTGCCGCGGGTAATGCCCGGCGCGCCCGCCGGCCAGGTTTCGATGACGCTCGGCGTGCGCGGCCCGGTCTACGGCGTCACCTCCGCCTGCTCCTCCTCCAACCACGCCTTTGCTTCGGCGATGGACCAGCTTCGCCTTGGCCGCGCCGACGTCATGCTCGCCGGCGGCACCGAGGCGCCGCTGGTATTCGGCGTCATCAAGGGATGGGAGGCGCTGCGGGTCCTGTCGAAGGACTTTTGCCGACCCTTCTCCCTAGACCGCAGCGGGCTCCTGCTCGGCGAAGGAGCCGGAGTCGTGGTGCTGGAGACCCTGGAGCATGCGCTGGCGCGCGGCGCGCCGATCCTGGCCGAACTCGCCGGCACCGGCATGTCGGCGGATGCGACCGACATCGTCGCCCCCACGGTCGAAGGGCCGACCGCTGCGATCCGCGCCTGCCTCGCCGATGCCGGCCTCTCCCCATCCGACGTCGACTACGTCAACGCGCACGGCACGGGTACCAAGGCCAACGATATCATCGAGACCCAGGCGCTGAAAGCCGTCTTCGGCGATCGCCTGCCCGGCATATCCGTCTCCTCGACCAAGTCCATGCATTCGCACTGCCTCGGCGCGTCGGGCGCGCTGGAGATGATCGCTTGCGTCATGGCGGTGCGCGAGGGCATCATCCCGCCGACCATGGGCTTCAACGAGCCCGATCCGAACTGCGACCTCGACGTTACGCCCAACGCGGCGCGCCACAGGCCGGTGCGGGCGGCGATCAGCAACGGCTTCGCCTTCGGCGGAACCAACGCCGTCGTCGCCGTCAAGCCGTTCCACGGTTGAGCGTCGCGGTTCGGTCATTCTTCGGTCCTCACCCTGATTTCACCGGCAAGAACCGCCATATAGACCTGGTCTTGAAAGACCTCACTCCCGCTGGAGATTTCCATGAACGACCTGTCGTCCTTCCCGATCGCCGCCAAGTACCCGGCAAAACACTCCGAGCGGCTGCAGCTCTATTCCTTCCCGACACCCAACGGCGTGAAGGCCTCGATCGCGCTGGAAGAGACCGGCGTGCCCTACGAGGCATCTGGTGGACATCCTGAAGAACGAGACGTGGACGCCTGACTTCCTGGCCCTGAACCCGAACGGCAAGATCCCCGCCATCATCGATCCGGACGGACCGGGCGGTAAGCCGCTGGGGCTCTTCGAGTCCGGCGCCATCCTCGCCTACATCGCCGAAAAGACCGGCAAGCTGATGCCCGCCGATCCGGCCGACCGCTACGAGACCCTGCAATGGGTGTTCTTCCAGGTCGGCAGCGTCGGCCCGATGTTCGGCCAGCTCGGCTTCTTCTACAAGTTCGGCGGCAAGGCCATCGAGGACAAGCGTCCGCTCGAACGCTACCGCGACGAGACCAAGCGGCTGATCGGGGTGATCGAGACGCGGCTCGACGGCCGCGAATGGATCATGGGCGGCGATTACACCATCGCCGATATCGCGATCTTCCCCTGGGTCCGGGCGGTGCGGGACTTCTACGAAGCGACCGAAATCGTCGGTCTCGACAAGTCTCCGAAGGTGCTCGACTGGATCGACCGCTGCGCCGAACGCCCCGCCAGCAAGACGGGCCTGAGCATCCCGCCGCGACCGTAACGAAAGACGCCTACCGGTCGAACAGCTTGCGCAACGCGCTCTCCAGGCGCGTGCGCTCGCCGGCATCTATTGTGGCCGGGACGATGAAGCGGTTCATGAACATCCGCGCGTCGTCGATGGTCGAGATGCTGCCGTGGCGCAGGAAGGAGAGCGTCGACAACAGCGCGTCGCTATCGCAGCCTTCGGGCGCGTACTGCCAGTAGCTCCCGTTCTCGCCCTCGACCTTGACCATGCCGCAGCGCTTCTCGGGCGGCGCGTCGCGCCAGAACAGCGACAGGATGTCGGTCAGCGCGGACGGATTGTTGGCGTAGTAGCTGTGCTTCAGCATGTCCTCGCCGATCTCCGTCATGTCGATGCTGTCGACGTTTGCCACGCTGAGGATCTGGCTGCCGCCCTGCCCCGCCCGCGGCGCGTCGCCATGCAGCTGCCGGGAGACTGCAAGGGCCCAGTCCTTGTTCGAGGCATAGAGCGTGATGCGCTCGGCGGTCGTGCGGATCGTTTTCATCATCTCGGTGAAGAGGCCCGCGTCGAGGTCCGGCGCCGTGAACAGCACCTGGTCGAAGGCCGGCGCTTCGCCGTCATGGCGCAGCGCGAAGAGCTCCAGCGCATCGGTCAGCGCGCGGTTGCCCATCGAATGCGCGATCAGGTGGATCCGCTTCGCGCCCGACTTGGCCACAAGATCTTCGAGGAAGACGCTCAGCCTGCGGCCGCTCAGGTTCACGACGGCGGTGTCGGCGATGTAGCTCACCACCGATGCCCGCGACGGCCAGGAGTAGAGGATCGGCAGTCCGTCGAAGTTCATGTCGTAGGCCATCTGAGCGGTGCGCTTGGCGGCCTCGTGGAACGGCACGTTGAACCCGTGCACGAAGACGAAGGCCTCCGACACGCCCGTCTCGCGGATCTGGTCCTGCATTTCGGAAAAGACCGCCGCATCCGCCTTCGGCGTGACCGAGGAGAGCACCACGTGACGCTCCGGGTCCTCGCGAAAGTCGAAGGTCCAGATCGACGGCGCCTCGATCTGACCGGGCCGGTGGTGCTGGGGGATGCTCACCGTCGCCGTTCCCATCTCCAGCGTTCCGCGGCCCCCGCTATAAAAGTCGTTGGGAAGGTCGCTGCCGGAGCGGGCGCGATCCGTCGCATAGTAGATCCGGACGGTCGAAAAGCCCTTCTCGGGGTCGACGTCAAAGGCGCGGCTGGTCTCTTCCTCCTGAACGCGCACGGCCTCGGTATGCGCGGCGGCGATCTCCTGGGCGCGCTGCGCCACCGCCGGGTCGCCGGACCGGGAGGCCAGTTCGTCGAGTTTGCCGAGCAGCGGCTCCACGCCCTCCGTCAGCCCCGCGGCGCGCGCGATGCGCAACGCCTCCTCCAAGGTGTCGACCGCCGCCGCGAATTCGCCGGCCGCCGCGAGATCGCCCGATAGCCTCGTCAGGACCGGCACGCGTTCGGGAGACAATTCCCCCTCGCTCGCTGCCAGGGTGTCGGCGAGGCGCCGTTCCGTAGCAGCAGCCTGCGCGTGAAGGCCGGCGTCGCGCTCGATCGCCGCCTTCCGTTCGAGGAGATCGGCGACGACGCGCGGGTCGCTCTCGCCGTCCAGCGCGTCGGCGATGAGGGCGATGGCCTTCTCGTCGTCGCCTGCGGCAGTGGCCTGGGAGATGGCGACCCCGAGCAGCGGATCGACGGCGGCGGCGGGTCCGCTCCAGAACAGGGAGGACGCCAGCAGCGCCAGAAGGGCGGAAGCGAACCGCATCCTTCCCAGACGAACCCGATCGATCATGACAACCATAGCGCCGTACCCGAAGCTGCTGTTTCAGAAACCGTGACGCCGGATATCCTGATGGTCAAGCGCGACCTCCCGATGACGGCCGGCATGACCCGTCCGGTCGATCCGCGAAGTACCTTGGACAGGAATATGGACGGGAATAGGGTGGCGGGTACCGAACGCCCGAAGCATCGGCACCGCCGCCGAAGATCTAGTCGATCTCTGCGCCCAGACCCGCCATCATGTCCAGGAACTCCGGAAAACTTGTGGCGATCATGGCGCTGTCGTCGATCGTCACCGGCTTCTCCGCTGCCAGTCCCATGACCAGGAAGCTCATGGCGATGCGGTGGTCGAGATAGGTCTCCACCATGCCGCCGCCGAGCCCCTTGCCGCCGGGCCGGCCGCGCACGACGAGAGTGTCCTTGCCTTCCTCGCAGTCGGCGCCGTTGGCCTCCAGCCCGCGCGCCGCGGCCGCCAGCCGGTCGCTCTCCTTGACGCGCAGCTCCTCCAGCCCGTCCATCCGCGTCTCGCCCTCCGCGAAGCACGCGGCCACCGCCAGAACGGGATACTCGTCGATCATGAACGGCGCGCGCTCGGGCGGCACCGTGACGCCCTTCAGCTCCGAGGAGCGCACCCTGAGATCCGCCACCTCCTCGCCACCCGCGTCGCGCCGATCGAGAAGCTCGATCGAGGCGCCCATCTCCAGGAGCGTGTCGATCAGGCCCGTCCGGGTGCGGTTCATCAGCACGTTCTCGATCGTCACGTCCGATCCCGGGACGATCAGCGCCGCCACCAGCGGGAAGGCCGCCGAGGACGGATCGCCGGGCACCTGGATCGTCCGGCCCGACAGTGTCCCCTGCCCCTGGAGGCGGATGTGGCGCACGCCCTCGGCGTCCGTCTCCACCTCGATTTCGGCGCCGAACCCCTTCAGCATCAGTTCGGTATGGTCGCGCGTCATCACCGGCTCGATCACCGTCGTCACGCCCGGCGTGTTGAGGCCCGCGAGCAGCACCGCCGACTTCACCTGCGCCGACGCCATCGGCACCCGGTAGCTGATCGGCGCCGCGATGCGCGGGCCTTCCAGCGTCAGCGGCATGCGGTCTCCGGGCGCGGCGTCCAGGACCTGCACGCCCATCAGCCGCAGCGGATCGAGCACGCGGCCCATCGGGCGCCTGGAAAGCGAGGCGTCGCCAGTGAAGGTCGTCTTCATGTGGTAGGTCCCGACCAGTCCCATGGTGAGGCGCGAGCCGGTGCCCGCATTGCCGAAATCGAGCGGCTCCGCCGCTTCCAGCAGGCAGCCGTTGCCGACGCCCCGGACGATCCATTCGTCGCCGATCTTGTCCACTCGCGCGCCCATGGCCCGCATCGCGTCGCCCGTGCGCATCACGTCCTCGCCCTCGAGCAGGCCGGTGACGCGGGTTTCTCCCGCCGCCAGGCCCCCGAGAAGGATGGAGCGGTGCGAGATCGACTTGTCGCCCGGCACGCGCGCGGTTCCCGAAAGCGGCCCCGCCCGTCTCGCCGTGGCCTGACTTGGCGTGGCCTGACTTGCGGTGGAATGTCGGCTCATTTCTTTTCGCCTTCGCAACGCGCCGCGAGCGGCGCCGAGAGAAATCCGGGAGCCCCGGCGGCGGCCTGACTAGCATGGCTGGAGGGCACGGTCATCCCCGCCGTCGAGGCCGCCGCCGGGCGCTTCGGAAGCGCACGAACGAGCGCTCCCGGACGCCCCGCAATTGGTCTTTGACAGATCAGCCATTCATGTTTAAGGGGACCGATCTTTTTTCAGACGGAACTCTCTGCAACGCGCGGCCGATCAACGACCGCCGACCCGGAAGCTTCCACTTCACACGAGGCAACGCCGTGGCGAAAACCGAACTTGGCACCAAACGAGTCTGCCCTGAGACGGGCCGCAAATTTTATGACCTGAACAAGGACCCGATCGTGTCGCCCTACACCGGCACGAGCTATCCGCGCACCTATTTCGAAGCCGGCCCGGCGCCCGTTGAGGAAGAGGAGGAGCCCGAGACCGCCGAGGTCGACGCCGAGGAGGAAGGTGCGGAGGTCGTCTCCCTCGAAGACGCGGACGAGGAAACCAAGTCCGGCAGCACCGAAGTTCCCGACATCGACGGCGACGAGGACGAAGACGACGTCGATCTCGGCGACGATGACGACGACACGTTCCTCGCCGACGACGAGGACGAGGACGACGACGTCGCCGACATCATCGGCGTGGGCGGCGAGGACGACGACGAGGTCTGATCTTTTTGTCCGCCTTCGGCCGAATGCGGACTTGATCTTGCCATCCGGCGGATATAGAAGCCGCCAGCATACCGAGCGCCGGTCCCAACCGGCGCTGATCACCCGCCCGAAACGGCGGTCCCGGCCTTCAGGCCGGCGTGTGGGGCCATAGCTCAGTTGGGAGAGCGCTTGAATGGCATTCAAGAGGTCGTCGGTTCGATTCCGATTGGCTCCACCAGTTTTCTTCAAGCCGTTGATCTGGCTAGAACACTATTGATTTCATTGTCTTAGCGCCCGATAGTGGTACACAAAAGTGGTACACAAGGGCTCATCCACCGTGCGCTTCAAAGATGCCTACCTCCAGCGGCGTGGGGAGGTTTGGCAGTTCCGCATCCGCGTCCCGACCGATCTCGTCCCCAGCGTCGGCAGGCGCGAAATCAAGAAATCGCTGCGCACTGGCGACAGGTCGCAGGCGCGTGAGCTTGCGCGGATCGAACTCGTCAAGCTGGACGGCGAGTGGAGCCGGCTCCGGCGTTCGTTGAAACCTGTTGCAACGCCGAACCTCACGGAGGCCGAGGTCTTCCATCTCGCGGCGACTTGGTTTGTGTCCGCAGAGAAGCGGAACGCCGCCACAGCCGGCTCCTTGAGCCGTGAGCAGGCGGAGATCGAGCTTGCCGACATGAACGCCGACGAGAACCTCGGTACTGCGCTGCATGAGGCTTACGAGGCGGTGACGAACGCGGCGGGGATCAGGCCGCCGGAAGGATCGCCAGCGCAGCAGCGGCTCCTCGGGGTGCTACGGCGCGCCATCGTCGAGAGCAACAACCGGCGCATCGCCCGGCACGGAGTGGGCTCGACCTACCGCGATCCGCTGTTTCAGGATCTCTCGGAGGCGACTTCGTTGAAACCTGTTGCAACGAAAACGCTCAAAAAGGTAATGGAAATGATTACCTCCGATGCGACGCGGCAGGAGCTTCGAGGCAAGTCGCTGCTGAAGCGGGACGCGCATTGGAGGGTGGTGAAGGAATTCTTCGGGGCGGAGACACCCCTGTCGCAGATCCGACGCGAGGATGTCCGCGCGTTCATGGACCTCCTGAAGCGCCTCCCCTCGAACGCTTCCAAGCACTACCCCGGAAAGACCTTGCAGCAGGCCGCCGATCTCGCGGAGCGGGCGGGTCTGCCCCGGATGTCCAGCGACACCGCAAATGGCTACCTGCGGAGCCTCGGGGCGATCTTCCGCTTTGCCGTGGACGAGGGTTACGTGGAGGCTGATCCGTCTGCCGGCATTCTGCTCCCGAAGGCACCCGGACGAGCGAAGGACAAACGCTCCCCATTCGACGTGTCGGATTTGCGGGCCATCTTCTCCGCACCGCTCTACACGGGCTCGATGGATGACGAGGCGGGCTATGCTCGCCCCGGACCTAATGTCGTGCGGAGGGGCCGTTTCTGGGTCCCCATCATCGCCCTTTTCTCCGGCATGCGGCTGAATGAAATCTGCCAGCTTACCGTGGACGATTTTGTGGAGGAGGACGGGGTGCCAATCATCCTCATTCGGGAGGATGACGATGACGAGACCAAGCGGGTAAAGACGGAGGCGGGCATACGCTTCGTACCGGTCCATCCGGAACTGGAGCGGATCGGGCTACTGGCCTTCGTGGAAGGTCGCCGCGCTGACGGTCCCAAGGTGCCGCTCTTCCCGGAGCTATCGGCGGGCAGCACCGGCTACCGTTCCGACCCGTTCTCGAAATTCTTCGCTCGCTTCCGGCACAAGGTGGGGATCACCGACCGCAAGAAAGTCTTCCACTCATTTCGGCACACCTACCGTGACGCGCTCCGAGAGGCGGACATTTCCGATCAGAAGGTGCGGGCGCTCGGCGGCTGGTCGTCGTCACGGACAGAGGAGAACTACGGGCGCGGTCTCAAGGCCAGTACGCTGGCCCGCGATATCCAATCGGTGAAGTACGACGGCCTCGATCTGTCTCACCTGTATTGCGCGCAACTTAGCTGATTAGCGGGTGGGACCGCCTCCGCGATGAGCATTGGTTGCGATAAGATATCCGGCAGCCTGTGTTGACCCACGCTTTGGAAAGTCGCGAGAATTTGGCCGGCCAATCCGTTGCACCCGGTTGCAACCACGGTGTCAGACGGATCGTCCGAAGTGAGCGTCGTTGATCATCGTGAAGCACGACGAAGAATTTTCATCTTCTATTCCCGGGAATTCTCAAAAATCGTCGCTCGTTCAGGCAGAGCATTGGCTAGTGAGCGGCCACTACTCTAAAGAAGGCATGACAACAGGAACTTCAGGCGCGCGCAACTCGCGTAGAACGATTGGCCTATAATGGCAGGTAACTTGGCGCTATTCGTCCGCCACCACCGCATCCTTGTCCATCCCATCACTGCAGCCTAAGCTACTCGCTTTAGAAAGGGGCGAGGAGATGCAGGAAGGACATCGTATGTTTTTCGCACGAGCCATTACTGTGTTGGGGACACTTTTGTCGTCGGGATCGGCAGGGGCAGCTGAGATCAAGCCGTCCACTAACCCGGCGTGCGTTCTCGCACTGTCGGGCGAGATTATGCGAGGAGACTACAGCAAATTCCTCGCCGCTGCTGCCGCCGCTTATCCGGGAGCGGATGAGGTTCGCGTGTCCTCGTCAGCGGACACGATCTGCCTCGATAGTCCCGGCGGAGACCTGACTGAGGGAGTGAGCTTCGCCCGCCACTTCTACAGCCGCGGGGTTGGGACGGTAATCGACGACGGGGCCGAATGCTATTCGGCGTGCGCAATCATGTTCATGATGGGGACGGCTCAAGGTAGTGAAGTCTCTTTCGTAAACCGGAGGCTCCATGTGCGGGGGACGCTGGGGTTTCACCGCCCGTATCTCAACATCACAACTAGCGGCGACATTGATGTCAGGACACTGGCCATCGCATATGACCAAGCATACCAGTCCGCCCTCGACCTGATCTCGATGGGCAATGAAATGTCGCCTTGGACAGCAGTGCCGATGATGAGATCAGATCTCATCCAGCAGATGCTTTCCCATGTGGGCGACGACATGTTCTTGATCGACACTGTCGACAGGGTTTCCCGTTTCGGTATTGAGACCTTCGGATACGAGCTACCCGTCGGATTGGATCGGGAAAGCGCCTTCTATGCCTGCGAGAATGCGCTGCAATGGAAGGTGGGTCTGACCACAGAAGACATTACCTACACCGCCGAGGTGGCAGACATGTTCGGCGATCCCCGCGTCGAGGTAATTGACCATTCGGATGAGATGCCTGCCTTTCACGTGACGGGCTTGGCCAGCGGCTATGCCGACGAGAGTTGCGTGATTTTTCGGGAAAAAGGCGTCATTAAGGGCTGCGGGGTCGACGAATACACTGACACAACGCTCGGTCTCGGAACCTGTGACGGGTCCGATTTCCACGAAAAGGCAGAGGTTCTTCCACTGTTAGCGGTTCTCAATCCGGCAACGCGGCTTGCTTCGCTTGCCTCCAAGTACTCTGCCGCGAAGGGGGAAACCGAAGCAGAAGGCATGCGGTGTATCGTCCGGGAGGGCGGCATCATCGTTGATAGCGAAATCTGCCAGTCGGAGGCTCTTCCGTCATCCGACGATGAGAAGGCCTACCGCTTTGTTTGGCCCTCAGGAGCAAAAACCGTCGTCGTCATTGGTCCGGATGGCTTCAAGCTCAACGGTGCGCCCGCCTCGGCAAGAGAGCCGGGGGAATATGGTACATGCTTCACCAGTTCCCAGACCGGACGCGACTTCTGCGTGAAACCAATCTCTCGAAGGGCTCCGGCCGCAGCCTTATAACTTTGCGGAAACTAGGATGCTCTTCAGTGGGCAAGACTGTCGCGAGCATGGCGAATGCTTCTCATGACCTGAGACCGTGATAACCTTCCTTAGTGGGGGATTTGCCAATGGGCGAGAAGGTGTTTCTGACGGTTCGGCCAGCCGAGCGTGATGAAGTTTTCACAGACATGGTGCGCATTCACCGAAGCCATCGCATCGACAGTGACAACAACATCATCCCGGCCGGGAAGGTCATCCGCATTGACCATGCCGGGAAACACGCGTTTGCAATTGCTCGCGGCCTACCGGACACGATAGCACGGTATCCCGAAAAGGACCGCGTGATCCTGATGGATGAGTTCATGCGGCAGCGTCTCTCCGTCAGCTCTGGCGACAAGATCGACCGCCGCGGGATCACATCGGCCAGCCAACTTGAGCGCATTCTCTGGTATCTCCAAGCGACGAACCCGGCCGTCCATGTTCCCGCATGGCTGGCGGTCATCTCCATCGGACTAGGCGTGCTGTCGATCCTTCTGTCGCTCGCGCTCGCGTCGTCCTCAGCACAGGAAAGCTTCGACATCGACTTCTCGGAAGTTCCGACGGTTCATTTCCCCACAGGTGATCAGATCGTGTCCGCCTATCCCGCCTTTGAGGACTACTCGTTCATGCTGTTCGACATTTGCGATGCATTCGACTTCACCATCGATAGTGGCGACTGCCTGATTTATCCTATGAACGCCTCCATCGGCGGCAACGCTCTTGCTACCGTCGTCGATGGAAACAAGGTCATCGTCTACGACCGTGCGCTGTCACCTCTCGTTGGCTACGAAGGTGCCGAGATGATCATCGCTCATGAGCTGGGGCACCATCACTGTAGGCACCTCGGCAGGTCAGTGGACCCGCGTCACGAACTGCAGGCCGACGCTTTCGCTGGCGCCGCGGCTAAACTCATGAGGAGGTCTCTCGAGGCCGCGCTTTCGGCCGTATCGGTCCTCGATGAACGTCCTTCCCGCACTCATCCCGGCCGACAGGATCGTGTTGCGGCAATTACAGCGGGATGGAATGATCCGGGAGCTGGGAAAGCTTGCGAGTTGCCCTAGCGGCGCAAGTCTGACGGGTGGTAGCGGAGCGGACCGGCAGAAGACGCCCCCCCCCTTTCGAACATACGCTGGAACACTTCGGCCTCACAGAAGCAGGCTTCATCAGACGCGAGTTGAGGGTGGTCCCTTCTTTATCAGGTCGGGGAAACGTACGAATTGATCTTGGTGTTCTGGCGGGCCATCTTGCACCGGTAGTTGTATCACCTCGGGGCGGGGCAATGGACTTTGAAGGCTTTCAGGTCACGAACTATCGGAACATAATCGACTCTGGCTGGATCAACGCCAACCGCATTACTGCCTTCGTAGGTCAGAACGAGGCTGGCAAAAGCAACCTCTTCGAGGCGCTTTACACGTTGAACCCCATCATCCCGGGAGCTGACTATAGCCTTGATGAGGACTGGCCGGTCGACCGATGGGATGGGCGTAAGACGGCGACGGGCAAACTGGTCTGCAAGGCACAATTTGCCTTGTCGAAGGAGGAAATTAAAGAATTGGCTGAGGCGGCGCTTATTACGCCTGAGGTCGATGAAGAGGAAGACCCTTCCTCCGCGTCGCCGCTGCCCGAAACTGTCCGGATTGTTCTCTGGCGCGATTATGGCGCTCAGACCGGATTTAAGGTGCACGACTTCGCCGATGGAATATTAGATGAGGATAAGGCCGTGGCTTGGGCGAAGGCGAATGTGCCCAAGTTCGTTTATATCCACGACTACGAGATGTCCGGCGCACAAATGGAGCTAGATCAGCTCAAGCAGCGGCTCGACAGCGTGGGGGGTGATAAGAACCGGCACAAGCTGAGTAACGAGGACCAGACGATCCTCGTCATCCTCGACCTTGCGAACATCGATCTCAATGACTTCATCAGAAAGGGACAATCCGCCGAGGGGCGCACCGTTCGCTCTTTCGACAAGCGGTCTGCCTCGAAGTACCTGAGCCGACAGTTTGCCAACTTGTGGCAGCAAAAGGAGGTCAATTTCGACATCGAGATTGACGGTCCTACCCTTAACATTTTTGCCGAAGACGCGGCTATCGGAATGCCCGTGCGCCTCCACCGACGTTCAACGGGTTTCCGCTGGTATGTCTCCTTCGCTTGGAAGTTCACCCACGCGACGCAAGGCGAGTTCAAGGATTGCGTGCTGCTCCTAGAGGAGCCGGGAGTGCATCTGCACTTCTCCGGACAGCGCGACCTTTTGAAGGTTTTCGAGCGCCTCGCTGAGCACAACACCATCCTCTATACGACGCACTTAGCCTCCATGGTCGAGCTTGCGCACCCTGAGCGCGTGCGGATCGTAGAAACAAGAGACGGCCACCTCGCAATCACACAGGGGATCGTCAGCGCGCAGCGGGAGCCAATGGCGGTCATAGAGCAGAGCCTCGGCCTCACCGGTGATCAAAGCGGGCTACTCGGTAACCGACAGGTGCTCATCGTGGAAGGCGGTGACGACGCAATCATCCTGCACAAGTTGTCGGGGCTTCTAGCGGCCGCTGGCAAAGAGCGCCTCTCGGACCGCATTTACATGTGGCCGGCACATGGCGCTTCTAAGACGCCGATGTATGCTGGTTTCGCAATTGGACAGGGCTGGGATGCAGGCGTGCTTCTTGATAGCGACGCGGCGGGGCACGCCGCTAAGGCGAAGATCGACGAACTGTACGTTTCAAAGCTCGCGGCAGAGAAGGCCAAGCGGTTCAGAACGTTCATGCTAGGCAAAGCGTCGGGTACAAAGAAGACCGATTTCGCCGTGGAGGACCTGTTCCCCGATAAGTTCTATCTCGGATGCGTGAACACCGCGTTCGGACTGGCAATCAAGCTCGAGGACCTGCCGGAAGACGGATCTGATATGATCACCAAGCGTGTCGAGCAGGTCCTCAAGGCCCGGTACGGAATGTCGGCGCTCGATAAGCGACGTGTTCTCGCCGAGATGTGGAACCACTTCGACAAGTGGAGTACGGCTTCGGATCTTCCCGCAGGAACCGAAGCGAGTGCGCAGAAGCTCTTCAAGGCCATCAACGCCGCATTCACTGACGAGACTCAGAGTTCGCAATAGATCAGTTCCGGCACTTTCCACCGGCATCTACGAACCGGCGAAGTCGCATTAGCCGGACCGCAAGCGAATTTCCGCTTACTACTCACTCCCGTTGCGGGCTTTCATGTCGAGTGTGAAGCGTCAGATTGCACCACTAGCCGCAAACGGAAATGGTTAAAATACTTTCGGGAGGGCTCCGCCTTCAGCTAAACGCGCCATTCTAAGTACACAACAGTATCTCTATCGTGCCGTGTTCCACAGGACCTTGCCCCATTGAGGCACCGGTGCCTGTCCGTGGTTGTGTCCCACTAAAATCACTTTTGACTTTTGGCACACACTGTGCCGATATGTCTAAGATGCTATTGGTACAGGGGACGATCATGGGCGCGATTGTAGGCTACGCGAGGACTTCCACCACTGAGCAGGTCGCCGGGCTAGCGGCGCAACAGCGGATGCTGGAAGCCGCAGGCGTCACGAAACTGTTTTTGGAGCGGGTATCCTCAGTGGCCGCCCGTCCCGAACTCGACCGGGCAATTGAGTACCTTCGAGAGGGCGATCAGTTCGTGGTGACGAAACTGGACCGGCTGGCGCGGTCCGTCGCTGATCTGGTCCGGATCACCGAAGTGCTTGCCCGGAAGGGTGTCGGTCTCAAGATCCTCGATCTGAGCCTCGACACGTCCACGCCCACCGGCAAGCTGATGCTAAACCTGCTCGGTAGCATCGCCCAATTCGAGCGCGAGCTTATGCTGGAGCGCCAGCGCGAGGGGATCGCAAAGGCGAAGGCGGAAGGAAAATACAAGGGTCGCGCGACCACGGCCCGGGCCAAGACGGACGAGGTCCGGAAGCTGACAGAGGCCGGCATGGGGCCGATGGAGATCGCTCGCCGACTCGATATAGGCAGATCGTCGGTTTACCGTATTCTGGCAACATGACTTCTTGCCATCGGGATCGGTTGCAACCTGTTGCAAAGAAAAATTGAATAAGATCGTCTTTTATCTGGGATATGTTGACGAATAAAGAGTACTTTGCTAGTATAAAAACGTGAAACTATTGACAGAATGCTCACGTGTTGCTAGGCATGAATGGCTACGCGGAGCCAGATGGTCGGGGTCCGTCGCCCAAGCGGATGCCGACCGTCGAAGCCGAGCAGAACGCGTCTTTGGGCACATCCGTTTCCTTCCTGTCGGTGAACCTCTGGCGCTGTATGAGAAGGAACGCCCAGTGGCCGCACCACACCATTCAAGCCATAGCTCGCAGCGAAACAACGTCGTTGCGCTGACCCAGAGAGATCGTGTCGCGTATCTGGACACCAGCCGCAACGAGGATGTCACATCCTTACGGTTTTACGCGGACGCTACCCGAGAGCTTAACCGGGTGTGGCGGCGTCACCTCACCCTCGCAGAGTACGGCCTGCTCGCCTTCATCGTGGACAACACGGTCGGCTGGAGAAGGCTGTCCCACCGCTTCACGGCTAGGTTCATCGAGCACGGGGACCATCGTACCTGTGGTCTGGGGTTGAAGCGCAGGCAAGTGGGGGAGCTTGTGAAGTCCCTCGAAGAGAAGCGGTTCATCGTGGTCGACCGGGCGGAAGCCCACCTCGGGCTCCTCATTCACGTCAATATCGAGTGGAACGAAGACATGCTTCCTACGCCCGAACGCCTGAAAACGGTCCCTGAAGCTGAAACCCACACGTCTTCAGAGTGGTTCGAGGGCCATGAAGGGTGTGCGGAAAACTGCGCACCATTAAAGAGGAACTTCCAGAAGAAACCTTAGAGGAAATTGGTCGGCCCTCGCCTGCGGCGATTGCGCGACCGGTTGCCCTGACGGAGGAAGAACTGTTCGGGGATCAATCCGGAGAGATCGAGACTTTCGCCTCACCCGGAAGAACCCCATCCCCCCAAGTTGCGATGCCCCCCCCTTCCCCATCCGTCTCGACCTTCGACAAGGAAGCGTTCTTGCAGCAGCGGCGGGAGGCGGCGAAGTCCGACCGGTCAAGCTTGAGACCCGTTGCAATCGAGAAAACCTATCGGGCTGCTTTCGAGAAATTCTACGCTAATCGCCCCGGCCTGATCCTGACCGCGTGGACCGCCAAGGAGCGTGGCATGGTCCGCCAGTCGATCCTTTCGAAGTGGCCGGGCAGCGCCGAAAGCGCGCATAAGTTCATCGAATGGGTGGTCGACAACTGGTATCTGATCCGAGGCATCACCTTCGACTGGATGAAGAAATCCCCTCCCCCGGAAGTCCCCGAGATCGGCTTCATCTGCCAGTTCCGCGCCAACGTTATCGGCGCGTATAACAAGCACCTTCGCGGCGAGTTTCTGGCGAAGTTCGATGACGCCGACCAGCGCGAAACACGCCGGCTGATGATCGAGAAGGGCCTGCCCGAGGACAAGGCTCGCATGGAGGTGGCCGAGGCCCGCGCCCGGATCATGCTGCGCGAGGAGCTTGCCAAGAAGCAGGCCAACGTCAACCACGTCTACCGGATGACCAAGGCGCTGGAGAAGCGCATGCGGGGTCGCCCCGCTATCGATCCGCGCTCCGAGACCGCGCGCCGTATGGCGCAGGAGCGGGCCGCTGCTGCCCCGGTTCCCGAGACGCAAGAGGCGATGGATGAAGGGCTCACCGCCCTGTTCGCCGCGATGAGCGAGGAATTTTGATCCTTCTGCTTCGTGCGGAAGAGGCATCTGCCAGCCCCTCTGTTGAGCCTCTCTGTGGAGGGGGGCTGTCATGCGCGATCCACCCCCCAACGCGCGTGGAGCGTCTCCCCTATTCCAGCAACCCCAGATCCGCTTTTCGATAATCAAGTTTCCGGCCCGCCACAGTCGCGAGCGCCCCATCTAGCGCTTCGCGAGCACTTTCGAGGTCGCGATACTCATCCGCGTAGGGGCTCAAGCGCGCGTACGCTTGGATTATTGCAGTGCGCAGATGTAAAGCTCGCTGGAACAGTTCGGTGGCTTCATCGGCGGAAAGCGTGTCGGTTCGGCGCCGACGGGGCATAAGAACAAATTAGGAACAAATGCCTTCCCAGGTCAAGCGGTCATGGATTGCGCTTCAGCCTCCCTCAGCCTGCTCCTGTCATACGCAGGGCCACCCTCTCCCGGACAACGGCAGGCATCAGTTCGGAACAAGCCTATGGCCGACGCTACACCACTTGACTAGATAATATCCAATGGAGAGAGGATGGTTCGATTTTCCCGTGGTGATTGCGGTTGAAGGCGTAGGCATTCGCAGCGTCAGAAGCGCGAGGGAAGCCGCCATCATTCTCCGGTCGCAATGGCCGGCGGAACGAGGACGGAGACATGAAATCGCGATGAAGGCATGCCAGAACGTGATCGAAGGTCATGTCGCGCCTGTGCTTTGCCGACGCGCGTTTGAAGCCGCCGCGCGGGAAGCTGGCATATTAAAGGAGTAGACGGCAGTACTGCGCCAGCGCCATCGATTTGCTTGTTTCGGACGCTCAACCTTCGTTTACCATCTGGTACATTGGCCTACACGCATGAAAAATCGCCTTCGCCCGCTGTCCACCGATGGTTTGGCATTGGAGACCGGGGCGCTGAACGAGGGCCAGGATCTGCCCCGTGTTTTTCCTGTCGGAGTGCGTAGCGAGAGGCGTGGACACGATGACCTGCCACTGAACTTTCATCCAGCGGCGGTTAGAGCCTTGGCCGTTTCTGTTACGCCGTAGGGCGCGGTTCGAGCAACCGGTGGAGACGCGAAGCCCTTATCGAGCGAAGCGTCGGAGGCGGTTGCGGCGAGAGTTCCGGCGAAGGCCGCCGGGGTCTGGTATCCGAGCGAGGAATGAGGTCTCGCAGAGTTGAAGTCCTGCCGCCACTCGGCGATGGCGTTGCGGGCGTGGTCGAGGCCGAAGAACAGGCTCTCGTTCAGGAGTTCGTCGCGCATCCGGCCGTTGAAGGATTCGACGTAACCGTTTTGCATGGGCTTGCCCGGCGCGATGTAGTGCCATTCGACGCGATGATCCTTCGACCAGGCGAGGATCGCGTTCGAGGTGAACTCCGTGCCGTGGTCGGAAACGATCATGTCCGGCTTGCCGCGACGGCTGATCAGATCGGTCAGCTCACGGGCCACCCGACGACCGGAGATCGACGTGTCGGGGATGGCGCCCAGGCATTCGCGGGTCACGTCGTCGACGATGTTGAGCACGCGGAACCGCCGCCCGCAGGCAAACTGGTCGTGCACGAAGTCCAGCGACCAACGCGCGTTCGGCCTCGCCTCGACCAGGATCGGCGCCCGCGTGCCCACCGCGCGTCGCCGCGCCCGGCGCTTGCGCACTGTCAGCCCCTCCTCGCGGTAGAGCCGATAGATGCGGTTGATCCCTGATGGCTCGCCCTCGCGCCGCAGCAGGATGAACAGGCGCCGATAGCCGAAACGCCGGCGCTCGTTGGCGAGATCGCGCAGCCGGCCGCGCAGTTCGGTCTCCGGCGCCCGGCACGACTGGTAGCGGATCATCGTGCGATCGGCACCGACGATGGAACAGGCCCGACGCTCCGACAGACCCATGACGGCCTGCAGATGCGCGACGGCTTCGCGCTTGGCGGCGGGCCCTACCATTTTTTTGACAGGAGCTCGCGAAGGGCCGAGGCTTCCAGCATCTGCTCGGCGAGCAGGTTCTTCAGCCTCCCGTTCTCGTCTTCCAAAGCCCTCAGGCGCTTGGCGTCGGACACGTCCATGCCGCCATACTTCGCCTTCCAGTTATACAGCGTCGCCTCAGAGACCCCGTGCTTGCGGGCCAGGTCACCTGCCTTCGCACCCGCCTCGTGCTCGCGTAGAACCCCGATGATCTGCTCTTCCGTAAATCGCTTTCGCTTCATCTGTCCGTCCTTCGATCGAGAGCCGGACTCTAACTCCAGGTGGAGGAAAAACTCAGTGGCAGGTCACGATGTGCGGCATCCTCTCTTCCAGTGAATGGATGCCGGCAGCGCTTAGGGTTCTGGGGCATTAGTCACCGTCTTCGCTGCCGGCGGCGGCACAACGGCCGCCAATCGGGAAAGTCGACGCGATTTCGAAGGTTCCGCCGCGATGGCATTGATATCTTGTTTGCTTGCAGCAAAGGCCATGGGAAGTAAGAGAAGAAGTGTTCCTCGGTACCTTCTAAGGCGAGCTCAGCGCTTGCGTTTAGGTTTTCGCCCCGGGTTGTTCCAATCCGGGCTATTTGAAAGCTCCTCGCTCAACTGACTCCGAGGGAGCGGGCAACGAAATGCCGGCCTTGTTGGCGGCGTCCGCGAACACCTCGCGACCTTCTGCGAGATCGGCTGCTGTTCAGGCACTATCCATAGCTGTCAGTACCTACTTGCCGAGCCGCTGTCTGCTTTGCGATCTATTTGATCCGACCATCCGGTGAGTTAGATCTCAGTGGCCATTTCTGGCGCCGTCACTGCACGTGCGACTTTTCCTTCGCGTGTGAGCGACACGCAAACAGGTGGGGATGACTAGTCGGGCAAACGCAAACCTCATTAGCCGGCGACTTAATTCGGCAGGCACCAGCAATCTACCTTCCAATCAATCGCAGTGGTCAAATCCCAAAAGAAGCGCCCGCCGAGCGATGGCGAGCTCCGCGGGCTAACGCAGACAACCTATAGGGGGAGGTTGCAGCTTTGATACTTACACGCGAAAGTTAATCGATAGTTTCCCTGCTCGTTTACCATCAGATCAGCCGACACGCAGAGGAACCGGGAACATTGATGCCCGCACCCTATTTGAAGATCCGACCATAGGGGTATGGACATGTCCTTGATCACAGCACTGTCGGTATCATTTTTCGTCGGGTTAACCGTGACAGCGGCAGTTCTGGGCATACCTTAGGATTACGATCTCTTCGGTCGTGGGGTAGGGTCTTAAGTCGCTCGATTGCTCAGGAGCGAGTCGGTTCCTTACGCGTTAGGATGGGTGAAGTTGGTTCTCCTGTGCCTGCTGGCGGAGACTGCTGCGATGATTGGGAAATCAAAGGCAATCTACGAACGCGGTACCTTGAGGCCGAGCGAGATCGATCTCCTACAACGGGCCCTTGTTGTGGTATGCGCACGACGTAAAACCAAGCTTGAGAGCGAAGATGGGCGAAAACTCGCTCTTGACCTGATCGCCCTTTTCGAAGGCGGCATGAGAGATGAGCAAGACCTCATCAATACCTTTGGATATCGCCCGAGGAGCGAGGAGAAGTAGGACGTTTCGCCTTGTCACCGCAGGAAATACATTTCATTTTTTGCATTTGGGTTGTGGACAGCCACACAACCTTGATGCTTAGCGCCGTCGCTCCCCATGTATCAAATGTGTATTTACATCCTGGAAAGGCCGACCTCGAATTTTGAAAGTACTGTTAAAGCCTTCCTTGGGGAGGGCGACTGAGACGGCGCCTACCTTTCAGGCAGGCTGTTGTCATAACGATTTGCGCCTCAAGACGCTCTCCGCGAAAAGCAATAATCTTTCATAACAATTTTTTAGCGTTTCACGAGCATGATTGACGCGTAGGACATCAACTTCTGGGGTGGGAGCCCATGAATGTGCGCATAAAGCATCTTGTGACAGCGGTCGCCACGGCGGTTGGCCTCGGCATTGCCGCGACCTTAGGCATTCAGACCTATGCGCTACAAACGATCGAAGTGAATGGGCCAATCTATGATGAGATTGTCGCCGGCAAGGATCTAATCGCCGACATACTACCGCCGCCAATGTTTCTGGTTGAGTCCTATCTCCTAGCCAACGAAGCAGAGGTTCATCATGAACTTGCCGAGCAGAACCTCGCTCGGATCAAGGAGTTGCGAAACGAATATCAGGAGCGGCGAAAATATTGGAATGACTACCCCCTAGCAAAGGAACTACGCGCTCAGCTGGAAAACGAGGTCCTGCCGAAAGCCGATGCATTGTGGGCGACGCTACAGGGACCGTTCGCGACCGCTATACGCACTGACGCAGATCTTTCGTCCATTATGGACAGGATGCGCGACCAATTTCACATCCACCGAGATGCCGTGGTGAATTTGGTGGAACTATCAAGCGATTTTCTGATCAGCCGCGAACAAGCTGCCGCACGTAGCGAAGCACTCCTGAGCGGCCTGTCATTAATAGCGGGCATACTGACGTTGCTGGGCTGTGCGCTCGGTGCCTGGCTCATCCGCGCCCGCGCCCTCGTTCCGCTTGATCGCATGTCGAAGTTTATGCTGACGCTGGCGGAAGGCGACTTCTCGCGAGAGACGCCCTATCCCAATCGAAGGGATGAAATCGGCGATATGGCTCATTCCCTCGCAGTGTTCCGACAGTCCGGACTCGACAAGATCCGCCTTGAAGAGGAAAGCCGCAATACGCAACGCTGGACCGAAGAGGAACGTGCCGCTCGACTCGCCGAACAGCAAGCAGAGGCTGAACGTCTAGCTCATGTGGTGCGCGATCTCGGCGCGGGTCTAGGGCGGCTTGCGGATTGCAACATTCGCATGACGATTGACGTGCCGTTTGCGCCGCAATTCGAGCCTTTGCGTCACGACTTCAATAACTCGATCGGGCTTTTCCAAGCCGTATTGGAGCAAGTGCTCGATAAAACGAAGGCACTGTCGTCGGGCGCGTCCGAGATGCATGCGTCCGCCGACAGCCTTGCACAGCGCTCGGAGCAACAAGCGGCTGCACTTGAAGAGGCCTCCGCTGCGCTAGAGCAGATTACCGCCACCGTAAGGTCGGCAACGGAAATGACGTGTCAAACACGTGGCCTCGTCGCCGAGGCGCGCAATGAAGCACTCGCCTCGCAACATGTTGTTCAAAATGCGGTCGCGGCGATGAACCGCATCGAAGACGGATCGAACAAGATCGCTACGGTCGTATCGGTAATCGACGAAATCGCATTTCAGACCAATCTGCTAGCACTCAACGCCGGGGTCGAAGCCGCACGGGCCGGTGAGGCGGGGCGCGGGTTCGCAGTTGTAGCGCAAGAGGTGCGTGAATTGGCGCAGCGCTCGGCAGTGGCAGCCAAGGAGATTGCCCAGATAATCGATCACTCGACGGGTGAAGTAGAGGCTGGAGTCCGTTACGTCGGAGAAGCTGGATCGGCTCTGACGAAGATTTCAAACTATGTGGCGACAATTGACGGAAACATGGAGGAGATCGCCCGGGCGGCCAACGAACAGACGACGGGGCTCGATCAGATCAACACATCGGTTAGCGAACTCGACCGCATGACGCAGCAGAACGTTGGCATGGTTGGAGAAACCACATCCGTCTCGTTCATGCTCGCCGAAAACGCGCGAACATTGTCCGGATTGGTTGGTCGCTTCAAACTCAATCGCCGAGCCAGTATTCGCGAGCCCGGTTCCCCAGCCGCCCTAGCCCGCTCCGATCGTCGCCACGCCGCATGAGTCAGTAGCTACAACTTGGTGTCGCGAGGGAGTTCGCCTAATCCCGAGAGACACTCGCGACCTTGCACCAGCACTACACATGGCACACATAATCGGTACACAACCTCACCTCCCATGTGATTTAAGCATTGATAATCTTAAGTTTTTTCTGAAAGGGAGTTCTCCGTCTCGGCTCCGCCATGCCATCCTGACGCCCTACGGCTGGCCCTGGTTCTGTCGCACCCGTTGAAATGTCGGTCCGGCTGGAGGGGGTCTTTTCCACGAGTCCCAAAGGCGTACTCTCACCGACAGGAAGGCCAAGTCGGCGCTCAGGAGATATCGCCAGAAACTTTCTTTGGGGCGAACGAAAAAGAGAGCGCGGCGGCCAGCCCCATCCCTGTGGGCCGGCGGAATGGTTTTCTCTACAGGCCAAGATTGCGAGTTGATAGCGGCATGACGTCGGTCGAAATGCCTCCTCTCATATGAGGGAGGCTGGATCGGTACACAGAAGCGGTACACAATTAGGAGTATTCGCTCCATACTTTTTTGATTTTGTTTAATTTTTTCCGCCGGGGAGCTTCTCCGATTGGCTCCACCAGCTTCTTCCCGGCTATGATCAGGCCTCGAGCGCCAGCGACTTCCCTGCTGATCGTGGCAGGGATCTATATCCTACTCGCACTGTCGGCGCGGACCCCCGCCATAGGGCTGGTAGGAGTTGTCGTCCGGGCGGTATGACCGATAGCGCGCAAAGCAGGACTGGATATGCTGCGGCGAGAGATAGCCGGCAAAATCGCCGGCCATTTGCACGTCGCGCGCGCGCCCGTCTTCGGCGGACGCGATGACGTCGTCGACGTAGGGCGAGACGCATTCCCGCAACGCGCCGCTGTAGGCAACATAGCTGTTGTCTTCGGTACGATAGGAGCGGTAGCGGCTCGAGCACCATCTCACATGGGCCGCGCTCAGTCCGGGCGCATTCCGCTGATCATATCCGTCGACGGACGCGGTGGTGACTGTGTCTATGGTCGGTTCCGCCTCGACATCGAATTCGCCTTCATCCGACAACACCAGGCTTCGGGCCATGAGGGCTTTGTTCTCGAAGACGCGACCGGACGGCGCATCACCCGCGGTTTGCTGGGGCGGATCATCATTCACGCTCGGTGGGGGCAGCCGCTGAAGCCCGTCGCCAGCCTTGCTCACCACGGTCGGCTTGGGCGTCCAAAGCCCGGCGGTATCGCGGCTCGGCTTCCATACGGGGACCGGATCGGCAGTGAGGAAGATAATCGCTGTCAGGAACCCGGTGCCAAAAAGGCCAAGCGTGGTAACGCAAGCGCCGATAATCGTGAGGAAGATTTTCATGTGCACCCCATTTGGCCGACTTCGACGTAAAAATGTCGGCGCGCGCGAACGGTTCCGATCGGAAGACACGAAACGGGAGCCGTCCGCGCTGCATCCGCTTCGACATGTGCGCGTCGATCGATGCTCGCAACGGTGCCTGGCGATGACCGTGGCCAGCTACGCCTGGGGACCGGCCATTCTATGTGATTTGCAGGGATCGAAACTTCAGGCCGATCCCAGCGCCGGCCGCCCGGCAGCGTCGGCATACCACGCCCCGCGCGCGGTCTCGTAGGCCATGCCGGCGCGGAAGACGTCGGCGTCGCTGTAGGTGCGGCCCACGATCTGTATGCCCGTCGGCACGCTGTTTCCGGCACGCCCCGAGGGGACCGACAGCACCGGGCAGCGGCTCAGCGTGTTGAAGGGCGTGGTCATCACCCAGCCAAGCGACGGATTGACCGGCTTGCCGTTGATGCTGAGTTCGTCCTTGGACTGGTCGTGTCCCGCCGGCGCGGCCGGCAGCGCGTTGGTCGGGCAGATGAAGACGTCGTATTCTTCCAGCAGCGGCCCGAGCGTCGCATACATGGCGCCCGCGACCTCGAGGCTGTGGACGAAGTCCGTGGCCTTGGAATTTGCACCCTTCTCGGCGAACTCCCTGGCGTAGGTGGTCATCTGGTCCCCGTGCTCGGTCAGGAGCTTGGAGATGAAGGCGCCGAACAAGTGTTCCAGATACCCCATCCCGGCGGCGAGCGTGTCGGCCGGCCAGCCGAGATCGACCTCCTCCACGGTCGCGCCGAGCGAGCGGAAGACGTCGAGTGCGGCCATCGTGTTGCGCCGCACCTCCTCGTCCACCTCGAACAGCCCCAGATCGATCGAATAGGCGATCTTCCAGCCCTTGATCGGCTCGTACTGCGTGGGCAGCCGCAGTTTCGGGCGGAGCGATGCGATGTCCTGCGGGTGCGGTCCCGCCATGACGTTCTGGAACAGGATCGCGTCCTCCACCGTGCGGGCCAGCGGCCCCTCGTGGCAGTAGAAATCCAGATTGAACGGCGCCTCGCCCGGATTGCGTCCGTAGGGCGGCTTGAAACCGACGACGCCGCAGCACGAGGCCGGAATGCGGATCGAGCCGCCGATGTCGGAGCCAGTAGCAAGCGTGGACGTTCCCGCCGCCAGCGAGGCGGCCGATCCGCCGGAGGAGCCGCCCGGCGTACGGTCGGTGTTCCACGGGTTGCGGCTGATGCCCCAGGCGCGCGACCAGGTGTAGGCCGCGCAGGAAAATTCGGGCGTCGCCGTGCGCGCATGCACGATGCCGCCCGCCTTCATCAACCGCTCGTTGACCGGCGAGGTGTGCGGCGCGATCATGTCCTTCAGGATCAACGAGCCGCCCGAGGTCGGCTTGCCTTCGATGTAGCTCTCGTCCTTGACCGCGACCGGCAACCCTTCCAGCGCGCCGGTGCGGGCGCCGCGGGCATACTTCGCCTCCGCCTTGCGCGCCAGGTCCATCGCCTCGTCGAAATGGCGGTAGGTGAAGGCGTTGATCGCTTCGTGCGTCGCCTCGGCCCTCTCGATCACCGCCCGCATCAGTTCCACCGGCGACAGCTTCTTTTCGCGGAAGAGCGCGAGCGCCTTCGAGGCGGGCATGTAGCACAGATCGAGATCGGTCATTTCAGGGCATCCGCGATTGTGTGGACGGCGGCGAGCGTGGCCACGCTGAAGGACACGCTCGAGAAATCGGGCCAGCTCGACAGTTTCACCGTCACCATTCGGGCGTCGAAATCGACATGGATGAGCTGGCCGAAGACGCCGCGGCACATCAGGTTGCGGCTGCGCGGATCCTCCACCCAGAACTGGTTTCGGTAGGACGCTTCCGGCATGGACGGGCTGAAGTCCGGCCCATGCACGTGGCCGGACCGCGTCGCCTCGATCCACTCGGCCGGCACGATGCCGCGGCCGCCGTCGAGGATCAGCTGCCCGAAGCGGGCGTAGTCGCGCAGCGTGGCGTTGAACCCGCCGTCGGCCAGCGCATATCCGGCACGATCCACGGTGAAGCAGGCGCTCTCCTCCGCGCCGATCTTCTGCCAGAGTTCTTCCGACACCAGCTCCGCCAGGCGCCTGCCGGTGACCCGTTCCATGGCGAAAGCCAGCACGTCGGTCTCGATCGAGCGGTACTCGAAGCGCTCGCCGTGCGGGCGCACCGTCTCCTTGAACGACAGGATGAGGTCCCACATGTGCTGCGGCCATTCCGCCGCCGGGTCGCCGGCCGGCGGCACGGGCTTCCAGCCGCAGGCGACGTCGACCCTGCCGATGTCGGAGTTCGGGTCTTCGTAGGCCTCCACGAAGCGCACGCCCGTCGTCATGTCGAGCACGTGCTGAAGGCTGGCGCCGCGCCAGGCCGTGTCTTCGAGTTCGGGCAGGTACGTCGTGACGGGAGCGTCGGGGTCCATGACGCCGCGGCCGACCAGAATGCCCGCGACGCTCCCCGTCACCGATTTCGCCATCGACTGCGACAGGTGCAGGGTGCGCGGCGTCATGCCGTTGAAATAGCGCTCGTAGGCAACCGCCCCGTCCTTCAGGACCAGGAAGCCGTCGGTGTAGGTCTCGTCCAGCAGCCTGCTGAGCGTGGTCGCCGCCCCGTCGGCGCCGGCAACGGGCAGATGGTCGAGGTTTTCCTCGCGGCGTTCGAGCCGCGCGGAATGGCCGGTGCCGCGCCACACCTCGGCGGTCGGCGTCATCTCGCGCATGTGCTGGAACGTCCAGCGGTTCCACGGTGCCCGGTCCCATTCCATGGGCGGCGGCACGAGCGCGGGCGGTGAGCCGTCCATGATGGGCGGCCGCGGATCGGTGTTGCGGTAGGAGGTCATGCTGCGGAGTGCGAAGGAGGGAGGCCCCGGCGCGTTCGCGCCGGAGCCGGGAGGGACGGTGCTACTTCTGAAGCTCGGTCCAGATCGCGGTGTAGAGGTCGCGTGCCTCCTGCGGGCAGGTCAGCATGAACGAGCCGGCGCTCTGCAGTTCCTCCGGAACGACGATTTCCGGCGCCGTCTTCATTTCCTCGGGAAGGAATTCCTCCGAGCCGTCGATGCCGTTGGCATACTTGGCGAAGGCGGAGATGAGGGCGGCGTTCTCGGGCTTCATGATAAAGTTCTGGAAGAGCTTGGCGTTCTCGACGTTCTGGGCGTCCTTCAGCACGGACACGTTGTCCATCCAGATCGGGTAACCTTCCTTCGGATAGCCGTAGTGGATCTTGGGGTCCTGTTCGCGCATGCGCAGCGACGCCCCGTTCCAGTTCACCGTCGCCAGGAAATCGCGCTTGGTCATGGCTTCGATGTTGCCGTAGTTCATTGAGATCCATTTCGGCTTGGCTTCGAGCAGCTTGTCGCGGACCTTCTTCAGCACCTCCTTGTCGGCGGTGCAGGGTTCGCCGCCCATGTAGGTGATGGCGAGGTGCATCACGTCGGCCATTTCCGGCACGACGTTGATCTTGCCTTCGAGTTCCGGCGGCGGGTCGAGGAAGATCGCGGAGGTGTTGATGTCGCCGTCATAGTCGGCGGTGTTGACGGTCACGCCGGTCGTGCCCCACTGCCAAGGCACGGTGTACTTGCGGCCCGGATCGAACGGCACGTCCTTCCAGCGGTCGGCCATGTATTTGAAGTTTTCCATCTGGTTCGGATTGGTCTCCATGAGGAGCCCTTCATCGAGCCAGATCGGAATGACGCTGGCGGACGGCACCACGATGTCGAACCCGTGGCCGCCCTGGCGCACCTTGGCAAGCGCGGTGTCGTTGGAATCGTAGTCCGTTATGGTGACGTCGACGTCGTATTCCTTCTCGAACTTCTCGATCAGTTCGGGGTTCGTGTAGTTGCCCCAGTTGTAGATGTTGAGCTGCCCTTCGGCGTTCGCGGCGCCGGGCGCGGCAAGCATAGTCAGCCCCAGGGCCGTAGCGGTCAGTTTCCAGTGCATGGTTGTTCTCCCATTTTCCTGCTTGTTGGTTAGTCCCGCTTCCTGCTGATGAAGAAGAAGATCGTCACGATGCCGACCGAGATCAGCAGGAACACGGTCGAGATCGCATTGATCTCGGGCGTCACGATACGGCGCAACTGCCCGAGCATGTAGGTCGGCAGGGTATCCTGTCCGCCCGATTTGACAAACTCGGTAATGACGACGTCGTCGAGAGAGATGACGAAGGCCAGCATGAGGCCGGCGATGATGCCCGGCCACAGCAGCGGCAGGGTCACGCGGCGGAAGACGTTCCACGGCGTCGCGTAGAGGTCGGCGGCCGCCGTCTCCAGCGACAGGTCCATGTTCTCCAGCCGCGCGCGGATCGGCAGATAGGCGAAGGGGATGCAGAAGGCCGCGTGCGCGATCATCAGGTAGCCGAGCCCGGAATAGCCGGTCGCGATCTTGATGCGCGAGAAGAAGATCAGCAGCGCCACCGCGGTGACGATCTCCGGCACCATCAGCGGCTGGTTGATGAAGGCGTATTTGAAGGTCAGGCCGCGGTAGTTGCGCGTGCGCGTCGTGGCCAATGCCGCCATGGTGGCAGCCACGGTCGCCACGACGGCCGCGACCGAGGCGATCTGCACCGAGCGGATCGAGGCGCTCACCACCTGTTCGTTGTTCCACGCCTGCTGGAACCAGCGCAGCGAAAACCCTTCCCAGATGGCGATCGAGGTTCCCGCGTTGAAGGCGAAGACCACGACCAGCGCCATCGGCAGATAGAGCAGGAAGAAGCAAATGAGCGCGATCGTCGGGAAGCCCGTCTGCTGCCTGATGTCGAAGCGCCGGCTAGCCATGCCGCTTCTCCGTGGCGCCCGCATAGCGCACGTAGACCAGCAGCGCCGCCATGACGATGACGAGCAGCGTGATCGAGAGCGAAGCGCCGAGCGGCCAGTTCCGCCCCTGCCCGAACTGCAGTTCGATCAGGTTTCCGAGCATAAGGTTGCGCCCGCCGCCGAGCAGGCGCGGCGTCACGTAGGCGCCGAGCGATGGGATGAAGACCAGGATGGAGCCCGCGATGATCCCCGGTTTCACCAACGGCAGGATGATGCGGCGAAGCACCTGGAGGCGCGTCGCGTAGAGGTCGTATCCCGCCTCCACCAGTCGGAAATCGAGCTTCTCCATCGAGGCATAGAGCGGCAGGACCATAAGCGGCAGGTAGACGTAGAGCATGCCGAGCATGATCGCGGTATCGGTGTAGATGATCTGGATCGGCGTGGAGATCACGCCGATCTTCATCATCACCACGTTGAACAGGCCTTCGTTGCGGATCATTTCCTGGATCGCGAAGGTGCGGATCAGGAGGTTGGTCCAGAACGGAATGGTGATGAGGAACAGCCAGATGGCGCGGGTGCGTTCGGGTCGCGTGGCGATGAAATAGGCCGTCGGGAAGCCGAAGATGAAGGCCAGAACGGTGGTGAAGAAGGACAGTTTTATCGACCGCCAGAAGATGGCCAGGTGCGCGTCCGCCAGGGAAAGCGTGTCGTCGAAGATGTCGCGCTGCAGGACGACCCCGGTCCAGGCGTCGGTCGAAAACTGCCACTTCACGTCGCCGTAGTTTCCCGGCTCCAGGAAGGAGTAGACGACCACGATCGCCAGCGGCCCGACACCGGCGAAGAGGATGATGAGAAGCGCGGGTGCCGAGAGAAGCCAGCGCTTGCGGATGTCGTCGCTTTCGGCCTTGCGGGCTGTCTCGGCGGCTTGCGACATCGGCTAGTCCTTCAGGACCTGGGCCGCGCCCGCGCCGATCACGATCGAGACCGGATCGCCGATCGCCGCCGCGCCGCGGTCCGTCCGCGTGTTCTGCCGACGCACGATGAATTCGCCGCCGCCGCCGTCCAGGTCCACGTGCAGATGCGTGTCGGTGCCGAAATAGACGATGTTGGAGAGCCGTCCCGACAGCTGCCCGCCCTCGGACGCCAGCGCGGCATGTTCGGGCCGCACCACCACCGTCACCGATCCCGACGGATCGACGCCCTCGGCGACCGAGGCGTCGATCACCGCGCCCGACGAAAGCTTCACCCGCGCGGTATCCCCCGCGCGTTCCTCGATCGTGCCCTCGAGGAAATTGGTCTCACCGATGAAGTCGGCGACGAACCGCACAGCCGGCCGGTCGTAGATGTCTTCGGGCGAGCCGATCTGGAGGATGTTGCCGGCCGACATCACCGCGATGCGGTCCGACATGGTCAGCGCCTCCTCCTGGTCGTGGGTGACGAAGATGAAGGTGATGCCGGTCTCGTGCTGCAGGCGCTTCAGCTCGATCTGCATCTCCTTGCGCAGCTTGTAGTCGAGCGCCGACAGCGGCTCGTCCAGGAGTAGCACTTTGGGCTGCGGCGCCAGCGCCCGGGCGAGCGCCACGCGCTGCTGCTGGCCGCCCGAAATCGCCGCCGTCGAGCGGTTGCGCAATTCCTCCATGCGCACGAGCTTCAGCATTTCGTCGACGCGGGCGTCGACCTCGCTCTTCGGGCGTCCCAGCATCTCGAGCCCGAAGGAGATGTTCTTGGCCACCGTCAGGTGCGGGAAGAGCGCGTAGCTCTGGAACACGGTGTTGACCGGCCGCTTGTGCGGCGGCAGCGGGGCGATGTCCTGCCCATGCAGCAGGATCTCGCCGTCGGTGGGAAAGTCGAAGCCCGCGATCAGCCGCAGGAGCGTTGTCTTCCCGCAGCCCGAAGGCCCCAGCAGCGTGAAGAACTCGTTCTCGCGGATCGACACGTCCACGTTCTTGAGAGCGACGACCTTGTCCGGTCCAAAGCCAAAGACCTTGCTGACGCCCTTGACCTCGATGGCATTCCGTTCCGGTGTCTCCGGCAAGATCCAGCCCCGCTCCTGTCGTCGCCCCGCGTCTTCGCGCCGGGTCTTTAAAGTTCCCGCTCGATGTCAGCACAAGGAGCTCGCCTTGGCAACCGGCTTGTTGAACGGCCATTCAAAACCGGCAACCAGAGAGAAGCAACCTGCGTGCCAGTCGTCAGGCTTGGTAGGTGATCTTTCCTCCGCAGATGGTCGTGACCGGACGGATTTCGTGCAGTGCGTCGGGCGCCACCGCATCGACGTCGCCAGAAAGAACAACGATATCAGCCAGATAGCCGGTCTTCAATTGCCCCTTCCGATGCTCCTCGAACTGGGCATACGCGCCTTCGACGGTATAGCCGGCGATTGCCTCGTGCAGCGAATAGGCGTGGTCGGGCAGGTCGTCTGCCCACCGCTTGCGCACAACTGCCGCCTGTATGCCCGCGATGGGGTCGATCGGCGACACCGGCCAGTCGGAGGCGAATACGACGTGCGCGCCGGTTTCCTTGATGCTGCGCCAGGCATAGGCGAGACGCCAGCGGTCGCGGCCGATCTTCGAGACGGTGGGTTCGAGCGGCAGCCCCATGGAGCCGGGCGGATGCGGCGGCTGCATGGAGGCGATGACGCCGAGTTCGGCAAAACGCGGAATGTCGGCGTCGGTGGTCACCTCGATATGCTCGATGCGGTGGCGGCTGTCGCGCGCGCCGTTGGCCTTTCGGGCCGCCTCGTAGCCGTCGAGCACGGTGCGCACCGCCGCGTCGCCGATCGCGTGCACGGCGATCTGCAGCCCCCGCCGGTCGATCTCGGTGGCAAGTGCTGCGAATTCCGCGTCGGAGAAATACGGCTCGCCGCGCCAGTCGCCGTCGTCGGCATAGGGCTCGATCATGTGGGCGGTGCCGGAATCGATGACGCCGTCCATGAACACCTTGACCATGCCAGACGAGACCCACTCCGAAGCGTAGCTGTCGGCCATGGCCGACGCCTTCTCCAGATCCTCCAGCGTCATCGGCTTCTTGTAGTGGAACGGTACCTGCGCGCGGCAGAGCAGTCCGCCCTCCTTCTCGATCTCGGCCAGGATCTGTAGCTGGTAGAGGTTGCCGTCCATGTTGTGGAACGAGGTGATGCCGTGCTCGGCCGCGTAGGCGAGGCCGCGGCGCATGATCTCCTTGTCAGCCTCCCATTCGGCCGGGCTTGGCCAGCGCTCCGGCTCGCCGCCGGTCTGGATGCCGAGCCGCACCCGGCTCTCGCCGGCAAGGTGCACCACGGGCGTCATCGCCTCGCCCTCGCGCAATTCGCCGGTCGCCAGCCCGTCGGCGCCCATCACCACCTCGTTGCCGGGACTGACCGCCTTGCCGTGGAGCACCCCAGCCATCTCGAGCGCCCTGGTGTTGGCCCACATCGTGTGGTGGTCCGGCGCCACCAGCGCCACGGGACGGTCGGCAACGATGCGGTCGAGATGGTGCCGGGTCAGCGTCTCGCCCTCGCCCAGGACCGTGTAGTCGCAGGACTGCCCGAACAGCACCTTGTCGTCCGGCCGCGCGGCGGCATATTCGCGCAACCGCTCGCCCAGCGCGTCGATGCCCTTCACGCCGAAGAGCTGGAGATGCACGAGTTCGGCCGCTCCCATGAACAGATGCACGTGGCTTTCGATGAAGCCCGGCAGCACGGACCCGCCCCGGGCGTCGATCACCTGCGTCCGCGGACCCTTCCATCCCTCGGCCTCCGCGGCCTTGCCGACGAAGGCGATCGTACCGTCTTTCACCACGACCGCCTCGGCCGAAGGCATAGCCTCGTCCATGGTGAGCACGCGGGCGTTGGTGACGATGAGGTCGGCTTCTTGCTTCACGATCGGCTCCGGTTCGGAATGGACGGCGGCTCGCAGGACTGCGGCCACGCCCATTTCGCCGGTGTCTTCCCTGCCTTGTCAACGCACCACCGCCGCGCAACGACGTGTGGCAAGGACGATGCAGCGCCTAACGACCGCTTCTTGCGGTCGCTCCCCGGTCCGGATATGCCCGCTGGGCATTGTTGAACGGATCACGGGAGGACCGGATGGCCAAAGTCGCGATGATCGTCGGCGGCGGATCGGGTATGGGGGCCGGCGCGGCACGAAAGCTGGCCGAGGCCGGCTACGAGGTCGCGATCCTGTCGTCGTCCGGCAAGGGCGAGGCGCTTGCCGCCGAACTCGGCGGCCTCGGCTTCACCGGCTCCAACCGCGAGCCCGACGATCTGCGCCGCTTCTTCGATGCCACCATGGACCGCTTCGGCCGCATCGACGCGCTGGTCAACGGTGCCGGCCACGGCCCCAAGGGTCCGGTGCTCGAAATCTCCGACGCCGACTGGCATCTCGGAATGGAGTTCTATCTTCTCAACGTCATCCGCATGACGCGCCTCGTCACCCCGGTGATGCAGTCCCAGAAATCCGGATCGATCGTCAACATCTCGACCTACGCGCTGTTCGAGCCCGAAGAAATGTTCCCCACCTCCGGCGTCTTCCGAGCCGGCCTCGCCGCCTTCACCAAACTTTTTTCCGACAGATACGCCGCCGAGAACGTCCGTATGAACAACGTGCTGCCCGGCTTCATCTCGTCCCTGCCCGAAAAAGAAGACCGCCGCGCCCGCATCCCCATGGGCCGCTACGGCAGCGTGGACGAGGTGGCGGAGCTGATCCTGTTCCTGGCTTCGGAGAAGTCGAGCTACATGACCGGGCAGAACCTGCGGATCGACGGGGGCATTACCAGGAGCGTGTGAGGCGCGGCGGCGGCTCCATCAGTCGCGGTTTGCGCCGCCGGTCATCCGAGGATCGAAACCGGCGGATGTGAGCCGTTCATGCCATCACTCGGCGGCTCCGGATTCATCAAGATCATCCTCTTCCTTCGACAGTTCGTTGAGACGATCGCGCAGATTCTTCAGGGCTTGGGCCGCTTCCGGCTCCGGACTGCGGGCGGCCGATTGATCGACGTCGTAGGAATAGGGCATGTCGCGGAAGAGGAACGGCGCTTCCGCCAGGAGTTCGAGGGCCCGTCGGGCGAAAAGCATCTCCAGCTCGGGGTCACCACCGATCGCGTCGAAAACCCAGGCAGCTTCGCCGCGAGCTTCCAGACCCGGAGCGCCCGTCGGATCGGTGACGATCAGGATGGCTGCCACGAGGGCGGGGCGCGGAGGTGGAACACCCATCTTGTCGATTGCAGCGAGCAGCGCCGCGTCATGGACAGTCGCCTCCCCGATAGCTGTACGGACCTCGTCTACCGTTGCGCCTTCCCGCAGTTCCTCAAGCTTCGCAGCCACTGCTCTGCTGATGTTGGGGGTCGGCGGCAAGGGTGGGAAACCCTCGAGCTGCCGCAGCGCATCGTCGAGGAAGGCGTCCATCTCGGTCGCTTCGCGGGGTGACTGGATGAACAAGGCGATCGTCAGCGAAAGCAACGGGATGCCCAAAGGCACCCAAAGGGGCAACGAGACGCCTCCGGCGATCTGTGCCAATCCAAGCCCTGCCAGGAAAGACAGGCCGGAAAGTGCCAGCATCACGCATACGAGAAGCATTGTCGCCAAAACGACCTCTGGCCTGCCTAGGTCTGCAAGCCGGCGTGGCCAGGAGGCGCTGCGGTAGAGGACGCTCCAGAGGACCAGGACCCCGGCACAGACCGCGACCGTCCAGCGGGGTTGCTGGGAAAGGCCGGCCAGCAAGGGACCAAGATAGAGCCCACCCGCCAGAATCATCATGAGATTGAGGCGGCTCGGCGCCAGGCGCCCCAGCTGCTTTCGGTTCAGCATTCCAGACCAGTTCCCCTCCGCTCCTGAAGACAGACTGATGGAAGCCTGCATCGGCTGGCAAGGGTATTGTGCTCGGGCGGTCCGTTCGCAATCCGCACCGAGGAGCACGCCGGCCTGCTCGCCGCATGCTTTGGGGCGGCGAAACAACACCCGCGAATGTCACGACAAGACCCTCTGCATGATCCCTCAGGCAAAGACACCATTTGTCGCCGAGCAGAAGCTATCTACGCGACCGATCGAACGGGAGACTGTCGGTTTTCGGCGCCCGGGGATCGGCACCGCTTGTACCCTCCCCTCCCCACCCCCTTGCCTCCCCGCGCGAATCCCGCTTCAACCGCCGCCATGACCGCTCCTTTCGTCATCGCCGTCGACGGACCCGCCGCCTCGGGCAAGGGCACGCTGTCGCGCAGGCTGGCCACCCAATACGGCCTGCGCCATCTCGACACCGGCCTCTCCTACCGCGCCGTCGCGCACGCGCTCATCCAGGCCGGGCTGCCGCTGGACGACGAGGCGCAGGCTGTGGAAGCGGCGCGCAAGGTCGATTTCGCCGGCTTCGACCCTATGGTCCTGTCCACCCACGCGGTCGGCGAGGCAGCCTCCCAGGTCAGCGTCCATCCGGCGGTGCGGCGCGTGCTGGTCGAAAAGCAGCGCGCCTTCGCGATGCAGCCGCCCGGTGCCGTGCTCGACGGGCGAGACATCGGTACGGTGGTGTGCCCGAACGCCGACGTGAAGCTCTACGTCACCGCCAGCCCGCAGGTGCGCGCCGGCCGGCGGCATCGCGAGATCCTGCGTCTTGGCGGCCAGGCTGAATACGAGGCGATCCTGGCCGACATCGAGCGCCGCGACGCGCGCGACATGGATCGCGCCGACTCGCCGCTTCGGCCCGCCGACGGCGCCCACTTGCTCGACACGTCGCAAATGAGTATAGAGGCGGCGTTTCTCGCGGCCTGCGCCATCGTAGACGGGGCTCGTGACGCGAAAAACTGACTGAAAGCAGCGGCGGCGCGGAAGCCTTTTCCATCGGAAAGGGTTGGCGAACCGCCATTTTGCATTTCAGGCATGAACCGCTGCCCGCATTCGAGAATGCACCGGAACTGGCCGCAGATCGGCCGCGCGCTTCACAAGAGCGGAATGCCGGGCTGGCGCAACGCAACACGAACCACCGGTGCCGCCCCGACGCCACGAGAGCGAGGGGCATCCAGGAGAACGAATGTCACAAGCTACCGCCAATTCGGCAAATCCGTCCCTCGACGACTTCATGAGCATGCTCGATGAGTCCTTTTCCGAAAGCCATTCGGCCGAAGGCTCCGTCGTCAAGGGCATCATCACGGCCATCGAGAAGGACATGGCCATCATCGACGTCGGCCTGAAGGTCGAGGGCCGCGTGCCGCTGAAGGAATTCGGCGCCAAGGCCAAGGACGGCCAGATGAAGGTCGGCGACGAGGTCGAGGTCTATGTCGAGCGCATCGAGAACGCGCTGGGCGAGGCCATGCTGTCGCGCGAGAAGGCTCGCCGCGAGGAAAGCTGGGTCCGCCTCGAAGAGAAGTTCAACAAGGGTGAGCGCGTCGAAGGCATCATCTTCAACCAGGTCAAGGGCGGCTTCACGGTCGATCTCGATGGCGCCGTGGCGTTCCTGCCGCGCTCCCAGGTCGACATCCGCCCGATCCGCGACGTCTCTCCGCTGATGCACAACCCGCAGCCCTTCGAGATCCTCAAGATGGATCGCCGCCGCGGCAACATCGTCGTGTCGCGCCGCACAGTGCTGGAAGAGAGCCGGGCCGAGCAGCGCTCCGAGATCGTCCAGAACCTCGAAGAGGGCCAGGTGGTCGAAGGCGTGGTCAAGAACATCACCGATTACGGTGCGTTCGTGGACCTCGGCGGCATCGACGGCCTGCTGCACGTCACCGACATGGCATGGCGCCGCGTCAACCATCCGACCGAGATCCTCAACATCGGCCAGACGGTCAAGGTGCAGATCATCCGCATCAACCAGGAAACCCACCGCATCTCGCTCGGCATGAAGCAGCTCGAGGCGGATCCCTGGTCCGACATCGGCACCAAGTTCCCGCTCGGCAAGAAGATCACCGGCACGGTCACCAACATCACCGACTACGGCGCCTTCGTGGAGCTGGAGCCGGGCATCGAGGGCCTCATCCACGTCTCCGAGATGTCGTGGACCAAGAAGAACGTGCATCCCGGCAAGATCCTGTCGACCACCCAGCAGGTCGACGTCGTCGTGCTCGAGGTGGACCCGCAGAAGCGCCGCATCTCGCTCGGCCTCAAGCAGACGCTCGAGAACCCGTGGGAAGCCTTCGCGCGCAGCCATCCGGTCGGATCGCCCGTTGAGGGCGAGGTCAAGAACAAGACCGAGTTCGGCCTGTTCATCGGCCTGGAAGGCGACGTGGACGGCATGGTGCACCTGTCCGATCTCGACTGGAACCGTCCGGGCGAGCAGGTGATCGAGGAGTACAATCGCGGCGACATGGTCAAGGCGCAGGTGCTCGACGTCGACATCGACAAGGAGCGCATCTCGCTGGGCATCAAGCAGCTCGGCCGTGACGCGGTCGGCGAAGCGGCCGGCTCGGGCGACCTGCGCAAGGGCGCCATCGTCACCGCCGAAGTGACGGCGGTCAAGGACGGCGGCCTGGACGTTCGCCTGGTCGACCACGACATGGACACCTTCATCCGCCGCGCGGACCTTTCGCGCGACCGCGACGAGCAGCGCCCCGAGCGCTTCTCCGTCGGCCAGAAGGTGGATGCCCGGGTCACGCAGTTCGACAAGAAGACCCGCCGCATCACCGTCTCCATCAAGGCGTTGGAAATCGCCGAGGAAAAGGAAGCCGTGGCGCAGTTCGGCTCGACCGACTCCGGCGCCTCGCTGGGCGACATCCTGGGTGCCGCGCTGAAGAAGCAGGGCAACTCCTAAGCAGCCCGCCGGCTCCCGAGCCGCGACAAATCAAAGCCCCGCCGGAGCGATCCGGCGGGGCTTTTTCTTACCGGCGCTTTCCCTGCCTGCGCCTTTTTGCGAGGAACCCCGCCCCCCGGATTTGCGTTTCTTCCTCAGACGGTCGCGAACCGTCATCTCATGAGGAAACAGGAGAACACCATGAATTGGGACCGTGTCGAAGGAAACTGGGAGCAGTTCAAGGGTCAGGCCCAGCAGCAGTGGGGCAAGCTCACCAATGACGACCTCGACGTCGTCAAGGGCAACCGCCGCGAGCTCGCCGGCAAGCTGCAGGAGCGCTACGGCAAGGCGAAAGACGAGGCTGAACGCGACATCGATGAATGGCTCGCCCGCCACTGACGCCTAATACAATCTACAGCAACGAGAGGGCTTCCGCCGAAAGGCTGGAGCCCTTTTCGTTTGAGGGCCGCGAGGTGAACCCTCAACGCGCCAGGTCGGCCACCACCGCGTCGAGCACGATCATCCCCGCCGGCGTCGCCCTCAGCCGCGAATTGCCGACCGGCGCGACGAGGTCCTCGTCCTGCAGCACGGCAATGCGCTCGGATGCAAGCGGGCGGCCCGAAAGCTGCTCATAGCGGGCGAGGTCGATGCCTTCGGCCAGCCGCAGCCCCATCAGCAGGAACTCGTCGGCCTCCTCGCTGCGCGTCAGCGTCTCGCCATCGACGACGCCGTGGCCTTTCGCCTCGACCAGCGACAGCCAGCGTTCCGGCATCCGCTCCGCGATCGTCACGTTGCGCGTGCCGCCGCCGACGAAGCGGCCGTGCGCGCCGGGTCCGACGCCGACATATTCGCCGTAGCGCCAGTAGGTCAGGTTGTGGCGGCTCTCCGCGCCCGGCCTGGCGTGGTTCGATATCTCGTAGGCCGGCAGTCCGCGCTGGGCGGTCACCTCCTGGGTCAGCGCGTAGAGGTCGGCGGCATGGTCCCCGTCCGGCACGGTAAACTTGCGCGCCGCGTGCAGCGCGTGGAACGGCGTGCCTTCCTCGATCGTCAGCTGGTAGAGCGACAGATGGTCGGCGGCATGGCCGATCGCCGCCTCCAATTCGGCGCGCCACGCCTCCGGGGTCTGGCCCGGCCGCGCATAGATTAGGTCGAAGGAAAGCCGCGGAAAGGTATCGCGGGCGAGCTCGATCGCCCGCAGCGCCTCTTCGACATTGTGCAGCCGTCCGAGGAACTTCAGGTCGGCGTCGTTCAGCGCCTGCACGCCGAGCGAGACGCGGTTGACGCCCGCCGAGCGATATCCCCGGAAGCGCCCAGCCTCGACCGACGACGGGTTCGCCTCCAGCGTCACCTCGATCCCGTCCGGCACCGTCCAGTTCGCCGCGACCGCTTCCAGGATCGTGCCGACCGTACCCGGCTCCATCAGCGACGGCGTGCCGCCGCCGAGGAAGATGCTGGTGACCGTCCGCGGCCCGGTGCGTTCCCGCATCGTGGCGAGTTCCGTCGCGAAGGCGCGGGCGAACCGCTCCTGGTCCACCGGCTGGTGGCGCACATGCGAATTGAAGTCGCAATAGGGACATTTGGCCGCGCAGAACGGCCAGTGCACGTAGACCCCGAACCCCGGCAAACGGTCGTCGGGCCTGAAATCAGGCATGCTCATGACGCGCCGAGCTTCGCCCGCGCGAATTTCTGGAAGGCGCGGGCGCGATGCGACAGCGCCTGGTCCTGCCCGGGCTTCCAGCCGTGCTTCTGTTCCGCCGTCATCTCGCCGAAGGTGACGTCGAAGCCCCGCGGCTGAAACACCGGATCGTAGCCGAAACCGTCGTCGCCGCGCGGCGGCCAGACCAGCTGCCCCTCCGCCTCACCGCGGAAATATTCCGCGCTCCCGTCGGGCTGGCACAGGCAGATCACGGCGACGAAGCGCGCGGTGCGCTGCGCCGGATCGGTCGCGCCCTTTTCCTTCAGCAGCGTCTCGGTCTTTTCCATCGCCAGCATGAAGTCGCGCGTTCCATCGGGTTGGGTTGCCCAGTCGGCGGTGTAGACGCCCGGCGCGCCGTCGAGCGCATCGACGCAGAGGCCCGAATCGTCCGACAGTGCCGGCAGGCCGGTCTCCACCGCAGCCGCATGCGCCTTGATGTAGGCGTTCTCCTCGAAAGTCGTGCCGGTCTCCTCCGGCTCGGGAAGCCCGTACTCCTTTGCCGACTTCGCCTCGATGCCGAAGGGCGCCATCAGATCGGCGAACTCCCTGAGCTTGCCGGCATTGTGGCTGGCGACCACCATCTTCTGCTTTTCCAGCGTGTTCATTCGATGCCCCAGATGCGCGGCTGCGCGAACTCCAGCGAGTTGCCGGACGGATCGCGGAAATAGATGGAACGCCCGCCTTGCGGCCAGGAAAAATCCGCCTCGATGGCGATGCCGCGTTCCGTCAGGAAATCCCTCCACCGGTCGATCTCGTCACCCGGCGCGGCGAAGCACAGATGCCCCTGTCCGCTAGTACCATGCGGCGGCACCGGCAGTCTGGCATCCGGCGGGGGTGGCACCTGCGTGGCTTCCCCGTTGAACAGGAGAAGCACGCCGTCCCCGCAGCGGAAGAAGATGTGGCGACCCTCGACCTTGGCAAGCCTTTCGAGCCCGAGCACGTCTTCGTAGAACGCCTCGGCGGCAACGAGATCCGTCACGTAGAGCGCGGATTCCAGGATCGAGCGCGGCCGCATCGTTCAGCCGACCGCCATCTTCTGCAGGTCGACCAGACGCGCGATGCCCTTCTTGGCCAGGGCGAGAAGCTCGGTGAACTGCTCTTCCGAGAACGGGTCGCCCTCGGCGGTCCCCTGGATCTCCACGATCCCGCCCTTGCCGGTCATGACGAAGTTGGCGTCGGCCTCCGCCGCCGAATCCTCGACATAGTCGAGGTCGAGCACGCAGGCGCCGCCATGGATGCCGCAGGAGATCGCCGCCACATGGTCCTTCAGCACCTTGTCGACGGAGACCATCTGGCGCGCTTCCATCCATTTCAGGCAGTCGTGCAGCGCCACGAAGCCCCCGGTGATCGATGCCGTCCGGGTCCCGCCGTCGGCCTGGATCACGTCGCAGTCGACGGTGATCTGCACCTCGCCCAGCGCCTGCATGTCGACCACTGCGCGCAGCGAGCGCCCGATCAGGCGCTGGATCTCGAGCGTACGGCCGCCCTGCTTGCCGGCCGAGGCCTCGCGCCGCATCCGGTCGCCGGTGGCCCGCGGCAGCATGCCGTATTCGGCCGTCACCCAGCCCTTGCCGCTGTTGCGCATCCACGGCGGAACCCGCTCCTCCAGGCTCGCCGTGCACAGCACATGCGTGTCGCCGAACTTGACGAGGCACGAGCCTTCCGCATGTTTCGATACCCCGCGCTCGAAGCTGACGGGACGCATTTCGCCGGGCTGGCGCTTCGAGGGACGCATGGGGATTTCCTGACCGATCGATGAAACGCGGCTTGTAACGCCATGCCAACGCCGACGCAAAGGAAAAGGCGGGTGCTTGCGAGTTGTGTTCCCGCCCGCGCGGATTATATCCTTTGTCAAAAGGTTCGCCGCCGATGACGATACCCCTCATGGATCCGACCCTCCAGTCGCTGGATACCCGCTCGCGCGAGATCTTCCGCCTGATCGCCGATTCCTTCCTGCGCGACGGAGAGCCGGTCGGCTCTCGCAACCTGTCGCGCCTCCTGCCCTCGTCGCTGTCGCCCGCCACGGTGCGCAACGTGATGAGCGACCTGGAGCATCTCGGCCTCATCTATTCGCCGCATGTGTCGGCCGGCCGCCTCCCGACCCAGAAGGGCCTGCGCTTCTTCGTCGATGCCTTCATGGAGATCGGCGACCTGTCGGAGGACGAGCGCCGGGTCATCGACGCCCAGATCAAGGCGTCGGGCAACGGTGCCTCGCTGGAGCACATGCTGACCGAGGCCAGCCAGATGCTTTCGGGCATGTCGCGTGGCGCCGGGCTGGTGCTGTCGGGCAAGAGCGAGGCGGCGCTGAAGCACATCGAGTTCATCCAGCTCGAGCCCAACAAGGCGCTCGCCGTCCTGGTCTCGCAGTCCGGCGACGTGGAAAACCGCGTGGTCGACCTGCCGGACGGCGTCACCACCTCGCAGCTCCACGAGGCCTCGAACTTCCTCAACGCCCACATCCGGGGCCGAACGCTTGCCGAGGCGCGCAGCGAGATCGCGCGGCTGAGGGAAGAGACACGCGCCGCGCTGGATTCCCTGTCGCAGGACCTCGTCGAAAAGGGCCTCGCCGTGTGGGCCGGCACGGAAAGCGGCACCTCGCCGGCACGCCTCATCGTGCGCGGCCGCGCCAACCTCCTGGAAAACGTCACCGCGCAGGCCGACATCGAACTGCTCAAGCACCTGTTCGAGGACCTCGAGACCAAGGAAGGCCTGATCCAGCTGCTGGAACTGGCCGAGGAAGGCTCGGGCGTGCGCATCTTCATCGGCTCGGAAAACAAGCTCTTCTCGCTCTCCGGCTCCTCCCTCGTGGTCGCCCCCTACCGCGACAAGGACTCCCGCGTCATCGGCGCGCTGGGCGTCATCGGTCCCACCCGCCTCAACTACGCCCGCATCGTCCCCATGGTCGACTACACCGCCCAGATGATCTCGCGCATGCTCCGGTAGTACGACTGCGAGCGGATCGCCTCCGCCCCTTGATTTTTGGGGTCCGAGCCTCGATATCGGGCCTACTTTCAAGTTACTCGCAGGAATACGGGATCAAGCGATGAGCGACCATCCGAAAGACGACCGCGCGCCGGATCTGGAAGCCGCCAAGAGCGGCTATGCCGAGCACGCGCCAGATGACTCGGCGCAGCCCGAAGGCGCGCCGGACAACGAGAACCAGGCCGATTTCGAAGCCTTCATGCGCCTTGCCAAGGAAAACGAGGATCTGAAGGACAAGGCGCTCCGCCTTGCCGCCGAGATGGAGAACCTGCGCCGCCGCACCGCGCGCGACGTGCACGACGCGCGCAACTACGCCATCGCGAACTTCGCCCGCGACATGCTGACCGTCTCCGACAATCTGCGCCGCGCGCTCGACGCGGTCCCCGCCGAGGCGAAGGAGAAGGGCGAGGCCGGCTTTGCCGCGCTGCTCGAAGGTGTCGAGATGACGGAGCGCAGCATGATCTCCGCGCTGGAGCGTCACGGCGTCAAGAAGATCGCGCCCGAGGGCGAGAAGTTCGATCCGAACTTCCACCAGGCCATGTTCGAGGTGCCCAATCCCGACGTGCCCGCCAACACGGTCGTGCAGGTCGTGCAGACCGGCTACGTCATCGGCGAGCGCGTGCTGCGGCCGGCCATGGTCGGCGTCGCCAAGGGCGGGCCGAAGGCTGCAGCCCAGGCGCAAGAGCCGGCGGGCGAAGCCGCTTCGGCCGAGCAGGACGGCAAGGCCTGATCTTTGTGCTTTTCCCCGCCTTGAGCTATTGCTCGGCGGGGAGGCCTCGATGAACCCGCTCGTCTTCTTCGATTATGCTGGCGTCGCCGTCTTCGCCGCGACCGGCGCGCTGGCGGCCTCGCGCAAGCAGCTCGACATTCTGGGGTTCATCTTCCTCGCCGCTGCCACCGGCATCGGCGGCGGGACCCTGCGCGACCTCGTGCTCGACGTGCCGGTCTTCTGGACCGTCAACCAGGACTACATCCTCGTCTGCGCCGCCGTCGCGGTCGGCGTCTACTTCACCGCCCATCGCCTGGAATCCCGCTACCGGCTGCTCCTGTGGCTCGACGCCGTCGGGCTCGCCGCCTATTGCGTCTACGGCGCGTACAAGGGCCTCGTCGTCACCGGTTCGGCCACCGTCGCCATCGTCACCGGCGTCATGACCGCGACCTTCGGCGGCATTCTGCGCGATCTGCTCGCCGCCGAGCCCTCGGTGCTGCTGCGCCCCGAAATCTACGTCACCGCCGCGCTGACCGGCGCCGCCGCCTTCACCGCGCTTGCCGTCCTCGGCGTCCCCATGCCACTGGCCGCCGTCGTCGGCGCGCTGTCGGCGCTGGCCGTCCGCGGCGGCGCCATCCGCTTCGGCTGGACCATCCCGACGTACAGAAGCCGGCCGGGGAGAAAGCCGGAGGATGTTTTGTGAGGGGGGTTGCCGCTGAACGCCTGCTCACATCGCTCTTGAAGCACCGAAAACCGCACCGCACCAATGCAGACATCTACCCCTTCACGCGGAAAGGATGATCCGGATTGCGGCGGACGAAGTCCTCGACATCGCGCAACCGCTCGGGAAGGGGTTCGGCTTGCGGATAGTCCCGGTAGCTCCAGAAGCGAAAGCCGGCAAACCATAGCGCTCTCAGCTTTTCCCACTGTTCGCCATCAGAGGACTTCGGCACTCTGAATGACCGTCCCATGTAGTGGAGAGTGACGCCACAGCGAGGACAGATATCTGCGCCCTGCCGGTGTATCTTCCATGATCTACGACAGTCGAAACAGGCATGTGGAAGACGGTTGGTTGGACCCTGCATTTTGTTCTTCTTCGAGCCGCTTGGAGCACCCAAGGTCCCCCCGCTCTCAAATTTCCCGCGTCTCTTCCACCGCCTGTTGCGCGCCTGGACGGCCCGGTTCGATGCTGATGGAGACCGACCGTGCGCGGATCAGTCCGAATAGACCATAGCAAGGTTCGAGTTCGATCTCGATATCCTCTCGAAGTGGGCTCAACGTCATGTGAGGACGTCTTTCCGGTCGATCAGGCGCCCGGCGCAGGATGAGTCTTCCCAATACGTTCTGGGCAGTGAACCCTTCGAGTTGCAGATCCATGATGCCCGAAAGCTCGAAAGTGACAACGGCGTGCTTGTCAAGCATGAAATAGCCGTCGGCATCGACTTCATTGGTCATGAGCCAGCCATGCAGGACCAGTTTCGACGAACCGCTGCGGTTCAGAGTAAGGCTGATGACCTCTGCATCGTGGAAAGTCGGCACACAGCCGAACCAGCGGAGAAGTTCCGCGCCTCCGCTGACCTCGTCGTAGATCGTCGTAATTCTATCGTCCTGCATCTGAGTACGAAAGCAGAATAGCCGAAAGTCGGCAAGCGATGGAAAATAGCCCCGACTTCCGCTATCGCCTTCGGGATGACAACCGAGACTCTCACCCTATGGCGACCTGTCGGACCAGCTGAACTGGCTCTGATAGAAAGAAGCAGGAATGTGTGCTTTTCCTCCACGCCTGCCTGATCAGCCGATATTCTATCCTGTCCTCACGGAAGACTACGCGGTCAGGATAGCCCGGGATTGGAACGTGCCTCAGAGCGGAGCCGGGTTTGTTACCCGCTTCGAAATTCGCCGTGAGTTCATCGAACGCTACCAGCCGCAAGAAGCCGGTGGCCGCAATCTCCGGGAATATTGGATACCCGCTGAGGAACTGGAATCGTTCAACGCCGCCATTGTCGGGAAAATCGAAGTGGTGCGTGAGTTCCGCTAAGGATGGGACCCCCAGTCTCCCCCCTAAACCAGCCCCCGCTGCCCCGCGATCTCGCGCAAGCTCTTCTGCGGCCGCGGCCCCACCTGCTGGATGACGATGCCGGCCGCCAGCGAGCCGAGCTTGCCGCAGTCCGCCAGGCTCCTCCCGGTCGTGTAGCCGTAGAGAAAACCCGCGGCATAGAGGTCGCCGGCGCCCGTCGTGTCGACCAGCTCCGAGATCTCGATCGCCTCCACCTTCACCGTCTCGTTACCGCGCACCACCACCGAGCCGTGCTCGGAGCGCGTCACGGCGGCGAGCTTGCAGTCCTTGCGGATGGCGTCGAGCGCCGTGTCGAAGGAGGCGGTCTGGTAGAGCGACTTCAGCTCGCTCTCGTTGGCGAAGACGATGTCGACAGTGCCCGAGCGCATCAGGTCCAGAAACTCGTCGCGGTAGCGGTCGACGCAGAACGGGTCCGACAACGTCATCGACACCTCGCGCCCGGCGGCGTGCGCCAGTTCCGCCGTGCGCCGGATCGCTTCCTTGGCCCGCGGCGGGTCCCACAGATAACCCTCGAAATAGGTCACCTTGGCGCCCTTTGCCTTCTCCTCCTCGACGTCCTCGGGGCCGAGCTCGACGCAGGCGCCGAGATAGGTGTTCATCGAGCGCTCGCCGTCGTCGGTCACGAAGATCATCGAGCGCGCCGTCGGCGGAAAGCCCTTCAGCGGCTTCGAGTCGAAGGCGACGCCCTGCGCGCGGATGTCGTGCGCGAAGAGTTCGCCGAGCTGGTCGTCGCTCACCTTGCCGAAATAAGCCGCCTTGCCGCCCAGGCTCGCGATGCCGGCCGCCGTGTTGCCTGCGCTGCCGCCCGACGTCTCCACCGCCGGCCCCATCCTCGAATAGAGCAGTTCGGCGCGCTCGGCGTCGATCAGGTTCATCGCGCCCTTGATGATGGTGTTGTCGACGAGGAAGGCCTCGTCGCAGCGCGCGATGATGTCGACGATGGCGTTGCCGATGCAGAGGACGTCGTATTCCGGTTGGGATGCCACGATCTGTTTTCGCCTGGAAAGAAGGAAGGGAAAGGGTTCGACATCCGTTTAACCCAACGGGCCGTCAATGCAATGGTCTGCAAACCCGGTGCAGACGCAAAGCCTCGTGCATTGCAATTCATTCCGGCAAGTCGGAAAACGTGTGGAACTCGCCGAAGGCCACCAGTACTGCTCCGGGGATCAGGCTCTCCGCTGCGCGATGCAAAGCGGGGTCTTTCAGTTCTTCGAGCCGTGTTGGGCGGATCGCCTCACAATTGCGGACCTCCAATCCCCAGGCCCCGAGCACGCGTGCTGCGTTTTCGACGAAGATGCTCTGATCTTCGGCAATCCCGACCGCATTGACAAATGCACCCCGCGCGCCCTCCAGGAGAGTGCATCCGATTGGGGCCTCGATCTCCCACAAGCCGGTCCACAGGTCGTTCAATCGCCGGTCACCTTGTTGTGGTTCTGGTTTGGTCCTATCTCGCAAACGAAACAGCGGGAGCGCAATGATCATCGAAGCAGCAGGCCGCGCGGCCGGCCACCTCTTCTCGCCGGAGTTCCGGTCCGTGCTGTTCAAGTCGCTCGGGCTGACCTTCCTGGTGCTCGTCGCGCTCTGGTTCGGCCTCGCCGAAGGCTTCGAGTATCTCGCCCTGCCGTGGCTCGACCAGTTCGTGCCCGACCTGCCGGAGTGGACGGGCTGGCTCGGCCTCCTCGCCTCAATCGTCGCCGGTATCGTGCTTGCGCTGGCGCTGGGGCTCCTGATCGCGCCGGTCTCGGCGCTGATCGCAGGCCTCTTTCTCGACGACGTCGCCGAGGTCGTCGAGCGGGTCGACTATCCCGCCGATGCTCCGGGCCGCGCCGTGCCGCCGGTCCAGGCGGCGTGGCTGGCGGTCAAATTCTTCGCCGTCGTCATCCTCGGCAATCTCTTCGCCCTGCTCCTCCTTCTGGTTCCGGGCGTGAACCTCGTCGCCTTCTTCGTGGTCAACGGCTATCTGCTCGGCCGCGAATTCTTCGAGTTCGCCGCGATGCGGTTCCGCTCCGAAGCCGACGCCAAGGCGCTGCGGCGGCGCCATGCCGGCACGGTGTTCCTCGCCGGGCTTGTCATCGCCGCCTTCCTCGCCGTGCCGATCCTCAATCTGCTCACGCCGCTCTTCGCCGCGGCCATGATGGTCCACCTGCACAAGATGATTTCGGCGCGGTCGGCCGCGTCCTTGCGCGCGCGCTGATCCTCTCTTCCCGACCGCCGGACTTCCGAACCGGCCGAACAGGGTGACAGCCGGCGCCTGCGGCGCTAGTTATCGTTCATCACGGACAAGAAACATGCGGCATGACTTCCAGGCAGACATCGATGCGATCGAACGCATCGACGCCATCCCCACGATCCTCGACGTCGTGTGCCGCATCACGGGCATGCGCTTTGCCGCCGTCGCGCGGGTGACGGACGGGCGATGGATCACATGCAAGGCGCTGGACCAGATCGATTTCGGCCTCAAGCCCGGCGACGAGCTTCCGGTCGAGACGACCATCTGCCACGAGATCAGGCAGAGCGGCGAGCCGGTCGTCATTGATCACGTAAACGACGATGAGGCTTTCCGGGGCCATCCGACACCGGCGATGTACGGCTTCCAGAGCTACATCTCGATGCCCATCGTGCGCCGCGACGGCGCGTTCTTCGGCACGCTATGCGCGATCGATCCGAAGCCGGCGCAGCTGAAGAACCCCGCCACGATCGGCATGTTCAAGCTGTTTGCGGAACTGATCGCCTCGCATCTGGATGCCGGCCAGGAGCTGGAGAACGCCCGTACCGCGCTGCGCCACGAACGCGAGCTGTCGGAACTGCGCGAGCAGTTCATCGCGGTCCTCGGCCACGACCTGCGCAATCCCGTCGGCTCCATCGAGGCGGGAACCAACGTGCTTCTGCGTTCCGACCTCGACGAAAAGAGCCGCGGCGTGGTTGCCCTGATGCGCGGCAGCGTGTTCCGTATCCGCGGCCTCATCGACAACGTGATGGATTTCGCCCGCGCCCGGCTCGGCGACGGTCTCGAGCTGCAGGTCGATCTTGACCGGCCGCTGGAGCCCGTCCTGGAGCAGGTCGTCGCCGAGATCCGCACGATCGACCCGGATCGCCGCATCGAGACCGACTTCTCGGTCACCGCCCCCGTGCCGTGCGACCACGCCCGCATCTCGCAGATGTTTTCCAATCTCCTCGGCAATGCGATCAGCCACGGCTCGGCCGAAAGGCCGGTGGTCGCGGGGGCAGCGACGTGTGACGGCCATTTCGAGCTCTGGGTGGCGAATTCGGGCAAGCCCATCCCCGACGAGGTGCTGGAAGGCCTCTTCCAGCCGTTCTTCCGCGCCAAGGTCCGCGAAAGCCGCGAAGGTCTCGGGCTCGGCCTCTACATTGCGTCCGAGATCGCGCGGGTGCACGGCGGCACGCTCGAGGCCCGGTCGGACGAGACCGAAACGCGCTTCACCTTCCGCATGCCACTCGCCTGATTCAGCCCGGCGAGGCCATCCCGTCCTCGTTCAGCGGCGAAAACCGCTGCCGTCGAATGGCAGGGCGTTTACTACAAGACCTTGTTCGACCCGGACCTGACCGGCGGACAGATGACGGTGCTCGAAACCGTTTCGCCGCCGAATTCAGGGCCGCCGCGCCACGTCCATCGCGATGCCGACGAGACCTTCGTCGTCCTGTCGGGAGACGTCCAGTTCTGGCTCGAAGGCGAGACCTTCACGCGCGGGCCCGGACAGGCGGTGTTCGTGCCGCGCGGCAAGGGGCACACCTTCCGCGTCGTCGGTGGCGAGCCGTCCCGCAGCATCGTCATTCTGACGCCGGGTCGGTTCGAAGGTTTCTTCCGCGAGATGGCGGAAGGCCGCTTCCGCATTCCGGAGGACATGCCGGCGGTGGTGGATAGCGCCGCGCGCTTCCAGCTCACCTTCACCGGGCCGCCGCTCGGCGCCCAGTGATCGCTAGGTTCGGCACAGGACGGGTTGGCGGTTCCTGAAAACCTCAGGCCGCCGGCAGCCGGCGCCAGGCGTACTTGCCTTCCGCCGGCTCGAGCTGCGCCGAAGGCTGGTAGTGTTCGGGAAGGCCCCCGATCCGCCCCTCTTCCAGGCGGCGGATCGCGACGGGGTGCGACACCTCCAGTTCGTCGAAGCCGGTGCGCAGCATGTGCGGGATCTGGTCGATCAGCACCTGCCCGCTCGCCCGCACCGTGCCGCGATAGCCGTGACGGGTTCGCAGAAGCGCGGCCTTGGAGAAGCTGCGGCCGTCGTTGAGGGCGGGGAAGGACAGCGCCACCAGCGGCAGGTCGGCAAGCGCGTGCTCGATCTCCGACAGCATCTCCCCAGGCGCCAGCAGGACCCCGATGCGGTCGCGGTTTTCCGCCCGCGTCTGGTCGTCCAGCCCCTTCCAGACGGCCAGCGGCAGGATCACGCCGCCATTGCCCGACAGCGCGTCCGCATCCTCGCCGTGACGCCAGGAATCCTCCTGGAAACCGTCCTTCGTCCAGAGGCGCGGCGCGGCCTGGGTGTCCTGTTCGATCATCCGTAAACCGTCCTTCTTCTAGAGCGACGACGCCGTGAGCGAATCGTCGAGGCCCGACAGGTGGATGCCGCACTCGACCTTCGACTGGCCGGCCCAGCGCCCGCTGCGCTCGTCCTCGCCGGGCTTCACCGGCTGGGTGCAGGGGAAGCAGCCGATCGAATGGTAGCCATAGGCCACCAGCGGATTCTCGCGCAGCGCATGGGTGCGCATGTAGTCGGCGAGATCCTTCGTCGTCCACTTGGCCAGCGGGTTGATGCGGATGCGCTCGCCCACCGCCTCGAAGACCGGCAGCGCGGTGCGCGTGGCTGCCTGGTAGCGCTTGCGCCCGGTGAACCAGGCCCGGAACGGCGACACCGCGCGCGCCATCGGCTCGACCTTGCGCAGGTCACAGCAGGCGTCGGTGTCGCGCTGGTGCAGCGTCCCGTCGGCATCGCGCTCGGCCACCAGTTCTGGCCGCGGATGGACGATCTTCAGGCTCCTCAGCCCGAGATCGGCGGCAAGCGCGTCGCGATACTGCAACGTCTCGCCGAAATGCTTATCGGTGTCGAGAAACAGCACCGGCAGCGCCGGATCGATCCGCGAGATCATGTGCAGAAGCACCGCCGAATCCGCGCCGAAGGACGATACGGCGGCGATGTCTCCCGGCCGGAAGCGCCCGATCGCCAGAGCGATCAAGTCCTGCGGCTCGAGATGGCCGAAACGCTCCTCGAGCGCGGCGGCCTCGATCTCGGCCTCGGTCTCGGCATCAAGCGGCTTTAGCTTCGCCAGCATAGAGCGCCTCCTTGAACGGTGCGGCGCCGACGCGCCGGTAGGCGTCGATGAAACGCTCGGACGGATCGCTTCGCAGCGACAGATAGGCATCGACGATGGTCTCGATGGCGTCGGTCAGGTCCTCGGCCGCGAAGCCGCGCCCGACGATCTCGCCGATCGAGGTCTTTTCGTCGCCGGAGCCGCCAAGCGTGATCTGATAGAGCTCGGTGCCCTTCTTCTCGACGCCCAGAATGCCGATGTGGCCGACATGGTGATGCCCGCAGGCATTGATGCAGCCGGAGATCTTGAGCTTCAGCTCGCCGATCTCGCGCTGGCGCTCCAAATCGGCGAAGCGCCGCGAGATGTCCTGCGCCACCGGGATCGAGCGGGCATTGGCCAGCGCGCAGTAGTCGAGACCCGGGCACGCGATGATGTCGGTGATCAGGTTCGAGTTCGCAGTCGCGAGCCCGATCTCCACCAGCCGGTCGTGGACGGCCTTCAGATCGGCGCGCGCCACGTGCGGCAGGATCAGGTTCTGCTCGTGGCTCACCCGGATCTCGTCGAAGCCGTAGCGTTCGGCGAGATCGGCCACCGCCTCCATCTGCGCGTCGGTCGCGTCGCCCGGCGCCTCGCCGATGCCCTTAAGCGAGATCGTCACGGCGGCATAATCGGGATGCCGGTGGGTGGTGACGTTCTGTTCGAGCAATTCGGAGAAGGCGCGGCTGTCGAGCCGGGCGAGCTTCACCGCCTCGTCGCCTTCCGGGCGCGAGTCCAGCGAGGGCGGCGCGAAATAGGCGTCGATGGCGCGGATGTCGGCTTCCGGCAGCTTGAGTTCCCCGTCCCTTAGATGCGCGAACTCCGCCTCCACCTGCCGCGTCAGTTCCTCCGTGCCGGTCTCGTGCACCAGAATCTTGATGCGCGCCTTGTACTTGTTGTCGCGACGGCCGTTGAGATTGTAGACGCGCAGGATCGCCGTGCAGTAGGCGAGCAGGTCCTCTTCGGGCAGGAAGTCGCGGATCTTCTTGGCGACCATGGGCGTGCGCCCCTGCCCACCGCCGACATAGACGGCGAAGCCCAGTTCCCCTTGCGCGTTCTTCTTCAGGTGCAGCCCGATGTCGTGCACCTGAATCGCGGCGCGGTCGCGCTCGGCCCCCGTTACCGCGATCTTGAACTTGCGCGGCAGGTAAGAGAACTCGGGATGCACCGAGGACCATTGCCTGAGAATCTCGGCATAGGGCCGCGGATCGGCGACCTCGTCGGCCGCGGCACCCGCGAAATGGTCGGCCGTGACGTTGCGGATGCAGTTGCCCGAGGTCTGGATGGCGTGCATCTCCACGCTCGCCAGATCGTCCAGGATCGCCGGGATGTCGGCCAGCGACGGCCAGTTGTACTGGATGTTCTGGCGCGTGGTGAAGTGGCCGTAACCCTTGTCGTAAGTCCGCGCGATGTGGGCGAGCATCCTCATCTGGCGCGCGTTCAGCGTGCCGTAGGGGATCGCCACGCGCAGCATGTAGGCGTGAAGCTGCAGGTAGACGCCGTTCATCAGCCGCAGCGGCTTGAACTGGTCTTCGGTGATCTCGCCGGCCAGACGGCGCTCGACCTGGTCGCGGAACTCGGCGACGCGGGCCTTGACGAAGGAATGGTCGAATTCGTCGTATCGGTACATGGTAGCGACTTTCGGGTGTCTTTCGGGAACGGCCTCCTCAGGCCGTGTGCGTCGTTTCGGGTTCGGCCTGCTTGCCGAGATCGAGGCGGTTGGTCGGGCCTGCGGCGCGAATGCGTTCGCGCAGGCGCACCGGAACGATCCGGCCGTCGATCGCCTGCACGTCGATCAGGTCGACGTCGACCACCTCGTCACGGTCGAAGGAGGCCTTGCCGACGCTGCGCAGCCGCTCCTCGGCGAAGGCGTCGCTCGCCACCTCGGCGCCGTCGATGCGCTCGATCCAGCCTCTGTCCGCGGAGTACCAGACGGCCTCCCCGTCGATCAGCCGGTTCGCGGTCAGGATCTTCATGGTCCGCTCCTCCTCGCGCTCACGCCGCCACGCGCACGCGGCCGTGCGCGGCGATCGGGGTGGAGTTGTCGAAATTGGCGCCCGCCACCGCGTCGCCGATGATGGTCATCACGGGACCGTCGAGCTCCGTACGGCTCTCCAGCGACGGCAGGTCCGACAGCGTGCCGTGGAACAGGCGCCTGTTCGGCAGGCTGGCGTTCTCGACCACGGCCACCGCCGTATCCGGCGACAGCCCCGCCTCGATCAGCCGAGAGGCCACCTGCGCGGCGATGGAACGGCCCATGTAGACCGCGACGGTGGCGCCCGCGATGGCGAGCTTGCCCCAGTCCGGAAGGGTCTTGCCCTTCAGGTCGTGGCCGGTGGTGAAGACCATCGAGGAGGCGACGCCGCGCAGCGTCAGCGGCAGTTCGAAATCGGCGGCCGCCGCGAAGGCCGCGGTCACGCCCGGCACCACCTCGTAGGAAATGCCGGCCTCGCGCAGCGCCGCCATCTCCTCGCCGGCGCGGCCGAAGACCAGCGGATCGCCCGACTTCAGGCGCACCACGCGCTTGCCCTCGCGGCCCAGCGCCACGATCAGATCGTTGATCTCGGCCTGCGACTTGGAATGGCAGCCCTTGCGCTTGCCCACCGCCACGCGCTCGGCATCGCGGCGCCCCATGGCGACCGCCGCCTCGGGCACCAGCGCGTCGTAAAGGATCACGTCGGCCTGCATGAGCAAACGCTGCGCGCGCAGCGTCAACAGATCCTCGGCTCCCGGTCCGGCGCCGATCAGCGAGACATGGCCGCGCGCCTCGGTGCGGCGCTGCATCAGTTCGGCGGCCGCCTCGCGCGCCTCGGAGATGTGCCCGACCTCCATGTGGCGCGCCGGCGCACCCTCGAAGAAGTCGCTCCAGAAGGCGCGGCGCGCGCTGCCGCGCGGCACCAGCCGCTCCACCCGGTCGCGCAGGCCTGCGGCGAGACTGGCAAGAGGTCCGAGCGCGGGCGACAGCATCCGGTCGATCCGGGCGCGGATCATCTGCGCCAGAACCGGGCCGGCGCCTTCGGTCCCGATCGCCACGCAGACGGGTGCACGGTTCACCAGAGCGGGGGTGAAGAAATCGCACATGTGGGGACGGTCGACGGCGTTGACGGGGATGCCTCGTGTCCGCGCATCCGAAACGATACGGGCGTCTTCCTCCTCGTCGCCGGTGGCGGCGAAGACCAGGCATCCGCCGTCGAGCAGGTCGGCCCGGTAGTCCTGTTCGACCAGCTCGGCGCCGTTCTGTCCGGCCCAGTCGCGCAGCGGCGCTTCTGCGTCCCGCGCGACGATACGTACAGCGGCGCTCGACTGCCCGATCAGGCGCGCCTTCGCCAGCGCTTCCTCACCGGATCCGACGATGACGACGCTGCGGTCCTTTACCCGCATGAAGACCGGGAAGGCGTTGAGTTTGGCGTTGGTGGTGGCCATGGGACACCCTTCCTGAGAATTTCAAGCAATTCTCCGCCCGGCAGCCCGGTTTCTGAAGACAAGGCGTCCTGTCGCCGCGACCCGGCCGCAATCCGTTTTCCGCCCCGGACCGGCGAGGCGCAAAATCATTCCGTGGCGCGCATCGCGCGCTGCCGCTCGCTGGAACAGGCGTCCCTACCGGACGTTTCGCATGGGAGCGGACGACCGCTCCGCACGCACCCGATAATCGTCTGGGTGTATAGAGCGCAGTTGGCCCGTCCGCGTCAGAGAATGGAGTTCGAAATGTCAGCCATGAAGCTCGAGCACGACACCTGGGTCCTGGTCGCCGACGGCGAAAAGGCGCTCTTCCTGCGCAACGAGGGCGACGACGTCTATCCGAACCTGCAGGTCGTGCGCGAAGAGCACCACGAGAACCCGCCCACCCGCGAGCAGGGCACCGACAGGCCGGGCCGCCTCAACGACGCCTCGGGCGAGCACCGCAGCGCGGTCGCCGACACGGACTGGCACCAGATCGAAAAGGAGCGCTTCGCCGACGAGATCGCCGAGCGCCTCTACAAGATGGCCCACATGGGCCGCTTCGAGAAAATCGTCCTGGTCGCGCAGCCCCACGTGCTGGGCGAAATGCGCAAGAAGATGCACAAGGAAGTCACCGACCGCGTCGTCGGCGAGGTCGCAAAGACCCTGACCAACCACACGGTGCCGGAGATCGAGAAGAACCTGACGGGAGGCTGAGGGGACAAGGAGCCGGTCCCCGCGACCGGCTCCCGAGATGGCGAGGCCTTAAGCTCAAACGGCTACTCAAGAAACTCCCGTAGCAACCGAATCTCTCCCTCGCTCGCCAGCGTCGGCGCGTGGCCGCAGTCGGGGAAGGTCACGAGACGCGGCTTCGGGCCGCGCCTGGTCATTTCGCAGGCGATCGCTTCCGGCAGGACGTCCGAGGACTGTCCGCGCAGGAGCAGCGTCCTGGCGGTCACCGCATCGTACTGATCCCACACGTCGAGATCGCCCTTGTGCAGGGTGAACTGCGTCACGATCATCGGGTCGTAGTGGACCGTCACCCTGCCCTCGTCGGTGCGTCGGGTAGAGGTATCGGCCATGCGGCGCCAGAAGGCCTCGGTGTTCTTTCCGAACGGCGCGTAGTTCTTGCGCAGCCACGCCTCGAGTTCCGCCACCGTGTCGTAGACCGGCGGATTGCCGACATAGGAGGCGATGCGCCCCGTGCCTTCCTCCGGAATGTCCGGCCCGATATCGTTGATGACGAGGTGGGATATGCGGTCCTTCAGCCGGCCCGCCGCCAGCGTCACGCCGATCAGCCCGCCCATCGAAGTGCCCACCCAGCGCAGCCGGTCGATGCCGTAATGGTCGAGGATGGCCATCGCGGTGTCGCCGAAGGTCTCGTAGGAATAATCCACCCCGCCCGGCCGCGACCAGCTCGACAGGCCGCGCCCCAGCGTGTCGGGGCAGATCACGAAATAGGTGTCGGAAAGGGCAGCAGCCGCCTCGTCGAAGTCGCGGCCGGTGCGCGCCAGGCCGTGCCACATCACCAGCGCCGGATTTTTCGGATCGCCCCATTCGGTCACGTGCATCTCGTGGCCGGCCGCCGGAACATAGGTCGAGCGCGGCAACATCATCAGTGGCTTCCCTTTTTCATGAGCGTTCCGGCGATCCCCGCCGGGAAGAAGTAGACGAGCAGGATGAACAGCACCCCGAGCCAAAGCAGCCAGCGGTCCGGATTGAGCAGGTCCGGCAGCAGCGGGATCCCCGAGGTCGCGCCGGCGGCCACCTCCATCAGGTCCTTGAGGTAGAACTGCGCCAGGCTCATCACGACCACGCCGATGACGGCGCCGTAGATCGTGCCCATGCCGCCGATGACGACCATCAGCAGGATGTCGATCATGATGCCGAAGGAAAGCGCCACCTCCGGCCCGACATATTTGAGCCAGACCGCTCGCACCACGCCGGCAAGCGCGGCGATGACCGCCGCGATGCAGAAGATCGCGGTGCGGTATGCGACGACGCGGTAGCCGATCGCCTCGGCACGCATCTCGTTCTCGCGCACGGCTTCCAGCACCGTTCCCATCGGCGAGGCGACGATGCGCAGCATGACCAGGAAAAGCACCAGCGAGGACAGGAAGACGAAGTAGTACGCCGCCACCTTGCCGTTCAGCGCCACGCCGAACAGCCTCGCCACCTTGCCGTCGGCATCCTCGAACAGCTTCATCGCCGGCGAGAAGAGCCGCGGCACCTGATAGGTAAAACCGTCCTCGCCGCCGGTGAAGTCCGACAGCTGGCTCGCCAGCACCAGCATCACGGAGGCCGCCGCCAGCGTCACCATGGCAAAGAAGATCGCCTTCACCCTAAGCGACAAGAGCCCGATCAGCACGGCGAGCACAAAGGCCGCCGCCACACCCACGGCACCCCCGACGATGATCGCGTCCCATCCCGGCCCCCAGGCCTTCAGCACCATCGCGGTGCCGTAGGCCCCGAGCCCGAAGAACATCGTATGGGCGAAGGAGACGATGCCGGTGTAGCCGATCAGCAGATCGTAGCTCGCCACCAGCACGATGAAGATGCAGATGCGCGCCGCCACCTCCTGCGCCCGCACGTCGGTGAACAGGAACGGCGCGAAGGCAAGGCAGAGCCCGATCGCCAGCGCGATGGCATAAACGGCAAGCCGCCCGGCGGGCACGCGGCGCTCGGAGGTCCCGGAGTGGCTGCTTGTTGCGACGCTCATCCCCCTCACCCCTTCACCGCCGGCTTCAACCCGTAGGGCCGCCATAACAGCACCACCATCATCAGCAGCATGTTCGATGCCAGCGACAGTTTCGGAAACAGGAACGCCACGTAGTTGGTGAGCAGCCCGACCAGGATCGCGCCGAGCAGCGAGCCCTCGATGGAACCCAGCCCGCCGATGATCACCACGATGAAGACGAGGATCAGCAGTTCCTGCCCCAGAGCGGGCGTGATCAGGCTCTGGTAGCCGGCCCACATCGCACCGCCCATCGCGGCGAGCGCGGAACCAGCCATGAAGACGCCGATGAACAGCCGGTCGATGCGGAAGCCGAGCGATTCCACCATCTCGCGGTTTTCCACGCCAGCCCGGATCAGGAGCCCGATGCGTGTGCGGTTCAGCGCGTAGTAGAGAACGACGAAGACGGCGAGGCCGAGCAGCAGCGCGAAAATGCGGTAGGTCTCGATGGCGACGTCGCCGATGATGATCGACCCCGACAGGAATGCCGGCCGCGCAACCGCGATCGGCACGCCGCCCCAGATCGCTAAGATCAGCTGCTCGGCCACGATCAGCGCGCCCATGGTGATCAGGATCTGGCGCAGGTGGTCCTTGTAGACCGGCTTGACGATCACCCGCTCGAAGAACCAGCCGGCTACCGCGCCGAAGGCGGTCGCGGCCCCGATCGCCGCTGCCAGCGCGATCATGTTCAGCACGGCGCTGTCGGCGCTCAGCCACGACGCCATCGCCGCCAGCACGGTGGCCGCGATGAAGGCGCCGAAGGTGACGAAGGCCGAATGGCCGAAGTTCAGAACGTCCATCAGCCCGAAGACCAGCGACAGGCCCGACGCCATGAGGAAGATCATCATCCCCATCGCCAGCCCCGCCGCAGTCAGCGTCACCCAGGTCGAGGGCGAGCCGATCATGGCGAAGGCGACGATCGCGAGGAACACCGGGATCAGGTAGACGCCGCCGAAGCGTTCGAGGGTGGCGTTCATCGGCGGGCTCCGGCGAGGCGCGGGTGACAGCGGAGTGTTTGCGCCCTACGTTGCCCCCCTCTGTCGCCTCCGGCGACATTTCCACCACGAGGGGGGAGATAGACGGCTCCCGCGATCGCGTCTCTTCCAGTACGAAGGTTAGTGGCAATGGACGCCGCGATAGCCGATCTCCCCCCTCGTGGGGGAGATGCCGGCAGGCAGAGGGGGGCAACGTAGGGCGCGATGTTCATGTGTCTCCCCCTACTGATGCTCTGCCAGCGACAGGCTGAGCAGCCGCGTCTGCAGCGCTTCGTCGCCGGCCAGCTCCGCCATGCCGCCAGAATGCACGATGCGCCCGTCGTCGATCACCGCCACCCCACGCCCCAGCGAGCGGGCGAACAGGAAATTCTGCTCGACAAGAAGAATGGTCGTCTCCTCGGCGATCTCGCGGAAGGCGGTAATCATGTTGCGGATGATCGCCGGCGCCAGCCCCTTGGTCGGCTCGTCGATCAGGATTAGTTCGCGCCGCTCGATGATGGCGCGCGAGATCGCCAGCATCTGCTTCTGCCCGCCTGAAAGCGCGAAGGCCTGCTTGGTCCAGAATTTCTCCATGGCCGGGAACAGCGCGAAGACCCGGCCGAGCCGGTCGTCGTCGAAGCGGCCGCTGGTCGAGGCGAGCCGCATGTTCTCCTCCACGGTCAGCCCGCCGAAGATGCCCATGTTCTCGGGCACGTAGGCGATGCCGAGCCGCGCGATGTCGGGCGTGGGCATCGCCGTGATGTCGTGGTGGCGGAAGACGACCGCGCCCTTGCGCGCCCGCCACAGGCCCATCACCGTTCGCAGCGTGGTGGTCTTGCCCGCCCCGTTGCGGCCGAGCAGCACGTGCACGCCGCCTTCCGGCACGTTCATCGAGATGCCGTGCAGGATGTGGTACTGCGCGATGTCGGTGTGGACGTCGTCGAGCCTCAGGATCGCGCCGCTCATGCCGCTTCCTCCTCATCGGCCCCGACGCCGAGATAGATCTCGCGCACCTGCGGCAGCGCCATCACCTCGTCCGGCTTGCCGTCGGCGACGAGTTCGCCGTTGTGCAGCACCACGATACGGTCGGCGAGCGCGCGCACCACGTCCATCTTGTGCTCGACCAGCAGGATCGTCCTCGACGTGTCCTTCTTGATCGAGGCTATGAGGTCGAGGATCACCGGCGCCTCGTCGACCGACATGCCGGCGGTGGGCTCGTCGAACATGAAGACATCCGGCTGCATGGCGATCAGCATCGCCACTTCCAGCTTGCGCTGGTCGCCATGCGGCAGCGCCGAGGCCGGGTATCCCGCGACGTCGGCCAGCCGCGCGCTTTCGAGATAGCCCTGCGCCTCGTCGCGCAATCGGGTCAGCGACGCCGCGCGCGTAAAGATTCGCGGCCCGTCGCCGCGCCGCGCCTGCACCGCGAGCCGGACGTTCTCAAGGACCGAAAGCTTCGGAAACAGGTTGGTCAGCTGGAACGCGCGGCCGATGCCGGCCTTGGCGCGTGCGGACGGCGACAGCCCGGAAATCTCCCTATCGCCCTTGAAAACCTTGCCCTCGCTCGGCCGCAACTGGCCCGAAACGAGGTTGAACCACGTCGTCTTGCCTGCCCCGTTCGGCCCCACGATCACCGTCAGCTCCCCCGCCCGGAAGGCACACGTCACCCCGTTCACGGCGACATGCCCGCCGAAGCGGATCGTCAGGTTTTCTGTGCGGAGAGAGGGGGTCATGGGATTGGTCTGAAATATCCATTGTTCCGGGCCGAAGCGCCCCCTCACCGTCACGCTTCGCGTGCCACCTCTCCCCCTGCCCGGGGGAGAGGAAGTGGCTACATGGACGCCGGCGTTCTTCCGGTTCCTCTCCCCCGGGCAGGGGGAGAGGTGGCCCGAAGGGCCGGTGAGGGGGTAATGCCTCCCGGCGTAAAACGCCGGGAGGATTGCGAGCCGCCTCGTGATGCCTCCCAGCGCGAAGCGCCGGGAGGATCGGAAGCAAATCTATTCCTGGTTGTTGCGCCCGATCGGAATGTCCATCTCCTCCGGCTTGATCTCGCGGACGAGTTCCGGGATGGCCCAGGCGACATTGTCGTCCACCTTGATCTTGAAGTGGTACATGGACTGCAACGCCTGGTGATCCTCCGGACGGAAGGTCATCGTGCCCTTCGGCGTCTCCCAGCTCATACCTTCCATGGTCGAGATCAGCGTCTCGGTGTCCCAGTCCTCGGCGGTCTCCAGCGCCTTGACGATGGCCAGCGCCGCGGCCATGCCGCCGGCGGTGAAGAAGTCGGGCGGCGAGCCGAACTTCTCCTGGTGCGCCTTCACAAGCCAGTCGTTGATCTCGTTCTTGGGCGCCTCGTAGTAATAGTAGATCGAGCCTTCCATGCCCGGCACCTGCTTGTAGGAAGCCATGGCGGGCAGGATGTTGCCGCCCGTCGACAGTTCGATGCCGTAGCGGGCCGGGTCGGCGGAGGCGAGCGGTGTCATGGCGTCGATGCCGGCGACGTAGATGTAGATGACCTTGCGGCCTTCCTTGTCCTTCAGCGCGTTGAACAGGCGCTCGATGGTCGCGGTAAAGTCGGTCGTCTGCTGCGGCACGTATTCTTCCGCCACCAGCGTCGCGCCAGTGCCTTCGAGCGCGCGCTTGAAGGACGAAATGCCGTCGCGGCCGAAGGCGTAGTCCTGCGCCAGCGTGGCGACGAACAGGTTCTCGTCGGGGCTGAGCGCCAGCGCCTGCGCCTGCGTGTCCATCGAGGAGTTGCGCGAGGTCTTGAAGACGTAGCGGTTGGAATCCGGACCCGTCAGCGAATCCGCCACCGCCGGCTCGACCAGCAGGATCTTCTCGTATTCCTGCGCGATCGGCAGCATGGCCGTCGTTACGCCGGACGACGTGCCGCCGACGGCGATCAGCGCCTCGTCGTCGCCATAGGCTTCCGCAAGCACGGAACGCGCGACGTCGGGCTTGAACTGGGTGTCCTTCTCGATCACCTCGATCTTGCGTCCCTTGATCTCCATCGTGCCCTTGGTGGCGTATTCGAGACCGAGGTTGAAACCGTTGGTGGTCTGCTTGGAATAGGCCTCGAGCGGCGAGCCCGACAGGCCGTGCACCAGCGCGATCTTGACCGGATCCTCCTGCGTATAGGCGCTCGACCAGCCGGCGGCGGCGAGTGCCGTCGCGACCGTCAGCGTTGCAATCATTCTTTTCATGTCGTCTCCTCCTTTGAGAGTTTCGTATTCAACCGGGCCGCCTCGGCCCCTTGCGCCTGCCGCTCCTCACGGAGCGGGATTCTCGTCATGCCCCTTCCGTCTGCCGCTCCCGCGCCACCAGCGCGCGCAGCTCCGTCTTCAGCACCTTTCCGTAGTTGTTCTTCGGCAGCGCCTCGACGAAGCGGTAGGTCTTCGGCCGCTTGAAGCGCGCGATCCGGTCGAGGCAGTGCCGGTCGAGCTCGGCCTGCGTCGCCTCGCTGCCGGGCTCCAGCACCACGAAGGCCGCGACCGTCTCGCCCCATTCGGCGTCAGCCCTGCCGACCACCGACACCTCGTGCACGGCCGGATGCGTCAGCAGCGCCTCCTCCACCTCGCGCGGATAGACGTTGGTGCCGCCCGAGATGATGACGTCCTTGGAGCGGTCCTTCAGCGTCAGGAACCCGTCCTCGTCCAGCGCGCCCATGTCGCCGGTCCAAAGCCATCCCTCGCGCAGCGTCTTCGCCGTCGCCTGCGGATCGTTCCAGTAGCCGGACATGACCGCTGCACCCCGCACCACCACCTCGCCGGTCTCCCCGGCGGGAAGCGGCCGCCCTTCCTCGTCCACCACCCGCACCTCCACGCAGGACTGCGCGGTGCCGACCGAGGCGAGCCGTTCACGCCAGCGCGGGTGGTCGCGGTCGGCGACGCGTTCGCGCGGCAGCGCCGTGATGGTCATCGGGCTCTCGCCCTGGCCGTAGATCTGGCAGAAACGCGGCCCCATGACCTCCACCGCTTCCACGATGTCGGCGAGATACATCGGCCCGCCGCCGTAGACGATCGTGCGGATGCCCTCACCGTCCGATCCGCTCGCCTTCGCGGCATCGACGAGGCGGCGCACCATGGTCGGCGCGGCGAACATGTGGACGTCGCCGAGCGCCTTGGCCGTTTCGAAGATCTCCGCCGCGTCGAACCCGCCGCTCTCCGGCACCGCGTGGCGCGCGCCCTTGAGCACGTGCTGCACGCTGTAGAGCCCTGCCCCATGGCTCAGCGGCGCGGCGTAGAGCGCTGCGTCGCCCGCATGCACCGCGTCGACGTCGGCGAGGTAGGAAAACGCCATGGCGTGGAGGTTGCCGTTGGAGATCATCACCCCCTTCGGCTTGCCCGTCGTGCCCGAGGTGTAGAACAGCCAGGCCATGTCGTCGCGGCCGCGCGACACCGGCTCTTCGACGCCGTCCGCCGCGCGCATGGCGGCGAACCCGTACGACGCGAGGTCGACGACGGTGCGGCAGCAATCCGGCAGGTAAGGCGCCAGCGCGTTGCCGGCCTTCTCCGTCACGAACACGAGCTTGGCGCCCGAATCCTCCAGGATCCACGCCGCCTCGCGGCCGTGCAGCTTGGCGTTGACGGGAACCGCCGCCGCGCCGGCGAACCAGATGCCGTACATCGCTTCCAGGTATCCGGTGCAGTTCGACGCCACGATCGCCACGCGGTCGCCCGGCCCGATGCCGAAGCGCTTTGCCAGCGCCTGGCCGATCCCGGCGGCCGACCGTGCGAAGCCGCGATAGTCGCCGACCATCGCCGTCCCGCGAAAGAGCGCGGGGCTCCGCGGCGACAGCTTCGCACGTCTCACCAGCCATTCGGCCAGGTTCATGTCAGGCTTTCCTCCCTCGGTGCATGCCTCGTCGCGGATTCTGGTGTTGCGATCCCGCATGCCCTGCTACTATCCGTGGGGCATCGAAAAGGCGCAATATCGTACAAATACGCATGGCAATTCAGGAGACTACGCTCAGGGACCTGGCGTTCGACCACGCGCCCGTCGGCATCGTGCTGACGGAGAACCGCATCATCCGCGAGTGCAACGACACCTTCGCGCAGATCTTCGGCTACGGGCGTGAGGAACTGCTCGACCAGTCCTTCGCCTTCCTCTACCCGACCTACGAGGAGTTCCTGCGCATCCGCGACGTCGGCGTCGAGCCGCTCCGGCGCACCAACCAGTATTCCGACGAGCGCATCATGGCGCGCAAGGACCAGTCGCTGTTCTGGTGCCGGGTGCGCGGCCATTCCTTCACCCGCGACGAGCCGCTGGCGCGCGCGGTCTGGTCCTTCGCCGACCTCTCCGCCAGCCGCCCGATCGTGCAGCTCACCACCCGTGAGCGCCAGATCGTCATGCACCTGGGCGAAGGCCGCACCAGCAAGGAAATCGCCCGCCTGCTCTCCATCTCCCCCCGCACCGTCGAGGCCCACCGCGCAAGGCTGCTGAAGAAATACTGCGCCAGCAACGTCGCGGAGCTTCTGGCATCGCTGTCAGGTATGCCGCATTGAAGACCGCCTTTATCGATTCGGGCCGACGTTCGTAGCGCGACCAGATGCAACGACTTCTCGTCTTGAAACGGGACGCGTCGAAGGTCGCGCCGGCAACCCTCGCGAGTAGCGGGCTGACGAACCATTTCGCACAACTCTTTGTTTTCAAGGAATCCGGCTTGTGGCATACCGCAGCGGAAGGGATTTTTTTTAGAGACCAACATGCGACTGATCTTTGGCTGCTTCACCCTCATCTCAGTTCCGGCATGATCTTCGACAGTTCGCTCGAGCAGATCGCGATCTGACGCGCCTCCTGAGCGCACGGAACGCCCGACACGTGTCCCAAATCACCATTCATTAGAGAAAGGCTACTGTAATGATAGCTTCCGTCCGCTGGCTCGCCGGCGCAATCGCATTGTGTCTTGCCGCCCCCGCGCTCGCCCAGGCACCGGCGATGGGCGACGACAGCTTCAACATCGTCGATGACCCCGAGGTAACCCAAGGCGACTTCTACGCCGAAGTGCGCGGCTGGAACGTCTTTTCGGGCAGCACCGACCAGGGTTTCGCCTTCTGCGCCGCCGAGATGGAACTGCCGGGCCTCACCTGGCGGTTCGGCTACGACGCGTCCCCCCAATGGCAGATCGCCGTCAAGCACCGGTTCTCCGGCGAAACGCCCTACGGCACGTTCGATGTCGACGGGCACAAGTCGGGGATCAGCGGCTGGGGCAGCGGCGAATGGGTCATCCTGTGGCCCCACAAGGGCGAGTACAACGCGATCGCCAGCGGCAACCGGATGGAAATCCATCTTGGCGAGATCTGGTACGAAATGCAGCTCAAGGGAACTTCGGCGGCCCCGCTCAAAGTGCAGGAATGCGTGGCCAATCGCGGCAATCCGGAGCGCGCCATGGCATCCGCGCAGCCCCCGGCCCCGGTCAGGTCGGCCGGCGGTGCCCCGCGCATGCCGGACCCGAACCGGCGCGGCGAGGAGTTCGTCGGCAATTGCCAAACCGACTACGCGAGCTATCGCTGCATGGCGGCGACGCTGACGCCGACAGTCGGCAACGCCAAGGCGGAGCTGATCTACGACGCGTTCGGAAGCGAGCCGAACTATATCATCCAGACCGACAAGAACGACATTTCGGAGGTCTGGGTCAGCTTCGGCAGCGATCCCTACAAATACATGGGTCGCTGGAACACCGACGGCCGCTGCCGCGGCCCGCTGCAGAATCAAGACCCGCAGGTCGTCGCCAACCTCGGCCACGACTCCTGGAAGCTCTGCGTCGAGTAGCCCGGGCTGGCCGGGCGGCGGCGGCCACCGTTGGCCGCCGCCACGGTGTGCGGCTATCTCAATTTGCCTGGATACACCTCACCAGATTGTCCGTAATGGCGGTGGTGTTATCGCCAAGGTCTACCTCAAGCGAAGTCGGCCCGACGATCGCAACGCCCCTCCCTGCTGTGCGATGGCATCCATAGAAAGATCTTCGATCGGTCCGAAAACCAGCATGTTGCCTGACGTGAAGGCGGGACTGGGCAAAGGGCCGTCCGTCAGATTGAGCTGGGCGCTCGGATACTTGCCATCGAGCTGCGCCGGTTTCGGCGTCACCGAAAAATACCATTTCCAGTTTGCGTACACATCGATCCGGTAGGTAGTGCCCCCGCTTACGCGCGTTGCCCGGCAACGGACCCTCCAGTCCCCCTTCACCGCTTCCTGCGTGAAATTCCAGCCGCCGATCGGCGGTCCGAACGGTTCAGGTTGAGCGTACGCCACCGCACTGTCCATAATCATCGACCCGAGCACCGCGATAGCCCCTGCGGCGCGCCGAAACTTATTCATCCCCCGGGTTTCCCTTCTCTGTTTGCAGAGGATTTCGGTTTTTGCCAGCAGGCCATGCGACCGATCCCCTTCCCAGTCCCCGTCGAGCGAATATCACGGTGATTTGCTCTTTCACATTGCAAAAACCGCAACGGCGCGGCCGATTATTAGCGAAGCATTAAATTCTGTTGCATTTCCGCCAGATCGTGTCATCTCGCGGTAGAGGGACACTTATAGGGGAATGGGAAATACGATTTTTTTCTGCCTGCTTTGCTCTTCTGGCAATGTTCGTATGGTCGATTCCGGCTTTTTCACAGTCCAGCGACAGCTTTTGCCGCGACTACGCGTCGGAGGTTTCCGGGATTGTATAGAACGCCTTGAAAAGCAACCAAGGATGTCTGGATTTCAGTCGGGGCGTCCACAGTGTCTATCAGATGCACTACAGCTGGTGCCGCCAGAACTCTCGCAGCAGCGTCAGCGGCGCAGAGGAAAACATCAAGCGTCTCGTAAGCCAGTGCACCGGCGGAAACGCCGGACGGTCTGGAAAGTGGGTGCTCTGTGCCCACGAGAACGACTTCTGCGATGCCCCCCCACGGGGCGACGGTTCGCTACGGCGCGAACGGCACCTATGCGACAACCAGTCCTCCGGGGATCCGCTATACGGCGTCGTCAAGAGCTGCTTCTACTGGTCGCGCTGACTGCAAGCGGCGATGTGATTTGCGATTCTGGCAACAGAGGCCCGATATAGATTTGAGACAAAGTTTCTAGAAGCTCAGTCTATATCGGGCTGTCGTCGCGGTCGAGATGCGGTGGCGATCTGAACGCCAGTTGTACTGATTTCCGTACACAGAGCGGTCAGGCAGAAAGCCATCCAATCCCGGACGATCGAACTGACAGAATCACAGTATTCGGCTTCATTCAAACACGCCGTTGCGAAGACCTTCCGTCAGCTCCCGCCACCAATCGGCCACACGCCTCCCTCCACCTGCCCGCGCGCCATCAGCCCACTCCCGCAATCACGATGATCTCCGGACTGTCGTCAGCTATCGCCGACCGGTCCCAGTCGCCTTGCCACGCCTGCGCCCGCAGCCCCGCGCGTTCGACGAAGCGCGCCATCTCGCCATGGTCCATGAACCGCAGCGTGCTCGTCGTGAGCGCCGTGTCGCCCGGTCCGAAGACGAAGTGCGTCTCGAAGGTCACCAGCCGCCCGTCCGCGGCCGCGATGTCGTGAAACACCTCCACCGGCCCGATGCCGGGCACCTGCACCGTCTCCCGCGTCGCGTCCGGCGTCCAGGTTTCCCAGTCGCGCACCGCCGCGTTGCGCATCTCGAAGGCGAGTTTTCCGCCCGGCGCGAGGTGCTCGCGCAGGTTCGCCACCGCCGCCATGACCGCGTCGTCTTCGAGGAAGACCTGGAACACGTGCCCGGTCATGATGATGAGGTCGAAGACCGGCCCCAGCGCCAGGGTGCCGGCCGTGCCTTCCACCCACCGCACCTTGTCGCCGCCCGGCCGCAGGCGCGCCACGTCCAGCATGGCGGCTGCCGGATCGGCGCCGGTGACCCTGTGCCCGCGTTCGGCCAGGGCCGTCGCGAGCCGCCCGGTGCCACAGCCGACGTCGAGGATTTTTAGCGGCCCCTCCCCCGCGAGCTCGAGATAGAACGCGTCGGCCGCGTCCGGAGGGTTGAGCGGGTCGTAGACGGCGGCGAGCCTCGGATCGGTGTAGCTGGCACAGGGCCGCCCCGCGCCCGCCTCAGACATGCTGGCCGCCATTGATGTGGATCTCCGAGCCCGAGACGTAGGCTGCCTGCGGCGAGCACAGGAAGAAGATGATGTCGGCCACCTCCGCCGTGGTGCCGAGCCGTCGCAACGGGATCGTCTCGACGATCCGGTCGGTGCCGGGCGACAGGATCGCCGTGTCGATCTCGCCCGGCGCGATCGCGTTGACGCGGATGCCGTGCGGGCCGAAATCTGCCGCCATCTCGCGCGTCAGGGAGCCGAGCGCTGCCTTCGAGGTGGCATAGGCGGTGCCCGCGAAGGGATGCACGCGCGTGCCGGCGATCGAGGTGACGTTGACGATCGAGCCCTGCGCGGCCTCCAGTTCCTTGAACAATCCGCGCGCCAGCATGATCGGCGCGAAGAAGTTCACCTGGAACACGTCGCGCCACACATGCATGGGCGTGTCGAAGGAGTTCATCCGTCCGCCCTCCTTCAGCTTGGGCGATATCCCGGCATTGTTGACCAGCGCGTGCAACTGCCCGCCGGTGCTCTCCAGCCGGTGGCGCATGTCGGCCACCGCCGCCCCCACCTCCTCCGGATCGGACAGGTCGACCTTGATGTGGTCCTCCGGCCCCTGCGGCCAGGGGCAGTCGTCGGAAAAGGCCTGCCTGGAACAGGTGATCACCCGCCACCCCTCGCGCGAAAAGCGCTTCACGGTTGCGTGCCCGATGCCGCGGCTGGCGCCGGTCAGCACGATGGTCTTGCGAAGCTGCGTCTCGGACATGGCCGCGGGTCTCCTTGCCCGATCTCTATCCGAGCCCGATGCCGCTGGCGAGGGGAAGCGGCAGAACGCCTCACCTCCCGTCACGCCGCTCAGTTGCCGAGGATGATGTCCATGATCGAGCCGAGCGGCTTCTTCCGCTCATCGCCGACATTCGCCGCGGGTACCGGATGGCCGATGGAGGCCGTCGTCGCCGGGTCCCCGTCCGCCCGCGCGCTCGGCACCGCCGGCGCCTCGTCTTCGGGCGAACCCACGGGCAGCGCCGGCCGCGGGCCGGGCACGTCGGGCAGCGGCTTGCGCCAGCCGGCGCCCGGCAGCGAGGCGATCTTCACCCCTTCATGCGCGGCGGCCATGAAATCGTGCCAGGCGATCGCCGGCAGCGAACCGCCGGTGACGTTCTTCGTCGGCGAACCGTCGTCGTTGCCGAACCACACGCCCGTCGTCAGGTTCGCCGTGTAGCCGACGAACCAGGCGTCGCGCGAGTTCTGGCTGGTGCCGGTCTTGCCCGCCGCCGGCCAGCCGAAGGCCGCCTTGCGCGCCGTGCCCGAGCGCACCGTCTCGGCCATCATCGCATTCATCATCGCCACCGCCTCCGGGCTGATTACGCGCGGCACGCTGCCGGTCGGGTGCTGGTAGAGCACCTTGCCCGAAGCGTCGGTGACGCGGCGGATGAAGTGCGGCTCGGGCCGGTAGCCGCCGTTGGCGAAAGGTACGTAGGCCGCCGTCAGCTCCAGCGGCGTCACCTCCGAAGTGCCGAGCGCGATCGAGGTATTGGCCTCCAGCCTGGATTCGATGCCCATGCGGTGCGCCGCCTCCACCACCGCCTTCGGCCCGACCTCCATGGCAAGCTGCGCCGCCACCGAGTTCAGCGATTTCGACAGCGCCGCCGTCAGCGTCACCTCTCCATAGTATTTTCCGTTGTAGTTCTCCGGCGTCCACTTGCCGATCCTGACCGGCGCATCGTTGCGCACGCTCTCGGGCGTGCGGCCGTGCTCGATCGCGGCGAGATAGACGAAAGGCTTGAAGGCCGAGCCCGGCTGGCGCCGCGCTTCCGAGGCGCGGTCGAACTGGCTGTTGGCGTAATCGTAGCCGCCGATCATGGCGCGCACCGCGCCCGAGCCGTCGATCGACACCAACGCGCCCTGGCTGACGTTCAGCGACTTGCCGTTCTCGCGGATCAGCGCGCGGATCGACTTCTCGCCGAGCTTCTGCAGCGTCAGGTCGATCGTGGTCTCCACAACCACGTCCTTGCGCACGTCGCCGATCAGGCCGGGAAGCTCTTCCATAATGCGGTCGGCGACATAGTGTTCCGAGCCGGTCCAGTAGGCCGCGGCCCGGGTCGCCGGCGCGCTCATGGCCGCCGTCATTTCGCCGTTGCCGATCATGCCCTGCTCGGACATCGCGGCCAGCACGATCTGCGAACGCTCCTCCGCCGCCTTCGGGTCGCGCGCCGGAGAAAGCCGCGACGGCGCCTTGAGCAGCCCCGCAAGCAATGCGGCCTCCGACAGCGTCACCTCGCGCGCCGACTTGTTGAAATAGCGTCGCGAGGCTGCTTCCACGCCATAGGCGCCGGAGCCGAAATAGACCCGGTTGAGGTACATCTCCAGGATCTGCGCCTTGGAGTGCTTCTGCTCCAGCCACAGCGCGAGCAGCACCTCCTGCACCTTGCGCTCGATTGTGCGGTCGGCATTGAGGAACAGGTTTTTCGCCAGCTGCTGCGTCAGCGTCGAGCCGCCCTGCACCAGCCGTCCCTCGATCACGTTGGTCGCCATTGCGCGGGCGAAGCCGATCGGGTCGACGCCGAAATGCGAATAGAAGCGCCGGTCCTCGATGGCGATCACCGCCTGGGGAATGTAGGGCGACATCTCGTGCAGCCCGACCGCCTCGCCGCCGGTCATGCCGCGGTTGGCGAGCAGCGTCCCGTCGGCCGAGACGATGCGTACGTTGGGCGGCCTGTCGGGCACGGACCACGTCGTGGCGCTCGGCATGCGCGCGCCGTAATAGGCCGTCAGTCCCGCGCCCGCGATGCCGACCCAGATGCCGAGCACCAGCATCCAGTAGGCCATGCCGCGCACCAGCCCGAACAACCCGCCGCCGCGCCGCGCCCGCCGCGCCTTGCCGCGTCCGCCGGACCTGCCTCCTCCGCCCGATCGCCCGGAGCCCGAACGCGTGCCGCCATCGGCCCGTCCCCCGGCCGCCTTGCCGGGACCCGCCGCCCGGCCCCGCGAAGCCTTCGCCTTCCCCTTGCCGCGCGCGGCCGGCACCACCCGGTCGCTCTCGCTCACCGAAAGCTCCCCGCGCGCCTTCGAGCCCTCGAAACTCGGCTCGATCCGCTCGCTCGTCCTGCGCTTCGCCATGGACCCCGCCCGTCGTGTGGCCTCGACCGGCCGTCGGCACGGAGAGTAGGGGTGGCGGTTTAAGGGGGGGTTAAGTGTGGGGATGGGCGCCTACGAACATGCAGGCCCTGATCGGCGCTGACGGACAACGGACGTTTTGGAGCAGAATTTGCGACACAATGTCGTGAGAGGAGGGGATGCGACACGTCAAGTACGAGACGGGCACCATTTTGACGATTAAGTTGCTGCTTGACTTGCGGATGCGACATGTGTCGGAAGTGATCGGATGACGGATTCGGGCGAACATCGCGGATTGAAGGGTGCGTTCGTGCGCGCCTGTTTCGCCGTCGCCATGCTCGTCGTTGCCTCGCTACAGCCTGGAATGGTCGCAATGGCCAAGTCGGCCATGCATCCTGCGCAGGCCGAAACGGCCCAGCAGATTGAGCACCACGATCACGACGCCGCTCACGGCGATCACGCCGTTGAACGACCGTCGTCGGCAAATGACACGGGTCATCACGGAGGCGCGTCGACCGCGGATATCTGCTGCGACATGCACTGCATGCCAGCCACCGGGGTGCCGCCCTCCTGGTCCGATCTCGCTCATCCGCCCGCCGGAGCATTCGGCCGTGTCGTTTACGGTGCCTTGACACCGGGCGAAACGCACGGGCTCATTCGACCTCCCCGAACCTGACCTGACCCGCCGCGCCGTGTGGCGCCGAGGCACCCGTGCGTCCGCGCGCGGGCCACCTTTCCCTGTCAGGTTCAAGGTTTCACATGCGAATTCCAGCTATCGCGGCGCTTGCGGCGTCGCTCTTCGCGGCAGGCTGCGCGGCGTCTACGCCACCGAATCCGCTGCCCGCCTTCAATGCTGCCGATCCGAACATGGGATTGCGGGACGCACGCTATTCTCCGGTTCTCGGCGACTTCCATCCGCGGCGGCCGACCGGTCCCGAGAACTGGCGGCGGCTGAACGACAGGCTGTCGCCGGCGAACCGGAGGACAGGCTCATGAGGCGCGCGGCACGCAGCCTCGCCGCGCTCGTGGCCCCGCTCTTCGTTTCGGCCTGCGTCACGGCCGCCGACGGCCTCGACGATCCGCTCGCCGGATTCCAGACCGTCTCGGCGAAGACCGCCGCGGCGACGGGCAAGGAAACCGTCTGGGTCCAGTCCAGCGCCGAAGCGCGCGCGCTGGCGGAGCGGGTGACCGCGCTGGTCAGGGGCAAGACGCTAGGACCGGACCTGGCGGTTCAGGTCGCGCTTCTCAACAACAAGGGCCTGCAGGCAGCCTATGCGGATGTCGGCATGTCGTCGGCCGAGCTGTGGCAGGAGTCCCTCCTCGTCAATCCGCGCGTGTCGGTCGGCATCATGGGGATCAACGGCGGACGTACGGTCGAGACCGCCGTCGTCTCGAACATCCTCGCGCTAGCGACACGACCGCGCCGGATGGCTGTCGCGGACGCCCGCTTCAGGCAGGCGCAACTGAGGGCCGCCGAAACGACGCTGCGGCTCGCCGCCGACACGCGCCGCGCCTGGATCGAAGCCGTTGCTGCCTGGGAACGGGTCGCCTACCTCAATCGGGCTCAGGCGGCCGCCGACGCCGCTTCGGCGCTTGCCGAGAAGCTCGGACAGACAGGAGCGTTCACGAAGACCGGCCAGGCCCGCGAGCATGTCTTCTATGCCGAACTGGCGGGACAGACGGCCGAGGCAAGGATGCAGGCGCGCATGGCGAAGGAAGCGCTGACGCGGCTGATGGGGCTCTGGGGACACGATATTGACTACCAGGTTCCGAACGCGCTCCCCTCTCTTCCCGCGAATCCGCTGGCCCGCAAGGACATCGAAGCGCATGCGCTGCGTAACCGTGTCGACCTGGAGATCGCGAAGCTCGAACTGGAGGCGCTCGCGCTTTCCTATGGGCTCACCGAGGCGACCCGCTACGTGTCGGATCTCGAACTCATGACCGGGGTCGAGATCGAGCGGGAGGAAAACGAGGACGGCGACACCGAGACCAAGGTCTTGCTGAACGCCGAGGTCGAATTCGTCATCCCGATCTTCGACAGCGGGCAGGCCCGCATGCGCAAGGCGGAACTCGCCTACATGCAGGCCGCCAACCTGCTGGCCGAGCGTGCGGTCAATATCCGTTCCGAGGCCCGCAGCGCATATGACAGCTACCGCTCGACCCACGACATCGCGCGGCACTACCGGGCCAGCGTGGTGCCGCTCCGCACGACGATCGAGGAGGAATCGCTCCTCACCTACAATGGCATGATCACCAACACCTTCGAACTGCTGGCCGATACGCGGGCCAAGGTGAACTCGATCATGCTTTCCCTCAACGCCAAGCGTCAGTTCTGGCTGGCCGACGTCAATCTCGGGACCGCAGTCCACGGCGGGGGCGGCAGCGCTCCCTCCGGAGGCGGTGCCGAGACCGCGGCTGCCGACGACAGCGCCGGCGGACACTGATCAGGAGAACGAGACAATGATCACCAGAAGACAGATCCTTGGAGGCGGCGCGTTCCTGGCGAGCGCCGCCGCCTGGACGAAGACCTCGGCCATGGGGCTGCCGGACGCGCCGATCATGGAATCGCCGGACATGCAGCCGCCGATCTTCCCGTCCAGCGGACCGGACTACCAGCCCGTCGTCACCCTCAACGGCTGGACGCTGCCGCACCGGATGACCGCCGGGGTCAAGGAGTTCCATCTTGTCGCCGAACCGGTCGAGCGGGAACTCGGCCCGGGGATGACGGCCTATCTGTGGGGCTACAACGGCCAGTCTCCAGGGCCGACGATCGAGGCGGTGGAAGGAGACCGGGTCCGCATCTTCGTCACCAACAGGCTGCCCGAGCACACCACCATCCACTGGCACGGCATGATCCTGCCATGCGGCATGGATGGCGTGACCGGGCTGACGCAACCGGGCATCCCGCCCGGCAAGACCTTCGTCTACGAATTCGATCTCGTGAAGAGCGGGACCTTCATGTACCACCCGCACGCGGACGAGATGGTCCAGATGGCGATGGGCATGATGGGCTTCTTCGTCATCCACCCCAGGGACCCCGCGCTCCACCGCGTCGACCGGGACTTCGTCTTCCTCCTCAACGCTTTCGACATCGAGCCGGGCTCATACGTGCCCCGCGTCATGGAGATGACCGACTTCAACTTGTGGACATGGAACAGCCGGGTGTTCCCGGGCATCAGCCACCTCGTCGTGAACAAGGACGACAGGGTGCGGGTGCGGGTCGGCAACCTCACCATGACCAACCACCCGATCCACATGCACGGCTATGACTTCGAGGTGACCTGCACCGACGGCGGATGGGTCCGGCCGGAGGCCCGCTGGCCGGAAGTCTCCATCGACATCCCGGTGGGCGCGATGCGTGCCTACGAGTTCGATGCGAAGTACCTCGGCGACTGGGCGATCCACTGCCACAAGTCGCATCACACGATGAACGCCATGGGCCACGACGTCCCGACCTTCATCGGTGCCGACAAGACCGAGGTCTCCCGGAAGATCCGCACCGTGCAGCCCGAATACATGGCCATGGGCAACCGCGGCATGGCGGACATGGGCGAGATGGAGATGCCGCTCCCCGACAACACCATCCCGATGATGACGGGATGGGGACAGTTCGGCGCGATCGAGATGGGCGGCATGTTCTCGGTCGTGAAGGTCCGCGAGGGCCTCTCTGCCAACGATTACGCCGATCCGGGCTGGTACGAGCACCCGGAAGGCACTGTCGCCTACGAATGGACGGGCGACACACCGGCTGCGGCCAAGGCCGCAGACGCACGAACGGTGGCTCCGGCGGCGACGCACGGCGGCCACACCGATCACTGACGCAACCAGCAACAAGGACCAAGACATGAAGACGACTACCGCAGCACTTGCCGCCCTCCTCGCCCTGACGGGCGGGGCATTCGCAGCCGGAAACCACGCCGGAGGACATGGCGAGGCGGGCATGATGCCGATCGGCAACCCCGGCAAGGCCGAGGATGCATCCCGCACCGTCACGATCACGATGATGGAACGCGACGACGGCGGCATGGTGTTCGAACCCGCCTCGCTTGCCGTCACCGAGGGCGAGACCCTCAGGTTGAAGTTCGTGAACAAGGGGGAACTCGACCACGAGTTCGTCATGGACGTTCACGACGGCATCATGGAGCACAAGGCACTCATGGAGCGCTTTCCCGAGATGGAACATGACGATCCGAACTCGATCCGGCTCGCGCCGGGCGCGACAGGTGAGATCGTCTGGACCTTCGCTTCAGCCGGCGACTTCGGTTTCGCCTGCCTGATCCCGGGCCACTACGATTCCGGCATGAAAGGCGACATCACCGTCCGCCACTGAACCAGCAACACGGAAAGGAACACGACATGAAGAAGACAAGCATCCTGATCGCCGCCGTCGCAGCTCTCGCGTTCGGATCAGCCGCAGCCGCCGCGCAGGAATACACGGCTGGCGAGGTGACCAAGATCGACGCCGCGCAGAAGAAGCTGACCATCAAGCACGGAGAACTTGCCAATCTCGACATGCCCGCGATGACGATGGTGTTCGTGGTCGCGGAGGATTCAATGATCGAGGAGGTGAAGGTCGGTCAGAAGATCGAGTTTACCGCGGATCGGGTCAACGGCCGGATCACCGTTACCGACATCAAGTAGCGTCGAGGAGCGGGCTTCCACGCCCGCCTCTCCCGGGGGGCGATGCCAGAATGCGTGCTTCAACTGGACGAGGGCATTATCTTCGTCCCGAAGCCGGTTTGAAGTGCGTAGCGAGGCGCGTATCGCCGTCGCATTCGTATGACGCGTACCGTCCGATATCGGTCTGGCAAAGGCCGCCCTGACGACAAAGATGGGCGCAGGTTCGTCGCCAACCAACGAAAGTCGTACGCTCAGCGCCCCGCTTCCCCCACGCTCCCCGCAAACTCCACCTCCGGCTCCTTGAGCCCGTGCGCCGTCAGCATCCGGCGCACCTCCGGGGAGGCACCCGCTATCACGAAGCGCACGCCCGAGTGCCTGGCCTTGCGCGCCGCGCCCTCGATGACGTTGAGCGCGGTGGTGTCGAGAAAGGGCACGGCGGAGCAGTCGAGGACGAAGTTCTTGCGGCGGTCGGCGATGCGGTCGAGCACGGAGCCGACAGTCGCCGCCGTGCCGAAGAAGAAGGCGCCGGAGATGCGGTAGACCACCGTGTCGGGGTCGCTCGCCGCTCGCCCGTCATAGGCCGCGTCGCCCGGCGTGTCCGCGACGTCCTCGCTGACCTGCGGCACGTGGACATCGGTCGAAACCGATTTCGCCATGCGGTCGATGAAGAGCAGCGAGCCCAGCACGAAGCCGACGACGATGCCCTCCGTCAGGTCGCGGAACACCACGAGCAGCAGCGTGACGGCCAGCACCAGCGCGTCGCCGCGCGAGGTGCGCGCGATCGCCGCGAAGGCGTCTTTCTCGATCATGTTCCAGGCGACGGTGGCGAGCACGCCGGCGAGCGCGGCCAGCGGGATGTAGGCCGCCAGCGGAGCCGCGACCAGCATGAAGGCGAGCAGGAACGTCGAGTGCAGCATGCCCGAGACAGGCCCGCGCGCGCCGGCCCGCACGTTGGTCGCCGTGCGTGCGATCGTGCCGGTCACGCAGATGCCGCCGAAGAGCGCCGATCCGATGTTGGCGAAGCCCTGCGCCACGAGTTCGCAGTTGGAGCGGTGCCGGCGCCCCGTCATGCCGTCGGCGACCACGGCCGAGAGCAGCGATTCGATGGCGCCGAGAAGCGCGAAGGAGATCGCGTCGGGCAGCACGGCCTTCACCAGCTCCGGGTCGAGGTTCGGCAGCGCCGGCATCGGCAGGCTGCGCGGAATGCCGCCGAAGCGCGAACCGATCGTCTCCACCGGCAGTGCGAAGGCAAAGGCGGCCACCGAGGCCGCCGCCACGGCCACCAGCATGCCCGGCCACCCAGGCCGGAAGCGCTTCAGGCCGACGATCAGCGCGATTGTCATCGCCGCGATGCCGATCGCGGCCGGGCTAGCCGTGCCCGCCGCGGCCCACAGCGCGGGCAGCTTTTCCAGCAGCGCGCCGGGCTCGGCGCCCGCAAGCGTAAGCCCGAACAGGTCACGCAGCTGGCTGGCGAAGATGATGACGCCGATGCCGGCGGTGAAGCCGACGGTCACCGGATAGGGGATGTACTTGATGTAGGTGCCGAGCCTGAGGTAGCCGATCGCCAGCAGGAAGACGCCCGACATCATGGTGGCGAGCAGCAGGCCCTCCACCCCGTGCCGCGCCACGGTGGCGGCCACCAGAACGATGAAGGCGCCTGCCGGCCCGCCGATCTGGAAGCGGCTGCCGCCGAGCAGCGAGACGATGAAGCCGCCGACGATCGCCGTATAAAGCCCGCGCTCGGGTCCCACCCCCGAGGCGATGGCGATCGCCATCGACAGCGGCAGCGCCACGATCGCCACCGTCAGCCCGGCGATGGCGTCGGCACGCAGGCCGGCCAGGCCGTAGCCCTCGCGGAAAACGGTGACCAGCTTGGGCGTGAAGAGTTCCGCGAAATCCGGGCGCGCGGGCGCCGGCATCATGGTCGGGTTCGAATGCACGTTCTGCCTTCCCTCGAAGTGAAGGCGGCGGGATCGTCGGCCGGCCCCGCTCCTGCGAGCATCGGGGGCCGGCGGTCCGGCGGTCGCCGTCGCGACACATGTCCTGTCTGTGGCGACGCCCGCGAAGGCGCTCGCCGCTCGTCAGCCGTCCTTGCCCGGTGAAGCCTTCAGGCGCACGCCGCGTCCGCCGCGCTCGCTCGCCTGGCCTTCTCCGATCAGCTCCACGCCGCAATCCTCGATCGCCTGGACTACCTTCATCAGGGTGTCCACCACGCCCCTCACCACGCCCTCGCTCGCCTCCATCCGCTGGATGGTCGGCAGGGAGACGCCGGCCCGCTCGGCCAGCGTCCTCTGGTCGATGCCTGCAAGCGCGCGCGCCGCGCGCATTTGTGTCGCTGTGATCACCCGATCCTCGTTTCAGACGGCAAATCGATTGTTAGTCTTTCGACGATGATGTTTCAAGTATCATTTTTGCTACATGGAACGTCGGATCATCGACCGCTGAAGTACGGCCCCAGCGAAACCAGACCGACGGCGAAGATCGCCAACAGGATGCCGGCGCCCTGGAGAAGGTTCACCTTCTCGCCGAAATAGGCGAAGGCGACGACGTTGACGGCGACGATCTGTATCACCGCCGAGAGCGACAGTGCCAGACCCATGCCGAACTCGCGGATCAGCCGCAGCATGATCAGATTGCCGATCGTGTAGAGGGCGAGCGTGAGCGCGAGCTTCCCCGCGCCGGGCGCCAGCGTCCAGGCCTTGGCCGCGCTGGCGGCCAGGATGAACACCGCCGTCGACAGGCAGAGCTGCAGGAACCCCCAGGTGGTCATGCCCTCATTTCCCCAATTCGCCGCGGCACGGATCGCTTCCCTGTCGGGAAGCTCAGCCCGACGGCTCCCTCTCGAAGAGCGCCTCGTAGATCGGCAGATAGGACGCACCGATGGCCGGCGCCGCCGGGCCGGCGAGGCCGACGCCGACGCCGATGATGTCGCAGTCGCAGGGCCAGATCGCGCGCATCCTGTCGCGCACCGCCTCGCACAGGCGCGCCAGCACCTGTCGCGGCACGGGTCCGCCGAGCACCGCGTGGCGCATGCCGATGACCATGGCGGTGTTGGAGAAGGCCCAGGCCAGCGCCGTCGCCGCCTCCTCCAGCCAGGCCTCGGCGGCGGGCATGGAAAACAGTGTCTCGGCATCGGCCGCGTCGGCGCGGGGGCGTTTCTCGCGCACGCGCTTTCTCAGCGCCCGGATCGAGGCGATGTCCTGCAGCCGGGTCGGTTCGCCGACGCGCCCACCTGAGAGGGTGCGGCCGAGCTGGGGACCGTGGACGCCGCCCTTGCCGCCGCGCCAGGCGACCCCACCCAGGATCACGGCCGAGCCGATCACCTCGTCGATGTGGAGATACAGGAAATCGCCCTTCCACGGGCTGCCGGGCCCGCCATGCTCCGCCCAGGCGGCCGCGCGGGCCATTCCGTAGCCGCGGAAGGGCAGTCCCGTCGCCTCCGAAAGGCGCCGGGCGACGCCGTCCGTTCCCCGTCCCCCGTGCTCGCCGGGCAACAGGAGGCCATCCGCCAGATCCTCGGGAACGGTGACGCCCGCCACCACCATGCGCGGCTTCCGGGCGACGTCGAAGCGTTCGGCGAGCGTGCGCCAGCGCGCGTCGACGTCCGAAAACACCGTCTCTGCCGGTTGCTCGTATCGGATGGTCTCGACCGCGGTCGCGGCGCCGGACATGTCCATCAGCACGACGTCGCAGCGGTGCCACCCGATCGACACGCCGAGCGACATGACGCTGTCGTAGATCAGGAAATACGGCGTGGCGGGTAGCCCCGGCTGCCCGCGCTTGACCTCGCCGCGGCGGATCAGGCCGTCGTTCTCGAGATCGGCGAGGAAGCGCGACACCGTCTGCGCGCCCAGCCCCGCGCGGCGCGAGATCTCCGCGTTGGTGATGCCCGGCGTCGTGGCGACGATCATCAGCACGGCGCGCTGGTTGGCGGCGCTGATCGACGAGTGGTGCAGTCCTCGAATGCCTTCGGCAAGCGGATGAGCGGGTGCGGGCGGTGGCTCCGGGGGGTGCGGCATCGGTGTCTTGGCTGCGTTGGTGTGCATAGCTACGCCACCACGTGGCGGCGGGCACTAAAAAATGACGCATACGGACAAGTTTTCCGCAAGCCCCGCTCGCCCGGCTCAGTCGCCTTCCTCCGGGATCTTCAGGAGATGCCCGCAGGCCTTGCAGAACACCGCGTCCGGGTCGTGCCTCTGCAGGGCGCAGCGCGGACACGGGTAGAACACCTTGTTCGGCCGGAAGATCGCCTGCGCGAGCCTGACGAACAGCGAGATGCCGACGATCATGGTGACGATCGCCGTGAGCTTGCCCCACACGCCCTGCAGCACGATGTCGCCGAAACCGGTCGTCGTCACCGTCGCGACGGTGAAGTAGAGGGCGTCCACGTAGCCCTCGATCCCGGTGCCGTTGCGGAAGAAGAACGTATACACGAACCCGGTCACCACCAGCAGGAAGGTCGCCAGGTTGAGCATCGCCTGCAGGGCCTCGCGCCAACTTGCGAGGCCGCGCCGTTCCAGCGGCTGCCACAGGAAGCCGCTGCGCGACAGCGACCACAGCCGCAGGATGCGCAGAAAGCCCAGATTGGCAAGTTCGTAGGGAAACAGCAGCGTCGCCAGGATGAAGACGTCGACCCACACCGTCGGTCGCCTGATCCAGCGCCCGATGTCGGTTGACGCCAGCGCCCGCGCGATCGTGTCGGCCGCCAGGAAGATGGCGATCGTGTAGTCGAGCCAGAGGAAGGACGGCTGATCGCGCAGCAAGGGCGCTGCGATGAAGAAGGCGATGATGGCGAGGTCGAGCACCAGCACGGCGAGCTGGAACCGCAGCGCGGTGGTGTCGCGCCCGAAATAGAGCCGCCGCAGCGCCAGGCGCAGTCTTCCGGTGCGCGAGGATGGACGGTCGTCGGGGCGATCGGGTTCTGCCATCCTGCCGGCTTAGGGCGCGCGCCGCCCGGCGTCCAGCCCGGCGGCGGTTCGACGGACCGGATGGCGGGCGCCGCGCCGGGGGCCTAGGATGGCGCGAATCAACCGGTCACCGACCGCGGATCGGCCATGGACATCCAGCTCGCCTTCATCCTCGCGCTCACCTTCGTCATCCATCTCATCGGCACGCTGGCCTATGCGTTTCGCATCGCCGGCATCCGCACCGGCAACATCGCCATTGCGTTCTCCTTGTTCAACATCCTGGTGCTGGTCTCGCGCATCTCGAATTCCTTCCAGGCACCCTTCCTCGCCAAGCGGGTCGAGACGGCGATCGTCGATCCCGCCCTGCATCATCTGGCGCTCGACTTCGCCCTGGTCATCGCCGCCGCCTCGCTGGCGACGCTCGCCGGCGGCCTGCTGATCCCGAGCTTCCAGCGCTATTCGACCGCCGCCGTCGGCGCCTTCCGGCGCACGCGTTCGGTGCCGCGCCTCATGGTGCGCGCCCTCACCCCGCGCGGCATGGTGCTGCTTTCGGAATCCGCCGCCCTGCCGCGTTATGCCAATGTGTGGCAGCTGCGGCTCGGCGGCGCCGTGCCGGCCGGCATCGTTCTCCTCAACGTCGCCGTCACGGCGCTCTGGACCGTCGGCGTGCTCGCCGCCATCTACGCCGGCTCGCTCGAGCCGCAGTTCCGCGTCACCGCCAGCACGCTGTCGGCCATCATCAACGGCCTCGCCACCATCATGATGTTCGTGGTCATCGACCCGTTCCTCGCCGGCCTCACCGACGACGTCGCCGCCGGCCGCGCCAGCGAACGAGACTTCCGCCGCGCGGTCATCTGGATGGTCGTCAGCCGCCTCGCCGGCACCCTGCTCGCCCAGGCGCTGCTCTTCCCCTCCGCCCTGCTAATCGCCTGGGTGGCGCGACTGATCTGAGGGCGGGAAGAAAAGAACGGCGAAGCCGCCAATTTTCCTCTCGCGGGAAGATGACAGGCACGCGCGATGCCGAAGCCGCTAATCTCCCCCCTCTTAGGGGAGATGTCGGCGAAGCCGACAGAGGGGGGCGCCTCGCGAGATCCGGCCGCGCGTCCCCTCCCCGTTGCGGGGGTCCGAAAGACCGGCGCGACTAGTGGCTCATCCTGGTGGCTCGGCGCGCAGCGCCGAGAAGGAAGCGGGGTGTTCTCCGCAGACCAATCTCCCATCCAGCCACCGAGAGGCAATCTGCGCGTCTGGCCGTGCATACCCTCCGCGTGCTTGGATCGGCTAAGGGTCGAAGCAGCCCCACAACTCAGGACCGAAGGCCCGCCAAGCTGATCAGCGCGGAGGCGAAGCCTGCCGGCGCATAGTTCCTTTCCGAGTAGTCCGGCGTTTGGCGCTTCGGCGACGAGACCAACGCCTACGGCCCTGCAACGCTGTGAAGATTGCGGAGTGCCTTAGCGCGATTATGCTTCCGTTTAGTCTCTCTGAACTATCTTATTGACGGCACGGAATAGATACGGTTCCCTATTCCTCCGAAACTGCTTCGCGAGATGTATTTTGAATTGTTCTATATTTCCTTTATATTTTGCACTTCGCCTGATATTCAACCATATGAGCGGAAGTAAGTATGTTTTTCCGGAAACAACCAAATCCGTATCCAGTCCATCGCAATTTTGTATATACATTTGCTTTCTTCTCACAAACTCCGAAGTAAGACCTTTCCGGCGTATTGAATAAAGAATCTCTGCTGCTCTCCTGCGCACCTTAGGGACACTCAATGTTGGAGCACCCTTTGGACCGGCACAGAGTAGGTTAGTAATCGATAATCCCACTGTTTTTATATCCGGCGCTACATCATGCGCCGCGGCATAGATACAGAATAAATAGCGTAGGAGATTTTCGTGGTCCCACACACAGGCCTGAAGATCTACCTCACGCCAAAGCCTGCCTCGATCATTTTCTCCCATTGAATCAATCACGATTTCTTCTATTGCCTCTCTCGAGATCAACAGATTTTCAATACAATAAGCTCTTATACGGTACAACCTTCGGTAATTTGGCTTTTTCCTGCCCTTAATGAAATCAAAGTCGCCGTCAATTATATATATTCGCTTCCTTCCGTCCTCCTCTTGATCATTTTTGCAAGCTTTCAACACGGTTTCTCTGCCTCTCAAAGGGTTTACACTTGAAAGCTTAACTCTCTCAGGCAGAATACACTGAAACAAGCGAAGCCACATTACATGGCTTGAGCTGTCCTCGACATAGATTTCAATGTCATTATATGCTTGCTTTAAGAATCCGATCGCGCGAGCAGCGCGCGGTGAATAACTGATCACCCTTTACGCCCTCTCCTCGCCTTTGCATGCTTACGTGATACATCTACACAATTTCTTATTCTATCCAGAATAATGGATGGAGAATGAGTTGCAAGTACGTACTGGATGTGAGGGTTCGCTGAAATAATGCTATCTACAAATAGCTCTTGCCATTGCACATGAAGTGACAATTCCGGTTCATCTATTATAAAAACGTTATCTTTTGCAGCAAGTGGGTGAAAGGAGAGATGGGTAAGAATTACGAATATCTGCGCTTCGCCAGACGAAAGATAGTTAATATTTTTTTCTTCCTGAATTCCATCTATATCGATATATATATATCCTCTATCACCAAAAAGTATTCGCTTTCCGCTGTCCTCAAAAAATTGATTTACTAACGAAAGAAAATTTTGTATGGGCTGCATTAACTCATACCTTTGACGTGTATATTTTGATACAGTGTCAGAAATTATCTTTATTCGTCGCAAATGCGAATGATTATTCGACCATTGGATAATAGAATTCAGAACTTCTGAATGTCGCGAGTCCGACCCTAGAAGTTCTTCTATGTTAGCATTCATTGGAATGCGAGATGCGAGGCGCTCTAGTAGATCAAGAAAAGGACTAACTCTTCCACGAACATCTGTATGCGGCAGATGGAGTATTTGTGAAAGTGTATCTAGATCTCGACGGACCCTCTCAATCTCTCTTCTATCTGCCGCGCTAGGCACGGAGAGTGACGCAAAATCTGAATGCTCCTCGGGGCTGACCGTTATGAGGTTTAAGAGCATTTCGCGCTGAAGATTTTCTGCAATCTGCCCGGACGCGATTAGCGCGTCGCGAAAGCGAGTTTCCGCTATGTCTGCTGCATCCAAAAGCCCTCGCGCGAGAGAACTCCCAAAGATGTTTCGTCCTGCTCTCGGATTTCGCATCAAATAGCGGTTTCGACGAACGTCTTCCTCATACCTTGCTCGTCTGTCGAGGCCGAGGAACATCGGGGAAGGCAGGGATGCAAGCAATCTCAGTACCGGTTGATCACTTTTTGATGCTATTAAGTCACGATAGTGCTCCACCTCGGCATCCGCCTGTCTATTGGCAGGTGTTTCGCTTTCTCTTATGTATTTATTAAATACGAATGGATCTTTTATTATGTTTACTAATATAACAACCGATTTTTCTTCGTTAATCGACGAAATTCGAATATCTTTTCCATTATGTTCTAAATGAAGCTCAATTGTATTATATTCGAGATCGGCAAGAATCGACAGATCCGGAGTGATAATTGCAACAATGGCGTTGATGGCTGTTGTTTTTCCGCTCCCATTAATACCTGTGAGGAACGTTAGCATACCATCGAATTTTACATCAAAATTCAGGAATCCGTGGATTCCATCCGCAATGAAGCGCTTAAGTTTCAATTTTTGAGACCCTCCACCATGCGATGAGTAATCTAAGTTTTGACGAAATTCAATGCGGCGTGAACTCGGCCATGGCGGATCGTTTTTACGGTGTAGAAGCCTAGAAGCGTAAAACTCGAACCATGGACCTCTTTCAGGTGTATTCCGGATGTAGTTGCCCGAAGAATTTGCCGCTACAGACTGTCTGCTTCGGATTTCTATCCACACCCCTCCCGCCCCATGCCATCCTCCTCCCCGGCTGAACCGAGGCGACGATGGACTGGGCACTGGCAATCGAGCACAACCGCGAGGCGCTGCGGCGGGCGCTGGCCCTCATCGCCGCCATGGCGGGACTGGGGGGACAGTCTGCTTTTTTCCGTCCGGACAGTGCAGCGCGCCGCGATGATCCGGGATCGGAAAAAAGCAAACTGTCCCCGGCTTCCGACTGCCGATTGCCGACTGCCGACCGCCGCACTCTGCCCCGCCGTCTCCACCGCGCGGTGCTGCGCCTCCTGCGCCCCGCGGAGGCCGCCGCGCGGCGGCTGATCGTGATCGCTGCGCGCGGGATCGTGCTGCCGCCCCTGCCGCCTCGCCCGGAAGAGCCGGCGCCGGACATCCTGCGCAGGGGCAGCGCGGCGACAGGCGCGGTGTGGACCGGCATCCGGGTCGGGCAGCTCGGCCTCGCCAACCTGGCGCCGCCGCCGGCGCGGCGCAAGCGCAACCCGTTCCGGCCGCTGCCGCTCGTCGATACGCTGCGCGGCCTGCCGCGGCCGGGACGGCGTTCTTCCGCGAACGGCGTGCCGCGTATCGGGCTCGGCCCGCGGTCGAGCTTTCCCGGGCCGCCGCCGTCCGCCTGGGACCCGATCGACGCCACGCGGCTCTCCCTGAGGATTTCGGCGATCGCGGAGGTGCTCGACGACCTGCCGCGCCACGCGCTGCGGCTTGCCCGCTGGCACCAGCGCGGCGCGGCCGCCCGCGCCTGCGGAAAGCTTCACCGCTTCAGTCCGCTGCGCCCCGGCCGCCCGCCGGGCTGGACGTGCCGCCCCGCCCACGAGGTGCATCTCGTCGGAAACGAGGTCCACGGCCTCGCCCTCATGGCGCAGGAGCGTCCCGACACGTCATGAGGTCCGCCCCGCGCCGCGATATAGATCAGGATCTGCCGCGCCTTCGCACGAGGCGCGATCGCGGGTGCGCGGCCCTACGCCGCCGCGCGCGCCTCGACCTTGCGGGCGCCGTCGATCTTCGCCCAGTCGGGCCGCTCGAACAGCCACTTGCCGCGCCCGCTCCACTCCACCGCGAGGAAGAGCACCACCGGCCCGGTGACGCCGGCCAGGGTGACGAGGAAGGCCATCAGGCCGACGTCGGGCACGAGGCCGGTCTTCAGGAGCACCACGCGGGCGGTCGCCATGGGCAGGAAGAAGGCGAGGTAGACGACGATGGAGTGTTCACCGAGCCAGCGCAGCCAGTTCGCCCAGGGCACCCGCGCCAGGAGCGCGGCGATCGACACGACCGCCAGCGCGCCGGCGAAGCCGAGCACCAGCGAGACCAGCGGCAGTTCGGAGATACCGCCGGTAGCGCCCGTGTCGCCCACCTCGCCCTGGATCAGGAAGGCAAGCGCGGCGGGCGCCGGCGTGAAGACGAGCAGGCCTTCCAGCACCGCCCATACGGCGAGCGCGGCAAGGGCAGCGCCGGCATTGCGCCGCACCGCGCCCGCGAGCGCGAAGACATGCGGCGCGAAGGCGTATCCGGCGAAGAAGTACACGTACCGCGCCGCGAATTCGTCGAAGATGATCGAGCCGGTGTGGACCGGCAGCGCCTCGAGCAGTGCCGCCCAGGCGAAGACGAACCAGACCGGCAGGGTGCGCACCAGCCGCGTGAACAGGAAGAAGAGCGGAAGGATGTAGATGAACCACAGCGTGCCGAAGGGCTGCACGAAGGCAAGGAGGTAATCGGCGAAGGGCGCCGCCGCCCCCTCCTCCATCGCGATGCCCGGCGCCTTGAAGGCGAACTGGATGGTGAGCCACAGCACGTAGAAATAGGCGAAGTGGACCACCTTGCGGTCCAGATAGCGCCGCCAGGGCTTGTCGATGGTGAGCGAGAGGAAGAGGCCCGAGATGAGGAAGAAGTCGGGCATGCGGAACGGCCGCGCCCAGGCCACCACCTGGTGCATGAAGCCTTGCGAGCCCGCGGCGATCTCGACGCCCAGCGTCGCGTGCACCATCACCACGAGGATGATGCAAAGGCCCTTGGCGATATCGACCCAGTCGATCCGTTCGGCTGTGCCGACCCGCTCTGGCGCACCCGTCCGTCCGCCGTCCGTGCCGCCTCGCCCCGCTATACCCGCCATGTCGCCGCCTCCGGTTTTCCGCGGAGTGACCTTAGCGCAAGGCCGCCACCAAAGGCTTAACGGCGCGGCGGGACAGGCCGTCCGGGTAGCGAAGAGGCTCAGGCCGGCGGCGTACCGTTCTCGGCCAGCACCTCGCCCACGAGGTAGAGCGAGCCGCAGATCAGGATGCGCGGCGGCGTCTCGGTGCCTTCCCAGGTGTCGGCCAGCAGCATCAGCGCATCGGCCACCGAGTTCACCGGCTCGGCCGACAGCCCCGCCTCGCCCGCGCGCGCCGCCAGCTCCGCGTTCGGCACGCCGGCATCGGAGGAATTCACCGGCACAGTGAAGACGTGCCGCGCCATTCCCTCGAAGGCGCGGAAATAGTTCGTCTGGTCCTTGGTCGAGATCATGCCGCAGATCAGGAACAGCGGACGCGGAAAACGCTCCTCCTGCTCGGCCAGCGCCTCCGCCACCACCACCCCCGCACCGGGGTTGTGGCCGCCGTCGACCCAGAGTTCGGACCCCGCGGGGGCGAGGTCGACCAGGCGGCCATGGGCGAGGCGCTGCATGCGGCCGGGCCACTCCACCCCCGCCATCGCCCGCTCGGCCGCCGCGTGGCCGATCGCGAAGCCCGCCGCCTTCACCGCCGCGATCGCAGCCGCCGCGTTGGCGAGCTGGTGGCGGCCGGGGAGCTTCGGCATCGGCAGGTCCATCAGCCCGTCGTCGTCCTGATAAATCAGCCGGCCGTTCTCCGAGAAGCCGAGGAAGTCCTGCCCGTAGATCAGCACCGGGCAATCGAGCCGGTCCGCCGTCTCGATCAGCACCTCGCGCACCAGGTCCGAATCCTGCTGGCCGATCACCACGGGAACCCAAGGCTTCATGATGCCGGCCTTCTCCGCCGCGATGAGCTCCACCCGGTCCCCGAGATAGGCCTGGTGGTCGAGCGATATCGGCATGATCACCGTCGCCGCCGGTTTCTCGATCACGTTGGTCGCGTCGAAGCGTCCCCCGAGCCCGACCTCGATCACCGCCGCGTCCGCCTCATGCTCCGCGAAGAGAACGAAGGAAACGGCGGTGAGGATTTCGAAGACCGTGATCGTCTCGCCCCCGTTGGCCTCGGCCACGCGGGTGATCGCGTCGGCGAAAACATCGTCGGCGACGAAGCGCCCGCCGCCCTCCGCGGCCATCCGGTAGCGCTCGTTCCAAGAGACGAGATGCGGCGAGGTGTGGACGTGGGTGCGATAACCGCCGGCCTCCAGCAGCGCCCGCGCGAAGGCGGCGGCCGAGCCCTTGCCGTTGGTGCCGGCGATGTGGATCACGGGCGGCAGCCGGTCCTGCGGGTTGCCGAGCCGCTCCAGCAGCCGCCGGATGCGTTCCAGCGAGAGGTCGAAGCCCTTCGGGTGCAGCGTCATCAACCGCGCGATCTCGCGGTCGGCCTTGGTCGTCATCAAGATATGCCCCTGCGCCAACGCGGGCGCGTCATCGGTCGTATCGGGCCGGACTCTAGGCCGGCTGCTCCTCGGCCGCATCTTCCGGCTGCGGCTCGGGCGCTTCCGTTTGCGCCTCGGCAAGCTCGGGCAGCGGGGTGGCGAGGAAGATCTTGAGCAGCCTGGCGATCGTGCCCTTCAGTTCTTGGCGCGGCACCACCATGTCCACCATGCCGTGCTGCATGAGATACTCGGCACGCTGGAAGCCTTCCGGAAGCTTTTCGCGGATGGTCTGCTCGATGACGCGTGGCCCCGCGAAGCCGATCAGCGCCCCCGGCTCGGCGATGTGCACGTCTCCCAGCATGGCGTAGGAGGCGGTGACGCCGCCGGTGGTGGGATTGGTGAGAACGACGACGTAAGGCAGCCCCGCTTCCTTCAGCCGGTCGACAGCGACTGTAGTGCGCGGCAGCTGCATCAGCGAAAGGATGCCTTCCTGCATGCGCGCGCCGCCGGAGGCGGCGAACAGGATCAGCGGCAGCCGGCGTTCCAGCGCGGTCTCGAAGGCGCGGATTATCGCCTCGCCGGCGGCCATGCCGAGCGAGCCGCCCATGAAGGCGAAGTCCTGCGCTGTGACCATGACTTCGAGCCCGTCGATCGTGCCGACGGCGTTGAGGATCGCATCTTCCATGCCGGTCTTGTTGCGAGCGTCGCGCAGGCGGTCGGTGTAGCGCTTCTCGTCACGGAACTTCAGCGGATCGACCGGCACCTTGGGATTGTCGAGGAGTTCGTACTTGCCCTCGTCGAAGAAGAACCGCAGCCGGTCCTTCGCCCCGATGCGCATGTGATGGCCCGACGCAGGGATGACCCACTGGTTCTCTTCTAGGTCCTTGTGGAAGACCATCTCGCCGGTCTCCGGGCACTTGATCCACAGGTTCTCCGGCATCTCGCGACGCCCGAGCATCGAGTTGATCTTCGGGCGGACGTAGTTGGTGATCCAGTTCATCGGGTCGGCTACCTTCGCTTTCGCCGGGAAAATCGTTCTGAGCTTTAGATGGGACAGCTACTCGGCCGCAGCAAGGCGTGCCTGGCGAACGCCCTGCGCGAGACCGCTGACGAGCGTGGCCACCGCCTCGGCCGGATCGGCGGTCTTCTCGCCCGTCGGCCCCAGCACGTTCGCCACCGCGTTGACGATTGCGGTGCCCACCACCACCCCGTCGGCCGAGGCGCCGATGGCGCGCGCCTGCTCGGCGGTCTTGACGCCGAAGCCGACGCAGACCGGCAGGTCGGTATGGCCCTTGATGCGCTTCACCGCCTCGCCGACCTTGCCGGTGTCGGCGAGCGCGGAACCGGTGATGCCGGTCATGGAGACGTAATAGACGAAGCCGGACGTGTTCTCGAGCACCTTGGGCAGACGACGGTCGTCGGTGGTCGGCGTCGCGAGGCGGATGAAGTTGATGCCGGCCTTCACCGCCGGGATGCAGAGTTCGTCGTCCATCTCCGGCGGCAGGTCGACCACGATCAGTCCGTCGATACCGGATGCCTTGGCATCGGCGAGGAAGCGGTCGACGCCGTAGATGTAGATCGGGTTGTAGTAGCCCATCAGCACGATCGGGGTCTCGTCGTCATCCTTGCGGAATTCGGCCGACATGCGAAGCGTCCGCGCCAGCGTCTGGCCGGATTTCAGCGCACGCAGGCCGGCCGCCTGGATCGCCGGGCCGTCGGCCATCGGATCGGAAAACGGCATGCCGAGTTCGATCACGTCGCTGCCCGCCTTCGGAAGCGCCTTCATGATCGCCACCGATGTGTCGTAGTCCGGGTCGCCGCCCATGACGTAGGTGACGAGAGCCGGGCGGCCCTCGGCCTTGAGTTTTGCCATGCGGCGGTCGATGCGGGTGTCGGTCATGCCTCTGGTCCCCTGTCGGGATTGTCCTGCGCGGTCGGATCGGCGCGGGCATCCCTTAGCCTCAAAATCTCGATCTCGGAAGCGGCGATGCGATAGACAAGGACGAATGGCGTCCTGAGAATGACGAGTTCACGCTGATCGCCTTCCGGGAGTGCTCGCCCGGCGGCGGGATTTTCGGAAAGCAGCGTCACCGCCTTGGCCATGTGCTTGCGGGCGGACGACCGTCCTTGCGGGAATACAGAACGATAGTAGCGGGCGAACCACCTCACGTCCGGCGTGGCGGATGGAAGGAAGACGACCTTCATCCACGGGGCGGCAGGAAAACGTCGGGCTCCGGAGCCGGCGAATCGATGTCGGTCTCCAGCCGTTCCATCCACTCCAGGATCGCCTCACTGGAAACAAAGACACCCTTGTCAGCGTCGGCGAGCCGCTCCTTCAGGATCGCACGCTCGCGGGCGAGGATCTCAAGATAGGATGCAATCGCGCGTTCGGCGATCTCTGCCACCGACACGTTCAGTTGCCGCGCATGCTCCTCGAGTTCCCGCTTGGTCTCGGCGGTCAAATGAAGCGAAATCGGTACTTCGCCCATCGGTTCGTCCCCGTTCGTTCTGAAACCGAAGTCTACCACTCCCGGCGCGCTTCACCAATGCGGACGGCGCCTACAACTCCACGCCGAGCAGCTTGCCCACGGTAAAGATGTCCTTGTCGCCGCGGCCGCACAGGTTCATCACGATGATCTGGTCCTTGCCCATGGTCGGCGCGCGCTTGATGACTTCGGCCAGCGCATGGGCAGGCTCGAGCGCGGGAATGATGCCTTCGACCTTCGTCAAGAGCTGAAAGGCTTCCAGCGCCTCGTCGTCCATGATGGGCACGTATTCGACGCGGCCCGAATCCTTGAGCCAGGAATGCTCCGGGCCGATCCCGGGATAATCGAGCCCGGCGGAGATCGAGTGGCCGTCCTTGATCTGGCCGTCGGAATTCTGCAGCAGGTAGGTCCTGTTACCGTGCAGCACTCCGGGGGAGCCGGCGGTCAGCGAGGCGCAGTGCTCCTCGCCCGACAGGCCCCTGCCGCCGGCCTCGACGCCGACGATCTGCACTTCCTTGTCGTCGAGGAAGGGGTGGAACAGGCCGATCGCGTTAGAACCGCCGCCAACGGCTGCGACCAGCATGTCGGGCAGCCGGCCTTCCGCCGCCAGCATCTGCTCCTTGGCTTCGCGGCCGATGACCGACTGGAACTCGCGCACCAGCTCGGGATAGGGATGCGGACCGGCGGCAGTGCCGATGATGTAATAGGTGTCCTCGACATTGGTGACCCAGTCGCGCAGCGCCTCGTTCATGGCGTCCTTGAGCGTGCCGTGGCCGGACCGGACGGGCCGCACCTCGGCGCCGAGGAGCTTCATCCGGAAGACGTTCGGCGCCTGGCGCTCGACGTCGGTGGCGCCCATGTAGACCACGCAGGGGAAGCCGAAGCGGGCGGCCACCGTCGCGGAAGCGACGCCGTGCTGGCCGGCGCCGGTCTCGGCGATGATGCGCTTCTTGCCCATGCGCCGGGCGAGCAGGATCTGGCCCAGACAATTGTTGATCTTGTGCGAGCCGGTGTGGTTGAGCTCGTCGCGCTTGAAATAAATCTTGGCGCCGCCGAGATGCTCGGTCAGCCGCTCGGCGAAGTAGAGCGGCGAGGGCCGGCCGGTGTAATGGGTGTTGAGGTTTTCCAGCTCGGCCTTGAAGGCCGGGTCGTTGCGCGCCTCGTTCCAGTGCTTCTCAAGATCGAGGATCAGCGGCATCAACGTCTCTGCGACGAAACGGCCGCCGAAGATGCCGAACATGCCCTGTTCGTTGGGTCCGGTGCGGAAGGAATTGGGTGCGGCCGGCTGGTTCATCGCAAATCCTGAACTGGGAACAGTTACGTTTTGCCCCTTGCGGGGCCTCACCGAGGCATATGCCTTTCCGGGGCAAAAAGTAAACTGTTCGCCGCGCCTCGTCAGGCTTCCGCGTCCCGGACGGCGTGGAAGAAATCCTCGATCAAGCCGACGTCCTTCTCTCCGGGCGCACTTTCCACACCTGACGAGATGTCGATGCCGGGCGGGGCGACGCGGCGCAGCGCTTCGGCGATGTTCGAGGCATTGAGCCCGCCCGAGAGCATGTAGTCGATGGACGGCTCGAGGCCGGCCAAAACCCGCCAGTCGAACGGCACGCCATTGCCGCCCGGCAGTTCGGCGCCCTTCGGCGGCTTGGCATCGAAGAGGAAGCGGTCGGCGACGCCGCGATAGGGCTCGATCTTTTCCAGGTCCGCCGCCTCGGCGATGGAAAAAGCCTTCATCACCGGCAGGTCGTAGCGGGCCTTTACCTCGGCCACGCGCTGCGGGCTCTCCTTGCCGTGGAGCTGGAGCATGTCCGGCATGACGGCGTGGACGATTTCGTCGAGGAAGGCGTCGCCCGCATCGACGGTGACGGCGACCGCCAGCGCCTCCACCTCTCGCTCGGTGGTGGGTGCCGCCGCACCGCCAAGGGCGGCCGCGCGCAGCCGGCCGGCATCGTCCGGCGTGATGTTGCGCGGGCTCTTATCGAAGAAGATGAAGCCGAAATGGGTCGCGCCGCCGACGAGTGCGGCGCCCAGTGCTTCGGGCGTCTTCAGGCCGCAGATCTTTATGTCGAGAGGCATGCGCGGGACATACCTCCTGACGGGACGAAAGTCGAATGGTCAGGCGAGATGGCGGTCGAATCCTCTTGCGATCAGGAACTCGTATGCCGCCATCACGTCGTCCGGGACGTCCTGCTCGACCGCGAAACCCTTCGAAGGGTAGTCCAGGATGCGATGGAGATCGCCGACCATCTCGTCGACGAGATTCTCCAGTGGAAATGCGTCGGTGGGCTGGTCGTCGAAAGCCGTTCGCGGAGCCGTAACGAGCGCCTCCACTTGCGGCCATTGACGATCGACGGCTGCGCGCACCCGCCGTTGCGTCTGCGGCTTGGTCACCAGCACGACCCGGCGGACGTCCGGGCCGAGCAGCCTTGCCGAGAAACGGATGTTCTCGCCGATGTTGGTCGCCTCCGGCTCGATCAGGATCGCATCTTCCGGCACGCCGGCAGCAACGCAGACCTTCGTGAAGGCCTCCGCCTCGCTGGTCGCGTAGAGATCGCGCGTCCAGTGCCCGGACCTTCCGGTCAGCACCAGTCGGGGTGCGATGCCGCCGTGGAAGAGTTCGGCGCACCGGTCCGCCACGCGCAGGTCGTAGCTGCCGAGGCCGACGACCGCGTCGGAGGGAGCGAGCGGATCGTCGATGCGGTGATAGGCGAAGAGAACGCGCGCGGCGGCGAGGACGCGGGCGTCCAACTCCCTCACCCGAACCCGATCGCCTGCAGCGCCGAGCCGTTGCGCTTGAGCCAGGCCTTGGCCTCGTCGGTGCGGGGGCAGAGGTCGCGGCAGAGTTTCCAGAATTTGGGGCCGTGGTTCATTTCCTTCAGATGCGCGACCTCGTGGGCGACGAGGTAGTCGATGACGGCGGGGGGGGCCATCATGATGCGCCAGGAGAAGGAGAGGTTGCCGTCGGAGGAGCAGGAGCCCCAGCGGCTGGTGGTGTCCTTGAAGCGGATGGCCTTGGCCCGGCGGCCGACGACCGCCGCGTGCTTCGCCACCAGGGGCTCGATGTCGCGTTTGGCTTCGCGCTTCAAAAAGTCGGCGATGCGGCGCGGCAGGTGGGCGCGGTCGCCGTGGACGACGAGAGCCGGGGCTCCGTCCAGCATCTCGACTGCCACGCTGCCGCGGCGGCCGGGTTCGTGGACGATCAGGTGCGGGACACCGCGCACGGGCACCTTGGCGCCGGGGCGAAGCTGCGGGCGGTCGGGCAGCTTTTCCAGCCGGGCCTCCAGCCAGCCCTGGTGGCGGCGCAGGAACTGGTCGACCTCGCGCTCGGCCAGGCCGGGCGGGACGGTGATGCGCAGTCCCTGTCCGCCCGCGTCGATCCTGAGCGTCAGCCGGCGGGCGCGCTGGTTTTCCACGATCCGCAGCGGCAGTTCGCGCCCGGCGACGTGATGCGTCCGCTCGAGAGGAGCGAGGGGCGGAGCGGAACGGACGGGTTTCCTGAGGAAGGCCGGAATCATGTGCGCCATGATAATCGAAAGTCGGAAGCGGCGGGAGCAAGCCCCGACGAAAAACGGCGCCGCGGGGGGCGCGGCGCCGTTCTCTAGTTTCGCCTTGCGGCGATCAGTCGTCGAGGAGGCCCGTGGAAGGCTTCGGCTCGGAGTCTTCGTGCCTGGAGTCGCGCTTGCGGTCGGCGCGCTCGTTCATGAAGCGATCGAACTCTTCCTGGTCCTTGGCGCGGCGCAGTTCGCGCAGGTAGCTGTCGAACTCCTCGCGCGCCTCGTCGAGCTTGCGGCGCTCTTCCTCGATGCGGCTCAGTTCGGCCTCGCGCCAGTCGTCGAACGCGACGTTCCCGGTGCGGCCATGGTGATGGCTGCGATGATGGCGGCCGCGCTTGCTGCGGCAGGAGGCGAAGAAGCCGTCCGTCGCCTGGTTTACGTCGCGCTTGAAACCGTCAAGCCGGTCGCCCCAGATGATGTAGGCAAGCATGGCGAGGCCCAGCGGCCAGAACACCATGAAACCGAGCACCATCAGCGCAATAGTCGCCGGCGTCCAGGCCGGACGGATCAGTGCACTCGTGTTCATCGTCTCCCGTTCCTTTCGTGTAGGGGGCAGCCAACCCGGCTGCATGATATCGAAATGGGATCGGGATTTGGGCTATTCAAGAATCTCCCTTGTAAAGATGTGTAAAGCCATGGTCTCACACGCTTTTATTCGTCAGCCGTTGCGGTAGACGTAGCCGTAGCCGTTGATGGCCGGGACGCCGCCGAGATGGGCGTAGAGCACCTTCGAGCCGGCCGGGAAGAAGCCCTGGCGCACGAGGTCGATGAGGCCCTGCATGGATTTTCCCTCGTAGACGGGATCCGTCATCATGCCTTCCAGCCGCGCGGCGAGGCGGATCGCCTCGTTGGTCTCTTCCGACGGGACGCCGTAGAGCGGATAGGCGTAGTCTTCGTTGAGAACGAGGTCGTCGTCGGCGATCGGCTTGCCGAGCTCGACCAGTTCCGCCGTGTTGCGGGCGATCTCCAGCACCTGCGCCCGCGTCTTGTCGGGCGTGGCGGAGGCGTCGATGCCGATGACGTTTTTCGCGCGGCCGTCGGCGGCGAAGCCGACCAGCATGCCGGCATGGGTGGAGCCGGTGACGGTGCACACGACGATGTAGTCGAATTTGAAGCCGAGGTCCTTCTCCTGAGCCCGCACCTCCTCGGCAAAGCCGACATAGCCGAGCCCGCCGAGCCGGTGGACCGAAGCGCCGGCCGGGATGGGATAGGGCTTGCCGCCCTTGGCCTCCACGTCCTTCAGAGCGCGCTCCCAGCTCTCGCGGATGCCGATGTCGAAACCCTCGTCGACGAGCTCGATCTCGGCGCCCATGACGCGGCTCAGGAGGATGTTGCCGACGCGGTCGTAGACGGCGTCCTGGTGCGGCACCCAGCTCTCCTGAACCAGCCGGCACTTCATGCCGATCTTGGCCGCCGTCGCGGCGACCTGGCGCGTATGGTTGGACTGGACGCCGCCAATCGTGACCAGCGTGTCGGCGCCGGACGCGATGGCATCCGGCACGATGTATTCGAGTTTTCTCAATTTGTTGCCGCCGAAGGCCAGGCCCGAATTGCAGTCGTCGCGCTTGGCGAAGATCTCGACGCCGCCGCCGAGATGGGCGGTGAGCCGGTCGAGCTTCTCGATCGGCGTCGGGCCGAAGGTCAGCGGGTAGCGGGGGAATTTCTCGAGGTTCATGGGCGCGATCTCCGGCGGTTCAGTTGCCGGGGAGACTAGTCGAAGGCAGGTGGAATGTGCTTTCGAAGATCGGAGGAAAATTGCTCCGTACGGACGATAGATTGGGTGAGAGCGGATGAAGCGGGAAGCCAGTGGGACGCACGCGGAAGATTCTTCCATCGCGGTTGCGCTCGACCGGATCGACATGAAGATCCTGCGGCTGCTGCAGAAGGACGGGCGGCTTGCCAATGCGGAGCTGGCAAAACGCGTCAACGTCAGCCCCGCGACCTGCCACCGCCGAACGGCCAGGCTGTTCGAGCAGGGCTTCATCCGGTCCGTGCGGGCCGACATCGCGCCGGCGCGCGTCGAGCGCGGATCGCTGGTGATCGTCGGCGTGGTGCTCGACCGCTCGACCAAGGAAAGCTTTGCCGCCTTCGAGGCGGCGGCGAAGAAACTCTCCTTCGTGCTGGACTGCCACCTGGTGGCGGGCGACTTCGATTATTTCCTGAAAATCCGGCTGCGCGACATGTCGGAGTTCAACCGGCTGCACGGCGAGCAGTTGCTCGGACTGCCGGGGGTCCGCCAGACGCGGACCTTCTTCGTCATCAAGGAAGTCGTCGACAACGCGCCGCTCGATTTCTGAGGCGTGGCCCGGCGGCGACCCGGACCGCTGCGCGCAGGACGCGGAGATGCCGGCGGAGAAGGTTTCAGGCATGGGTCTTCCCGACCGCGCCTTTGCGAAGGCCGGTTTCTGAACGAGGTGGGACGGTGGCGGCCGCTCGGTCGCTCTCTTTTTTTGTTTTTATGTGCGGCCTTGCGTCCGCCACCCGGCATTCTGGTCCTGACCGCTCCTTTTCTCCGATCCCCGGACGGCAAGTGGGCCGTTCGCGGATCATCAGCGCTGCCCGTGACGCGCACGAGGTCGTAATGCCTCTGGAGCACCGGGGCTTCGGGACGGACCCCCGGACCGCCCGCCACGTGCGCGAACGATCGGAGTGCCGGTTCCTTCCCACGCAATCACCGTCATGACCGATGGCCCCGCGGAAGGAACTGCCGGCAAGAATAGCGCCGGCTGAAAGGGCGGGGATGAAAAAGGCGATCGCGGATGGAGATGGGGAACGGGAACAAGGGGTTGGGGGCGGATGGGGGGAGCATTTGTCCACCGGGGGAGACGCTTTTTTGCGCGATGGCGCGCGGGCACAATTTTCGAGACGGGCCAAAGGGGGGGTAGCCGGAAACTCCGCAGCAAGACCTACGGGACAGATGCCATCGAACCCGGCATCACCTTGGCTGCTCGCCAAGCGCGGCGATGAAACGGGTAGGGCATTCGATTCTGCTATCGGAAGTTTTACTCCTCAGTTACGGCGCGTGGGTACGCGAAGGTGCAAGGTGAGGCACCCTATGGCGTCTGGCGACCGCCCCCGATACCGACCGAAAGCCAAGCGGCGATAAGTCAAGGCCACTTAGTCAGAAACAGCAACCTGAGCGGTTCAAGGAGACCGCTCGGGAACATGAAGTTGATGAGAGCGGCAAGAAATTCGAAGTCGCGCTCCGAAGGATCGTGGCCGATAGATTAGCGTCGAAGCCATCGCCTTAAAAATTCAAGCGCACGTCCAAAAAATCCCCAACTGTCAGGATAATAGATGCCGGGCTTCGTTGCTCTGGCCGGATTTATGCCGGCCGCTTTGAGTTGCCGGGCTCGACTCTTAAGGTCACGCCATTGCGCCTTGCTTCGTACTAGATCGACCCCGGGTTGCTGTCGATGATGTTCGGCCCATGCGTCTAAGTACGCATTTGGGATTTCTGAAACATAGTGGCTTCGCCCGCGAAGCTTCTCAGCCATCGGCATATTGGGAAAACCACATTCTTCGTGCTCGCGACGAATGTGCCATGCAAGAAGGTCGGCGGCCTGTAAGCCAACGAAATCACGGTCGCTCCTGAATAGAGGCTTCTTGTACACGCAGCGCCGTGCCTTTTTTGAGAGGCCCTGCATCATGGCGTCGAAGAACAGGTCAATGTCATCATCGACGCCGTCCTGGTCATCAAAAATGAATTCAATCCGGCTCTTTGAATCCACTCTCGCTGCTTCTTGAGCAAGCTTTGCGACAAGGGCTGAACAGGAGGTAAAGTACGGATTTGCTAACCCGCGCGGCGAAACCGGCGCAAGAACATTGTAGAAGTGACTTCGATCAATAGACATTTGGAACGATACAGGCTCGAAATGCCGGATCACCCGTGCCAAACCATTCAATTTCTCCTCGCGCTTCTCCTCGTTCCAGCCATGCCTACGGGCAAACTGACCTCTAAGCTGGCCTGCCTCGACCATATGCAAGTACTCGATAGAAGGAGCAGCATTTAGCTCTTCTTTCCATGCGTCGGCAAACAGCGCCCATTGATCAGTGCGATTTAAGTAGCCCGCTAGGAAAAGACGTCGGTCACCAATTTCGCTACCGGAGTCGTCGATAAAAGCTCGCTTGGCGTTTCGCACCGCGCCGGCCACAAACAACCGCTGATGTGCGCCCAAATCGGAGCCGATGCCGCCGACCAAGGAGGGGAACCGGGCAGGCTCATAATTCACCCACCTACAATATTTAACAGGTGGGTCGGCGAAGTACAATTTGAGGAAAATATTCCGACTATCCCAGGAGTTTATCAGATGCATAATCGGCATCTTAAGAACTGATCGGCTCCCGCTACGACACCCACCAGGGGCTCCGATCATGTTTAAACGGGTACAGTACGGCGTTGATCCCGGTGGACTTCCAAGACCGCCACATGGCCATGCGTATCGACGAAAGCCTCAGGAGCCCGAACATGAGCATCCACGCCAGCCTTGCCCGTACGTCCGCCTGACCCTGAGGATCTTCGAGGTTCGGCGTACCCGACCTCTCCGCCCCGCGCCGAGGCCGAAGAGCGCGCGCCTGCCCCAAGGGAACCAAGTCGTAGAACCTGCGTTGAGGCTGCACGGCTCCCCCAAGTTTCCTCTCCCTGGGTTGCCGTTGGGCAGTTTGCTGGCCGGCCTTTTCGAAAGGCCGGCCTCTTTTTTGGCCCGGCTTTGCCGTCACGCGACGCGGCGCGCCATTTCTTCCACCGAGCGGATCAGGAGATCGAGGTCTTCCGGCCGCGACAGGCGGTGGTCGCCGTCCCGGATCAGGCTCAGCGTCACGTCGTCGGCGGGAAGGTGCTCGACCAGCTTCTGTGCGTGGGTATAGGGCACGTCCGGGTCCTTCATCCCCTGCAGGATCGTCACCGGGCAATGCGTCTCGATCACGCCGTCGAGGACGCGGTTGAGGCGGCCGTCCTCGATCAGCGCGCGGGTGTAGACGTTCGGTTCAGGGCCGTACTCCGAAGGCTCCTCGAAGTAGCCCTTTTCCAGGAGCGCGCGCTTCTGGGCGGCCTTCAGCTTCGGCTCCATCAGTTCGACCGTGAAGTCAGGCGCCGGCGCGACGAGGACCATGCCGGCGACGCGCCGGCTCTCGGAGCCGCGCCCGAGCTCCTGCGCCATGCGCAGCGCGATCCAGGCGCCCATGGAGGACCCGACCAGGATCTGCGGGCCGCTCGTACAGGCCTCGAAGACGGCGAGGCTCTGCTTCAGCCAGCGCGAGATGGTGCCGTCGCGGAATTCGCCGCCCGATTCGCCGTGGCCGGAGTAATCGTGGCGCACATAGGCGCGGCCGGTGTCGTTCGCCCAGTCGGCCAGCCGCTGCGCCTTCGTGCCCAGCATGTCGGAGCGGTATCCGCCGAGCCAGACCAGCCCCGGCGCGTTTCCCCGCTGCCGCCGCAGCGCGATGGAAACGCCGTCGACGTCGATGAACTCAGGCGATTGTTTCTCCAAGGCGATCTCCTTTCGGTCCCGAATTCGCGCCCGGACATCTTCGGCGAAGATCGCCCCGAAGCGCCTTTCGGCATGCGTGCGAAGCCGAATCCGTTGGTTTTGCGTGATTTCTTCGGCATGTCGTGCTATTGACAGAATTCCCGCACGACCGACATAGGCGGCGGGCACACTCGAAGCAATTCATCCCGAACGGCATCAGACAAGGAGACCACGACCATTCGCAGACCGCACAAAGCCGCAGCGCCCGTGAAGGAAGGGCCGCGCGCCAACAGCGAGATCCGGGCAGCCCGGGTTCAGCTCATCGATTCCGACGGTTCCAATCGCGGCGTCGTCGCCATCCAGGAAGCATTGCAGATCGCGGAGGACCTGGGGCTCGACCTCGTCGAGATTTCCCCCAATGCGGAGCCGCCCGTCTGCAAGATCACCGATCTCGGCAAACTGAAGTATCAGAGCCAGAAGAAGGCGGCCGAGGCGCGCAAGAACCAGAAGGTCATCGAGATCAAAGAGATCAAGATGCGCCCGAACATCGACACCCACGACTACGAGACCAAGATGAAGGCGGTGCGCCGCTTCTTCGACGAGGGCGACAAGGTGAAGCTCACCCTGCGCTTCCGCGGTCGCGAGATGGCGCACATGGAACTCGGCATGCAGCTCCTGAACAAGGTGCGCGAGGAGACGGCCGAGATCGCCAAGGTCGAAGCCGAGCCGAAGCTCGAAGGCCGCCAGATGATGATGGTGCTGGCCCCGCGCTAGCAGCCGGCAGGCTTCGCCGAACGAGAAGCAGGAGAACGCCGCCAATGCATTCCCAGGATCTGCCAGGCGGGGCGGCGGCGGACGCCGCCTCTCCAGCCTCGACGCCGGGCCTTGCGAACTACCAGCGGTGGCGGCGCTACGTGCTGGCGGCGCTGGTGGTGGTCATCTTCGGCGCGCTGCTGTTCGGCCAGTCGCTGTTTCCGCCGGAAACGCCGGTTCACGAGACCGTGGAGATGGTCGGCATCCTGCTCATCTTCCTCGGCATCGTCGGGCGGCTGTGGTCGACGCTCTACATCGGCAGCCGCAAGTCGGCGGAGCTGGTTTCGGGCGGACCCTATTCGGTGACCCGCAACCCGCTCTACGTGTTCTCGACGCTGGCGGCGGCGGGCGTCGGCGCGCAGATGGGCAGCATTTCGGCGCTCTTCCTCTTCGCGCTGATCTGCGCGGGCGCCTTCCACATCGTCATCCTGCGCGAAGAGCGCTACCTCTCGCAGGTGCTGGGCGCGCCATACGAGGCCTATTGCCGGCGGGTGCCGCGCTTCATCCCCGACGTCTCGCTCTACGACGAGGGCGACACGGGGCGCTTCGTGCCGCGGCTTTTGAAGACCACGCTGTTCGACGGACTGGTCTTTCTCGTGGCCATGCCCGTGTTCGAGCTGATCGACGCGGGGCAGATGTCGGGCGTGCTGCCGGTGCTGTTCCGGCTGCCGTAGCCCGCAAAACACCAGTTGCGCGGCACGGGCCGCGCCGCTATATAGCCCGCGTTCAAGAAAGAGCCGCCCGGCAGGGCATGCCGTGGCGGTTTCTCATGCTTTCCGGACTTTGGTCGGTCCGGAGACAAAGGCAAGAGGCGCCGAGCCTCACACAAGGAGAAGCAAAATGCCCAAGATGAAGACCAAGTCTTCCGCCAAGAAGCGGTTCAAGATCACGGCGACCGGCAAGGTCCTGTCGGCCGCGGCCGGCAAGCGCCACGGCATGATCAAGCGTTCCAACAAGTTCATCCGCGACGCCCGCGGCACCATGGTCCTCCACGAGGCCGATGCCAAGAAGGTCGTGAAGAACTTCCTGCCCAACGGCGGCGGCATCTGAGCCCCACCTTCGGACAGAGCGCTAATTTCAAGGAGATCATGACATGGCACGCGTCAAGAGGGGCGTAACGTCCCACGCCAAGCACAAGAAGGTTCTTGCCCAGGCGAAGGGCTTTTACGGCCGCCGCAAGAACACCATCCGCATCGCCAAGCAGGCGGTGGAAAAGTCGCTGCAGTACGCCTACCGCGACCGCAAGAACCGCAAGCGTAACTTCCGCGCCCTGTGGATCCAGCGCATCAACGCCGCGGTCCGCGAGCACGGCCTCACCTATGCCCGCTTCATGGACGGGCTGCACAAGGCCGGCATCGAGATCGACCGCAAGGTCCTGTCCGACATGGCCATCCACGAGCCGCAGGCCTTCGCCGCACTGGTTGCCCAGGCGAAGGACTCGCTGGCCTATCTCAAGGACGGCAATCCGAACGAGTTCGAAGCGGCCGTCGCTTAAGACAGGCGCTTCCCAGGCGTTCGAATTTCGGTTTGGGAACCCGCGCCGGCCATGCCAGCGCGGGTTTTTGCTTGATATAAGGCACCCACCGCTGAGGCCGCGAAGGTGATTTGACATGACGGAACTGACCACGCTGGAAAACTCCCTGCTGGCCGAGATCGCGGCGGCGGGCGACGAGGCGGCGATCGAAGCGGTGCGCATTTCGGCGCTGGGCAAGAAGGGCTCGGTCTCGGAGCGCCTGAAGATGCTGGGCTCCATGTCGCCGGAAGAGCGGCAGACCATGGGGCCGGCGATCAACGGGCTGAAGAACCGCGTCACCGAGGCGCTCACGGCCCGCAAGGCGGAGTTGCGCGACGCGGCGATCGAGGCGCGGCTCGCGTCGGAGAAAGTCGACGTGACGCTGCCGGTGCGGCAGGCTCCGGCCGAACGCGGCCGCATCCACCCGATCAGCCAGGTGATCGACGAGATCGCCGCGATCTTCGGCGACCTGGGCTTCGCGATCGCGGAAGGTCCCGACATCGAGACCGACTACTACAATTTCACCGCGCTGAACTTCCCCGAGGGGCACCCGGCGCGCGAGATGCACGACACGTTCTTCTTCCAGCCGGACGAGACGGGAGAGCGCAAGCTGCTGCGCACCCACACCTCGCCGGTGCAGATCCGCACCATGGAGAACCAGAAGCCGCCGATCCGCATCGTCATCCCCGGCAAGACCTACCGGCAGGATTCGGACGCGACGCACTCGCCGATGTTCCACCAGCTGGAAGGCCTGGTCATCGACAGGACGGCCAACGTCGCCAACATGAAGTGGGTGCTGGAGGAGTTCTGCAAGGCCTTCTTCGAGGTGCCCAAGGTCGACATGCGCTTCCGCCCGTCCTTCTTCCCCTTCACCGAGCCCTCGCTGGAGGTCGACATCCAGTGCGACCGCTCGCGGCCGGGCGAAGTGCGCTTCGGCGAAGGCAAGGACTGGATGGAGATTCTGGGCTGCGGCATGGTGCACCCCAACGTGCTGCGGATGTCGGGCCTCGATCCGGACGAATTCCAGGGCTTCGCCTGGGGCATGGGCATCGACCGCATCGCCATGCTGAAATACGGCATGCCGGACCTCCGCGCCTTCTTCGACGCGGATGTGAGGTGGCTGCAGCACTACGGTTTCCGGCCGCTGGATCTGCCGACGCTGTTCGGGGGGTTGAGCAGCTGAACGGCCGCCGGGCCCCCGGAGCGTCTCGGCCGTGGGTGGCGGCGGAGTAGTCGCGAAGGCCTGCAAAGGCCACTGAAGGTCCGCCATTGCGCCGCATCGGAATCCGAGGTAGAGAAATTACGTATTTTGCGTAATTTAGCATCTGGAGCAGCACGATGACGACCACCGTTTCCGCTTCGGAAGTGCAGCGCCGGTTCGGCCGGGTGCACGACGCGGCGATGAAGGAGCCTGTCGAGATCCAGAATCATGGGCGCACGACGGCGTATCTGGTCTCGGCCGACACGTTCAGGGAGATGTGGAACTGCTATCGGCGCTCGTTCCTCGTCGGCGACCTCACCGACGAGGACATGCGGGACATTGCCGCCGCCAAGGTTCCCGAAGACATGGATTGGGAGCCGGATGACTCTCCCCGGGACGATGGTTCGCCTACCTCATCGCGATGAGACTTCCCGATCGCGTCGAACCCGGCCTCGTGCTGAAATACGGGTATCTGTGGTCCGACGAGGCTGAAAGCGGACGCGAGGACGGGAGGAAGGATCGTCCGGCGGTCGTGGTCCTCCGGCGCGAGATCGTGAGGAATACCCTGATGGTGACGGTGGCGGCGATGACGCATTCGCCGCCTCGCGCCGGGCAGCGGCCGGTCATGGTGCCGCCAGCCGTCAAGCAGCGGCTCGGACTGGACGAGCAGGCATCCTGGATCGTCACCCACGAACTCAACACGTTCGTCTGGCCGGGTCCCGATCTCAGGCCGATCGGCAGGCTTCCCGGATCGGCTGACGATCGCTGCTTCTACGGCTACATCCCCAACTCTCTCCTGCGAAAAATCGTTCAGGGCATTGCAGACAATCGCGCAGAGCAGCGGTTCAAGCTGGTGAAGAGGTCATTCGAAGGGCCTTGAGGGTGACGGCTTCGCAAAACAAAAAGGCCCGGCGCGACGGCCGGGCTTTTGTGCGAAAGAATATCTTTCCGATCAGGCGAGGTTGCCGCCGATCCAGGCGGAGAGCGCCGTCTTGGGGGCTGCCCCGACTTTCATGTCGGCGACTTCGCCGCCCTTGAAGATCATCAGCGTCGGGATCGAGCGGATGCCGTACTGGGCGGCGATCTCGGGGTTCTCGTCGATGTTGACCTTGGCGACCTTCACCTTGCCGGCCATCTCGGTGGAGATCTCGTCGAGCGACGGCGCGATCATCTTGCAGGGGCCGCACCATTCGGCCCAGAAATCGACGACCACCGGCTCGGCTGCGTCGAGCACTTCGGCCTGGAAGGTATTCTTGTCGGCTTTGACGGTGGACATGATGTTCTCCTTGGGAAACAGGAAGTCGAGGCGGATGTGGGTTCGGGCCGCTCCGCTTTCAAGCGCTCCTTGTCTCACGCCCCCGTGAGTCGGACAAGGGTCTGGTCCAGCAGCTCGGCGGGCAGCGTGACCAGGTGCGGGCCTTCGGTGAAGAGCAGCGCGGCCGTCACGCGCCGCCCCGGATAGAGCGGCACGAGCAGCGCCCGGTAGATGGCGAGCTGGGCGACATAGGCGTCCGGAACCGCCTCCACCGCGGAGGGCGGCGGGCGGTTGGTCTTGTAGTCGACGATCAGCACCTCGTCTTCCGTTACCGCGAGGCGGTCGATCTTGCCCGAGACGGCGCGCAGGCGGCCGCCGACGTCGATCGTGCCCATCAGCCCGACCTCGGCGCGCGAGCCGGGCGCGAAGACCGGCGCGAACGAAGGATCGTCCAGCACGCGCTCGACCGAGCGCCACGCCGCGAGACGATCGCCCTCCTCCCAGGTCCGGCCGGCGCGCGCGAGATAGCGCAGGGCAGCGGCCTCGCGCTCCAGCAGCGGCATCCCGGGAAGCGATTGCAGCAGCCGGTGGATCGCCGTACCGCGCTCAATGGCGAAGGAGGGCGCGGCGGCCGTGTCGAGCACAGGTGAGGCGGTGGAGGGCGCCGCCTCCTCGTCGTCGGAAATCAGCACCGAGGCGCCGGACGGCGCCAGCGGACGCGGCAGAGCGCGGGCCTGCGGCAAGGGCTGGGAGAGCGCCGGCGGCATGGCTTCCGCCGCAGTCTCCTGCTTTGCTTCCTCCTCGGCGGACGCCGTGGTGGAAGGAGCGGTGACGCGGTAGCGGCGCACCTGCAGGTCGGCCAGCGGATGGTGGAACTGTTCGACCGGGGTGTGGGCGAAACCGTTCGCCACCAGGCTGTGCCAGATGCCGGGATCGGGCTGCCGCACGCCGCGATAGCCGCAAACGACCAGCCGGTCCTCGGCGCGGGTCATGCCGACATAGAGGAGCCGCCGGTATTCCTGCTTCGCCTTCTCCCCGATCGCGTCGGAGATGGCGCGCGAGGCGCGGTTGGCGTTGTCAGAGGAGCTGCGCCAGACGAAGCCGCTGCCGGTCCACAGCCCCTTCTGCGAGCGGAAAGGCAGGAGGCGCGGCAGGTGGCTGTCTGAAAACGGCGCGCTGCCGGCATCGACGAGGAAGACGACCGGCGCTTCCAGCCCCTTCGAGGCGTGGACCGTCATGATGCGGACTTCGTCGCGCGTCTGGTCCATCTCGCGCTTGATGTCCGGACCGGCGTTTTCCAGCGTGGAGAGAAAGGTCTCGAGGTCGGCGACGCCGGTCTTTTCGGCAGAGAGGCAAAAATTCTGGAATTCGTCGAGGATCTCGCCGGCCTCGTGGCCGAGGCGACGGATCATTTTGCGGCGCACGCCGTCGCGGCCGAGGATGGCGGCGTAGAACTCGAAGACGGGCTTCGTGTCCGCCTCGACGCGCCAGCGCTCGAGCAGGGACACGACCTCCTTCCAGTTCTCGCCCTCCGCAGCGCGAGCGCGCAGCGCGTCCCACAGCGAGGTCTTCGAAGACCGGTTCGAGGCAATGGCGAAGAGATCGTCCTCCGTGCGGCCGAAGACCGGGCTCTTCAGGAGCGATGCCAGCGACAGGTCGTCGTGCGGCAGGAGCACGAAGCGGCCGAGCGCGATCAGGTCCTGCACCGCGATATGTGTTCCGAGGTTCAGCCGGTCGGCGCCGGCGACAGGGATCTGGCGGTTCTTGAGGCTGCGCGAGAGCGCATGGATGAAGCGATCGCGCTTGCGCACCAGGACCAGGACGTCGCCAGGCTTGATAAGGCGTCCCCTGCCGTCGATGCGTTCGCCATTGCTGAGCCAGCCATGGATGGTGCCGGCGACGATCTCGGCAAGCCGCACGGCGGGCGCGGAGGCATGGTCGATCGACTGGGTCCAGTCGTCCGGTTCCTCGACCTGCTCCGGCTCGATCTGGTCCCACAGTTCGACCACGCCCGGTTCGCCGGCGCGGATCGCCTTGTGCTCCAGCGGCTCGGGATCGTGCGTCAGCCCCTGCCGCGCCTCCTCGGAGGAAAAGACGAGGTCGACGGCGGAAAGAACGTCCTCGGTCGAACGGAAGGAGTGGGTCAGCCGGACGCGTTCGAAACCGGCATCGGCGCCGCGGACCTTTTCCGAGAACAGCCGTCCGTGGCGATCGAAGGCCTCCGGCTCGGCGCCCTGGAAGGAATAGATCGACTGTTTCTCGTCGCCCACCGCGAAGACGGTGCGATGGACGCTGCCGCGCGCGCCGGCGCCGGTGAAGAACTCGTCGGTCAAACCGGCGACCACCCGCCACTGGTCGGGGCTCGTGTCCTGCGCCTCGTCGACCAGGATGTGGTCGATGCCTTGGTCGAGCTTGTAGTGGATCCACGGGCCAACGTCCTGGCGCGACAGAAGGCGCACGGTGCGCGTGATCAGGTCGTTGAAGTCGAGGAAGCCGCGCGCGCTTTTCAGTCGCTCGTAGCGGGCGATGAGCCAGTCGGCGATGACGAGCGCGGAACGCGTCGCCTCGAGCATGCGGAAGGTCGAAAGCCGGTCGCAGACCGTCGTCAGCGCCTGCGATATCCGCTCGTGTTCGGCGGCGAACTCCGGAAAATACTCGCCGACGCCGCGCGCCAGGACGTTCTTGTGGGACTTCGGCTCCCATTCGCCCGCGCGCTTCGCTTTCAGGAAGACGTCGCGCGCAGCGATCAGGCCGGTGACGAGATCGGGGCTGGAACAGGCCGAGGTGAGCTGCGCGGCGAAGTTCTGGGCGTTGACCTTTCCCGACGCGCGTCCCCGCTCGTTGATGCGGCGGGCGAGATCGGCGGTGAAGAAGCCGTCGGGCCAGGCGGCGCTGGCGACATCCTCCTCCGTTTCCGTGCCCGAAAAGCCGAACTCCTCGAACAGGTCGGCGAAGCCCGCCGGCGCACCGCCGAGGGCATCGATGAAGGCGCGCAGCGTGTCGCGCTTGCCGACAATCTCGGCCAGAAGCCCGTCGAGGCCGGCCTCGCCGCCGGCCTGGAGCACGAAGGCGAAGGCCTCGGCGAGCGAGCCGTCCTCGCCGGCGGAGGCGCCGGACAGGAGGTCGCGGCGGGCCTCCGCCACCAGCGCCTGCTCCATCTGGCTGTCGAGCATCTCGAAATGGCCGGCGATGTTCGCCTCCAGCGGGAAGCGGTGCAGCACCGCCTCGCAGAAGGCGTGGATGGTCTGGATCTTGAGGCCGCCCGGCGTTTCGAGCGCGCGCGCGAAGAGCTGCCGCGCCAGCGCCGTCTTGTTCGGGTCCGGCTGACGGCCCTCGATCGCCGCGATCTCGCGGGCAAGGCTCTCCTCGTCCAACGTCGCCCAGCGGCCGAGGTCGCGGAAGACACGGGTGGCCATGTTGGCGGCGGCGGCCTTGGTGTAGGTGAGGCACAGGATGCGGGCCGGATCGGCGCCGTCGAGCAACAGGCGCACGACGCGTAGGGACAGGACGTGCGTCTTGCCCGAGCCGGCATGGGCGGAGACCCAGGCGGAGTTCAGAGGATCGGAGGCCCGCGCCTGGTTGCGCACCGTCTCTTCGGGAATGAAGTAGGTCTTCTTCATTCTGGTTTCTTCATTCTGGTTTCTTCATTCTGTTTTTTTCATTCGCCGGCATCCCCCGCATCGGGGCCGTCGGCGCCGGCCGACCATTCGAGCACGCGGGCCAGATGGTCGTAGTCGCCGCTGGTGTCGCCCTCGCGGAAGGGGAGTGCGCGCGACAGGTAGCCGGTTTCGGGATTGCCGTAGTGTGCGATCAGCTTCTCCAGCCGTTCCCAGGCTTCGTCGGAGAGTTCGCCGGCGGAGCGGAAGGTGCGCTTGAACTCCAGGATGGATTCGGGAACCACCTCGCCATTGGCCTTCAGCCGGACATAGAGGAGGTCGGCGGGCTCGGCCTTGCCGGCGCCACCGAAGGCGCCGCGCTTCAGGAGCGCGCCTTCGAGCGCCAGCTGCGGCGCGAGCAGCGTGTGGGCCTGCCCCTTGGACGGCGAGGTACCGGTCTTGTAGTCGATGATGTCCGCCAGTCCGGAGGGGCGGCTGTCGATGCGGTCGGCATAGCCCGAGAGCGTCACGCCGGTGGCGCCGATGGGCGTCGCCTGGGCGCGGTCCTCGGCATGGCGGGCGAGCAGGCCCGGCGCCCGCTCGCGCTCGAAGCCGACCAGATGCGGCGCCATGGCCATGAAGCGCGGCCACCAGACAGCCTCGACGTCCACGGGCAGCGCGATCTCGTCGAAACAGGCGCGTGCGATCTCGACCAGGCGATCCCGCGCATCGTCGGCGTTGGGATCGACGCCGGAGGCGGTGAAGCGGTGCAGGATCTCGTGGAACAGCGTTCCGCGCTCGGCGGCGCCGGGATCGCGCACCAGCGGCTCCATGGCGTGAAGGTCGAGAATGCGCCTTGCGTAGATCGCGTAGGGATCGCGGCGCAGCCTCTCGATCTCCGTGACCGAGAATCTTTTCGGCCGCGCATCGAGCGGCGGCTTCGGATTGGGACGCGGGGCGAAGGGCACGTCCTCGCCGTCGTCGAGCTGGCGCGCCCAGCCGATGTAGCGCTCGCCGCGGCGCTTCAACGCCGCGGTTTCGTCCGCACCGACGACCGTCAGGAGCCGCTGGAGCCAGCGCGAGGCGACGGCGGGCGCGTCGCCGGCACGCGCGGCGCGGCTGAGCACCACGCGCTCGGTGCCCATGGCCATGACGAAGTCGTGCGCGGCGAGCCCGATGCGGCGTTCGGGCGGTTCGAGCTCGATGCCGGTCTTCATCATGCGCGACATGAAGCGGTCGGCCTCGGCCTTGCGCGGCCAGGTGCCTTCGTTGAGGCCGCCGATCACCAGAAGGTCGGCGCTTTGCAGCCGCGCCTCCAGCGTGCCCCAGATCGACACGCGCGGATCGCTGCCCGCGGACGGCTTGACGGTCTCCGCCGAGATCAGCGCGCCGAGGATGGCCGGCCATTCGGCGGGCGCGACGACGGTGTCGCCGCAGGCCGCCACCAGGTTGCGCAGGAAGGCGACGAGGCCCTCGCCCGCGTCGCCCGCATAGAGCCCGGCCAGGCTGCCGTCCTCGCCCCGTCCGATCGTTTCCAGACCGGCAATTGTCGCGGCGGCGAGATCGGCCATCAGCGCCTCGTCGCGGCCGCGGAGTTCGATCAGCGGCTGCAGCGCATCGGCAAGCGAGATCAGCAGCCTCGCGACCGCTCCGACGTCGTCTTCGCCCAGGCGGTCCCACCAGAAGGGCTTTCTCGGATCGGTCTCGAAGCCGTCGTGACGGTCGAGGAAATCGCTGGCAAGGGTGGCGATGTCGGGCCGCCCGGTGCCACCGCGCAGCGCCACGAGTTCGGTGAGTTCCACGAGGCGGCGGATTTCGGCGCGCCGGTGGCCCATGCGGAACAGCGGGTGCTTCAGGAGGGCGAGCAGCGGTACCGGATCGCCGGGCGCAAAGACCGCGTCTAGCATCTGGGTCAGCAACTGACCGGGCAGCGTCCGCGACAGGAGCGTGCCGCCGGAATCGTCGGCGACGATGCCGAAGCGGGCGAGTTCGGCCGAGACACGGCGGGCGAGTTCCCGGTCGCTGGTGACCAGCGCCACGTGGCTGCCTTCGCCGGTGATCGCCTCGCGCAGGGCGACCGCCACGGCGATCGCCTCCTCACGCTCGTTGGCCGCTTCTATGAGCGAGACGCCCGACAGGGCACCGTCCGCCACCGCGCGCTCCACCTCGACGCGCGTCTCGAGCCAGCGTTCGGTCGTTTCGGCGGGACGCAGGGCCTCGCCGACGACGATGCCCCTGCCCGCCAAAGCCGGGGAAGGCGTGCCGAGTTCGACGACGTCGTCGCGCAGGAGGCCGATGGTGGCGAGGAGCTTCTTCAGGCCGTACTGCGGATGGCCGAAGGCGGAGCCGGGCTGGCTGCTTTCGCCGATCACCTTCCAGGCGTCGGCGTCGAGCGTGCGGTCGAGGCCGGGCAGGACCACCGCGCCTTGCGGCAGGCGCGCGATGGCCGCGAGCAGCCGCGCGGTGGCCGGGATGGAGCCGGTGGAGCCGGCGGCGATGACCGGGCCGGCCGGCGGGCTGCGCAGCATCCGTTCGGCCTCGGCGCGGATCATCGCGCCGCGATGGGCGGCCGGGTTCGACCGGTCGAGTTCCTCCAGCAGCTTCGGCCAGGCATCGGTGACGATCGACAGGAACTCCAGCGTGACCTGCCACCAGGCGGCGAGGTCGCGGTCGACCAACGAGGCGAGGCCGGACCACTCGACGCCTTCGGTCTCGATCTCGTCCATCAGGGCGGCGAGGTCGCGCGCCAGCCAGATGGAATCGGCGAAGGAGGCGGGGACGACGATGTCCTCCTCGAACATCGCGGCGACGTGGGAGGGCAGCCGGCGTTTCCAGGCTTGTACCAGCGGTGCGAGGGCGAGCAGCCGCTCCATCGGCGCGATCGGCGGGGCAAGCTCCAGCTCGGCGGCGGAGTGTCCTTCGAACAGGATCGCGTCCTCGTCGAAATCGCCGAGCGGGCGGATCACCGAGAGGATGGCCGAGCCGCCCATGCGGGTGGCGAAGATGGCGCGCAGTTCACGCGCGGCGCGGCGCGTCGGAACGTAGATCGTCGCGTCGGCGAGCCTCAGCGGATCGCCGTCGAAGACGAAGCCCGGCACGAGATCGCCCTTCAGGAACGCATCCACCAGGGTCGGCAGGAACGGAACGCCGGGCGGGATCGAGAAGACCCGGGGCGCCGACGGCGTGCTCATGACGCCTCGGCGGGGGCTCTCGCGACCGCCGCCTCCGCTAACGGGATTGCATCCGGTGTGCCGACGGTGATCCAGTTCCCGCGCAGCCGATGGCCGAAGAGGCGGCCATCGGCGATCGCGGTGTCGAAATAGCGGTTGAGCGAGTGCGGCCCTGCGGGCGCGCCCTCGAAGATGCGGGGATGCACGATGGCGGCGCCGGCATAGATGACGCCCGCGGGATCGCCGCGCGAGCGGGCGAGCCGTCCGTCGGCGTCGAGGAGGAAATCCGTGCCGCCGGAATGTCCGGTCGCGCGGGCGATGTCGGCCACGAGCAGGAGTATGTCCATCGTGCCCGCATCCCACTGCCGCGCGAGGGCGACGAGGTTGGGCTCGTCGTCGTCGAGCCAGAAGGTGTCGGCGTTGAGGACGAGGAAGGGTTCGTCGCCCAGGAGCGGCAGCGCCTTGACGATGCCGCCGGCCGAATCGAGCAGGAGGTCGCTCTCGTCTGAGATCGCGACCGACGGGTGCGTCCGACCCGAAAGATGGGCGGCGATCTGGCTGCCGAGATAGTGCGTATTGACGACAGCATGGGGCACGCCCGCGCGGGCGAGCGCATCCAGGCCCCAGTCGAGGAGCGGCTTGCCGGCGATGCGCACCAGCGGCTTCGGCAGGGTGTCGGTGACCGGGCGCATGCGCTTGCCGAGGCCGGCGGCTAGCACCATGGCGGTGTGAGGGATGGTGCCGTTCATGCGGCGACGTCTTCCAGCAGCCCGTGGCGGCTGTAGAAGCGTGCCACCGGGGCCAGCGCGGGATGCGACAGGGCGCGACCGAGATAGGACCGGATGCGCGGCAGGTGCTTCAGGTATTGCGGTTTTCCATCGCGCCGGTCCAGCCGCACGAAGATGCCGAGGATCTTGGAATTGCGCTGCGCGGCCATGATGGCATAGGCCTCCTCGAAGGCGGTCCGGTCGAACGCGCCGGCGGCGCGACTCGCCTCCACATAGGCTTCCAAGATGGCGCTTTCGAGTTCCGCCGGGATGGTCACGCGCGCGTCCATGGCAAGCGACGCCACGTCATATGCGGCCGGGCCGATCATGGCGTCCTGAAAGTCGATGATGCCGAGCCGGTCGAGCCCGGCCCTTTCCTCGCGCCAGATCAGATTGGGCGAATGGTAGTCGCGCAGGACGAGGCTCGTCTCTGCAGTCTCCAGCCGGTCGAACACGGCGTTCCAGGCGTCGAGAAACTCCTCGCGCATGGCGGCGTCCGCCGGCCTGCCGGTGGCGAAGGGCACGTACCAGTCGGTGATGAGTTCGACCTCGATCGCCATCGCCCCGCGATCATAGCGCGGAACGATGTGGTCGGCGCCCGCGCTCGTGCGGATTTCCCGCGGCCAGGATCGGGCATGCATGGCTGCCAGCAGGCGCGCGGCTTCCTCGCAACGCTCGCGCACCGGCTGTCCGTCGGGGGACAGATACGAGCCCGAGCCGAGATGCTCGATCAGAAGCAGGCCGGCATCGACGTCGGCGGCGAAGATCTCCGGCGCGCAAAAGCCTTTCGCGCGCAGCGCCTCGTCGATGGCGACGAAAGGCAGGACGGATTCGGCGAGGTGGGCGATCTGGCTGTAGGGCTTGCCGTCGCGGATCGGCGGTCCGTCGGGCTGCTTCGGCGCATTCATCAGGATGCGGATGCCGTCTCCGGTTTCCACCGTCTCGTAGGCCCGGGTCGAGGCATCGCCAAGGAGGAAGCGGCGGCGCCCCTGCCCCCAACCGGCGGCGGCGAGGAAATCGCGGATCGCCAGGGAGCGCCGCAGCCGCCCCATCGCGGCTGGGTTGCCGGAGACCGTGGCACGGCGGCCGTCGCCTTCGTGCTCCAGTCGTATCGTCACGGACGTCCCGGGAAGGCGATCGCCCGCCCGCTCCGGCCATTCGACCAGCACCACGCCAGTCGCGGCAAGCTCGTCGACGCCGAGTTCGTCCACCTCGTCCGCATCCGACAGCCGGTAGAGGTCGAGATGGTGGACGGGAATGCGCAGGTCGTAGCTCTGGACGAGCGTGAACGTCGGGCTCGGCACTTCGAGGTCCGGATCGCCGGCGATCGAGCGGATCAGCGCGCGGGCCAGCGTGGTCTTGCCGGCGCCCAGATCGCCTTCCAGCCGGATCAGGTCACCGGGCTTGACGGCGAGCGCGACGTCCTCGCCGAAGCGCTGCGTCGCCGCCTCGTCGCCAAGCGCTATCTCCAGCGCGGAGTTTTCCATCGGATGCCTACTCTGCCGCCTTCGCCTCGCGCGGCGCCAGGGGGAAGCGGCAGGTGACGGACGTGCCGCGCGATTTTCCCGTGTCGATCTCGACGGTCCCGCCGTGCAACTCCACGAAGCTCTTTACAATGGCCAGACCAAGGCCGGCGCCGCGGCGGCGGCCGCCATTGGTGCGCGGCTCGAAGCGCTTGAAGGCGGTGTCGAGGATTTCGGGCGGCATGCCGGGGCCATCATCATGGACGAAGAACTCCACCCAGTCGGAGGTGCCCCGGCAAGACAGCACCACCGTGCTGCCCTCGGGCGCGTAGTTGGCGGCATTGCTCAAGAGGTTGAACAGGATCTGGCGCAGGCGCTGCTCGTCGGCGAAGAAGGCGTCCGGAGCGTCCTTCAGATCGACCCGAAGGGCGATGTGGTGTTCGCGCATCTTCTCGTAGACGAGCTCGGCCGTCTCGTTGACGGTCTTGGCGATCGGCACCTCGCCGATCTCCAGCTCCATGATGCCTGCGTCGACGGTCGCGAGGTCGAGAATGTCGTTGACGATCGTCAAAAGGACGGAAGACGAGGAGGCGATGTGGTCGAGATACTCCTGCTGCCGATCGTTCAGCGGGCCGGTCTCGGGCAGTTCGAGCAGTTCGGTGAAGCCGATGATGTTGGTCAGCGGCGAGCGCAGTTCGTACGACACGTGCTGGACGAAGTCGTTCTTCAACTGGTCGGCCTTTTCCAGCGCCTCGTTCTTCTCCTGCAACGCGCGTTCGAAGTTGACGCTGTCGGTGACGTCGACGAAGGTCATCATGACCTGGCCGTTGGGCAGAGGGATCACCGCGTAGCTAAGGATCGTGCCGTCGACGAGTTCGGCCTTCCCGTGCGTCTCGCGTCGCTCGTCGTCGAAGCCGGTCACGGCGGCGACGAAATCCGGCCAGGGGCCGTCGATGCAGACGCTCTCGCATGCCTTGCGGATCACCGCGATGTGCGTGCTGACGCCGATCTCGGAATGCTCCAGGCGCCAGAGCGTGGCGAATGCAGGGTTGAAGAGGCGCACGCGCCCATCGGGACCGAACACCGCAACGCCTTCGGCGAGGTTGTCCAGGGTCTCGCCCTGGACACGCACGGCGGTGTTGTAGCGGCTTTCGAGATCGAACCGTTCCGTCAGGTTCTCGAACACCCAGGTGACGCCGCCGCGCGGATTGGGATTGGCGACCACGCGGATCGTGCGCGCGTCCGGCAGATACCACCAGTGCTCCTGCGATTCGACCGCGCGATACGCCGAAAGCAGGTTCTCCTTCCAGCGTCGCCATTCGGGCTGTTCGGCCAGCTTGCCGGCGCTGCGCAGCCGGTCGAGCAGCAAAGTGTTGTCCGGCGCGCTCTCGAGGAACCCGGGTTCGAGTTCCCAGAGCTTCTGGAAGGCCTGGTTGAAGAAACGAAGCTTCTCGTCGGCGTCGAAGATCGCCACCGCGGTGGTCAACTGATCGAGGGTATCGGAATGGCTGCGCAGGGTCCGCTCGTATTCGGCTTGCAACGCCTCGATGTCGCTCTTGTCGACCGCGATGCCGGCGCCGCCGGCCTCGCTCGCCACGTCGGTGACGGCGAAGAGCTTGCGGTCGCCGTCGATCACGGTCGAGACCGTCTGCTGGAAGACGGGCTCCGTCAGATGATGCCGCGCCAGGGTCTCTCGAGCCTGCGTGCCGAGCAGTTCGCGCTTTTCGGCCACGGCCTCCCCGGGGGACTGTGCCTCGACGGCGACCGCATAGGCGCGGTTGGCATGCTGAAGCCGGCCGGCGGCGTCGCGCAGCCAGAACGGCATGTCGAGGGCGTCGAGTAGCTTGAGGATGATCTCGTGTTCCGAGGCGAGTGCCAGATGCTCCGCCTTCAGGCGCGCATGCTCGCGCTGCTTCTCGGACAGCGAGTGAAACCGCACGATCGCGTGCGACGCGGACTTGCGGCCATGGACCTCCAGCACGCCGCCGGCGACCGTCTCGGTGGCGAGATCGAAGGCCGCGCCGGTCGCGCGCAGGTTCGCTATGGCGTTTTCCAGCGCGGCGGCGGAGCGCGCGGTGAGCCAGCGACCGAAGGCGAGGAAGGCGGCGCGCTCGTCCGGGACGCCGGGCGTCGACGGAAGCGAACCGAGGATTTCGGGCCTGCGATGCTCGCTGCCCCAAACGACGGTGCGCTGGTCCTTCATGCTGGCGAGCGCGTCCGAGCGCTGTACGGCGGCGTTGAGCTCGGCGATCCTTTCGCGAAGTTCGAGATTTTCCGCGGCGATCCTGCCGCGTTCCCGGATAAGCCAGATGGCCGAGAGCATGGCGGCGCCGAGCACGCCGGCGAAGGTGGCGAACTGGATGACTTCGAAGGCGCCGAAATCGCCACCACGCGGCACGAGGACACCCAGGCCGGCCTCCTGTGCCGACGCGGCCCCTTGCCACGAGACGGCGCAGGCGAGCGCAGGCAGAATGACCGTCCCGCCGGCCAGCGCCTTGCGAAATCGTGCCTTCGCGGCTCCCGTGACGTTCATCCGCGAACGAGGCCCGCCGATCCCCGTAACCTGCGGGCTAGCTGATTGCATCCCCTTTTCCCTCTCCGCCGCTCGAGAGCCAGATCGCCCGGCTGCCCGCTTGTTCGCATCCCCGCTGCGAGCCGCATCACCGGCGAATCACTTCACTGTACCGACGCGGGGAATCGCCGTGAAGAAGGTCGACGAACAAAAAAACGCCGGGCGAGATGATCTCGCCCGGCAATCAAGATGTTGTAGTCGCAGCGTGCTGCGTCAGTATCTGTAGTGTTCCGGCTTGAACGGACCTTGGGCCGTGACGCCGATGTAGGAAGCCTGCTCTTCGGACAGCTCGGTGAGCCTGGCGCCGAGCTTGTCGAGATGCAGCCGCGCCACCTTCTCGTCGAGATGCTTGGGCAGCACGTAGACCTGGTTTTCGTACTGTCCGGCCTTCGTCCAGAGCTCGATCTGGGCCAGCACCTGATTGCTGAAGGAAGCCGACATGACGAAGCTCGGGTGGCCGGTGGCGTTGCCGAGATTGAGCAGGCGGCCTTCCGACAGCAGCAGGATGCGGGTGCCGCCGGGGAACTCGATCATGTCGACCTGCGGCTTGATGTTGGTCCACTTGAGATTCCGAAGCGCCTGGACCTGGATCTCGTTGTCGAAGTGGCCGATGTTGCCGACGATCGCCATGTCCTTCATCTGGCGCATGTGATCGATGGTGATGACGTCCTTGTTGCCGGTCGTGGTGATGACGATGTCGGCCGTCGGGGCGGCGTCTTCCAGCGTCACGACCTCGAAGCCGTCCATGGCCGCCTGCAGCGCGCAGATCGGGTCGATCTCGGTGACCTTCACGCGGGCGCCGGCGCCGCGCAGCGAAGCGGCCGAACCCTTGCCGACGTCGCCGTAGCCGCACACGACGGCGACCTTGCCGGCCATCATGACGTCCGTGCCGCGGCGGATGCCGTCGACCAGCGACTCCTTGCAGCCGTACTTGTTGTCGAACTTCGACTTGGTCACGCTGTCGTTGACGTTGATCGCCGGGAAGGGAAGGAGCCCCTTCTTCTGCAGCTGGTAGAGCCGGTTGACGCCGGTGGTGGTCTCTTCCGTCACACCCTTGATGGCGTCGCGGTTCTTCGTGAAGAAGCCCGGCGTCTCGGACATGCGCTTCTTGATCTGGGCGAAGAGAATTTCCTCTTCCTCGTTGCCCGGCTTGGAAAGCACGTCCTCACCGGCTTCGGCACGGGCGCCGAGCAGGATGTACATGGTGGCGTCGCCGCCATCATCCAGGATCATGTTGGTGGTGCCGCCGTCGGGCCACTGGAAGATCTTGTCGGTGTACTGCCAGTACTCGTCGAGCGTCTCGCCCTTCACCGCGAAGACCGGCGTGCCGCTGGCGGCGATCGCCGAAGCGGCATGGTCCTGGGTGGAGAAGATGTTGCAGGACGCCCAGCGGACGTCGGCGCCGAGCGCCTTCAGCGTCTCGATGAGGACCGCGGTCTGGATGGTCATGTGAAGCGAACCGGAAATGCGCGCGCCCTTCAGCGGCTGGCTCTCGCCGAACTCCTCGCGGCAGGCCATCAGGCCCGGCATTTCGGTTTCTGCGATGTCGATCTCCTTGCGGCCCCAGTCGGCCAGCGAGATATCCTTGACGATGTAATCCTGGCTCTGAGCCATTTCGCGTCTCCAGTTGAACGGAAGGCAGGGGTCGCGGCAAATGCCACGCCCCCAATTCGCCGGCTGCCTAGCAGATCGGCGGGCTCAAAACAACGGACATAACGAAATCTTTATCCCTGCATGCGCGCAGAGGTTAACGATCAGACCTCTTCGCCGAAGCGGTTGGCAACGAGCACGGCCAGTGCCTCGACGGCCGGTTCCGCTTCCGGCCCGCTGGCGCTCACCCTGATGACGCATCCGGGGCTGGCGGCGAGCATCATCAACCCCATGATCGAGGTGCCGCCGACCGAGATGCCGTCACGTTCGACGGAGATCACCGCGTCGAACCCGCCGGCTACCTGGACGAAACGCGCCGAGGCGCGCGCGTGCAGACCGCGCTGGTTGACGATTTCGATGTCGCGAACCACCGGATCGGTTTCCGCCACGCCCGACCCCGCATTCATTTTCCGCTCAGCACCTGGCTCGCGACGTTGATGTACTTGCGGCCCGCCGTCTGGGCGCCTTCGAGCGCGGCGGCCATGCTGTCGCCTGTCCGGACGCTCGTGAGCTTGATCAGCATGGGAAGGTTCATGCCGGCGATCACCTCGATGCGGCCGGCTTCCATGACGGAAATCGCCAGGTTCGACGGTGTTCCGCCGAACATGTCCGTCAGGACGATGACGCCGGTGCCGGTGTCGGCACGCGCGACCGCCGCGACGATCTCGCGCCTGCGCTGCTCGATGTCGTCATCCGCGCCGATGGGGATGGTCTCGAAATTCTCCTGCGGGCCGACGACATGCTCCACCGCATGGCGGAACTCCTCGGCCAGCCGACCGTGCGTCACGAGCACGAGTCCGATCATGAATGAAAAGCTCCCGTCATGGCCCTCGATCGGGGGTATGTGCCGTCTTCCGGTCGCGCCGGATGCCTCCCCGCTGGCAGGAGGGCTATCTTGTCGAGGACACTCACGATGACAAGTCCAAATCGTCGCATAGCAACCCAAAACGGCGCCTTGTCGCCTGCGTCACGATGGCCTCCCCCCACCGCCGCGATGCCGCAGGAGAGCCAGCACCGCCGGCAGGGCCGCAGCAACGTTGCACTGTGGCAGGCTGAGCCGGGGCAGCGCGATTCCGCAGATTTCCTCGGTTTCGCCCGGGTCGAAGCGCGGCGCCTCGTCGGGCGGGACCAGCCGCACGACCGCGTCGACAATCATCCGCGGCTCGTGGGGAAAGGTTACCGGGCCGAGCCCCCTCGCCTCGGCGAGCCCGGCGATGGCGGCCGGCGCGTGGGCGATCAACCTGCCGGAAGCCGGCACGACGAATATCTGGTCGTCGCATACAAGACGCGCGAAGGCGCCCTCGCCGACGGCCTGCGCTATGACGGCGAGCGCCAGGCTGGTCTTGCCGCTGCCGGACGCTCCAACGATCAGCAGACCCCGTTCGCCGGCGACCAGTCCGGTTGCGTGGATGTTCTCCAACGGTCAGCTTTCGGCCGGCAGCCTGACGACGAAGCGCGCGCCGCGGATGTCGCCCGGCTTGGCGCCGACGATGTTCTCGGCGGTCAGCTGCCCGCCATGCGCCTCCACGATCTGCCGGCTGATCGAAAGACCGAGCCCGGAGTTCTGGCCGAAATCCTCGGTGGAAGGCCGGTCGGTGTAGAAGCGTTCGAAGATCCGCTCGATGTTCTCGACGCGGATGCCCGGCCCGTTGTCCTCCACGGTAATGATGACCTGGCGGTTGCTGCGCATGAGGGTGACGACGATCCTTCCGTCCTTGTCGGGAACGAAGGAGCGGGCGTTCTCGATCAGGTTGGTGATCACCTGCCCGATCCTCAGGTCGTGCCCGGAGACGAGGAAGCCCTTGGCCGCGTCCTTCGGCGCACGGAACTCGATCGCCACCTTCTTGCGGTGCCTGCCCTGCTGGCGCGACAGGTCGACGAGGTCGCCCACGAGCTTCTTCACGTCCACGCGGGAGGCATCCTCGCGGGCGAGTTCCGCATCGAGGCGCGATGCGTCCGAAATGTCGCTGATCAACCGGTCGAGACGGCGCACGTCATGCTGGATGACGTCCAGCAGCCTTTTCCGCGTGTCGTCGTTCCTGGCGAGCGGCAAGGTTTCGACCGCGCTGCGCAGGGAGGTGAGCGGGTTCTTCAACTCGTGCGCGACGTCGGCGGCGAAGCTCTCGATCGCGTCGATGCGGGCATACATAGCGTTGGTCATGTCCCGGAGGGCGATGGAGAGATTGCCGATCTCGTCCTGCCGGTCGGAGAAATCGGGAATCTCCTCGCGGCTGCGCACGCCGCGCCGCACTCGCACGGCGGCGGCCGACAGCCGGCGCAGCGGGTTCGCGATCGTAGACGCCAGAAGCATGGACAGGATCGCCGTGACGAGTGCCGCGACCCCGAAGACGCGGAAGATCGCCCGGCGCTCGTCGGCGACGATCTTGTCGATGTCGCCGCCTTGGGTCGACAGGAGAAGCACGCCGAGGACGGCGCGGAAGCGCTGGACGGGCACGGCGACCGACACGATCATCTCACCCTGCTCGCTGATACGCACGACGAAGCCGGGGCTGCCGATCAGCGCGTTCACCACCTCCGGATAGGCTGCGCCGCTGCCGCCCGGCTGCTCGCGGTAGACCGGCAGGTCCTTGCGCTGGAAGAAACCGTAGATGAAGTCCTCCATGCGGTCGATGAAGTCCTGCTCGGCTTCTTCCAGCGGCGGCAGTTCGTAGCGCAGGATCTGTCCGCGCGAATAGAGATGCCGGGAATCCAGGAGAAGGTTGCCGTCGCGGTCGTAGATGCGCGCACGGGTCCGGGTAGGCGAGATCAGGCGGCGCAGCACCGGCGCGACCCGTTCGGGGTTGATGGGGAATTCGAGGCTGTCGAGCTGGTCGGTTCCCGGCGCGATGCTTTGTCCGGCCTGCAGCTCCAGAAGCTTCTCGGGATCGACGGTGATGGTGTCAGTCTCGACCGTCGCCGACGCCGCGATCGCGGCGGCGATGATCTCGCCCTGCGTCATCAGGCTTTCCACCCGCGCCTCGATCAGGCCGTCGCGGAACTGGTTGAGATACAGGATGCCGAGAACCAGCACCACGAGCCCGGCGAGATTGAGGAAGAGGATGCGCCGCGTCAGGCTCGAGAAGACGTGGTGGCCCAAAAAGCGGCGGAACGGCCGCGTGAACCATCCCGACAGGACCGGCGGCCGCCGCGCAGCGGACCTGCTCGATTTTTCTGATCTGACGTCGGCTACCATGAACTGCCGGACACCGTTCCCGACGCTCGGCTGGGCGGATCGCGCCTAGGCCTCGCGGAAGCGATAGCCCACCCCATAGAGCGTTTCGATCATGTCGAATTCGTCATCGACGGATTTGAACTTCTTTCTCAGCCTCTTGATGTGGCTGTCAATGGTCCGGTCGTCGACGTAGACCTGCTCGTCATAGGCCGAATCCATGAGAGAATCGCGGCTCTTGACCACGCCCGGCCGCTGCGCCAGCGAATGCAGGATCAGGAACTCGGTGACCGTGAGCGTCACCGGCTCGCCCTTCCAGGTGCAGGTGTGGCGCTCCTGGTCCATGACGAGCTGGCCCCTTTCGAGCGACTTGCTCTGCTGGGTCGGCGACTTGGCCGCCGCCTCGCGGGCGTTGGCGCGGCGCAGCACCGCCTTCACGCGCTCGACCAGCAGGCGCTGCGAGAACGGCTTCCGGATAAAGTCGTCGGCGCCCATCTTGAGGCCGAAGAGTTCGTCGATCTCGTCGTCCTTGGATGTCAGGAAAATGACCGGAAGGTCGCTCTTCTGGCGCAGCCGGCGCAAGAGTTCCATGCCGTCCATGCGGGGCATCTTGATGTCGAGTACGGCGAGATTCGGCGGCCGGGCCGAGAAGCCTTCGAGCGCGGAGGCGCCGTCCGTATAGGTCTCCACACGGTAGCCTTCCGACTCCAGTGCTATCGAGACGGAGGTTAGGATGTTCCGGTCATCGTCGACGAGCGCGATCGTTGCCATATCAAGCGGTTCCCTCATGAGCCGGCGTCCCTTCCTGCTGACGGAAAGGGTTATAGGCGGACAAATTGGGTACAAAATGTGGCACAGAATACCTCCCATGTCACACCAAGTGTTCTGGAACGGGCCGTGCCGGGCGCCGGCCGCTCCTCTTCCGCCCTGTCTGCCCCTGCCCCCAACGGGCGGGCGCGAATTCCGTTCACTTCAGCTTCGATTGCCGAGCTTTAAACGATTTAGAAAATTTTTAAATCTTTAAATCGATTAATGATTTGAAACAAAAAGACTTTTCTGTTTGTGACCAGATGGGACGCCTGCGAATGAATCCCTCATCCCGCAAGTCGTCGGTTGGCAAAAGTGTTTTAAGCCAGGGAGAAGGGAATGATGCAGGAGATAGGCGAGCGGAATCCCAAATGCGGGATCGAGGCTGCGGGCCTGACCGGGACCGGTAAGGTGTACTACAACCTCGGCGAGGCCGATCTCTATGAGGAGGCGATCCGCCGCGGCGAGGCGCGACTCACCGCGCACGGCGCGCTGGTGGCCCAGACCGGGCAGCACACCGGACGCTCGGCCAAGGACAAGTTCGTGGTGCGCGACGACAACACCGACCCGAAGGTCTGGTGGGACAACAACAAGCCGATGTCGCCGCAGCACTTCGAGAACCTGCTGGCCGACTTCATCGAGCACGCCAAGGGCCGCGAACTCTTCGTGCAGGACCTGATCGGCGGCGCCGATGCCGACAACAGCCTGCCGTCGCGCATCATCACCGAATACGCCTGGCATTCGCTGTTCATCCGCAACCTGCTCATCCGACCCGACCGCTCGGCGCTGCCGACCTTCGAGCCGAAGCTCACCATCATCGACCTGCCGTCCTTCCGCGCCGATGTCGGCCGCCACGGCGCGCGCACGGAGACGATCATCGCGGTGGACCTGACGCGCATGATCGTGCTCATAGGCGGCACCTCCTATGCCGGCGAGATGAAGAAGTCCGTCTTCACGGCGCTGAACTACCTGCTGCCCGAGACCGGCGTGATGCCCATGCACTGTTCGGCGAATGTCGGGCCGGCGGGCGACGCCGCCGTGTTCTTCGGGCTCTCGGGTACCGGCAAGACGACGCTGTCGGCCGACCCGGCGCGCACGCTGGTCGGCGACGACGAGCACGGCTGGGGCGAGCAGGGCATCTTCAACTTCGAGGGCGGCTGCTACGCCAAGACCATCCGGCTCTCGGCCGAGGCGGAGCCCGAGATCTTCGCCACGACGCAGCGCTTCGGCACGGTGCTGGAGAACGTCGTGCTCGACGAGAACCGCGTGCCGGACTTCGACGACGGCTCGCTGACCGAGAACACGCGCTGCGCCTACCCGCTGCACTTCATCCCCAACGCCAGCGAGACGGGACTTTCGGGCCACCCGAAGAACATCATCATGCTGACGGCCGACGCCTTCGGCGTTTTGCCTCCGATCGCCAAGCTGACGCCGGCGCAGGCGATGTATCACTTCCTGTCGGGCTACACGGCCAAGGTCGCAGGCACGGAAAAGGGCGTGACGGAGCCAGAAGCGACCTTCTCGACCTGCTTCGGGGCGCCCTTCATGCCGCGCCATCCTTCCGAATACGGCAACCTGCTGCGCGACCTGATCGCGCGCCACGGCGTCGACTGCTGGCTCGTCAACACCGGCTGGACCGGCGGCGCCTATGGCATCGGCCGGCGCATGCCGATCAAGGCGACCCGGGCGCTGCTGACGGCGGCGCTCGACGGATCGCTGAACCGGGCCGAGTTCCGCACGGACGCCAACTTCGGCTTCGCGGTGCCGGTCGCCGTGCCGGGCATCGACACTTCGATCCTCGATCCCCGCTCAACCTGGGCGGACAAGGCCGCCTACGACGCCCAGGCCAAGCGCCTCGTCGGCATGTTCATCCAGAACTTCGGCAAGTTCGAGGATCACGTCGACGCCACCGTGCGCAGCGCCGCACCGAGCGTGCAGGAAGCCGCAGAATAGGCATTTCCGCGATACCCGCGACACGACACGGACCCGGCTTCGGCCGGGTCTTTTCTTTTTTGGCGGGACGGGGCAAACCGAAGCCGTGGTGTCCGCGTGCCCGATGGCGTCGGGGCGTGGGATGCACCGGGAGAGCGCGATGGACAGGAAAAGCGAGGTTCTGCTCGATTTCGAGCATCTCGACGCGGCTGAGACGGCGCGGCGCGCCAGCGCCTTTCGCGCGCTGATGAACCGCCGCCGCACGGTGCGCGACTTTTCCGACCGGCCCGTGCCGCGCGCGGTGATCGAGGACTGCGTGATGACGGCCGCGACCGCGCCCTCCGGCGCGAACCAGCAGCCCTGGACCTTCGTGTGCATTTCCGATCCGCAGACGAAGCGGCGCATCCGTGAGGCGGCCGAGGAGGAGGAACGCGGCTTCTATGCCGGCCGCGCCTCGGAGGAATGGCTGGAGGCGCTGGCGCCGCTCGGGACCGACGAGAACAAGCCCTTCCTCGAAACCGCGCCGTGGCTGATCGCGATCTTCGCGCAGCGCTACGGCACCACCGAGGACGGGCGGCGCATCAAGCACTACTACGTGCCCGAATCCGTCGGCATTGCCTCGGGATTCCTGATCGCGGCGCTGCACGGCGCGGGACTGGCGACGCTGACCCACACACCCTCGCCCATGGGCTTCCTCAACGAGATCTGCGGCCGGCCCGAGAACGAGAAGGCGGTGATCCTGCTGGTCGCCGGCTATCCGGCCGAGCGCGCGACGGTGCCCGACATCGCGCGCAAGCCGGCCGGGCAGGTATTGGTCTGGCGCGAATGACCGGGACCGATCCGATCGTCATCGCGCCGGACGCGACGATCTTCGAGAGCGACCTCGAGGAGAGCTTCATCCGCGCCTCCGGCCCGGGCGGCCAGAACGTCAACAAGGTAGCGACGGCGGTGCAGTTGCGCTTCGACGCGGCGAACGCGGCGGGGCTCTCCGAACGGGTCCGCCAGAACGCGCTGAAGCTGGCGGGTCAGCGGGCGACCAAGGACGGCGCGATCCTGATCGAGGCCGGCCGGTTCCGGACGCAGGAGCGCAACCGCGAGGACGCGCGGCAGCGGCTGATCGCGCTTTTGACGCGCGCCGCCGAACCCCCGCCACCGCCGCGGCGCAAGACGAAACCCTCGAAGGGTTCGGTCGAACGAAGGCTCAAGGCCAAGTCCGGCCGCGCCACGATCAAGAAGATGCGCGGCAAAATCGACCCCGACTGAGCGCGCGGCGATGTCTTAGCGCAAGCGACGCAGCGGGGGAAATTCTTATATAATACCGGTACTTACGCAATGATCCCGTCTGGCTGGAAGCATCCCCGGTCTTACGAAAGTTGCCTCGTGGCGGCGAAGGGCGCAATTGCACGCAGCTGTTGCCGGAATGTTACGTCGGATAACCATACCCCCCGATCACGGGATTTTCCCGATTGACACGAATCACTACCCCCCTTTACGTTTTCTTAACAAAAGACAAAGGCGGCTTGGGGAACAGAGACGGATGGGTCTCAGCAAACTGCTTTCGGGCGCGATAATGTCACTGGGGGGTGCGGGTATCGCATTCGTCCTTACCGCAACCGGCGCCGCACTGGCGGGCTCCATCGGCACTGGAGGACTGACCTCACAGCCGATCGGCCACTACGAGTTCTGCAGAGCCAATCCGGCCGAATGCTCGATCGCCGGATCCGACGAGGGGCCGCTCGTCCTCACCAAGACGCTCTGGGCGAAGATTTCCAAGGTAAACATCGCGGTCAACAGCGCCATCAGGCCGATGTCCGACAAGGACATCTTCGGCAAGGACGAGGTCTGGGCCTATCCGACCAGCGGCGTGGGAGATTGCGAGGACTACGTGCTGGAAAAGCGCCGCCGGCTCTTCAAGGGCGGCATCCCGTTGTCGGACCTGCTCATCACCGTGGTGCGCAAGCGCGACGGAGAAGGCCACGCGGTGCTGACGGTGCGCACGGACAAGGGCGACTACATTCTCGACAATCTGTCGGACACCGTGAAGGCCTGGGAACAGACGGGATATCGCTTCCTCAAGCGCCAGGCGAGCACGCATACCGGGCGGTGGGTCAGCCTGCGCGACGACAACACCATGATGGTGGGCTCGGTCCGCAACTGACCGGCGGGGCCGACTTACGGCCCTCGCTACGACGCAGGCACGCAGTAACGTCCGTTACGACTTTTCCCAGAAGCGCTCAGGTCGCGGGTCGGTACAGGATGTCGACTCGCCGTTTCGAGATTGCCCGGTGTGCCTGAGATCAGGCCGGTCGCACCCGACGCGCGGGCCCGGGCGGTCAGGTATCCGCCCCCGACAGCGGGCGGATCACATCTCCTCGTATAAGTTATGCAGCGGCACGCGCGGCGGCGGCTTCCGTGCCGACGCGGTAGGAGATCGCCTCGGCGAGGTGGATGCGGCCGACCGTCTCCGCGCCATCGAGGTCGGCCAGAGTGCGGGCGACCTTCAGGACCCGGTGATAGGCGCGTGCGGAAAAACCGAGCTTCTCGCTCGCATCGCGCAAAAGCGCCTGCCCGGCGGCATCCGGCGCGGCGATATCCTCGATCAACGAGGGGCTGCAATGCGCATTGGTGGTGACGCCGGGAAGGCCACGCGCGGCGAAGCGCTCGCGCTGGATGATGCGCGCGGCGGCGACACGGGCGGCGACGGCTGTGCTGGTCTCGGCACGCGAGGGGCGGATGAGGTCGGCCGCCGAGACGGCGGGAACTTCGATCCTCAGATCGATGCGGTCGAGGAGCGGTCCGGAGATGCGCGCCTGATAATCGCTCTGGCAGCGCGGGCCGCGGGCGCAGCGGTATCCCGGTTCGCCCGCCATGCCGCACCGGCACGGGTTCATGGCCGCGACGAGCTGGATGCGGGAGGGATAGGAGACGCGGGTGTTGGCGCGCGCGATGACGCATTCGCCGGTCTCCAGCGGCTGGCGTAGCGAATCCAGGACCGGCGCGGCGAACTCCGGCAATTCGTCGAGGAAAAGCACGCCGTGGTGGGCGAGCGAGGCCTCGCCCGGGCGGACCCGCAAGCCGCCGCCGACCATCGCCGCCATGGACGCCGAATGGTGCGGCGAGCGGAACGGCCGCCGGTCGGACAGCTTTCCGCCGGAGAGTTCGCCGGCGATCGAGGCGATCATGGAGACCTCGAGCAGTTCCTTCGGGGACAGCGGCGGCAGGATCGACGGAAGGCGCTGCGCCAGCATCGACTTGCCCGAGCCGGGCGGGCCGCTCATCAGGAGATTGTGGCCGCCGGCCGCCGCAACCTCGAGCGCGCGTTTGGCGCTCTCCTGCCCCTTGATGTCGGCGAGATCGGGAAGATTGGTGGCCGGCTCCCTGATCCTTGCCTCCGGGCGCGACAGGACCTGCGTCCCGCGGAAATGGTTGGCCACCGCGATCAGGCTGCGCGGCGCGAGGATCTCGACATCGGCGCCCGCCCAGGCCGCTTCCGGTCCCGACGCATGCGGGCAGATCAGGCCCTTGCCCATCGCATTCGCGCCGATGGCGGCCGGCAGGGCGCCCGCGACCGGCGCGATGGTGCCGTCGAGCGACAGTTCGCCGAGCACCACGAATTCGCCGAGCGCATCGCCGGGAATGGCGCCGAGCGCCGCCATGAGGCTGAGCGCGATCGGAAGATCGTAGTGGCTGCCCTCCTTCGGCAGGTCGGCCGGGGCGAGATTGACCGTCACTTTCTTTGGCGGCATCGACAGGCCGGAAGCATGGAGTGCCGCCTGGACCCGCTCGCGGCTTTCGGCCACCGCCTTGTCCGGAAGGCCGACGATGTGCATGCCGATCTTGCCCGGCGCGACCATCACCTGCACGTCGACGGGAACGGCCTCTATGCCCTGGAAGGCGATGGTGCTGACGCGTGAAACCATCCTTGTCCCCTTGCCGGCTGCGCCCGAAGGCCGGCGCGTGATGCGCGCCGAGCGAGTTCACAACAGCTAAACACAAGGTTGACGTAAGGGCAAGAACATTTCGGGAACGATGCGTTCGCGAAAGTTCTACGCGCGCATGTTTGTGTCAAACGAGCCTATTCCGCCGCTTCCGCGAGGTTTTCAACCTTCACCTCGCGCTCCGTGGGCAGGAAGCGGCGTCCCTCACGCGCTTCGAGCTCGAGCTCGGTGGTGGCCTTCAGCATCGCCTCGCGCAGTTCGCAATGCATGTACCATGCGGTCGTCGGATCCTTGGCCGTCGCATAGAAACGCACCAGCATGCCGGTGGCGTCCTGGCCGATGACCAGAACCTTCGAGCTGTCCTTGTCGACGACCTTGTCGTTTTCTTCGACGAACCCTTTGAAGCGCTCTCGCAGAACGTCGACGTCGGCCATGTGGTTGAGGCGCAGTTCGAAGACCTTGGTCAGCGAGGGATCACGCTTGGTCCAGTTCTCGAAGGGTTCGGAGACAAAGTAGGTCACCGGCACGACCAGCCTTCGGTTGTCCCAGGTCTTCAGCTGCACGAAGGTGAAGTTGATCTTCTCGACATAGGACCACTGGCCTTCGAAGAGCACGGAATCGCCGATCGTTGCCGCCTTCGACAGCGCGATCTGCAGGCTGGCCATGATGTTGCTGAGCGCGGAACGGGCGGCGAAGGCGAGCACGAGGGTGAGGATGCCGGCCGAACCGACCAGCGCCAGGCCGGTCTTGGCCAGGAGGTTGATCTGGGTGAAGACGAGGCCGACGAACAAGACCAGCGCGATGACGAGACCGATGCGGCGGAAGGCGGAGAGATTGGTCTGGAAGCTGCGGACGGATTCGTTTTCGGGCTTCTCCAGTTCGGAGACGTCCTGCGTCAGGCTGTGCTCGATCGCGACGTCGATGACCCTGACCAGGATGAGAAGGCCGCCGCCGAACAGGAGGAACAGGAGAACCGGCGTGATGAAGGTATCGATCGACACCGAGAAGACCAGCAGCGATCCGGTCACGGTGTAGGCGAGCAGGCCGGCGGCGATCAGCGCGACCGGCAGCGCCAGGGCCGAGACGATCTCGCCTGCCACGCCCGGCCGATAGCGCTTGCCGAGGCCCGACGCGAGACGGAAGAGGAAGTAGCCGAGCAGCGCGGACGCCACCAGGAGCAAGGGCAGCGCGATGAGTTCCCAGGCCGCCAGACCGAGGAGGGCGGGCTTCCGGGACCAGTCGGGCAGGCCCTCCTCGAAGGCCGTCGCGCCGTACTGCGCATGCAGCGCGGGTATGTTCTCCACGGTCTGCGCCGAAAACAGCCAGACCGGGTCGCCGTCCGCCGGTTTCACGCGCGAGAGCCGGATCGGCACCGGCCGGCCGTCAAGACGAATCAGCGCCATGCGGATCGAGCGCCGGGGCTCGCCGGCCAGCGCGTCGTTGGATGACGCGTTGACGTCGAGGCCGTCGGGCCGGTCGGGCAATTCGTTCCAGTCGATCCATACCTTGCGGTCGATGATCTCGGCGAGCTGTCGCGCCAGGAGCGGCCCGCGCTCCGCCTGGCGGACGGGATCGATCTTTTCGAGGTCGAGCAGATGAGCGGCCGCGCCGAAATCACCGAGGCCGGTGCGCTGGAGGAAGGTCTCGACGGCTGCCTGGGGCGTTTCCCGAGCGAGGTCGGGTGCCGGATCGAGGCCGCGGTTCAGCGCATCGACCTCGAACCACGAGCGGGAGGAGCCGCCGTCCTGCGCGAATGTCGTGCCGGCAAGCAATCCGACGACGATCGCCACCGCGATCAAAAATGCGCTTGAAAATGCCTTCATACCTGCCGTCCCCGCTCCGTTCGTCCGTATCCGCGGCCGTCGGCCGGAGCCGGCGGCTAGGACTGGACATAGTTCACGGGCGGGGTTCGACCACCGGGAAGCGGCACGGCAGGGTTGCTACTTCACCTTCGCTTCCACGGAATCCCAGAACAGCGCCGCGATGTCGGCGCCGCCGAAACGCTGCACTTCGCGCACGCCGGTGGGCGAGGTGACGTTGATCTCGGTCAGGTAGTCGCCGATGACGTCGATGCCGACGAGGATGAAGCCGCGCTCGCGCAGCGAGGGACCGATGCGGGCGCAGATCTCGCGTTCGCGGTCGGTCAGTTCCGTCGCCTCGGCACGGCCGCCGACATGCATATTCGAGCGCGAGTCATGCTCGGCGGGCACGCGGTTGATGGCGCCGACGGGCTCGCCGTCGATCAGGATGATGCGCTTGTCGCCCTTGCGCACTTCCTTGAGGTATCGCTGCACGATGTAGGGCTCGCGGAACATCTGGCCGAACATCTCGAGCAGGGAGGCGAGGTTGCGGTCCGCCTCGTGCAGATGGAAGATACCGGCGCCGCCATTGCCGTAGAGCGGCTTGACGATGATGTCGCCGAACTCCTTGCGGAAGGCGGCGACCTCGGCGGCATCCTTGGTGATCAGCGTCTCGGGCATCAGGTCGGGGAATTCGGTAACGAAGATCTTCTCCGGGCTGTTGCGCACCCAGGCGGGGTCGTTGACCACGAGCGTCTTCGGATGGATGCGCTCCAGGATGTGGGTGGTTGTGATGTAGTTCATGTCGAAGGGCGGGTCCTGCCGCAGGAGCACCACGTCAATCTCCGACAGATCGAGGCGCTGCGGTTCGCCGAGCGCGTAGTGATCGCCCTTGACGTCCTTCACCCTCATCGGCTCCGCGGTGGCGAAAGCCTTGCCGCCGCGCATGGTCAGGCGGTCGGGGGTATAATGGTAGAGTTCGTGGCCGCGCCGCTGCGCCTCCAGCGAGAGCGCGAACGTGGTGTCGCCCGCAATCGTCAGCGTAGCGACATGGTCCATCTGCACGGCTATCCTGAGCGGCATCTCGGTTCTCCGGTTCTTCGAACGGACCATGGCATCTATCGAAAACGCGACGCGCTGCCAATCTCCGGCCGGCCGTTTCGAATGGACCAGTGGGCGTTCACGGCACGCGTGGCCGACCCTCCCACCTCATCCAATGGTATACCTCCGGGCGTTGCCGAAGGGACACCCTTCCTAAACGGTTTTGCTCGATACTAGGTTGAGTAAGCCGGGGCTAAATCACCAGAACAACAATGAACGGACCCATGCGCAACACAGACAGACCGGGGGAGCAGGGAGACCTCGCGTACACCGATCCGTTGACGGGCCTGGGCAACAACCGCCGGTTCGTGACCAAGGTAAAGCGTCTGATCGCGGAACGCGAGGACGATCCGGCTCCGTTCGCCATCGGCATCGTCGATCTCGACGGCTTCAAGCCGATCAACGATCTGTTCGGGCGGGCGTCGGGCGACGAGATCCTGATGCAGGTCGCACTTCGCCTGCATGCCGCGATGGACAGGCATTCGACGGTCACGCGCATCGGCGCGGACGAGTTCGCCTTCCTGTTTCCAATGACGTTCAGCGAAGCGGCGGCCGCCGAGCAGGCTCGCATGCTGATCGAGATCCTTTCGGCGCCGTACGATCTTGGCGAACGCAGCGCCCGGCTCTCCGCGTCTGTCGGATGCTCGCTGTTCTTCGTCGGCAACGAAAGCGCCGACGACCTGATCCGCAAGGCCGAAACCGCGCTCTACCACGCCAAGCGAAGCGGCCGGGGACTGGTGGTGGTCTACACGCAGGACATGGAGGAAGCGGCGAAGCGCGTCACGCGCATCGAGCAGGCGCTCCGCCGCGCGGTCTCGGCGGGGGAAGTAGAGCCGCACTTTCAGCCGATCGTCGATCTCGCCTCCCGCAGTATCGTCGGCTTCGAGGCCCTGGCACGCTGGACCGACTGCGATCTCGGTTTCGTGTCGCCTGGCGTCTTCATCCCGATCGCGGAGGAGCGCGGCATCATCGGGCAGTTGTCGCAACTTCTGCTGCGCAAGGCGACGCTCGCCGCTCGTCAGTGGCCCGAGGGCGTGTTCCTCTCCTTCAATCTCTCGCCCTCGCAGCTGGTGGACCACAACACCTGCAGCCAGATCATGACCATCCTGTCGCGGTCGGGACTGGATCCGCGCCGGCTGGAGATCGAGATCACCGAGACCGGCGTGATGTCGGACCCCGCCTCGGCGGGGAAGATCATGCAGGAGCTTCGGTCGCACGGTATTCGCATCGCGCTGGACGATTTCGGCACCGGCCAGTCGAGCCTCGGTCGACTGCGCGAGTTCCACTTCGACAAGATCAAGATCGACCAGGCCTTCGTCGCGTCCATCCTCACCGAGCGTGCCTCCGAGCACATAGTGCGGGCGATCCTGGCGATGTGCGAAGGCCTCAACATGGACGTCGTGGCCGAGGGCATCGAGGAAGAGGCCCAGGCCGCGCGGCTTCTTGAATTCGGCTGCCCAAATGGTCAGGGCTACTATTTCGGCAGGCCGGTCGACGCCGAGACGGCCTTGTTCGGCCTCGGAAACCGGATCGCGCAGCGCCAGGCGACCGTCTGATCTGGAGAGGCCAGCCCTGCGGGCTTTAGAAATCTCGTGCCGACGGATTGCCTCCCGCCGCGGGTTTTTCCATACATGGCACCGGGGAGGAGAGGCATTATGGACAAGATTGCGCGGTTTCCGGACCTCGAGGGCGCGTCGGTGCTGATCACCGGCGGCGGCACCGGCATCGGCGCGTGCCTGACCTCCGGGTTCATCCGCCAGGGCGCCCGCGTCGCCTTCATCGACATTGCCGACCGCGCGAGCCGCGACCTTTGCCGCCAGATTGAGGAGGAGACCGGCCGCGAGCCGCTGTTCCTGCACGCCGATTTGCGCGACGTCGTCGCGCTGCGCGAGGCCGCGCGGAAGGCCGAGATCGAGAACGGCCCCGTCTCGGTGCTGGTCAACAATGCCGCGCTCGACACGCGTCACACGATCGAGGAGGTGACGCCGGAGTTCTGGGAGGACAACCAGGCGATCAACCTCAGGCACCAGTTCTTCGCTGTCCAGGCCGTGGTGCCGAAGATGAAGGAGGCTCGGAAGGGCTCGATCGTCAACTTCACCTCGACGGCCTTCATGATCAACGGCGGCGGCTATCCCTCCTATGCGGCGGCGAAGGCCGGCGTGGTCGGCCTCACCAAGGGGCTGGCCGGAGCGCTCGGTCCGTTCGGCATCCGGGTCAACGCCATCGCGCCGGGCTGGGTGCTGACGGAGCGGCAAAGGGCGCTCTGGGTGACGAAGGAGGGGCTGCAGGCGCATATCGACCGGCAGTGCCTGAAGGAGGAGATCCAGCCGGAGGACATGGTGGGACCCTGCCTGTTCCTGGCTTCCTCGGCATCGCGCATGATGACCGCGCAGACCATGATCGTGGATGCCGGCACCGTCTGAGCGCGGGAAGGCTCTCTATAGGAAACAGGCAACCCGGAGGGATGGCGATGGAAGACGACGGCGTATCGGTCCTGTGCGACATCGCCTGCGAACTCGGCGAGGGACCGACCTACGATCCGCAGAGCGGCAAGCTCTTCTGGTTCGACATCGTCGGCAGGAAGCTTCTCGAACGTCCGTTTCCGGACGGGCCGACCACCGTGCACGAACTGCCGTTCATGGCGAGCGCCATTGCCTTCGCGGAGGACGGGATGCAACTTTTGGTAGCGGAGAACGGCGTCCATGTTCGCGACCCGAAGACCGGTGCTCTGACCCTGCACACCGCGCTCGAGGCGAACAATCCGAAGACCCGCTCGAACGACGCGCGGGTGCATCCGAGCGGCGCCTTCTGGATCGGCACCATGGCGAAGGACGAAGCCGACGCGGCCGGCGCGATCTACTGGTTCCACAAGGGCGAGGTCCGCACGATCTATCCCGGCGTCTCGATCCCGAATTCGATCTGCTTTTCGCCGGACGGGCGCATCGCCTACTTCACCGATACGCCGCGCGGCATCCTTCACCGGGTCGACTGCGACCCCGCGACCGGGCTGCCGACGGGCGAGCCGCGGACCTTTCTCGACTGGCGCGGACAGGCGGGGTTCATCGACGGTTCGGTCGTCGATGCCGAGGGCGTGTTGTGGAACGCACGCTGGGCGGCGGGCGCGGTGGACGCCTGGAGCCCGGCCGGCGAGCATCTGCGTACTGTCAAAATCCCCGCGAAGCAGTCCACGTGCCCCGCCTTCGCCGGCCCAGATGCCTCGCGGATGATCGTGACCACCGCGGCGCGGGGCCGCGACAAGGCCAAGGAGCCGGACGCGGGAAAGACTTTCCTGCTGGACCTGCCGGTCAAGGGGCGCTTCGAGCCGCGCGTGCCGATATCCTGAACCGCATGCGGCGCTTCTCTTTAGGAACCACGCCGCCGCGATGTCGGAAACCCGCAAGCGGCTTTCGGCGCCGCGTCCTCATATCCCGCGAGAGGCGCGGCCAGCCATAAGACCGGCGCCGGCGGAGCGGCGCGTGGCATCCAGACCGAACCTGATCCTGGTTTACGAGCCCGAGGCGGCATGCCGGACGCGGCTTGCAGAAGAAGGCTTTCCGCCCGAGCGGGTCGTCGAGATCAGTTCGTACCTCGCGCAGTCGACGGACATCGCAGCCGATTTCGCTGCCATCTCGGCCGCGTGCGAACGGCGCGGGATCGACTTCCTGCCGGTGGAACTGGACGATGCCGCGCAGGCTCTCGCGGGCCGCGATCCGGCCTCGACGCTCGTCTGGACGCTGACGGACGGCATCGCCTATTTCCGAGGTTCGGCCGCCCCGGCGCTGGCGCGGCTGCATGGGCTGAAAACCTTCGGCTCGGACGACACGCTGTTTGCGCTGTGCCAGGACAAGTTCCGCTCGGGCGCCGTCCTCGCCGCACTGGGAATGCCGGTTCCGGCTGCCGGCCTTGCGCGTGCGGGCGAATGGATCGTGCCGCCGCCAAACTCTGCGACGGGCTACTTCGTCAAGCCTAACCGGCTCGGCGCCAAGATCGGCATCTGGGCGGATTCGCGGTGCGACAGTCGGGACGAGGCGCTGGCGATCAGCCGCCGTATCTCCGAGCATTTTCGCGACGATGCGATCGTCCAGCCTTATGTCGCGGGGCGCAACGTGCGCGCGAGTTTTCTTGCCGTGGATCCGGCGGCGGACGGGCGAGCACTTGGCGTGGCTCTCGTCGATTCCGGCGGCGACTTCCAGACGATGTCGGACAGCATGGCGCTCTACGGCGAGACGGGAGACGCCGCGCAGGCCGCAGGCAGCCGCGTCGAGCCGATGCTGGAGCCGCTTGTCCGCAGACAACCGGGGGCGGATGCGAAAATCCGCCGGATCGGCGCGATGCTCATGGGCAGCCTGGGGCTGCGGGACGTCTTTTCGGCGGATTTCCGGGTCGAGGCGGACGACACCGTCCACCTCTTGGAGTTCGAGGTCTGCCCGGGCCTGCCGTGCTTCGACTTTCGCGGCTACTGCCGGCGACAGTGGGACCTGTCGCTTGCCGAAGCCATGGCCGAAGCCGCCGCGCGCCGGCTCTGCGGCGCCGAGCCTCAGCCGACCTTGGCCATGCAGACCGGCGTGTGACCGGAGCGGATGAAGCCGAGCTTCTGGGCCGCCGCCTTGGAAAGATCGAGCACCCTGCCCTTCACGAACGGCCCGCGATCGTTGATGCGGACCACGACCGACTTGCCGTTGGCCTTGTTCACGACCTTGATCTTGGTCCCGAAGGCGAGGGAGCGGTGAGCCGCGGTCATGGCGGCGGGGTTCATCCGTTCACCCGATGCCGTCTTGGAGGTGAGCGCGTACCAGGATGCACGGCCGCACTGGGCCGAGGCGGTACCGGTGGAGGCGGCGATCGCGACTGCTCCGATGACGAAGGCGGCGACGTGAAGCTTGTTGGACATTATCGGGGAGCACTCCGGCTGTTGTTGTGCCGAGCCGGTTAGTGGCAGTTGGTTCCATCGGATAGGCAGAAAGTGCAGCAAACCGATAAATTCGAGACTCTTCACGTAATGCTACGAAGCCTGTCGGGAAATTTCATCGCGTCGGCGGGCGCGACCGGTTTCTGCCACATTCATCTGTCCGGCGCGCTCGATAAGCTGTCCATGGGGCATTTGAGCATGTTTTTGCTTGCCTCGTTTCGATCATAAAAGCCCGAGCGCCCACCCCTCTCCTCGGAGGCTCCGATCACATTTTACCGGGCTCCAGAATTTGTATGATGAATCTCTGAACTTGTATTGACATCATTCCGGCGCGTCCCTTACGAAAGGCGCAGCACTGGCCAAGGGAGGAGAGGCACGGGTGTCAGCACTGCTCGACGACGATCGGCTGTTCCCGCTCGACCCGGCGGCGCGCGACCTTGCCCGCCATCTTTACCAGAGCGTACGCGACCTCCCCATCATCAGCCCTCACGGCCACACCGATCCCCGCTGGTACGCCGAGAATGCGCACTTCCCGGATCCAGCCGGGTTGATCGTCGTTCCCGACCACTACATTTTCCGCATGCTCGTCAGCCAGGGAATCGGCCTCGACCGGCTCGGCGTTCCCCGCGCCGACGGGAGCGTGGCGGAGGCGGATGGGCGCAAGATCTGGCGGCTGTTCGCCGAAAACTACCACGTGTTTCGCGGCACGCCCACGCGCCTGTGGCTGGACCACACCTTCGAAAGCCTGTTCGGGCTCGAGGTGCGGCTGAATGGCGCGACGGCAGACCTTTATTACGACCGCATCGCGGACTGCCTGTCGCGCGACGAATACCGGCCGCGGGCGCTTTTCGAGCGCTTCAACATCGAGGCGATCGCCACTACGGAGGGCGCGCTCGACCCGCTGCAATGGCACCGGCAGATCCGCGAGTCCGGCTGGACGGGGCGCGTCGTCACCACCTACCGGCCCGACGCCGTCATCGACCCGGAGTTCGAGGGCTTCGCCGACAATCTGCGCCAGCTCGGCGCTCTCACCGACTGCGATACCGGCGAGTGGAACGGCTATCTGGAAGCGCATCGCAAGCGCCGCGCCTTCTTCCGGGAGGCGGGAGCGACGGCGACCGATCACGGCCATCCCACCGCCGACACCGCCAACCTTTCCGATTCCGAGGCCGCGGCGCTCTACACCCGCGTGGCGAGCGGCGCCGCCAGCCCCGACGATGCCGGCCTGTTCCGGGCCCAGATGCTGACCGAGATGGCGAAGATGAGCGTCGAGGACGGCATGGTCATGCAGATCCATGCCGGCTCCTGGCGCAACCATTCGGCGGCGATTTTCGCCAGCCATGGCCGAGACAAGGGCTTCGACATCCCGCGCCGCACCTCCTATGTCGACGCGCTGAAGCCGATGCTGGACGCGGTCGGGCTCGAACCGAACCTCACGATCATCCTCTTCACGCTCGACGAGACGGCCTATTCGCGCGAACTCGCGACGCTCGCCGGGGTCTATCCCTGCCTTCGGCTCGGGCCGCCCTGGTGGTTCTTCGACAGCGTCGAGGGCATGAAGCGCTTCCGCGCCGCCACGACCGAGACCGCCGGCTTCTACAACACCGTCGGCTTCAACGACGACACGCGCGCCTTCCCGTCGATCCCGGCGCGCCACGACGTCGCGCGCCGCGTCGACTGCGGCTACCTCGCCGAACTCGTGCGCTCGGGACAGCTGATCGAGGAGGAAGCCGCCGATCTCGCACAGGAACTCGCATACCGGCTGGCCAGGAAGGCCTACCGGCTCTGAGGCCCAATCAGGAAAAAGGGAGGAAACCATGTACCTGATGAGGAAACTGACCACCGCACTCGCCTTGTCGGCGGCGCTGACCACCGCCGCCTTCGCGCAGGAAATCGTGCTCAAGTCGTCCGACACGCATCCGGACGGGTATCCGACCGTGGAAGCGGTCAAGTACATGGGCGAACTGCTCAAGGAGCGCTCGAACGGCCGGATCGCCGTCGAAGTCTATCACTCGGCCCAGCTCGGCGAGGAGAAGGACACCATCGAGCAGACCCGCGCCGGCGTCATCGACCTGAACCGCGTCTCGATGGGACCGTTCAACGGCCTCGTTCCCGAGACGCGCGTCGTGTCGCTGCCCTACATCTTCCGCTCCACCGACCACATGCACAAGGTCATGGACGGCGACGTCGGCCAGGAGATCCTGGCAGGCTTCGAGCCGCACGGGCTTGTCGGCCTCGCCTACTATGACGGCGGCGCACGCTCTTTCTACAACTCCCAGAAGCCGATCACCTCGGTCGAAGACCTGAAGGGCATGAAGTTCCGCGTCATGCAGTCCGACATCTTCGTCGACATGGTCAACGCGCTCGGCGCCAACGCCGTGCCGCTGCCCTATGGCGAGGTCTATTCCTCGATCGAGACCGGTGTCATCGACGGCGCCGAGAACAACTTCCCGAGCTATGAGTCGGCCAAGCATTCGGAAGTCGCCAAGCACTACTCGCTCGACGAACACCTGATCGTGCCGGAAGTGCTGGTCATGGCCAAGTCCTCCTGGGACAAGCTCTCGCCCGAGGACCAGGCGCTGGTGAAGCAGGCCGCGAAGGACTCCGTGGAGAAGCAGCGCGAGCTGTGGGAAGCGCGCGAGAAGGAGTCCCGCAAGATGGTGGAGGACGCCGGTTCCACGATCACCACTCCGGACAAGCAGCCCTTCATCGACGCGATGGGCCCGGTCTACGAGAAGCACGTCACCGACGAGAAGCTGAAGAGCCTGGTCGAGCGGATCCGGGCGGTCCAGTAAGCAGGCAGTCCGGGGGCGCGGCGCGAGCCGCGTCCCCGCACATCCGGGGCGCGCCGAACCATGCAGCAGACTCTCCCTTCGGGACCCTTGGGTCATGTCGCCCGCGTGCTTGGCCGCGTGAGCAGCCTTGCTCTGTGGGCCGCGGGTTTCGGCCTGGTCCTGATGACCGCGATGGTGGCCTGGCAGGTCTACTGCCGCTACATCCTCAACGACAGCCCGAGCTGGACCGAGCCGGGCGCTGTCATGCTGATGAGCTGGTTCATCTTTCTCGGCGCCGCCGTCGGCGTGCGCGAGAACAACCATCTCGGCTTCGACATCCTGCTCTACGTGCTGCCGCACGGCGGCAAGCGGGTGCTTCGGATGATTTCCGACGTCGTCATCCTGGCCTTCGGTCTGGGGATGATCTTCTACGGGTGGCAGCTCGCCATGCTTGCCAGCGACGCCATCCTTCCCTCGCTCGGCATCTCGGGCGCCTATGACTACTACCCCGTGGTGGGCGGCGGAATTCTGGTCTCGCTCTTCACGCTGGAACGCATCGCGCTGCGATTGTCCGGCGCACCGGTCGACGAAGGGCTCGAGATCGCCACGCCCGAGGCGGAGGTCGAACTCGATGCCGTCGACGATGCGCGCGACGCGAGGGCCTGACCGATGGAACTGTGGATCCTCTTTGGAACCTTCGTGACGCTGATGCTGATCGGCACGCCGATCGCGTTCTGCCTCGGCGTCGCGAGCTTCGCGACGGTGGCCTACATGGGCCTGCCGCCGCTGGTCGTCTTCCAGCGTCTCAATTCCGGCATGAGCGTCTTCTCGCTGCTTGCCATTCCCTTCTTCATCTATGCCGGCGACCTGATGGTGCGCGGCGGCATCGCAAGCCGCATCGTCGCCTTCGCCGGTTCGCTCGTCGGCCACCTTCGCGGCGGCCTCGGCCAGGTCAACATCGCGGCCTCGACGCTGTTCGGCGGCATCTCCGGATCGGCGGTCGCGGAAGCCGCGGCGGTGGGCGGCCTGATGATCCCGCAGATGAAGGCGCGCGGGTACGGCGTCGACTACGCGGTCAACGTGACCTCCATGGCGGCGCTGATCGCGCTGCTCCTGCCGCCATCGCACAACATGATCATCTACTCGATCTCGGCGGGCGGAAAGATCTCGATCGCCGACCTCTTCACCGCCGGCATCATTCCCGGACTGATGCTGGCCGGGGCGCTGATGATCACCGCCTACTTCGTGGCCCGCAGCCGCGGCTATCCGACGGAGGCCTTTCCCGGCTTCCAGGCAGTGGCGCACCTCGCGGCGGTGGCGGTGCCGGGGCTGCTCCTGATCGGCATCATCTTCGGCGGCGTGCGCTCCGGCATCTTCACCGCGACGGAGAGCTCCTGCATCGCGGTTCTCTATGCACTGCTGGTCACCGTCTTCGTGTACAGGCAGATGACTTGGGAAGCCTTCATCGACGCCACCATGGGCGCGGTGCGCACCACCGCCATGGTGCTCCTGATCATCGGAACGGCAGCGGCCTTCTCCTGGCTGATGGCCTACATGAGGGTGCCCGCTTCGCTGGTCGCGGCGATGAACGCGGTGTCCGAGAACCCCTACGTCATCCTCATCCTGATGAACCTTCTGCTGCTGGGGCTCGGGACCTTCATGGACATGGGGCCGCTGATCATCATCGCGACGCCGATCTTCCTGCCCGTGGCGCAGGCCTACGGGGTGGATCCGGTGCATTTCGGCGTCATCATGATCCTGAACCTCGGGATCGGCCTGAACACGCCGCCGGTCGGCGCGGTGCAGTTCGTCGCCTGTGCCGTCGGCAAAATCAGCGTCTGGCGCGCCATGCGCTCGATCTGGCCGTTCTACGGCGCCGGTCTCATCGTCCTGGCATTGGTCACCTACGTACCGGCGCTGTCGCTCTGGCTGCCGAGCGTCTTCAGGTGAGCCGGCGATGAGCGAACCCCTCGCCCAGGACCCGAGACCGGAGCGGCGGCCGAAACTCGCGGAACGGCTGGTGGCGGAACTGCGCTCGCAGGTCGTGTCCGGCAAGCTCGTCGCCGGGCAGAAGCTGCCGACGGAGAACCGCCTGACGGAAACGTTCGGGGTGAGCCGCACCGTGGTGCGCGAGGCGATCGCGGCGCTTGCCGCCGACGGGCTGGTGGAGCCGCGGCAGGGCGCCGGCGTGTTCGTGGTGGAGCAGCCGACGAGCGCCTTCAGCGCCATCAGCGCTGAACTCGGCAACAAGATCAGCCACGCGCTCAACGTGCTCGAGGTGCGCATGGGCGTGGAGATCGAGTCCGCAGGTCTAGCCGCCCAGCGGCGCAACAGCGCGCAGGAGGCGCGGATCTACGAGGCCTATACGGACTTCGACCGGCTGCTTGCCTCCCGGCAGGCGACCGGCAAGTCCGATTTCGCCATCCACCGCGCCATCGCGGCGGCGACCAACAACCCCTTTTACGTCGAGGTTCTCGACGCGCTTGGCAGCCGCACCATTCCCTGCGACGTGGCCTCGCCCTGGGGGACGGAGAGCGTCTTGACGGTCGAGTACCAGGTGGGTCTGCAGCGCGAGCACTGGAAGATCATCAAGGCGATCTCGGACGGAGACGCGCAGGCCGCAAGAGACGCCATGCGCTCGCATCTCTCCGCCAGCCAGCAGCGCTACCGCGACCGTCTCGCCGGGTTCGATCCCACGGACACGGCGCCCGGCCACGCCTTCGAATAGTTTCCGTATTCAAGTCCGTTTCAGCACGAGTGAGGTCATGGAAGAAAAGCTGCGCCACACCGAATATTCATCCCGCTTCGCGATCGACCCGACGGCGGCGGCCGCCATGGGGACGGACGAACTCCGGCACAATTTCCACATCGGCAACCTGTTTCAGCCCGGACTGGTGTCGCTGACCTATGCCCATTACGACCGCATGATCGTCGGCGGTGCGATGCCGGAGAGCGGGCCTCTGGCGCTGGAGGCGATCAAGCCGACCGGCACCAAGGCCTTCCTCGACCGGCGCGAACTGATCGCCGTCAATGTCGGCGGCGCGGGAACGGTGACCGTGGACGGCGAGAAATTCGCGCTTGCGCCGCGCGACATGCTCTATGTCGGCATGGGGGCGCAGGAGGTGGTCTTCGCGTCAGACGATGCCTCCGAGCCGGCGAAGTTTTACCTGCTGAGCGCGCCGGCGCACCAGACGCATCCGACGCGGCTGATCCAGATCGGCGACGCCAAGCGGCTCGACCTCGGCAGCCGCGAGACCTCCAACGAACGCTCGATCTTCCAGTTCGTGCATCCGGAAGGGGCCAAGACCTGCCAGCTCGTCGTGGGCATGACGCGGCTCGCCACCGGCTCGGTGTGGAACACGATGCCCTGTCACGTGCACGACCGGCGATCGGAGGCCTATCTCTATTTCGACCTCGACGAGAAGGCGCGCGTCTTCCACTTCATGGGCGAGCCGGACGAGACGCGGCACCTGGTGATCCGCAACGAGGAGGCGATCCTGTCGCCCGGCTGGTCGATCCACTCGGGCGCTGGCACCTCGAACTACGCCTTCATCTGGGCGATGGCCGGCGACAATGTCGAATATACCGACGTCGACCCGGTCGCGATGGAAGACCTGCGGTGAAGAACCCCTTCGACCTGACCGGCCGCAGGGCCATGGTGACCGGCGCCAACACCGGTATCGGCCAGGGCATCGCGATCTCGATGGCGCTGGCCGGCACGGAGGTGCTCGCCGTCGGCCGCTCGGCGATGGACGAGACCCGCGCCGCGATCGAAGGCGCGGGTGGGAAAATGCGGGAGATCCGCGCCGATCTCGGCGAGACCGGCTCGGTCGCCGCGATGTTAGAGAAGGCATGGGACGAGCACGGGCCGATAGACATCCTCGTCAACAATGCGGGCATCATCCGCCGCGCCGACGCGGTGGACTTTGCCGAGGACGACTGGGACGCGGTGATGGACGTCAACCTCAAGTCAGTCTTCCTGCTCTGCCAGGCATTTGCCCGCAGGGCATTCGCGGCCGAGCGGATGGGCCGCATCGTCAACATCGCTTCGCTGCTCTCCTTCCAGGGCGGCATCCGCGTCGCCTCCTACACGGCCTCCAAGAGCGGCCTTGCCGGCCTGACGCGGCTCCTCGCCAACGAATGGGCGGCCAGGGGTATCAACGTCAATGCCATCGCGCCGGGCTACATCGAGACCAACAACACCGAGGCGCTGCGCAACGACCCGGTACGGCGCGAGGACATCTTGAAACGCATCCCGGCGGGTCGCTGGGGCCAGCCGTCCGACATCGGCGGCACGGCGGTGTTTCTGGCGAGCGATGCCGCGACCTATGTGCATGGGGCTGTCATACCGGTCGACGGCGGCTGGCTGGCGCGCTGAGGAGGAAATGATGGCCGAGAACCCGCTCTTCGTCCGCCCGACCGACGGCGCCTGGATCCCAACCGACCCCGGCGTCAGGCGGCGCATCCTCGCCCACAACGAGGACCTGATGGTGGTCGAGTTTTCCTTCGAGAAGGACGCGGTCGGCAAGCTGCATTCGCATCCGCACGTGCAGGCCTCCTATGTCGCGGAAGGCTCGTTCGAGGTGACGATCTCCGGTGTCACCGAGATGCTGTCGGCGGGCCAGAGTTTCATCGTGCCGTCGAACGCGGTCCACGGCGTGCGGGCGCTGGAGCCCGGTCTCCTGGTGGATTCCTTCACCCCGGCACGGCAGGATTTCCTGAACGGCTGACGGAGAACTCGCGTGCAAGGCCGGCATTGACGGATTGCGCCGGTGGCGTCCATCATCCACGCAGGCCTCACCTGTCCCGGTCGTTCGGCCGCTGGCACCAATTCGGAAATCGGTACATGCAGGAAGCGGAAATCGGACTGATCGGGCTCGGCGTAATGGGCTCGAACCTGGCGCTCAACATCGCCGAGAACGGATACCGGATCGCGGTCTGGAACCGCACCGGGAGCAAGACGCAGGAATTCGCCGCCGGGGCGGGCGAACTGGCCGACCGCATCGTACCTTGCGACACGCTGGAGGAACTCGTCGCCTCAATCCGCCGGCCGCGGCCGATCATCATCATGGTGCAGGCCGGCGCGCCGGTGGACGAGCAGATCGCGGCGCTGCGGCCGCTGCTTTCGGCCGCCGACATCATGATCGATGCCGGCAACGCCAATTTCCGCGACACAATGCGGCGCTTCCGCGAACTGGACGGCTCGGGGCTCACCTTCATCGGCATGGGGGTCTCGGGTGGCGAGGAAGGCGCGCGGCACGGTCCCTCGATCATGGTCGGCGGGGCGCAGTCATCGTGGCTGAGGGTGCGAGACGTGCTCACCGCGATCTCGGCGAAATACAAGGACGATCCTTGCGTGGCCTGGCTCGGCCCGGACGGCGCCGGGCATTTCGTCAAGACAATTCACAACGGCATCGAATACGCCGACATGCAGATGATCGCCGAAATCTACGGCATACTGCGCGACGGCGTCGGTCTCGGCACCACGGAGATGGCGAGGCTCTTCGAGACCTGGAACGAAGGCAAGCTGGATTCCTACCTGATCGAGATCACGGCCAAGGTGCTGGCCGCCACCGACCCCGCCACCGGCAAGCCGGTGGTCGACGTCATCCTCGACCGCGCCGGGCAGAAGGGCACGGGGCGCTGGTCCGTCATCGAGGCGCAGATGATGGGCGTGCCGGCCACGGCGATCGAGGCGGCGGTGGCGGCGCGCAGCCTGTCGGCGCTGAAGACCGAGCGCGAGGCCGCGGAAGCCATCTACGAAGACCGGCCGGTGCGGTTCGGAAAGGACCGCGCGCGCGACGTGGTCGACGATCTCGAGGCCGCTCTCTTTGCAGGCAAGATCGCCGCCTATGCGCAGGGATTCGCGGTCATGGAAGCCGCCTCGCGGGAATTCGCCTGGGGTCTGCCGATGGCGACGATCGCGCGGATCTGGCGCGCCGGCTGCATCATCCGCTCGCAGTTTCTCGACACGATCGCGGAGGCCTTCGAGGACGGGCCGGTGACAAACCTCCTGACCGCGCCGCGCTTCGTGGACCTGATGAAGGAGGCGGTGCCGGCGCTGCGCCGCACCGTGGCGCGTTGCGCGGAGGCCGGCATCCCCGCGCCCGCGCTCTCTTCCGCGCTCGCCTATTTCGACACCTATCGCCAGGCGCGCGGCACGGCCAACCTGGTGCAGGCGCAGCGCGATTTCTTCGGCGCGCACGGCTTCGAGCGGATCGACGCCGAGGGCCATCACCACGGGCCGTGGGGCGGCGACTGACGCGACGGCATACTACGGGGAGAGGGAGGAAACGGATGGGTCGCTGGACGCCCGCGGACAACCGCTACGAGACGATGAAATACAACCGCTGCGGCCGTTCTGGGCTGAAGCTGCCGGCGCTGTCGCTGGGGCTGTGGCACAATTTCGGCGGCGACACGCCGCACGAGACGAAGCGCGCGATCTGCCGCAAGGCTTTCGACCTCGGTATTACGCATTTCGATCTCGCCAACAATTACGGCCCGCCGCCCGGCTCGGCCGAGACCGCCTTCGGCGAGATCCTGCGCACCGATTTCGCCGGGTATCGTGACGAACTGATCGTCTCGACCAAGGCCGGCTACGGCATGTGGCCGGGGCCCTACGGCGAATGGGGCAGCCGCAAGTATCTCCTCTCCTCGCTCGACCAGAGCCTGAAGCGGCTGGGACTTGATTACGTCGACATTTTCTATTCGCACCGCTTCGACCCCGACACGCCGCTGGAAGAGACCATGGGTGCGCTCGACCAGGCGGTGCGGTCCGGCAAGGCGCTCTATGCCGGGATCTCGTCGTACAACTCGCAGCGCACGCGCGAGGCCGTCGCGATCCTGAAGGATCTCGGAACGCCCTGCCTCATTCACCAGCCGAGCTATTCCATGATCAACCGCTGGGTCGAGGAGGACGGGCTGCTCGACACGCTCGAGGATCTCGGCATCGGCTCAATCGTCTTCTCGCCGCTGGCGCAGGGCATGCTGACGTCGAAATACCTCAAGGGCATTCCCGAGGACAGCCGCGCCGCGCAGGGCAAATCGCTGCGCCAGGCCTTTCTCAACGAGCGCACGCTGGACAACATCCGCGCGCTGAACGACATCGCCGCGCGGCGCGGGCAGACGCTGGCGCAGATGGCGATCGCCTGGGTGCTGCGCGCCCAGAGCTCGGGAGCACGGGTGACGACGGCGCTGATCGGAGCCAGCCGGCCGGAGCAGGTCGAAGACAGCGTCGGGGCGTTGAAGAACCTGGATTTCTCCGCGGCGGAACTGGCCGAGATCGACCGGTACGCGCGCGAGGGCGACATCAACCTTTGGGCGGCCTCGGCGGAGCGCAAGGGGCCGCAACGGTGAGGAGCGACAGATGATCCGCAATCCCATCCTGCCCGGGTTCAACCCTGATCCCTCCATCTGCCGTGTCGGCGGCGACTACTACATCGCCACCTCGACTTTCGAATGGTATCCGGGCGTGCAGATCCACCATTCGACGGACCTCGTGAACTGGCGGCTGGTGAAGCGGCCGCTGGAGCGGGCGAGCCAGCTCGACATGCGGGGCAACCCCGATTCCGGCGGCATCTGGGCGCCGTGCCTTAGCCACGCCGACGGGCTGTTCTGGCTGGTCTACACCGACGTGAAGCGGCTAGAGGGCAACTTCAAGGACGCCCACAACTACATCGTCACCGCGCCGGCGATCGAGGGGCCGTGGTCGGACCCGGTCTACGTCAATTCGAGCGGTTTCGACCCCACGCTGTTCCACGACGACGACGGGCGGAAGTGGTTCCTGAACATGCAATGGAACTACGTCTCGACCGGCGTCGGCGGCAATCCCAAGCACCCGTCCTTCGACGGGATCCTGATGCAGGAGTATGACGCCAAGGCCGGGAAGCTGGTGGGGCCAATCAGAAACGTCTTCGCGGGTAGCGCGCATGGGCTGGTCGAGGGGCCGCATCTCTCCAAGAGGAACGGCTGGTACTATCTCACCACCGCAGAGGGCGGCACCGGCTACGGCCACGCCGTCACCATGGCGCGTTCGCGATCGATCGACGGCCCGTACGAACTGCACCCGGACGTGCACGTCATCACCTCGAAGGACGCGCCGGACGCGCCGCTGCAGCGCGCCGGGCACGGGCAGATCGTCGAGACGCAGGACGGCGCGGTCTATCACACGCACCTGTGCTCGCGTCCACTGCCCGGCATCCGGCGCTCGCCGCTCGGGCGCGAGACCGCGATCCAGAAATGCGTCTGGGGCGACGATGGCTGGCTGAGGCTCGCCGATGGCGGTCCGGTTCCGAGCGTTGACGTCGAGGCGCCGGCGGGCGCGGCGGAACCCGCTGCAGCCGAGGTGGTGCATCACGATTTCGACGCTAGCAACCTGCCGCTCGATTTCCAGTGGCTGCGCACGCCCCTCCCCGAGCGGATCTTCTCGCTAACGGACAAGCCCGGCAGCCTGCGCCTCTTCGGGCGCGAGTCGATCGGAAGCTGGTTCGAGCAGGCGCTGGTGGCGCGCCGGCAGGAGCATTTCGATTTCGACGCGGAGACCGAAGTTGCCTTCGCGCCGGAGACCTACCAGCAGGCGGCGGGGCTGGTGCACTACTACAACCGGCACAAGTTCCACTTCCTCGCCGTGACCTGGCAGCCCGGACAGGGACGCGTGCTGCAGATCATGTCCTGCCTCGGCGACTGGGAGAACGGGCGGCTCAGCTTCGGTCTGGACCAGCCGCTTCCGATCGGCGAGGAAGGCGAGGTCGGGCTCGCGGCGGAAGTGCGCGGCGCGGAGCTGCGGTTCCGCTGGCGCGTCGGCGCGGGAGAGTGGAAGGATATCGGTCCGGTGCTCGACGCCAGCCTGATCTCCGACGAAGGCGGGCGCGGAGAACATGCCTCCTTCACGGGCGCCTTCGTCGGCATGGCCGCGTTCGACACCAGCGGGCGCGGCAAGCCGGCCGATTTCGGCCATTTCAGCTATCGACCGCGCTGAAGGATGGAGGCCCGGTTGCTCAAGCGCTAGGCAGGTTCAGCATTTGTGCAATCGGCGCGCCGTGTGCCGATTGACAGGCCTTAGTCGCTGTGCTGCGATTGTGGCTCGGGTGGCTCGTTCGGGCCAGACAATTCGGAGTGGATCATGAAGAAGACAACCATCCTCGCGGCCATCGTCGCCGCGACGGCGGCGGGTGCGGCGCAGGCGCAGAACACCGAAGTCGCCATCGGCATGAGCGGCTGGACCGGCTTTGCGCCGCTGACGCTCGCCAAGGAGGCCGGCATCTTCGAGAAGAACGGCCTTTCCGTCGAGATCAAGAAGATCCCGCAGAAGGACCGCCATCTCGCCATCGCCTCGGGCGACATCCAGTGCGCGGCCACGACCGTCGAAACCTTCATGATCTGGAACGCCGCCGGCGTGCCGATCAAGCAGCTCTTCCAGCTCGACATGTCGCACGGAGCGGACGGTATGGCGGTGCGCAACGACATCGCTTCCATCGCCGACCTGAAGGGCAAGACGGTGGCGGCGTCCGCGCCGGGCACCTCGCCCTATTTCGTGCTGGCCTGGATGCTCAACGAGAACGGCCTTTCGCTCGACGACGTCACGGTCGTGAACCTCGAGCCCTCGGCGGCCGCGCAGGCCTTCGTCGCGGGGCAGAACGACGCGGCCATGACCTACGAGCCCTATCTCTCGACGGTGCGCGACAATCCCGATGCCGGCAAGATCATCGCCACGACGCTGGACTATCCCATCGTCATGGACACGTTCGGCTGCACGCCGGAATTCATCGAGGCGAACCCCGAAGCCGTGAAGGCGCTGGCCGCCAGCTACTACGACGCGCTCGACATGATCGAGAGCGACAAGGACAAGGCCTACGAGATCATGGGCGCCGACGTTAAGCAGAGCGGCGAGGATTTCGGCAAGTCGGCGGGCTATCTCGAATGGCAGGACCGGGAGGCCAACAAGGCCTTCATGTCGAGCGGCATCGAGGAGTTCTACGCCAAGGCGGGTCCGCTCCTGAAAGAGATCGGCATCGTCAAGGAGATCCCGGCGACCGACACGCTGGTCGACACCAGCTGGATGGAGTAGGCGCTTCCGCCCAGGTAAGAAGCAACCAGACAGCGGTTTGGCCCTCATCCGGTCGCCGGATGAGGGCCTGCCGCATGCAAACCTGCCGGCAGGACGGATGACGCAGCAGCCGACACTCTCACGCACGAGCGCCGACGCGGCGGCCGGTACGGTCTACGAACGGCGGAAGGCGCGCCCCGTCTACCTCCGTCCGCTGAAGCCGGTTTCCACGCCGGCGCGCATCGGCCTCGGCATCGGCTTCTTCGTGCTGTTCGTCGCGGGGTGGTCGCTCGCCACCTTCGGCGGCTTCGTGTCGCCGCTCTTCCTGGCGAGCCCGGCGCGCATGGTGCGCGAGGGCTGGAGCCTGCTCACCGAGTACAATTTCAGCTACGACATCGGGATCACCATCTGGCGCGTCTTCGGCGGCTTCGTGCTGGCCGCCATCATCGCCGTGCCGCTCGGCATCGCCATGGGCGCATGGAAGGCGGTCGAGGCGTTCTTCGAACCCTTCGTTTCCTTCGCACGCTACCTTCCGGCGTCCGCCTTCATCCCGCTCCTGATCCTGTGGGCCGGCATCGGCGAAACGCAGAAGCTGCTGGTGATCTTCATCGGCGCCGTGTTCCAGATCATCCTGATGGTCGCCGTGACGGTGGGGCAGACGCGGCGCGACCTGGTCGAGGCGGCCTACACGCTCGGCGCCTCCGACGGCGGCATCGTGCGGCGCGTGCTGATCCCGGCCTCGGCGCCGCAGATCGCCGAGATCCTGCGCCTGGTGCTGGGCTGGGCGTGGACCTACGTCATCGTGGCGGAACTGATCGGCTCCTCGTCGGGCATCGGCCACATGATCGTCGACAGCCAGGCGCTCCTGAACACGGGGCAGATCATATTCGGGATCATCGTCATCGGCGTCATCGGGCTGGTCTCGGACTTCCTGTTCAAGGAAACCAACCGGCGCCTGTTTCCGTGGAGCCTGGCATGACCGCTGTCGCGATCGATGCGGTATCCCGCACCTTCCCCGGCGTGCGCGGCGGACAGCCGACAGTGGCGCTGACGCCGATCACGACGGCGATCGCGGAAAACGACTTCGTGACGATCCTCGGGCCGTCCGGCTGCGGGAAGTCGACCCTGCTCAGGATCGTCGCCGGGCTGGACGAGCCCTCGTCGGGGACCGTCTCGGTGCGCGGGCGCGCGGTCGTGGGGCCGGGCGCCGACCGGGGAATGGTGTTCCAGTCCTACACGCTGTTTCCCTGGCTGACGGTGGAAGAGAACATAGAGTTCGGTCTGCGCGAGAAGGGCATGGCGAAGGCGCAGCGCAGCGAGATCGTGGCATTCTACGTGGCGAAGGTCGGCCTGAGAGGTTTCGAGCGGCATTGGCCCAAGCAGCTTTCGGGCGGCATGCAGCAGCGCGTGGCGATCGCCCGGGCGCTGGCCAACGACCCGGCGATCCTGCTGCTGGACGAGCCCTTCGGCGCGCTCGACAACCAGACACGCGGGCTGATGCAGGAACTTCTCCTCCAGATATGGGAGGCCGACCGCAAGACGGTGCTGTTCGTCACCCACGACATCGAGGAAGCGATCTTCCTCGGTAGCCGCTGCCTGGTGATGACGGCCCGGCCCGGCCGCGTGAAGGCGGACGTGGCGATCGAACTCCCCCATCCGCGCCACTACCGCATGAAGGCCGAGCCGGCGTTCCTCGACCTGAAGATGCGGCTGACGGAGGAGATTCGCGAGGAAGCGAAGAAGGCGGCCTAGGCCGTCATCCTTGTGCCGATACGGCGGACGTCGCGCAATGAAACGCTCCGCATCAATTCGTGAGTTTGCGGTTTCGCACCTCCGGAACAAGGGCGCCCTCCGTTCGTTCGTCTGGAACGCGGCCAAGAGCCGTCGAGAATTTCCAGCAACAAACAACGAGGAGAAAATCCCATGGGACTTTTCACCAAAGACATCAAGACGATGGATGACCTGTTCGTGCACCAGCTGCAGGACATCTACTACGCCGAAAAGCAGATCCTGAAGGCGCTGCCGAAGATGATCGACAAGGCGTCGAGCACGGAACTGAAGACCGGCTTCAAGCAGCATCTCGCCGAGACGGAGATCCATGTCGAAAGGCTCGAACGCGTCTTCAAGATGCACGGCAAGGAGCCGAAGGCGGTGGACTGCCCCGCCATCGACGGCATCATCAAGGAGACCAACGAGGTCGCCGGCGAGGTCGAGGACAAGGATGTTCTCGATGCCGCGCTGATCAATGCCGCGCAGGCGGTGGAGCACTATGAAATCACGCGCTACGGCACCCTGATCGCCTGGGCGCGCCAGTTGGGCCGCAACGATTGCGCTTCGGTTCTCCAGCAGACGCTGGCCGAGGAGAAGAAGACGGACGAGAAGCTCACCAACCTCGCCGAAATGCGCATCAACCTCAAGGCTGCAGAATAGCAGCCAGGATAGCCGCTCCCAGAGCGGTGAAGGGTGCGGGTGGAGCTGGCCGCAAGCGGCTCCGCCCGCACCTTTTCTTATTGTGTTTTCGTATCACGCATTGCCGATCAGCACGCCCGCGGCGAAGACCAGTGCACCGCCCAGAACGACCTGGAAAGTCGCCCGCAGGAAGGGCGTGTCCATGTAGCGGTTCTGGATGAAGGCGATCGCCCAGAGTTCCAGGAACACGACCACCACGGCCACCGTCGTCGCCGTCCAGAATTGCGGGATGAGGTATGGCAGCGCGTGGCCCAGCCCACCGATCGTCGTCATGATGCCGGAAGCAAAACCGCGCTTGACGGGCGAGCCGCGGCCCGAGAGCTTGCCGTCGTCATGGGCGGCCTCCGTGAACCCCATCGAGATGCCCGCCCCCACCGAAGCCGAAAGGCCGACCAGAAAGGTCTGCCACGTGTCGCCGGTCGCGAAGGCGGCGGCAAAGATCGGCGCGAGCGTGGAGACCGAGCCGTCCATCAGACCGGCGAGGCCCGGCTGGACGTAGGTGAGGATGAACTGGCGGCGCTCGGTGTTCAGTTCCTGTGTGCGGGTGCCTTCCGGCAGGTGCTCCCGCTCCAGGCGTTGCGCGGTCTTTTCGTGGCGACCCTCGGCGGCGGCGAGATCGCCCAGCAGCTTGCGCGTCGACGCATCCGAGGTGCGCCTGGCTGCTTCCAGGTAAAACCGCTCGGCCTGCCGCTCCATCTCCTCGCCCTGCGCCAGTACCTTTTCCAAGCCAAGCGGGCGAACCAGCCAGTCCGGCTTGCGCTCGTAGAAGCCGCGCACGTGCTCCCGGCGGATCAGCGGGATGCTTTCGCCGAAGCGCTCCCGGTGCAGATCGATGAGGGCGGCGCGGTGCTGCTCCTCTTCCTCGGCCATCCCGTCGAACACCTTCGCAGACTGCGGGAACTCGTCGCGCAATCCGTCGGCGTAGGCCCGGTAGATGCGGCCGTCGTCTTCTTCCGACGAGATGGCGAGCGCGAGCACTTCCTGCTCGGAGAGGGAATCGAAGGAACGGCGGCCGAAGCCGAAAACACGGGAGAGCATGCCGTGAAATCCTATTTAGAATTATTCTAAACTAGGAGGTCGGCGGCGTCGCGTCAATGCGGGAAGGGTTTGGTCAGGCCGCGAACTCGCGGTGCAGGAGCGCCAGCGCGTCGTCGTATTTGCCTGTATCGTTGCCGGCGATGCGCGACGCCTCGATATTGTCTTCGAGATCGGCGCGCTTGACCGGGCGGGCGAGCGAGTTTGCCGCGGCGCGACGGGCGAAATCGAGATAGTCCTCGCCCATGCGTCGGGTCATGGCGTCGACAGCGTCGACGACGGCTTCGGAGAAGCCTTCCGCGAGCAGGCGCTGCGTGGTCCAGTGGGGGTTCTTCTCGATGACGTCGTGGAGCCAGGCGACGATCTTCTCGTCCATCCCAGCGACGGACGCTGCGACTCTTCGGCAGTGTTCGAGCTTCGGTTCCCCGTTCTTGCCGGTCTGGCCGTCATGGGCGGACGCGGCTACCTGCATCGCATGCTCCAGATCGCCTGCGCGCGAAGTATCCGCAGGCATATCGTCGAGGAGGTCGAGCTGGGCCGGCTCCTCCCGATCCGCGTCGTACTGGCCGGCGCCGGCGAGCGGCGGAAGCCAGTGCTCCCGGCGCCGGGTCCAGAGTTCGTAGGTGGGTTCAAGGCCCGTCGGAGCATCGTCGAGCGAACCCACATTGATCTCAGCTTCCTCGGGCCTGAGGGAGAAAAGGCGCGAACCACAGAGCGGGCAGAAGCTGCGCCCGTCGTGGCTGGCTATGTCGCCGGCGATGGAAAAGGCGGATCGCGGCCATACCGCGAAGGTGACGAAGGCCGAGCCGCTTGTCTTGCGGCAGTCGGCGCAGTGGCAGAGCCCGAACCGTAGCGGTGCGCCGTGGACGCTATAGCGAACCGCGCCGCAGAGACATCCGCCGGTGCGCTTCTCCGAACTCTCCAGCCCCTGCATGTTCAGAGCCCCAGCTTTTCCTTGAGCGCATCGATGCGCTTGGAGGCTTCCGCCTTGCTGAGGCCCTCGTCATAGGCGCCGTCGTCGTGCGCCTGCTCGGACAGGGTCTTGAGGTAGGATCGCTGCGCGCCGGTCATCGGCTCGTCGCCGCTGACCCAGTCGTCGGGCTCCTTGCGGGTGTTGGAATCGTCCGCCGATTTCGGATTGGTCTGGTCGGTCATCGCCGTTCTCCTCGTTGCGGGAGAAATGCGGACGAACCATGCTGGTTCCGGCAGCAGGCGGACGGATGGAGCTTCCGGGCGGCGGCGCGAGGTGGGCCGCTCAGTAGTCCTTTTCGTAGAACAGGCCGATGCTGGAATCGCCATCGGAGCCGACCGAGCCGCGCGCCTTCAAGTCCTCGGTGATGTCGAGGTTGATGGTGCCGCGCGTGCTGCCCTGGGCTCCCGCCTCGACGCCGAGATAGACGTTCTCCTCGATGTAGCGGCCGGCGCGGACGGCGGTCTCGCCCTTCGAATTAGTGACGATGTCGAGATCGTCGAGCCCCGTCGCGTTGCGCAGGCTTCCCAGAAGCGAGGTGTTAGAGCCGCCGGCAAGCTCGGCGGCGGCCGCGGCGAGCTGGGCGATCTGAAGGGCGGAGAGTTCGCCGATGCTGCGGTTGAAGATCAGCCGCGCCAGCACCTCGTCCTGCGGCAATCCGGGTTGCGAGGAGAATTCGATCTGCGGATCGGAGACCCGGCCGCGAACTGTGATGAAGACCGTGATGTCGTCGCTCTCGGTGCGGGCGACAAAGTCGATGAACGGGTCCAGGTCGCCGACGAGGCTGACCCGACCCTCGTCGAAAGTGATGCGTTGTCCGAGGATCGAGAGGCGGCCGCGGATGAGATTGAAGGCGCCGACGGGCTGCACGCCCGTGATCGGTCCGGTGATACGCACCTGGCCGCCGAGTTCGGCGTCGAGACCGCGGCCGCGCACGAAGATCTGGTTGGGCGCGCGGACGGTGATATCGAGCCGCGCCACGCTCGGCCGCGCCGTCGGCATCGGCGTCCCGTCGTTGGCACGCGCGCGCTTCAGCGTGACCGCGACGTCCGACGGCGGATTGACGTGGATGACGTCGATCGAGGTCGGGCCGCCGCCGAGGCTGCCGGCGATGGTGATCTCGGCACGCTCGATCAGGATGTCGCCCGAAATCAGCGGGTCGCGCGCGAGCGCACCGGTCACCGACAGGGTGCCGTCGACGGTCGCCACGACCAGCTCGCCGTCGGTGTAGCGGAAGTCCTGCAGCCGGATCGAAAGGTTCGCGGGGAAGCCGTCGGCGATCGAGACGGTACCGCTGGCGCTGACGGTGCCGCCGCCGGCGGCCGAAGCGGAGAGATTGTTGATCGTGATCGTCTGCACGGACGCCGACGCCGACAACGTGATGCCGGTGAAGCGGATGTTCGTTTCGGGATCGACCAGCGACGCGCCGGCAGTCGAGATCGAGCCGGTGACGACCGGGTTGCCGATGCTGCCGGAGACGTTGATGTCGGCGACGAGCGTGCCGGAGACCTGGGTTCCGCGATCGGCGAGGAAGCGGTTGGCGAGCGACAGCGGGACGCGTCCATTGACCGATACGTTCAGGCCGGGACCGGAGATCGGCACGCGTCCGCTGGCGGTAAAGGAGAGGTCCTGCGGGCCGGAGACGGTGGCGCGGTTCAGAACCACGGCGCCCGCCCCGTACTGGCCCGAGGCGGTGAAGCCGAGGGAGCCGATTCCGAACTCTGCCAGCGGGGCGGCGGTGATGCCCTGGCCGGAAAGGTCGAAGACGACGCGCGGATCGGCGAGCGCGCCCTGCACGTTTGCCGTGCCGGTGACGATGCCGCCGAGGTTCTGACCCGGCACGGCCGCGTTGAGGACCGAGAGCGGGAAGCTCTGGAGCGTCACGTCGAGCGCGAGCGAACCGTCGCCGAGTGGAACGCCGCCGGTCGCCCTGGCTCGGAAGCCTTCGGGGCTGGTGATGGAGGCGTCGAGGTTGAGCCGGTCGCCGCTGGTGGTGCCGGTCGCATCGACGTCGAGGGTCGACAGCCCCGCCTGGCGGAGCGCCGCGGCAGCGAGGTCGTTGCCCTGGATGTCGAATGCGACGTTCGGCCGGTCGCGCGGGCCGGTCACGTCGGCGGTGCCGGAGACCGTTCCGCCGAGCCCGAGATCGGGGCGGATCGCGTTGGCGATGGCGAGCGGGAGATCGCGGATCGACAGGTCGACGTCGATGGTCTCGGAGACGGTACCGGACGCGCTGATGTTGCCGTTGCCGACCTGCAGCGAAAGGGCATCCAGCGCGATGTCCTGTCCTTCGATGCGCACGCTGGCGGGTTCGGAAACCCGGGCCGAGAGGTTCTGCCAGGCGAGCTGCGCGTCGGCGAGCGTCAGGCGGAAGCCCTGCCCCTCCGGCGCCAGGGCACCGCTTGCGGAGATGTCGGCGCCGTTGGCGAGCGTGGCTTCGGCGGAGAACTGCGTGGCCTCCCCTTCCCGGGTGGCTGTGGCGCGCAGCGTATCGACCTCGACGCCGCCGGCGACGACACCGCTTGCCGATATGTTGCCGGCAACGGCCGGCACATCGAACAGATCCTCGACCCTGACGTCTGCGGTGGCTTCGCCGACGCGGATCGTGTCGTAGACAAGCCCGTCGACCCGCGCATTCACGGACGCCAACTGGCTGCCGTCCTGGACGGAGAGGGAGATGTCGGCGTTCACCGCACCCCGGGCCTCGGCCAGTGCGAGTGCTGCGGCCGTCGAGATATTGGGCGCATCGAGTTCGAGCTCGCCGGTGAGGAGGCCGGCTTCGGTCTGGGTCAGATCGCCGGTCAGCACCGCGCCGCCCGCCTCGAAGCGCAGGCCCTCCAGCCGCCGCTCGCCATTCGCGACGGCGATCTGCGAGGCGAGGTCGATGCGCGTGCCGTCGAGGAAGGCGTTGCCGGAGAGTTGGCCTTCGAGGTTTTCGCCACGGAGCGTACCTTCGAAGCCGACGCTCGCATCCCTGAGCGAGCGGCCGGCCAGGCTGCCGGACGGAACGCGGGCGTCGAGATCGAGATTGATCACGCCTTCGCTTCCCTTGGCCGTGCCGGTCGCGGTGAGCCGGCCGGATGCGCGCTCGTCGATCTGCGCAAGGTCGGAAACGGCGACGTCGAAGCGGAAGTCGGCGGCACCGGTGGCGAAAGTGCCGTCGGCGGTGAGTTCGACCTGCTCGTTGGCGATGCGGAACCCGTCGGCGACGAGCCCCTGCTCGCCGCGCGCGACGCGTCCCGAGATGGTGGTGGTGCCGGAAAGAAGGTTGTCGGCGGCAGGCTGCGCGATGCGCAGGTCGGTCGCCTGCCCGTCGAGGGTGAGGTCGAAGGCACCGGACAGCGGCTTCAGTTCGCCCGTGGCGGTCAGGTTCGCACCACCGCCGAGTTCGCGCCCGGCAAGTTCGGAGAACGGCGCGATGCTCGACGCTTCGATGCCGACCTTGCCGTCGAAGACGTAGTCGACAATCTGCCCGGCAGCGGTAAGTGTCAGCGACTTGCCATCGACCAGGAGGTTTTCCAGGCGGATCGGCGAACCGGCATTCCAGCCGCCGTTGATCGCCAGTTCGATGCGGTCGCCCAGTGCCTCGGCGATGTCCTGCCGCTCGGCTTCGATGCCATTCGCGGCACCGCTGATGTCGAAGGTGATGCTGCGCGTCTGCGGGTCGTTGAGGTTCCGCACTTCGCCGCCGAGATCGAGGGCGACGCCGTCGATGGAGAAGGCATCGGAATCGAGCTGCGAGACCGAGACCTTACCCGACCATTCCCCGCCGGCCGCTTCGCCGAAGGCGAGATCGACGGTGGCGCGCTGCAGCGTCGTGGTGCCGCCCGGGACGGGAAGGACGACAGGCTGCGTGCCGTCCGCGCCGACATTGGCCTGGAGCGTCAGCGACCGCAGGAAGCCGTCCGCGCCGGTCTCGGCCGTCGCCTGCAGCTTGAGCCCCGCGCTGTCGAGATCGAGTGCCTCGATGGCCACGCCACCTCCGTCCCTGACCGTGCCGTTGACGGTCAGTTCGACGTTCTCGCCGAAGAAGGCGCGATAGGCCGGCGCGACGAGGCGGGCGATCGGGCCTTCGATGTCGGCGGCGAACTCCAGACCCTGCGGCCCGCGATCGAGCTGTGTCGTGCCCGTGAGCACGCGCTGGCCGTCGGCATCGAGCGTGAGCTGCAGGTCGAGATCGCCGACCGGGCCGGAGCCTTTCAGGGCGAGCGCCACGGGCGGGCGGCCTTCGATGCTGAGCAGGTTGGCGACGATGCCGTCGGCCGGTTCGTCGAGCGACAGGTCGACGTTCAGGACCTCGCTCTCGTTGGCATAGCTCGCCGTCAGGGCCAGCGTGCCGCCCGGACCGTCGAGACGCTGCGCGTTGAGCGTGGTCTCGAGTTCTCCATCCTGCAGGCGGAAGCTGCCGGTGGCCGACAGCGACGATTCCAGGCCGAAGACGGTCTGGCCGAAGTGCAGGCGCTCGATCTCGAGGTTTTCCAGGATGATGGCGAGCGGCAGGTCGGGCAGCTGGAAAGGCTGCGCCTCGGGCTGCGGCAGCCCGCCTTCGGCGGGCACCGGCTGGCGGATGAAGTCGATCAGGTCGGCGCGTAGCGTTTCGATCTCGAGCCGGCCGCGCAGGAGCGCCGTGCGGTTCCAGTCGATACCGGCATTCTCGATGCGCAGCCACACGCCCTCGCTGTCGGCCACGGTGATCTGGCCGATCGTCGCCTCGGAGGACAGGATGCCCTGGATGCCGCTGATCCTGATCTGTCGGTTGTCGGTCGAGAGCTGGTTCTCGACCAGATCTGTGAAGTAAGAGCGTTCCTCGTCCGGCGTATCCTGCGCGAAGGCAGGCAGCGCCAGGAGGAAGGTCAGCAGGGTCAGGATGAAACGGGTCAAAACGCCTGTCCTATTCCGACATAGAATGCGACGTCGGGATCGCCCGCACGCGGGTCGAGCGGCACCGCGACGTCCAGCCTGATCGGCCCGAGGCCGGTGAGATAGCGCACGCCGGCGCCGACGCCGACGCGGACGTCCTCGTCGAATTCGGGGAAGGATTCGGCGCCGACATAGCCGGCGTCGACGAAGCCCACCACGCCGATGCTTTCCGTCACCCGCGCCCTCAGCTCCGCCGAGCCCTCGATGAGCGAGCGTCCGCCGACGATCTGCCCGCCCGGCACCTCGACGCCGATGTTGCGATAGGCATAGCCGCGCACCGACCCGCCGCCGCCGGCGAAGAAGAGACGGTCGGGAGCGGTCTCGCTGATCGGCGAGCCGACCAGGCTGCCGACCTTTATCCTGCCGGCCGCGACGAAGCGGTTCTCGTCGCCGAACCCGTAGTAGGCACGTCCCTCGGCCGTGAAGACGGCTGCGGCATTGCCATAGTTGAACTCGTAGAATGGCTCCGCCGTGACTTCGGCGTAATAGCCTTCCGTCGCGTCGGCTTCGTTGTCGCGGCTGTCGTAGACGAGCCCGCCGAGGACGCCGACGCTGGTGAATTCGCGCTCACCGTAGACATCGTCGTCAAATTTGGCGTAGCGGCCAGTCGCGAAGAGGCGCGCCGACAATTCCTCCGTGAAGAGGTGCGTGAAGCCGGCCTGAACCGTCACGCCGGTGCGTGTATAAGGTTCCAGCACCTCGCGGTCGCCGAACACGGAGGTAACGAAGTTGGTGTCGGGGGTGAAGATGCCGGGGCGAGTGAAGGTGCCACCGACCCTGTAGGTGAATTCGTTCGGATCGACGCCGTTGATGCCGCCCACCTTGGCTTCGAGACGCAGGCGCTCGGCGCGGCCGAAGAGGTTGCGGTGCAGCCAGTAGGTTTCGAGGCCGAGGCCGTCGACGGTCGAGTAGGTGCCGCCGATGCCGATGCGGCGCAGCGCCCGCTCCTGCACGATGACGCTCATCGGCAGCAAGCCATCCTCTCCGATCTCATCGCCTTCCACGATGCGCAGGGAACGGAACACGTCCAGCCGCGCGAGGCGAGCGCGGGCGCGCTCGACGTCGTCGGGATCGAACTCCTCGCCGGTGGTGAGGTTGGCCATGTAGGCAACGAAGCCCGGATCCATCCTTTCGGTGCCCTCGACCGAGGTGGGACCGTAGACGGCGCGGCGGCCCGGCTCGACCCTCAGCAGCGCGTCGACGGTGTCGCTGTCGTGCGCGGCCACCACGCGCCGTTCGGCGACCGCGGCCTTGGCATGACCCTGCTGGCGCCATGCCTCGACGGCGAGGCGCTCGGCTTTCAGGATGACGCCCGAATTCGCCGGCTCGCCCGCGCGGAAACCCTCGTCTTCCGGCTGGTCCACCTCGTCGCGGCGATTGGTCGCCGGCGGGGCGCGGTTCTCGATACGCGCCTCGTCGAACAGGAAGAGCGGTCCCGGATTGACGAGGATCGTGACGGCGGCCGGGTCAGGCAGGACGGTATCCGGCGGCAGATCGGCCGCCTGCCGTCCGTCTATGGTGATGGAAATCGAGCCGCCGTAGCGACCCTGTTCATAAAGTGCGGCCAGCAGTCGGCGATAGTCGTCGCGCGCCTTGGCGATCAGGCCGGCTTCGCCCGACGCCGGCTCGTCGCGATCGGCCCACAGGTTGGAAGCAGCCTTGAGTTCGCTCTCGACCTCATCGCCGGTAACGACGAACTCCACCGAATAGGGCTGCGGTTCGCCGATGACGTCGGCTTCCTCCTCCTGGTCGCGCTCGAAGAATTTTATGCCGAACAGCTCGAATGCGCGCGCGGGTGCGGCAGCGGTGATCGACAGAGCCGCAACAAGCAACAGGGTCCAGGCCGCGGGCCTCCGCGAATTTCGGCAATCATTCAACGCGCTGGATCACTCTCGATTGCGGTGGACCCCCTCCCGAGCGGCCCTACCGTCCCACACAAACACCACGCCTATCATGTCTTCAAGGCGTTACGAATATTTAAGCCTGATCGATAGCCCTTCGAAAGACACGGAATCGTGTATCCGACGCCGAAGAATGTACCGTTTCGGCGACTTGGAGTCCTCCACGTTTGTAGCACGCAATGTCAATTGGTCCAAAAAGCTGCGGTCGTTAAGGAATTTGTGATCCACGGTCGTCTCACCCATTGATCACCGCTTTACCTTTGGTAAACCAAGGTAGAAGGGGCGCGGCCGCCGGCAGAAATCCGGGGCATCTACAGGGGTCAACAAACGTGACAATCTCGAAGGAAAGGATGCGGTCCGCCGTATCCGCATGCATGCTTGTGTCGGCGGTCCTTGCCGTCGGCTTCCCCACCGCAGCCTCGGCGGCGGAGTGGGTGAACGGCTCCTATGGGAGCATGCCGCCACCCACCATCACTCCGAATGGCGGTTATGAAGCGAATGGAGAGCCGCTGTTCGTCTGTCGTGCCTCAATGAATGGCGGCATGCATCCGGGCAAGATACGGAACGGGTTCAACGGCTGTAACATCGGCTATGGCGGGCGCGAGGAAACGGTGGTGTCCTACCAGGTTTTCACCGGCCACGGCCGCTGGACCACCGCCCAGTTCGGCGCGATCCCGCAAGGCATGATCCAAGCAGGGTGGGAAGCCAACGGTCAGCCGCTCGGCGTCTGCCGGGCGCAGTGGAGCGACGGCGTTCACCCCGGCAAGATCCGCAACGGCTTCAGCGGCTGCAACATCGGCTATGGCGGACGTGAGATCACGGTGAACGTCTACGAAGTCCTGACCAACTGAGCATAGAAGCCCGGCAAAGGGTCTGGCGCGGCCCAAACGAACGCGCCACCTATGCTACCGGGGCACGACCTCAGGAACGATGCGTGCCAGGCTCGGCCATCGTCCAGTGCTGGTCGGCGAGCATGCCGGCCGGCACGAGGTGTGCCATGGCGGCCTGGATCTTGTTGGAAAATCTGCTCACCACGCCGGCATCGCCCTTCATCATGGCCTCGAACCCCTTGTGGGCGACCCATGGCAGGCTCTTCCCGCCTCGGGTCCACGGTTTTGGTCGTCGTTTGCGCCGCTAAGCTTCGATCCGGGCGGGACGTTCCCTGCGCCCGGGCAGCGATCGTCAGCCGGAACCTTCGCGTCGCTGGCCGATTGATCTTTCGAAGTGGAGCAAGTCGTGCCGAATCTCGAGGGAATGCGCATCCTGATCGCGGAGGACGAATATATTCTCGCCGACGATCTCACCCGGTACTTCGAAGCTTCCGGCGCGAAGGTGCTGGGGCCGGCACCGACGGTGGAGAGGGCGCGACAGCTGCTCCCGATGGCACAGGCTGCGATTCTCGACGTCAATCTCAACGGCGAATACGTCTTTCCGCTGGCGGACGAGCTTGCAAATCGCGGCGTTCCCTTCGTCTTTTTCACCGGTTACGACGAGGTTGCACTGCCCGAGCGGTTCCGCTTCGTTTCCAGCCTGACCAAGCCGTCTGGATGGAGCAAGGTGATTGACGCCCTGATGAACCAGATCCGGCATGGACCGGGCGGCGAGCGCGCTTCGCTTGTCGCGTCGCAGGACGACGTCGCCTCGCTCTTGCCGAAACTGCGATTGAGCGCCCGGCTGATGCTTTTCGATCCCAATGCCGCCGATAGGCTGGTCGAGGAGACGCTTGAACAGGCGGTGACGGAGATCGGGGTGCGGCCTGCGGGCGTGTCGACCGCAAGCTGGTTGAACGCCCTGATGGAAAAGACCCTCGTCAGCCGCGGACGGGACCTTCTGCACTAGGTCGGAGGTCGCCGTAAGTATGCCGCGGCTAGTGCCGTGCCGGAAGGCTTCCTCCGATGCCGGCACCGACCACGGCGCCGATCACGATCCCCAGGACGACGTTTTCGAACAGTGAGACTCCGAGCACCGCACCGGCCGCTAATCCGCCGGCAATGCCGAGGAGCGTGTGCATGTATCTCGTACCAGGCATGGCTTTCTCCTCTTCCGGAGATTCAATCCCGAGACGTCGCGGATGTTCCAGGGAACCCCTCCCCCGGCGATTCATTTGCCCGCCGCGGGCTTTCCCGCTAAGACCCCGCCGACGCTTTCACCATCCGGGATTTCATCATGTCGAGTGACCTCGCCGCCACCGCCGCAGAACAGGCGCGCCTGCTTTCGGCAGCGCTTCCCTACATGCAGCGCTACGAGAACAAGACGGTCGTGGTGAAGTATGGCGGGCACGCCATGGGCGACGTCGAACTCGGCCGGGCGTTCGCCCGCGATATCGCGCTCCTGAAGCAGTCCGGCGTCAACCCGATCGTGGTGCACGGCGGTGGCCCGCAGATCGGCGCGATGCTCTCCAAGATGGGCATCGAATCGAAGTTCGAGGGCGGACTGCGCGTGACGGACCGCAAGACGGTCGAGATCGTCGAGATGGTGCTCGCCGGATCGATCAACAAGGAAATCGTGGCGCTGATCAACGCCGAGGGCGAATGGGCGATCGGGCTCTGCGGCAAGGACGGCAACATGGTCTTCGCGGAGAAGGCCAAGAAGACCGTCGTCGATCCGGATTCCAACATCGAGCGGGTTCTCGACCTCGGTTACGTCGGGGAGCCGGTAGAGGTCGACCGGACGCTTTTGGACCTTCTCGCCCGCTCCGAGATGATTCCCGTCATCGCGCCGGTCGCGCCGGGACGCGACGGGGCGACCTACAATATCAACGCCGACACCTTCGCCGGCGCCATCGCCGGTGCGCTGGGCGCCTCGCGCCTGCTCTTCCTGACGGATGTGCCCGGTGTGCTGGACGCGGACAAGAAGCTGATCGACCAGCTGACGGTCGCGGAAGCGAAGGCGCTGATCGCCGACGGGACGATCTCCGGCGGCATGATCCCGAAGGTGGAGACCTGCATCGAGGCGATCGAGCGCGGCGTCCAGGGCGTCGTCGTCCTCAACGGCAAGACGCCGCACGCCGTGCTGCTGGAGCTATTCACCGAGCACGGCGCGGGGACGCTGATCGTGCCGTAATGAGACCTCCGCGACCGCCCTTACAAAGGCGATCGCGGTGAGCGGAGCGGATTGACCGGGCCGGCTATCCTCAGGCCTTGGCTTCGGTCCGGACGCCGACCACTTCGCGCGCCAGATGGTCGCCGAGACGCAGCGCGAGTGCGACGATCGTCGTCGTGGGCGTGCACTGGCCCGAGGTCGTGAAGACCGAGGAGCCACCCACGAAGAGGTTGGCCATGCCGTGCACGCGGCAGTCGCGATCGACGACGCTCGTCTTGACGTCCGTTCCCATGCGCGTTCCGCCCATGTGATGGTTGCCCGCCAGTTCCATGTCGTCCGGATAGTCCTCGCCGTTCAGAACCCAGTCGCTGATCTGCACCCGCCCGAGGTCCTTGCGCGCAAGGTCCTCGCCGAACATCCGCATCGCCTCCAGCATGGTGTGACGATCCAGCTCGTCCTTCTTCCAGTGCAGTTCGATGCGCGGAACTCCGTACGCGTCCCGGTCCGTCGTCGAGAGCGCGACGCGGTTGTGATGGCGCGGCGCCTGCTCCCAGTCGAGATGGACCCGCGCACTGCACTGCAGCCTGCTGCCGAGGAGGCCCGACACCCACTCCGCGGTCTGCGGCGCATGGCATGCGAGATCGGCGATCATGCGTTTCGCGCCGCTGAACGGCATGGTCTCGACCTGGACATGGAAGTTGAGCACTTCACGCTCCGCCATCGCCTGCGGCGACGGGATGAAGAAGGCATGACCTTCATGATCCGGCGTGAGTGCAGCGGTGTCGGTAAGGAAGGCGTTGCCGGTCCAGTACATGGGGTGCTCCATCCAGTAGCGCCCGAGCGCTTCGGCATGGGGCACGACGCCGCCATTCGAGCGCTCGTTGGACCAGAGCAGCAGGCGCGAATTCTCGAGGCCGCCGGTCGCAACCACGAAATAGGGTGCCGCGATCTCGCCAGCGTCGGCGCCGTTCGAAATCAGTTTCGCCGCGGTGATGCGCGTGCCGTCGCCGACCAGTTCGCCCGCCGCGGTGTTCAGGAGGAGAGCGATGTGTTCGCTGCCGGCGATGGCGTCGCGGTACTTCTCGCCGAACCGCACGGCCTCGCTCTTCTGCACCTCGAAGCGGTAGAAGCGGTCCGTCGTCTGGCGGTCCGGCGGGAAGTCTTGCAGACCCAGGACATCGAAGGTCTCCGGCAGGAACGGTTCGATGTCGCCGCGGCGGATCGGCCAGCCGGTGTCGGGGACGTAGGATTTCGCAGTGAAATCATGTGCGTCGAGCACCCTGCACCAGCCTGCCCAATGGTTCGAGCAGCCGCCGAGAAATCTCAACCTGGTGATGTGGAGGTCGAAATAGGGATCGCCGACAGTGATGCCGCGATAGACGTCCTGGGAATCCTCGGTCCACTCCTCCGCGCCGCCTTCGAGCAGCACGGACTTTATGCCCGCCGCCGCTAGCTTGTTGGCGATGGTGATGCCGGCCGGGCCGGCGCCGACGATGCAGACCTGCGGCGTGAAGCCGGAGGCCGTGAACTGTGCCGCATCCTGGAAGATCATGCCTGGTCTCCTTCCACGTCGGTACGCTTCAGGATCCATCCGTCGACCTCGACCAGATCCTGGTGGGCGGTCGGGCGGATGACGCGGAACAGGACCGCGAGTGCGGGCAGCGCCAGCAGGGCGCCAAGCAAGGTGCGGCGGCGGATGCCGGTCTTGTCGCTGGGCTTCATGTTGCTTCTCCGGTTTCGATGCTTGCCTGACGCGCGGTTCTCAATCCGGCACGCCTGCCCGATCCGAAGCCAGAACTATGCCATCGCCACCCAAAGAAGGGTTTTGGCGTGCCGTAACGTGAGGAGAAGGTTTAGGAAGTGTTAAAGGGGTGCGCCGGTGCGAGGCCGGGATGGCGGCGGGTCAGCCGATGAGAAGGAGCAGCAGGATACCGCCGACGATCATGGCGCAGCCGGCGACTTCCAGCGGCGTGATGCGCTCCCGGAAAAAGAAAACCGACGAGGCGAAGGTGAAGATCATCTCGACCTGCGCCAGCGCCTTCACGACCGCCGCGTGCTCCAGCGTCATCGCCATGAACCAGCCGAAGGAGGCGCAGGCCCCCGCCACGCCGACCAGCAGCGAGAGCTTCCAGGCTTTTCGGATACGGACGATCTCGGCACGGTCGCGCCAGAGCATCCAGCCGCCCATGAGCACGGTCTGGAACACGATGACGAAAACCAGCGTCACCGCCGCCTGCATCATGAAGTTCGGCCCGCCCAGGGACAGGGACGCGGCACGATAGGCGACGGCCGAAATGCCGAAGAGCGTGCCGGAGGCGAGCCCGATCAGCGCGTTGCGGCTGACCAGCGACGCGAAGAGCGCGCGCCACGTCAGCCTGGTGTGCGCGACCGATATCAGCATGACGCCGAACACGCTGACGGCGATCGCCGCCAGGACGCCGGCGGTCACCCTCTCGCCCAGGAACATCAGTCCAAACAGCGCGGCTTGCGCGGGCTCCGTGCGCGAGTAGGCGGTACCGACGGCGAAGTTGCGGAACGAGAAGAGATGGACGAGCAGGAAGGTCGCCGCGATCTGGCCAAGACCGCCCACCGCCGCCCAGGCAAGGAAGGTCGCGTTGACGGCCGGAAACTCATAGCCGGCGAAACGGTTGAGCCCCAGTACGAAGAACAGGGCGAAGGGGACCCCGAACCCGAACCTCACGAAGGTCGCGCCGGTGGTGCCCATGACGCCCTTCAGGTGCTTCTGCATCGCCGAACGCAGGTTCTGCAGGAACGCGGCCGCGAGGGTGATGGGTATCCAGAGTTCCATGATCGTCGGTGACGGGTCCAGCAGGGTGGAGCCCGTTAACGGCTCCGGGTGACCGCTACGTCATCCAGTACCCCGCCGCAACGGACAGGACCGCCACCATGCTTGGCTCAGACCTCCACCGGCTGCGGCTGGTGGCCATGGGCGGGTCCTTGGGCAGGCACCGGCTTGACGAAGAACAGCATGACCACGATGAGGGCGAAGGCCGCGCACTCGTAGTAGAGCGCATTGCCAAGGCTTTCGACGAAGGCCGGATGCTGGCCGGCGCCGGTGGAGAGGTTTCCGGCCAGCGTGGAGAAGAAGATCTGGCCCGTGATGGCGATCCCGAGCGCCGAGCCGATCTGCTGGAAGGATTGCATCGCTCCGGAGCCGGAACCCGCGTCGCGCGACGGCACCTGCGCCAGAACGGTCTGGAAGAGCGACGAGATCGCGATGCCCATGCCGAGGCCGGAGATGAAGAGCGGCGGCACGAACTGCCAGTGCTGCACCTCGTCCGCTATCGCGCCGACGACCACGCTCAACGTGGACATCCCCACGATCAGGAGGCCGGCTCCGGCACCGATACGCGCGCGGGGCCAGCGGCCGCGCAGGCGGCCGGAAATGATCGACGCCAGGAGGACGCCCAGAGGGAACGGCACGGTGATCAGGCCGGACTGGAGCGGGCTGAAACCGAAGCCCGATTGAAGAAAGATAGCCAGCACCATGAAGAACCCCGCCACGCCCGAGAAGAACACGGTCACCATGACGATGCCGAGCAGATAGCTGTGGTTGGACATGAGGCTTGCAGGCAGAAGCTGGCTCAACTGATTGCGCGCCCGCGATCGCTCGAAAAGGACGAAGACGAAACCGGCGACCGCGGACAGCGCGATCATGGCGAAGGTCCAGGCCGGCCAGCCGAGGCTGTGGCCTTCGATGAGCGGGAAGACCAGAAGGAAGACGCAGAGAGCGGCGAGCGCCACCCCGCCGAGATCGTGCGTGAGATCGTGGTTTGCCGGCATCCTGGGAAGCAGCCGCCAGGCGGCAATTACGGTCAGGATTCCAATGGGGATATTGACCAGGAAGATCGGGCGCCAGTCGAGGCCGTAGATGTCGGCATCGATGAGGAGACCGCCCGTCAGCGGACCTGCGACGGAGGCCAGACCCGCGGTCAGCCCGAACAGCGAGAAGGCGAAACCGCGCTCCTGCGGCGGGAAGATGACCTGCGCGATGGCCAGCACCTGCGGCATCATCATCGCGCCCGAAAGGCCCTGGAGCACGCGGGCGACGATGAGCGTCGGCATGTCGGGCGCCAGTCCGCACAGGGCCGAAAAGAGCGTGAAGCAGAGCACGCCGACGATGAAGACGCGCTTGCGGCCGATCGTGTCGCCCAGCCGCCCGAAAGGCAGGAGTCCGAGCGCGAAGGCAAGCACGTAAGCCGCGACGACCCATTCGATCTGGCTGCTCGTGGCGTGGAGGTTCTCCTGCAGCCGGGGAAGCGCCACGTTCACGATCGTGACGTCGATCAGGTTCATGAACCCCGCGAGCAACAGGATGGACAGAGAGACCCAGCGTCGCGGATCAATCTCCAGCTCCGCAAGTGGAGCGCGATCAGTGTGGGACATGCAATGGCCTCGTCTAGCGGTTCTGGAAGCTGCGCAGGAGTTCCGCGCAAATCGCCTCGAAATGTTCAAGCGACGGATCGGGCTGGCGCCGCGAACCCGTCAGGGTGCCTATGACGATGGAAGCGCCAGCCTGCGCATCCAGGTCGTGACGGAAACTGCCGTTCTCGCGACCTTCCTTCAGAACGCCGGCGATCTGGGAATGCCAGTACGCCCGCATGGGGGCGAGTTCGGCCTGCACCTCGGGATCGCGTCGGGCGCGTTCGCCGAGTTCGGCCAGAACGGTAACCAATTCGGGGTTCGATTCGCAGTTGTCGCGGAAATCGGCGAATTCCCGACGCAGGCGCTCCAGGGGCGACAGACCTTCGCGAGGGCGACGCCGGTGTTGGCGTTCGAAATCGCTGCGCAGCGATTCCGCGACCAGGCGGATCAGATCCTGCTTGGTTGGCACATGATAATGCAGGGTCGCGATGTTGATGCCAACGCGGTTGGCTATGTCGCGGGTGCGCAGCCCCTCGAAGCCGCGCTCGGCAATGAGGGACCGCGCGGCGTCCGCGATGTCCTGCTTGCGATTGTCCTGTCGCGGGGTGTCGTCCGTGGATCCGACCATTCTCAATCAAGTGATTGATTGGAACGGCGATGTCAAGCGGGTACCGGCGATCGTCCATCAGCGCCTGCCGTCGGGAGCGGCGGTCACGCCGCCGTGGAAACCGAAAGTTCGGGAAGGACGATCCTGTCTCGACCGGTACGCTTCGCCTTGTAGAGGCGATGATCGGCTATCCGGAGTGCCTGCGCGACGGTCATGTCGTCGCCGAGTTCGGCGCCACCGATGCTGACGCTCATCTTCACGGTATCACCGCCGGGCGTGACCATGCGCGTCGCCGCGACTTCCCGACGGATCTCCTCGGCGGTCGACAGTGCCGAGACCATGTCGAAACCGGGAAGATGGACCGCGAACTCCTCGCCGCCGATCCGTCCCGAGACACTCCCGGCGCCGGCCTTCCTCGTGATTGCCCTGGCGATCTCGACCAAAGCGGCGTCGCCCGTCTCATGGCCGTGATTGTCGTTGATGGCCTTGAAGTGGTCGGCATCGATGATGAGCAGGACGCCTGCGCGGCGACGGGCAGCCTCGGCCTCGACGGCCTTCAGGAAGTTCTCGCGGTTGAGCAGACCGGTCATGGCATCGCGGCTGGCGCGCTCGGCGAGCCGGGCGTGCGCCTCGGCAAGTTCAGCATGGGCCCGGGAGAGCTGCTCGTGGGAACGGGCCACCTCCGCGTGGGCATCCTCGATCCTGTATTTTTGCAGGAACCCTCGCGCACTCGCCGGCCACGCGATCAGCAGGGGGCAGAGCGTGCTGATCAGGACCGCGGTCCGGTCGACGGCCATCCCCTGCGTCGTGAGGACCACCGCGGCCACGATCAGCGACGCGATCGCCGAGGCGCATGCAACCAGTCCGGACTTGATGACGATTGAACGCATTCATCTTCCCCAACGGAAGTACCCTCGCATCGGGAAGTTAAGATGCCGATACCGGCGATCCCTAAAAAACCGTGAAACGGGTTCGCCCGTATCGAGGAACCTCCGGCGACCCTTCAATCGGGCGCCAAACGTGCGATACAGGCATCATGACGAATCAACCCGATCCGGCGCGTTTCAGGGATATCACCGATTGGGTGTTCGACCTCGACAACACGCTCTACCCGCACCATTCCAACCTCTTCTCGCAGATCGACGTGAAGATGACGGCCTATGTGTCGGAACTCCTGCAACTGCCCCGCGACGAGGCGCGTGCCCTGCAGAAGGAACTCTATCTCCAGTATGGCACCACGCTGAACGGGCTGATGGAACGCCACGGGATCGATCCGGACGACTTCCTGCAGAAGGTACACGACATCGACTATTCCTGGGTCGCGCCGCATCCGGAACTCGGCGAGGAGATCAGGAAGCTTCCTGGACGCAAGTTCATCTTCACCAACGGCGACCGCAACCACGCCGAGCGCACGGCGCGGCAGCTCGGCATCCTCGACCATTTCGACGACATCTTCGATATCGTCGCGGCCGGGCTGGTGCCGAAGCCGGCGCGCGAGACCTACGACAAGTTCTCCGCGCTGCATCGGGTCGCCGGCCCCCAGGCCGCCATGTTCGAGGATCTCGCCCGCAATCTCGCGGTCCCGAAGGCGCTCGGCATGACGACGGTGCTGATCGTACCGAAGAATTTCGAGCCCACTTTCTCGGAGATCTGGGAGCGCGATCCCGACGACGCCGACGACGTGGACTACGTCACCGACGATCTCGCCGGCTTCCTGCGGACCATCAACGGGCAGAACGGCTAGGCTGGCGAAAGCGGCGAGCGACGGCCCCGGCTACGGGATCTCGTAAAAGCGCTTGATGCAGTCCCAGGCTTCGTCCGCCGTGTCGGCGTAGTCGATGATGTGCTGGTCGCCGGGCGATATGGTGCCCTGCTCGGCGAGGAAATCCAGATCGATCGCGCGTTCCCAGAACGACCGGCCGAAGAGGATGACCGGCACGCGCTCCATCCGCCCCGTCTGGATCAGCGTCAGCGTCTCGAAGAACTCGTCCATGGTGCCGAAGCCGCCGGGGAAGATCGCGACGGCCTTGGCGCGCATGATGAAGTGCATCTTGCGGATCGCGAAATAGTGGAAGTTGAAGCAGAGTTCGGGCGTCACGTAGAGGTTCGGCGCCTGCTCGTGCGGAAGAACGATGTTGAGCCCGATCGAGGGTGCGCCCACGTCGGCCGCGCCGCGGTTGCCGGCTTCCATGACCCCGGGGCCGCCGCCCGTCACGATGACGAATTCGCGATAGCGCGAGGTCGCCGAATGCTCCGAACAGAGCCTGGCGAACCGGCGCGCCTCCTCATAGTATTTGCTGTTGGCCTCGAGGTTCTTCTGCTGCACCTCGTTCTTGGCCGCCCAGGCTTCTCCGCCCGGTTCGGGAATGCGCGCGCCGCCGAACAGGATGACAGTCGAGCGGATGCCACGCTCGGCCAAAATCATCTCCGGCTTCATCAGTTCGAGCTGAAGCCTGACGGGACGCAGGTCCCTTTGCGTCAGGAAGTCGGCGTCGTCCCATGCCAGCCTGTAGGCCGGCGACTGCGTCTGCGGCGTGTGCGGAACGCTGCGGGCACGCTGCAGATCCTCGTCAGAATGGGGCAGCGGAGTCCATCCGCCTTCTTTCCGTTCGTTCATGGGTATCGTCCGGCCCCTTTCGTTACGCCTGTCCCCGGCGCGTCGCGATTGACCCTTCATGAGGCTTCAAATAGGTTCCGCGCGACCTTCCGACAGCCTATGACCTTGCCTCTTAACAGCACGTGTAACGGAGCCTCCCGCATGCCCACCCAGGATCTCGCCGCACTCGAAAAGACGATCGACAAGGCATTCGACGAGCGCGACGGCGTCAACACGGGCACCCGGGGAGAGGTTCGCGACGCGGTGGAGACCGCGCTGAACCTGCTCGACCGCGGAGAGGCGCGCGTGGCGGAACGCCGCGAGAACGGCGACTGGCACGTAAACCAGTGGCTGAAGAAAGCGGTCCTTCTTTCCTTCCGGCTTAACCCGATGGAGGTCATCAAGGGCGGTCCCGGCGATGCGGTGTGGTGGGACAAGGTGGCTTCCAAGTTCGATGGCTGGAGCGCGAACGAATTCGAGAAGGCCGGTTTCCGCGCCGTCCCCAACTGCGTGGTGCGGCGCTCGGCATATGTCGCGCCGGGCGTGATCCTGATGCCGTCCTTCGTCAATCTCGGCGCCTACGTGGATGCGGGCACCATGGTCGACACCTGGGCGACGGTCGGCTCCTGCGCCCAGATCGGTAAGAACGTTCACCTGTCGGGCGGCGTCGGCATCGGGGGCGTGCTGGAGCCCATGCAGGCCGGACCGACGATCATCGAGGACAACTGCTTCATCGGCGCCCGCTCCGAAGTGGTCGAGGGCTGCATCGTGCGCGAGGGCTCCGTGCTCGGCATGGGCGTCTTCATCGGCAAGTCGACCAAGATCGTCGATCGCGAGACCGGCAAGGTCTCCTATGGCGAGGTTCCGCCCTATTCCGTCGTCGTGGCCGGGACGATGCCCGGCAGGGCCCTGCCCAACGGGGAGCCCGGCCCGAGCCTCTATTGCGCCGTGATCGTCAAGCGCGTCGACGAGGGAACCCGGTCGAAGACCTCGATCAACGAATTGCTGAGGGACTGACATTGCTCACGGCCCGCAACCCGCTCGGCCCGTTCAACGCTTTTCCTCGCAGCGGGGAGATGGCTTCGCTTGCCTGACGCATCCAAGATCACCTGGTTCTTCTTCGGCTTCCAGGGCCGGATCGACCGGCAGGCGTTCGCGCTCGGGGGCCTGCTGCTGTATGTCGCGCGGCTGTTTCCGGTGTATCGCATCATCGCGAATCCCGACGAAGCCGCGCAGTCTTTCTGGGGCGGCGTCTTCCTGATCGTGATCGGCGTCGCGCTCGTCTCGCATGTGGCTATGTGCGCCAAGCGGCTGCACGACATCAATCGTTCGGGCTGGCTGGCGCTTCTGTTCGTCGTCGGCGACATCCTGATGTTCCTGGTGCTGTGCTTCCTGCCCGGCACCAGGGGACCGAACAGGTTCGGCAGCCAGACCAACGCGCCGCGGTAGCCGGCGTGCCACGAGACGGGTGCGCGTTTGCGCACGGTGACAGGGCCGCCGCTTTGGACTATCGCTGCCAGGATGAATCCGACCACTGATCCCGCTTCAGTGCTGCGCACGCTGATCCGCTGTCCCTCGGTCACGCCGGCGGAAGGCGGAGCCTTGGCGGCGCTGGAGGCATTGCTGGCGCCGCTCGGCTTCGCTGTCGATCGGCCGGTCTTTTCCGACCAAGGCACGCCTGACATCGAGAACCTCTACGCCCGCATCTCGGGGAACGGGCCGCACGTGATGTTTGCCGGGCACACGGACGTGGTGCCTGTCGGGGACGAAGCCTCCTGGAGGCACCCGCCCTTCGGCGCCGAGATCGCGGACGGCTTCATGTACGGCCGCGGCGCGGTGGACATGAAGGGCGGCATCGCCTGCTTCGTCGCCGCCATCGCCCGCTACATCGAGCGGAACGGGCGGCCGAAAGGCTCCGTGTCGCTGCTGATCACCGGCGACGAGGAAGGCCCCGCGGTCAACGGGACCGTGAAGCTGCTGGACTGGGCCGCGAAGAAGGGCGAGACCTGGGACGCGGCGATCGTCGGGGAGCCGACGAATCCCGACGCTCTGGGCGACATGATCAAGATTGGCAGGCGGGGTTCCCTCTCCGGGACGATCGTGGTGACCGGCAAGCAGGGTCATGCCGCCTACCCGCATCTGGCCGACAATCCCGTGCGCGGGATCGTGACGCTCGTGGAAGCGCTGATGCATCCGGCCTTCGACGAGGGAACGAACGACTTCCAGCCGACGAACCTGGAGGTGACGTCGATCGACGTCGGCAATGCCGCGACGAACGTCATTCCCGCGAAGGCGACGGCGACCTTCAACGTCCGCTTCAACGACACGTGGTCCGCCGAGAAGATCCAGGCCGAGATTCACAACCGGGTGGACCGCGCCTCCACCCGCGCCATCCTGCGACCGGGCCGGGACGAACCGATCCGGTTCGACATCGAATGGCGCGACAGCCCGAGCCACGTTTTCCTCACCCGCGACGAGGCCCTGATCGGCGTGCTGTCGAAATCCGTGGAGACCGTCACCGGCCGGCTGCCGCAGCTTTCCACCTCCGGCGGCACCTCGGATGCCCGCTACATCAAGGACTATTGCCCGGTCGTCGAGTTCGGGCTGGTCGGCCAGACCATGCACATGGTGGACGAATGCGTGGCGCTCGAGGATCTGGAAATGCTCACCCGAATCTACGAACGCTTTCTCGCCGACTGGTTCGAGACGGCCTGAGCCGAGCCTCCATGCCTTCCGCCGAAGAGATCATCACATCCCTGTCCGGAGCCTGGCGCATGATGATCGGCCGGACGGAGGGCCTGCGCATGCTCGACGTCTCGGCGGACGGATTCTGGACGTCCTTCTTCGCCATCATCGTCGCGCTCCCCGCGCTCTTTCTGGGCTGGGTTTCCGTCGCCAACGACATGGTCGCCTTCGATCCCGAAGGAGCGGGACGTCTCTCGCTGATCCTGCGCCTCGCCACCGTGGACCTGGCCTCCTGGCTCCTGCCGCTCGTGGGGCTGGCGCTGGTCGCGCGGCATGTCGGGATCGGGGATCGCTACGTCCACTATGTGGTCGCGAGCAACTGGGCGACCGCCATCATCGTATGGCTCATGCTCCCGCCGGCCTTGCTGCATCTTTTCCTGCCCGACGAGATCGACGGTGTGTCGCTTCTGTCGCTCCCGCTCTTCCTGGCGACGATGTTTCTGTCCTGGCGCCTGACGAACGTCGCCATCGGCAAGGGACCGGCGGTGGCGACGGGGGTCTTCGCGGCGATGGTCGTGGCGTCGCTGTTCGTCCTGTTCGGCATGCAGGACCTGCTCGGGCTGGACCGGCTCTCCGGCTGATCATAGCTCCGGATAGTCGACGCGGACGAGGTAGAGCCCGTGCGGCGGCGCGACCGGCCCGCAGGCCTTTCGGTCCATCGCCTCGAGTGCCCGCTTGACGTCCGCGGCTGTCGAGGCCCCCTCCCCGACCCGCTTCAGCGTCCCGACCATGGAACGCACCTGATTGTGCAGGAAGGACCGCGCCGAGGCGCGGATCTCGATCAATTCGCCATTGCTGGTGACATCGAGCCGGTCGAGCGTGCGTATGGGGCTGCGCGCCTGGCACTGGACCGAGCGGAAGGTGGTGAAGTCGTGCCGGCCCACCAGCACCTGCGCCGCCTCGTGCATGGCGGCGTCGTCGAGCGGACGGGGAACCCACCAGGCTTTGTTACGCTCCAGCGCCAGCGGGGCGCGCCGGTTGACGATGCGGTAGAGGTAGTGCCTCTCGACGGCCCAGAAGCGCGACTCGAAATCGGGCAGCGCCTTGTCGGCGATGAGGATCGAAACGCGTTCGCCGGCCAGTTGCAGATGCGCGTTGATCGCGTCGCGCACGGTGTCGGCCGGCCAATCCTTCTCCAGATCGAAATGAGCGACCTGCGCCGTTGCATGGACGCCGGCATCGGTTCGCCCAGCGCCGCGCAAGGTAATCTCTTCGCGGCAGAAGGCAAAGACCGCCTGCTCGATGGCCGCCTGCACGGAATGCTGGCCCGCCTGACGCTGCCACCCGGAATAGGGCATGCCGTCATACTCGATATCGAGCCGGTAGCGCGGCATCACATCCCCCCGAAGGCACGGGGATAGACCAGGCGTCCGCCGGCGGGCGCGTCGTCCGCGAAGGCGATCGCCTGGAGGGCGTCGCACTGATAATCGCATTCGAACGCCGCCGCCCTCTCGTGCGTGTAGCCGAAGCGAGCATAATACTCAGGATCGCCCAGCACGACGCTGAGGGTCTCGTGATTTGCCATCAGCCGGAGGTGGCCTTCCCTGACGAGTTCCGTTCCGATCCCTTCGCGCTGGTGATCGGGATCCACCGCGACTGGGGCGAGCGCCACCGCCGGCACCTCGCGCCCCTCGCGCACGACCCGGAGCCGGGAAAACAGGACGTGGCCGCGCACGTCGCCGTCCCGTTCGGCTACGAGTTCCAACACCACGTCGCCGTCGGCGAGGAGGCGTTCCACGAGATCGGCCTCGTCGGCCTGGCCGAAGGCACGCTCTTCCACGGCACGGATCGCGGCGCGATCTTCCGGCTGCGCCGGGCGGATGACGAAGGCGCTCATGAAAGCCTGTCCCCCGGAACGAGTTTCACCCCGCGCAGGAACTGCGCTGCCTCCATCGCCTTTCCGCCGGCGCGCTGGACTTCGAGGAGCCTGACGGCGCCCGTTCCGCAGGCAACGGCGAGGTCGTCGTCCAGCACCTCGCCGGGCGCCCCGCCGCCGTCGGCCATGGTGGTACGGAGAAGTTTCAGCCGTTCGGTCCGGCCGCCGGCGGCCAGCTCGCACCATGCGCCGGGAAAGGGAGAGAGACCGCGGATGTGATCGTGCACTTCGCGTGCCGGCCGGTTCCAGTCGACGCGCGTTTCCGCCTTGTTGATCTTGCGGGCATAGGTAATCCCCTCCTGCACCTGGGGAGACAGCGTCAGGTTTCCCGCTTCGAGGGCGGCAAGCGCGCGCACCATGAGCGACGCGCCTTCGACCATCATCGCGTCGTGCAGTTCGCCCGCGGTCATGTCGTCCCCGATCGGCACGGTGTGCGACAGCGCTACGGGGCCGGTGTCGAGGCCTTCCTCCATCTTCATGATCATCATCGCCGTCTCGCGGTCTCCGGCCATGATCGCGCGCTGGATGGGGGCTGCGCCGCGCCAGCGCGGCAGGGCCGACGCATGACCATTGTAGCAGCCAAGCCGCGTGCCTTCGAGGATCGGCGTGGGCAAGAGCAGGCCGTAGGCGACCACGACGGCGACGTCCGCGCCAAGGGTCCGGAAGGCATCCTGTTCGTCCGCGGATTTGAGCGAGGCCGGCGTCCTGACCTCCAGCCCGAGGTCTTCCGCCGCGCGATGGACGGGCGACTTCGTCAGTTCCAGCCCTCTGCGCCCCGCCGCCCTTGGCGGCTGGGTGTAGACCGCCTCGACCTCGTGCCCCGCCAGCGCGATGGCGCGCAAAGTGGGCACCGAGAATTCGGGCGTGCCCATGAAGACGATGCGGAGAGGCATGGCGTGCTGCGAAATCCCGTCGGGCGCGTTTGGCGAGGACGCGGTAACGCGCGCTCATTCCCCCGCTTCAAACGGGTTTACGACAGCGAGGTCAAGCCCGTCGAAATCGCGTACGTTGCGGGTGGCCAGCGTTGCCCCATGGACGAGGCAGATCGACGCGATCATAGCGTCGCCGATGCTGACCGGACGGCCCAAGGCATCACGGGATGCGCGGAGCCTTCCCGCCAGTTCCGGCGCGCCGCCATCGAAATGAAGAACACGGTCCGAAAACGTATGCAATGTCCGCCGGAAGGCTTCGCTATAGCGGGTCGAACCGGTTCTCACCCGAAAAAGCTCGGCGCCGTACGCCTGCTCCATTACAACCGGTCCGCACAGCCGGATCTCCCGTGCGGCAACAGAGGCGAACCAGCTTCGAACGCCGGAATCCGGCTTCGGCTTCTGCAACTCCGACAGGATGTTCGTGTCGAGTACGATCATTCCCCGGGTTCCGGGGGCGGCTTCCCGAAGTCTTTCTTTCGTGCCGTCTCGATCTCTTCCATCATCCTAGCGAATTGCTCCGCCTGTTCATCGTTTCCGTCATAGAGCAGGGGCCGGAATTCGTCCCAGGCAGATGAGACCCGCGTCTGCTCGCCCGGTGCATCGGCCAGCGACTTCCGCAGCAGATCGATCGCGGTAGCCGAAAGGCTCCGGCCATCGCGCCGGGCCGCACGCTCTATCGCCTGCTTCACCGGTTCCGGAACGTTCCTGATCAGAAGATCGCCCATCGGAATCACCATGAAATGATATCAATGATATCACACGCGGGGATTTCCGGCAATCGATCGCTCGCCGGCAGACGTCCTATCCCACCAGGCGGCCGGGAGCCTTGTCACGGGCAAGCTTCCTGAACTTCTTGACCACCATGTCGCGCTTCAGCCGCGAGATGTGGTCGATGAAGAGGACGCCGTTGAGATGGTCGATCTCATGCTGGAGGCAGGTCGCGAGGAGGCCGTCGGCCTCGATCTCGTGGCGCTCGCCGTCAGCGTCGACGTAGGCGACCTTGATCGAGGCGGGACGTTCGACCTCGGCGTAGTAGTCCGGAATGGACAGGCAGCCTTCCTCGTGGACGTTGCGGTCGTCCGACGAGGACAGTATCTCCGGATTGATAAATATCCGGGGGGCGCGCGGCTCGTCTTCGTGCGACAGGTCGATGACCAGCATCCGGAGCGGCAACCCAACCTGGATCGCCGCGAGACCGATGCCCGGAGCGTCGTACATCGTCTCCAGCATGTCGTCGGCGAGCTTCTTCACCTCGGCGTCGACGCGCTCGACGGGCTTCGACACCTGGCGCAGGACGGGATCGGGAAGGATGACGAGGGGCTTGACCGGCATGGCTGTCAGGTAATTCGCGGGCGCTTTGCCGTCAACCATGCAGTTTGGCGCCGTTCCTGTTTTGATCTTCTGGCTGCCAGGCGAATCGAGTAGGCTCCCGCGATGAACGATCTCCTCGCCGCTTTCTCGCAGCCGGTCGGCCAGTTCGGCGCCACGACCATCACGCTCGGCCACGTGCTCGCGGCGGCCGGCGGCCTTATTCTCGTCCCGATCGTGGCGCTGGCGGCGGCACTGTGGCGTTCGGCCAGAGCGCGGGCGCGGGCGGCCGAGGAGGCTGCCGCCGCGTCGCGCGAGGCGGAGGCCCGCCTGGCCGAGATCACGCGCGCGCAATCGGAGATGCAGGGGCGCATGGCCACGATCGCCGAGGTGTTCGGCTCGCGGCAGAGCGAACTCAACAAGGCGATCTCCGAGCGGCTCGACGCCATGACGGGCCGCATCGGCCACACGATGAGCGAGCAGACAAAGTCGACCCACGAGAGCCTGACGAAGCTTCAGGAGCGGCTCGCCGTCATCGACACGGCGCAGAACAACATCCAGTCGCTGGCGGGCCAGGTGGTGCAGTTGCAGCAGATCCTGTCCAACAAGCAGACGCGCGGCGCCTTCGGGCAATCGCGCATGGAAGCGATCGTGGCCGACGGGCTGCCGCACGGCGCCTACGAGTTTCAGGCGACGCTTTCGAACGGCAACCGGCCGGACTGCCTGGTGCGCATGCCGAACGGCTCGCCCTCGCTGGTGATCGACGCCAAGTTCCCGCTGGAAGCCTGGAACGCGATCCGCGCCGCGACCGAATCCGAAACGCCCGACGCCCAGAAGACGGCAGCGCAGGCATTCCGCCGCGACATCGAGGTGCACATCCGGGCGATCTCCGAAAAATATCTGATCAACGGGGAGACGCAGGAGACGGCCTTCATGTTCGTGCCGTCGGAATCGATCTTTGCCGAGATCCACGAGAACTTCGAGGCCGTGGTCCAGCGGGCGCACCGCGCGCGCATCGTCATCGTCTCGCCCTCCCTCCTGATGCTGTCGATCCAGGTGATCCAGGCCGTGCTGAAGGACGCGCGCATGCGCGAGCAGGCGCACCTGATCCAGGGCGAGGTGATCCGGCTGATGGAGGACGTCGGGCGACTGGACGAACGCGTTCGGAAACTGCAGGGCCATTTCGCTCTGACCCAAAGGGACATCGAACAAATCCTGACCTCGAGCGAAAAGGTGACGAAGCGCGGCCAGAAGATCGAGGCGCTGGAGTTCGGCGAGGCATCCCCTCAGGAGCGCGTGCCGGCGACGGCGGAGAGGACGGACGCCGCCCCGGGCCTGCTCGGCGCGCGCTCGGGGAGCCTGAAGCTGCGCGTGGTGGAGGACGAGGACTGAACCGTCAGGCGACCTTCGGCTGCCCGTCGCGCTGGTGGCGCTTGCGGTCGAAGAGGACCACCCGGTTGCGCCCGGCCCGCTTGGCTTCGTAGAGCGCCACGTCCGCCTTGGCGGCGGCCGCCGATAGAGTATCGTCGTCATCGGCGATGTGCGCGCCGATGCTGGTCGTGATCCGAATGCCCGTTCCGTCGGACAGTCTGATGGCCCGGGAGCGCAAGGCATCGAGGACCTTGCGGCCGGTGTCGGCGATGGTTTCGGGGGTACAGCCGCGCACCATTACGACGAATTCGTCGCCGCCCCAGCGGGCGCAGATTTCGTCCTTGCCGCCGGCCTCCGAGATGCGCCGCGCCACCTCGATGATCACCTCGTCGCCGGCCTGATGCCCGCGCGAGTCGTTGATGGACTTGAAGAGGTCCACGTCGAGCAGGAGGAGACCGACCGTCCCGCCGGTCGTCACGGCGCGATGGTGCTCGTCGGCGAAAGCCTCGGCGAAGCCGCGGCGGTTGGCTATTCCCGTCATCGGGTCGAGATAGGCCATCCGCTCGAGCTGTTCGGTGCGCTGGCGGACTGTGTCCTCGAGCTTGCTGGTGTTGTCCCGAACGGCCGCCGCCATGCGGTTCAGCGCGTGGGTCAGGCGGCCGATCTCGTCGCGGTGGCCGGCCTTGATCGCGGGCGGGAAATCGCCGCTTTCGATGCGCTCCAGCGACGTCTCCGCTAGGGCGAGACGATCGAGCACGCTACGCTTGAACAGGAAGGTGATCAGCCCCGCCGCCGCGAGCATCAGGAGGGCGATGAGGCCTCCGATCGGCGCGAACATGCGTTTGCCGACGATCGTGTCGACGTCCATCAGCGTCACGTTGAACCAGTCGAGCCTGTCAAGGTAGCCGACGCCGACCAGCAACCGCTTTCCCCCGACCATCAGGAAGCCGGAAGCTGCCGGCGTCTTGCCGTCGAGAAGGTTCGCCATCATGTCGCCGAGCTTCGCCTTGCTCTGCGTGTCGTCGAGCATGTTGAACACCGTCTTGCGATCTGCGGCCTCCTTGGTGAGGCTGGCGAAATCGATGCGGCTCTCTTCCCTGATCGCCTGGATGGCGCCGCTCGCGTCCACGAAGATGCTCTCCACGCCCGGCTGGTCGGTCGTGACGATCTCGTCGATGAAGCTCGTGAGATCTATCCCGGTTCCCAGAACGGCAAGCGGCTCGCCACCCTCGAAGACCACGCAGTTGATCCAGACGTTCGTGACCTTGAGCGCCCGGTCGTTGTTGACGTTCAGGCGGCAGCCCGGCCCCTTGGCGAGGGTGTCGTAGAACCAGGCGTCGTCGGGGTTTGCGCGCGAGAGGCGGTAGCGCAGCTGGGCACGGTCGAAGCTGGCCTCGGCGTCGTTGTAGTAATAGTCGCCGGAACCGGCCATCGCGACGAAGTAGCTGCCGTCGCGGAAGGATGTGCGGAAGTGCTCCAGCTCGTCTATGCCGCGCTTCGTCCTGCCGGGCGAGGTCTCGTCCCTTGCCCATTCGATGATGGCCGGGGATCGTGCCAGCGTATCGGCGAGCGCCACTTCGCGGGCCAGCGGACCGAGCCCGCGATACCGGTCGTAGAGGATCTGCCGCTCGGCGAACAAGGTGGAAAGCTTCTCCGTTGTCGATTCGACGATCCAGGAGAACGCGACGAGGCCGGGAATGCCGACGGCGACGAAGGCGCCGAGCGTGAGCGCCAGCACGCGCATGCGCAGGCTCTGGGCGAATGCTCCTCTCAGTCGGCTCAGCGGGTTACCGGATGCGGCCATCGGCGGCGTGATGCCTTTTCGAAGGGAGACGGCATTGGCGCCGCCGGTCGTTCCGCCACGTTAGTCAGTGAGGGTATATGAGGGGTTAAGCAATGACGGCTGCACACGGGAAATGCACTGTTCACCGCAAAGCCCTCGTAGCCTGCGCGGAAGGCTATTATCTCAGGCGGGAAACGGAGAAAGATCCATGGAACTCGGTCTCTACACCTTTGCCGATGTCGGAACGGATCCGGTGTCCGGCGAAAAAACCGGTCCGGAACAGCGTCTGAAGAACCTGCTGGAGGAGATCGAGCTGGCCGACCAGCTCGGGCTCGACGTATTCGCGCTCGGCGAACACCACAGGCCGGACTATGCCGTCTCGGCTCCCGCCGCCGTGCTCGCAGCTGCGGCCGCCCGAACGAAGGACATCCGTCTGTCGAGCGCGGTCACCGTGCTTTCCTCGGAAGACCCGGTCCGCGTGTTCCAGCAGTATGCGACGATCGACCTCATCTCGCATGGCCGGGCCGAGATCATGGCCGGCCGCGGCTCGTTCATCGAATCCTTCCCGCTGTTCGGTTACGAACTCGAAGACTACGACACGCTCTTCGCCGAGAAGCTCGAGCTCCTGATCAAGCTGCGCGAAGGCGAGAAGATTTCCTGGCCGGGCGGCAAGCACACACCCAGGATAGAAGCGCGCGGGGTCTATCCGCGCCCCGTTCAGGACCCGCTGCCACTGTGGATCGCGATCGGCGGGACGCCGCAGTCGGCCGCCCGCGCCGGCATGTACGGCCTGCCGCTGGCGCTCGCCATCATCGGCGGCGAGCCGGCGCGGTTCGCACCCTTCTTCGAGATCTATCGCAAGGCGGCGCGGCAGTTCGGCCACGACCCGGACACGCTCGCGACCAGCATCAACGTGCACGGCTTCGTGGGCGAGACCACGCAGGAGGCGGCGGACACCTTCTATCCGCCCGTCACCGAGGTGATGAACCGCATCGGGCGCGAGCGCGGATGGGGACCGAGCGGCCGGCGCGAGTTCGATGCCTCGATGGGGCCGAAGGGCGCGCTCTTCGTCGGCAGCCCGGCGGAAGTGACCGACAAGATCCTCGCCAACCACGCAATCTTCGGCAACACGCGCTTCCTGATCCAGATGGCCATCGGCGTCATGCCGCATGCGAAGCTGATGAAGGCGATCGAACTGTTCGGCACCCGGGTGGCGCCGGAGGTCAGAAAGGCGGTCGGCGCAAAGAAGGCGGCGGCGGAGTAGCACCGGCGCCGGTTCTTTGGCCGCCATTTTGCGCTAAAGTGCGTCGCGAGCTTCCAGATTCGCTCCCTGCACTTTAGCTGTCTGTTATTGCGCATGTCTTTTTCCCGAAACCGGTTCCCACTTTCGGGAGACATGCTCTAGACAGGCGGCATGTCGAAACGAATCGCCGGCCCCGAGATCGAACGCCTGATCCAGCTGCTTGCCAAGGTGCCGGGGCTCGGGCCACGATCGGCGAGGCGCGCGGCGCTGCATCTCATCAAGAAGAAAGAGCAGCTCATGGAGCCGCTTGCGGTCGCCATGGGCGAGGCTGTCGACAAGGTGCGCATCTGCTCGACCTGCGGCAACGTCGACACCAGCGATCCCTGCACGATGTGCACCGACCCGAGGCGCGACGACACGACCATCATCGTGGTCGAGGACGTGTCGGACCTCTGGGCGCTGGAACGGGCCGGCGCCATGAACGCGCGCTACCACGTGCTCGGCGGCACGCTCTCGCCGCTGGACGGGATCGGTCCGGACGACCTCAACATTCGCGGCCTCGTCAACCGGGTCGCGGCGGGGGGCGTGAGCGAGCTGATCCTGGCCGTCAATGCCACCGTCGAAGGCCAGACGACCGCGCACTACATCACCGACCAGCTCGAGGGTATGGGCGTGAAGGTGACGCGGCTCGCGCATGGCGTGCCGGTGGGCGGCGAACTGGATTATCTGGACGAAGGGACGCTTTCGGCAGCGCTCAGGTCGCGGACGGCGTTTTGATTGGGCCGGATACGTGGTCTTCAATCCAATCTCGAAACACACCGATCATTTCAGAGAGACGCGACGGTCCCCCATAAGCTTGAAACGTCTTGTCCTGCGTGAGGCAAACCAGCCAATCGGTTTCACTCTCTATGTTCGATTCCCGTTTCTCGAACGGAACATCCTCAAAAGGGGTGCCACGCAGGTCAATTTTCAAGCTCCAACCGGGATTGTCGGTCGTTTCGATCGAGACGCCATAAGAATGTTCCCATTCGCCATTGCATTGTCCTCTGTACCATCCGGCCAGCCAGTCGCTATTGGATTGGTTCATCATCGCTCCAACAGATCGGGTAGAGGAGAAATTACAGATGATTGACGGCCTTTGGCCAGCACTTCATCGCGCTTTCTCGGCATCGGCAATCCTGTTGTCGTTAGTGATCGCGGGCCCCTCTCCGTCTTCGGCCGCCTCACTGAACCAACAGTTCCGCGCCTGGCTCGACGCCGACCTGTGGCCATCCGCGAAGGCGAGCGGGGTTTCGCGAAAGACCTTCGATGCGGCTTTTGCCGGCATATCGCCCAACCTCGATCTGCCGGATCTCGTCCTGCCCGGTGAGCAGCCCGCCACGCCCAAGACCCAGCACCAGGCGGAATTCCGTTCGCCCGGCAACTATTTCGCCGAGAACACGGTGCGCGGCGTCACGGCGGCGCGGCGAAACCGCGCCGCGCGGTACGGCGAGACACTGGCGGCGATCGAACGGAACACCGGTGTGCCTGCAGGAATCGTGCTCGCCATCTGGGGGCGGGAGTCCGGTTTCGGCAATGCGAAGATCCCGCACGACGCCTTCGAGGTCCTCGGCACCAAGGCCTTCCTGGCGACCCGCAAGGAGATGTTCCGCGAGGAGGTGCTGGCAGCGCTGGTCATGGCCGAGCGCGGCCGGATTGCGCCGCGGTCGATGAAATCGTCATGGGCCGGCGCGCTCGGCCAGCCGCAGTTCATGCCGACGTCCTACCTGAAGTTCGCGGCCGACGGCGACGGCGACGGGCGCGCGGACATCTGGAACTCGGAGGCCGACACGCTCGCCTCCATCGCCAACTATCTGAAGGCACATGGCTGGGTGATCGGCCGCGACTGGGGCTTCGAGGTGACGGTCCCTTCCGGCATTTCCTGCGCTCTCGAAGGCCCCGATCGCGGCCGCAAGATTTCCGAGTGGGTCGCGATGGGGGTCGAACGGGTGAGCGGCAAACCGTTCCCCGCGCACGAACTGCGCGGCGAAGGATACTTGATGATGCCGGCGGGCCGCCACGGCCCCGCCTTCGTCGTCACGCCGAACTTCTACGTTTTGAAGGACTACAACGAGAGCGACGTCTACGCGCTGTTCGTCGGCCACGCCGCCGACAGGATCGCCTATGGCGACAGGGGCTTTGCCGGTTCCTGGGGCAAGGTCGGCGGACTCGATCGATCGGACGTCGCGGCCCTGCAGCGCGGACTGGAGAGGCTCGGCCACGACGTCGGCGGCGCCGACGGTCTCGCAGGGTTCAAGACGCGCAGGTCGATCGGGGAGTGGCAGGAAAAGAACGGTCTGAAGCCCACCTGCTTCCCCGACGCGTCACTGGCGAAGGCATTGCGCTGAGTCGCCATCCGCGTCGGCGCTCGGCGGAAAAGCCGAAAACGGGTGGTTGACGACGGCCGCCTGCAGGGGCGTCTTCGAAGAGCGCGAGAGGATCAAGCCCGGTGATCGCGAGACCCTGCTGGCGCCGGGCGGGAGATTTGGGAGCGTCGGGTATCGACACTCTCACCAATCTTTACCGCATCGAGCTCATTCCCATCCAACGATGCCCTTGATCTCCAAGAAATCGTGGATTGCCCAGTCGGCATATTCGCGGCCGTTGCCGGACTGCTTGTAGCCGCCGAAGGGGGCCATTGTGTCCCAGTCGGGATAGTTGAGATAGACCGATCCGGCGCGCATCCGCTTCGCCACGCTGCGGGCATGCTCGATGTCCTTCGACTGCACGTAGGCGGCAAGTCCGTAGACGGTGTCGTTGGCGATCTCAACTGCCTCCTCCTCGTCGCGATAGGGCAGCACGGACAGGACCGGGCCGAATATCTCCTCCCGCGCGATGGTCATGTCGTTGGTGACATTGCCGAACACCGTCGGGCGGACGTAGTAGCCGCGGTTCAGTCCGTCCGGACGCCCCGGCCCGCCGGTCACCAGCGTGGCGCCTTCCTCGATGCCCGCCTCGATCAGCCGCTGGATCTTGCCGTACTGGACTTCTGACACCACCGGTCCGAGCATGGTGCCGTCGGCACGCGGATCGCCGGTGACGAACCGCTCGGCCTCCGACTTCGCGTAGTCGAGCGCCTCGTCGTGGCGATCGGCCGGAACCAGCATCCGGGTCGGCGCGTCGCAGCTCTGGCCGCTGTTGCTGAAGCAGCCCTGCACGCCCTTTCGCACTGCCGTCTCGAAGTCGGCATCTGGCAATACGATGTTGGCCGACTTGCCGCCGAGTTCCTGCGCGACGCGCTTGACCGTGTCGGCCGCCGTCTTGGCGACGATGATGCCGGCGCGCGTCGAGCCGGTGAAGGAGACCATGTCGACGTCCGGATGGGCGGCCATGACCTGGCCGACGTCCGGCCCGTTTCCCTGCACCATGTTGTAGACGCCCTTCGGCACGCCGGCCGCGTCCATCACCTCGGAGAAGATCACGCCCGAGATCGGCGCGATCTCGGAGGGCTTGAGCACCACCGTGCAGCCAGCGGCGATGGCGGGTGCGACCTTGCAGACGATCTGGTTCAGCGGCCAGTTCCACGGTGTGATCAGCGCGCAGACGCCGATCGGCTCCTTGACCACCATGGCCGAACCGCGCTTCTGCGCGAATTCGTAGGTCTCGAGCGCCGCGATCGTCGATTCCATATGACCGCGTCCCGCCCCCGCCTGGCTCTCGCGCGCGAAGCCGATCGGCGCGCCCATCTCCCGGCTCACCGCCTGGGCGATGTCCTCGTAGCGCTCGACATAGGCGGCGAGAATCCGCTTCAGCAGCGCCAGCCGTTCTTCGCGGGTCCATTGAGAGAAGGCGTCGAACGCGTTGCGGGCAGCGGCGACGGCCTTGTCGACGTCGGCTGCCGAGCCGACCGAAATCGACGTGTAGGCCTCCTCGGTCGAGGGATCGATGACGTCGAGAACGGCGGGAACGGCCGGGTCGATCCATGCGCCGTCGATGTAGAACTTGAGATGGTTGGACATGGTGCTACCCCCTTGGAGGACTGGATGCCGGTCACGCCGGCAGGAGACTGACTCTGGCGCCCGACCGCAGCCGCACGTGGATGCGCTCGCCGATGCCCAGATGCAAGCCGCCGTCGCGGCGCGGCACGTCGAGCACCACTTCCTGGCGGCTGGCAAGGTCGGCATGGATCCTCAGGCTCCTGCCATGGAAGACGATGCCGGTGATCGTCGCGGGAACGGACGGCGGGGCGCCTTCGGCTTCGATGACCAGATCCTCCGGCCGTATGCCGACGGTAACCGGCGATGGCGCCGCCCCGGCGAGCGCGGCTTCCACGGCAAGTCCCGATGCGTCGAACGCCGTCATCGTGCCGGTCCTGCCCCGCGGCGTGGCCGGCAGCAGGTTCATCGTGCCGATGAAGCTCGCGACGAAGCGGGTTGCGGGATTGTCGTAGAGTTCGGCGGGGGTGGCCGCCTGCTCGATGCGGGCCTGGTTCATGACGACGATGCGGTCAGAAATGGAAAGCGCCTCGGTCTGGTCGTGCGTGACCATGACGAAGGTGGTGCCGAGCCTCGACTGCAGGCTCTTCAACTCCACCTGCATGTGTTCGCGCAGATGGGCGTCGAGTGCGGAAAGCGGCTCGTCGAGCAACAGCACCCTGGGTTCGCAGACGATCGCCCGTGCGAGCGCCACGCGCTGGCGCTGGCCGCCCGACAGCGCCTGAACCCGCGACCGTGCCTTGTCGGCGAGGCCGACGAGATCGAGCGCGGTGGCGATCCGCTGTCTTTGTTCCGCGGCGGGCATCCCGCGGACGGCGAGGCCGAAACCGACGTTCTCCGACACGTCCATGTGCGGGAAGATCGCGTAGTCCTGAAAGACCGTGTTGACCGGGCGATCGTACGGCCGAAGGCGCGTGATGTCGCGATCCCCGAGCCGGATCTGTCCGGCCGTCGGGCTCTCGAAGCCGGCGATCACCCGCAACGTCGTCGTCTTGCCGCAGCCGGAAGGGCCCAGAAGGGTGAGGAACTCGCCCTCGGCGATGTCGAGGTCGATGCCGGCGAGACCGACGCCGCCATTGGCGAATGTCTTGCTGACACCCTTCAGGCGCAGGAGCGCATCAGCTCCCATCGCGCACCTCGGATGGCTTTATTGTATTGACCCACAGCACGACGCACCGTTCCGTTCCGGGATTGCGAAAGGAATGCAGGAGCGTGCTCTTGAACGCGAAACTGTCGCCCTGCCGAAGGATGTAGGTCGTCTCGTCGACGACGAGTTCCACGGTGCCGCTCATGACGAGGCCGAACTCGTGGCCCGAATGGGCATAGGCTTCCGCCGTGCCGCCGCCGGGTTCCACCTCGACGGTCATGCCCGTCAGCGTCGCGCCCGGAGGCGAAAGCAGCTGCTTGCGGATGCCTTCCGAATGGACCGGCAGGTCGCGACGGCTCGCCGCGCGCACGCAATAGATGTCGCTGGCCGCGTCGTTGCCCTCCGAAATCAGCGCCGATGGCTCGACGTTCAGCGCGGCGGCGAGCGGCCAGATCACCTTGACGCGCAGCGAGGACATGCCGCGCTCGATCTGGCTGAGCGCGCCGATCGAAATGCCCGTCCGCGCGGCGAGTTCGGCAAGCGAGAGGCCGCTCTCGAACCTCAGCGCGCGCACCCGCCGCCCAACCATGATGTCGGCCTTCGACAGGTCGCTCGGCGTCCGTGCCCGATCTGCCTCGACTTCGCCCGCCATGTCGTTCATTTTCTCCTCCGAAGGACGGGGCGCCGTCTCAAGAACGGCGCCCGGCTCAATTTAGCCGCCGGCCTTCACCTTTTCGAACATTTTCGCAAGGTCGTCGTTCTGCTTCATCGGTCCGGTAAACACCGTCTCCTTCAGCATGATCTGCGGATCGGCGGGCAGCTGCAGGTCCGTCAGCGTCTCGGCCGACACCTCGTCGAACGCGGTCTTGGTCGAACTGCCGTAGCCGTAGGCCTCGATCAGGTACTTGCCCGAGGCGGCCTCCAGGCGGCTGTTGATGAAGTCGTAGGCGAGATCGACGTTCTTGGCATCCTTGAGCAGGACATAGCCACAGGCCCAGGTGAGCATGCCTTCCTTCGGCTTCATGAACTCGACCGCCACCCCCTGCTTCTTCAGGGCGACCGCGGAGGCATTCCAGGTCATGGCCGCGACCAGTTCGCCACTCGCCAGCGATTGCTCGACCGAGGTCATGTCGGTCGTGTAGCTCGACAGCAGCGGGCGCTGCTCGCGCAGCTTGTCGGCGACCTTCTCCATCTCGTCGGCGGTCATGTCGAACGGGTTGACGCCGGCGAGGATCGCCGCGACGAGCGGCGTGTCGTGCACCGCGTCGATGGTCGCCATGCGGCCGGCATACTGCTTGTCCCACAGCAGCGACCAGCTCTGTTCCGGGTTCTCGATCAGGTCGGTCCGGTAGAGGACGGAGGTGTTGCCCCAGTCCCAGGGAACCATCCAGACCTTGCCGTCTCCCGCCTGGAGGTCCGGCAGGTCGCGGAAGACCGGGAAGATGTCGTCCCAATTCTCGATGCGGGAAGTGTCGATCGGTTGCAGCAGGCCTTCCTTGTTCCACCGCGCGATCTTGTCGTAGCACGGATGCGCCACGTCGGGACGAAAGCCGGCCTTGACTTTGGTGAAGGCGTCGTCGTCGTCGCCGAACATGGTCGCTTCCATGCCGTCGGGGTGGGCCGCGAGGAAGCTCTGGTTGAACTCCGGCAATTCGTAGCCGGACCAGGTGAAGTATTGCAGCTTGTCCTGGGCCATGGCCGGGCCGGGCAGGAAGGCGGTGGCCATCGCCAGGACGGCGACGCCGGAGGCGATCAGTTTCTTCGTCTGTGTCACGTTCGTTCTCCTCTTCGTTTGCTGGATCGTTCTGCTGGGTCTGCGGGATGCGATCTCATCTGCCGGCCGCCATTCGCGGCTGCCGGCGACGCAGGAGCTCGGCGACCGTCACGAGGACGACCGATACGGCGAGGATCAGCGTGCCGAGCGCCATGACGACGGGAAGCGATTTCGGAAAGCGCAGCTGGCTCCAGATGTAGAGCGGCAGGGTCGGCTCGGTCCCGGCCAGGAAAAAGGCGACGATGAACTCATCGAAGGAGGTGAGGAAAGCCAGGGTGAAGGCTGAGCCGACGGCCGGCCAGGCGAGCGGCAGGACCGCCTTGCGGAAGACGAGGAACTCGCGCGCGCCGAGATCGGAAGCCGCCTCGGCGATGGTCTTCGGGATGGCCGCGAAGCGGCCGCGCATGATGACGACCGTCGTCGGCAGGCAGACCAGAACGTGACCCATGACGATGGCGGTGCGCGACGGCCCGAGGCCGATCAGGTTGACGAGGATCAGGAGCGCGATGCCCACGATCACCCCCGGGATGAGGATCGGCAGGCGCGAGAGACCCGAGACGAGCGCGGAGAACCGCGTCTGCCCGTGCACGTCGAGATACGCCACTGTGACGCCGCACAGCGTGGCGACGGATGCGGCGACGAGGGCGATGACGAGGCTGTTGACCAGCGCACCGGCGATCGCCGCATTGCCGGCCAGAGACGCGTACCACTGCAGCGTGAAACCCTTCAGCGGGAATGCCGCCTGGATGGAATCGTTGAACGAGAAGATCGGGATCAGCGCCACCGGCAGATACAAGAAGACGATGTACGCGACGACGTAGAAGCCGAGCAGGTGGCCCCTGTCCTCGCTCGGTGATGCCGCGGCGGTCACGAGCGGCTCCCGAACCGGCGGTCGGCCAGGCGCACGATCGCCACCGTCGCCAGGATGACGAGCATCACCGAGACCGAGAGCGCCGCGCCGAACGGCCAGTCGTTTGCCTTTCCAAACTGCGCCTGGATCAGCGAACCGATCATGGTGCTCGAGGGGCCGCCAACCAGAGACGGCGTCACGTAGTCCCCGACGGTCGGCACGAAGACCACCAGCGCCGCGGCCAGGACGCCCGGCATGGAAATCGGAAGGACGACGCGCAGGACCGTTCGGGCGGGACGGGCGCCAAGATCGGATGCCGCCTCGAGCAGCGAGCCGGGAATGGTCTGCAACGCCACGAAGATCGGCAGGATCGCGAAAGGCGCGTAGGCGTGCGCCAGCGTCACGACCACCGCGTAGGGCGTGTTGAGGAAGAGCAGCGACGGCTCCGAGAGCACGCCGAGCGACAGGAGGGCGGAGTTCAGCACGCCGTTGTAGGCGAGCACGATCTTCCAGGCGAAGACGCGCAAGAGGTAGCTGGTCCAGAAGGGCAGGGTCACCAGGAACAGGATCAGCCCCCGCCAGCGGCCCGCCCGAAAGGCGAGGAAATACGCGACCGGATAGGCCGCGGCCAGGGTGGCGAGCGTGACCGCGCCGGAGATTGCCAGGGACCGCAGCATCACCATGCCATAGAGATCGTCGGACAGGATCGTGGCGTAGTTGCCGGTCGTGAACCCGTTCCCGAGCAGCGATCCGTCATTGCCCCTGAGCGAAAGGAACAGCACCAGCGCGAGGGCGAAGAGGATCAGGACGAAGGTGACGGCGGCGCCGGGAGCGGACATGACGACCGAGAAGCGCCAGGCGCTCCCGTTCCGTCCCGTCTCCGCGCCTGCCCTCATGCAACCCGCCCCCAAAGGGAAGATATCACCTGGGCATAGTTTTTCAGATTCCTGAAATTGTCAAAGGAAATTTCAGATTATCGTTCCAGCCCGTCCAGCAGGCGGTACCACGCGATCGCCCCGGCGACGCCGATCTGGCGCATTGCGTGGAAGGGAATGGGCCGGATGGGCTGGATCGGGAGTGGGAGGATCCGCCGATCGCCCTCGGCGGCATATCGGGCCAGCCGTTTCCCGAGCGCAATCATCAGGCCGACGCCGCGGCCCTGGCAGCCCGCGGCGGTCACCAGTCCGGGTTCCGGCTCGTGTATGTGCGGCAGGTGGTCCGGGGTCACCGCGACGCGACCGTACCAGCGGTAATCGATCTTGACCCCTTTCAGGGCCGGGAAGACGCGCGTCATGGCCCGCTCGATGTGCCGCCAGTCGGACGCGGACCGCGGCCGCGACTGTCTACCGCGCCCGCCCATCGCGAGGCGGCCGTCGGGGGTCTTGCGGTAGTAGACGAGGATGCGGCGCGAATCCGAGACGGCCTGCCCGTGCGGCAGGATGGCGGCATCGAGTTCCGGCGGCAGCGGAGCCGTCGCGACCTGGAAGGAATGCAATGGCACGAGGCTTTCGCGCAGACCGGGGACCAGGCCGTCGGCATAGGCATTGGTCGCCACCACCACCTTTTTCGCCGCGACGGCCGCACCCGACCGAGTGGTGGCGTGCCACAGGCCGCCGGTATGCCGCAGCGACGAGACGGGGTCGTCCTCGCAAATCAGCGTGCCGTTCTCGCCCGCGACGCGCGCCAGTTCCATTACCAGGGCCAGCGGGTCGACGACACCCGCGCGCCGATCGAGCCAGCCGCCGAGATAGCCGGAAGCACCGGTCATCTCCCCGACTTCGTGCTCGCCTAACAAAGCGACGCTTGCGCCGCGCGCGGACCATTGCCGGTTGCGCTCGCGCTGCGCTTCCAGGGCGGTTCGGGTATGCGCCGCCTGGATCCAGCCGCTGCGCCCACGCGGCACCGACATCGCGTGGCGGTCGATCAGGTCGAACACCGCGTCGGCCGTTCCAGCCGCGAAGCGGACCAGCGTCTCGCCGAGTTCGTCGCCGAATTGCGACAGAAGCGTTTCGGGATCGTATTTCAGGCCGGGAATGACCTGTCCGCCATTCAGCCCGGATGCCCCCGACCCGATCCGCGCCGCTTCGACGAGCCTGACACTCAGTCCAGCCTCCCGTGCATGCAGCGCGGTCGAAAGCCCGAGAAAGCCGCCGCCGACCACCAGCAAATCCACCTCCTCGCCAGGGGCGATCGGATGCGTCACATATGCTGGCGAACGGTCCGCGAACCATGGTGGACAGGAAAAGGGTGGAGGCACGTGCATTCGCTTCGATCCGACTGACGGATCTCCAAGCCTATGCAAACGTGAAATCTATGCAACAGATTTCATTTTTTTGGCGCAGTCATAGGGCGAGTTCGAAACCCTGCTCCAGTCCGTGCAACCGACCGATGCGCTTTTCGCGCGCAAGATGTTCAAGGCCGCGCGGGATATGAAACTCGTGAACGCGCATTCGCAAGTGAAGGCTATGGGCGACCATTTGGCAAAGATCGAGCGCGTCGATAAGCTGCTTGAACGCATTCTCGATGCCAGCGTGCCGAGTGTGATTGCCGCTTATGAAGAGCGCGGGCGCAGGCTGGAATCCGAAAAGATGGTTTTGAAGGAGCGCATGACGAAAGAAGCGCGTCCCGCCAGCAGTTTTGAGAATGCACTTAGAACGGCAATCGATTTTCTCTCAAGCCCTTGGAATCTCTGGTTTTCATAGCGTCTGGAGGATCGCCGCATGGTGTTGAAACTCACATTTGCCGACCGTCTGCGGTATGATCGAAAAAGCGGAGTTTGAACGACAAAACTGTCGTTACCTTGCGAGGTTTTAGGTGACTATTTGGGTGGTGAAAGCGAAATGGCGCGCCCGAAAGGATTCGAACCTCTGACCCCCAGATTCGTAGTCTGGTGCTCTATCCAGCTGAGCTACGGGCGCGCGGGCCGTCTTTAGACGGCGCGTTCGCGGCCGGCATGTGCCGCCCGGAACAGAACCGCTACCTAATGAAGCCGGCGGCCAAAAGCAAGCCGGCGGAGGCAGAAAACTTGCGGGTCGCCCGAACGCAGGATCGGAGGACGCCAGGCCTGCCGACGGGCGCCCATCCGGTCGGGCGGACAGAGGCCGCGGCGGCGGATTCGGGATCAGCCGGCGGAGGCGGGTCGGCGCAGCGCGGTGCGGGCTTGTTCGATCTGCACCGGCTGGTCGGGAATGGTGATGGCGAAGGCGGTGTGGCCGCCGATGCTCTCGAGGAGTTCGATCGTGCCGCCATGTGCCCGCACGAGTTCGTGCGCGATGGCCAGTCCAAGGCCGGTGCCGCCGCTGCGCGCCGCGCCGCGAAACGCCGCGAACAGGTTTTCGCGCGCCTTGGCGGGCAGTCCGGGGCCGGTGTCCTCAACGAGGATGCGGCTGACGCTGCCCGCGCGCTCGGCCGAGACCGTCAGCCGGCGGACCACCGTCTCGTCCTTCTCGCCCGACATGGCCTGCACGGCGTTTCGGCACAGGTTGATCAGCACCCGGAAGAGCTGCTCGGCGTCGGCATCCACCTCCATCTCCGCGTCGACGGCGTTGACGAACTCGATCCCGCTGTCGGACTGGATGCCGAGCATGCCGTGCACTTCCTCGACCAGCATGGCCAGACGCACGATGCGCCGCGCGGGCGGCGGCTCCTGCGCGCGGCCATAGGCGAGCACGTTTTCGGTGTAGCCGACGGCGCGGTCGATGGCGCGCACCAGCTTCGGCGCGAACATCTGGACGGCGGGATCCTTCACCGTGCGCAGCCGGTCCGACATCAGCTGCGCCGAAGCGAGGATGTTGCGCATGTCGTGGTTGATCTTGGAGACGGCGAGGCCGAGATCGGCGAGGTGCTTCTGTTCGCCGAGCGTATGGCGCAGCTGGCGCTGCATGTCGGCCAGCCCTTCCTCGGCGACGCCCAGTTCGTCGCGCCGGCCGGAGGGCCGCAGTATCCCGGCCGGATCGTCGGGTGCCTCGGCGAATGCCACCATTGACCGGCGCAGGTCCCGGATCGGACGGATCAGCATGGTGTGAATGGCGAAGAAGACGAGAGCGGCGGTGATCAGCGAGATCAGCAGCGACAGGATGGCGACGTTGCGCGCATAGGTGAGCATCGCCGCGCGAAGCCGCGTGTCGGCGATGATCAGTTCGAACTCCATGTCGCTGTCGCCGACGACGCCGAAGACGCGCAGGATGCGGTCGCCGCCGGAAACGAGTGTATCGAGCGCGCCTCCGATGGCCTCGATCGGACCGGTCTGGCCGGGCGCGATGTGCTCGTCCACTTTCGGGGGCATGTCGGAAACCACCAGGAGACGCGAGATGCCGCCGTCGCGAACCGCGATCGCCTTGGCGCCCAGCGCCATCAGGACGTCGTTGCGGACGCCCGGCGAAAGGTCGCCGGTCTCGCTGTCGACGAGGACGACGCTCGCCGCCGCCGCGGTCGCCAGCCTTTCCTCCAGCCAGCGCAGGCGGAAATTCGCGATGGAGGGGATGAAGATCAGGACTTCGGCGATCAGGACGAAGACGATGGTCAGGGCGAGAAGCTTGGTGGAGAGCTTTCGCGGCCACGCGACAGCGCCGAAGTCAGCCGCCGCAGAGCTCCGCCTGTTCGTGTCCTGGCCTTGTTCGCCGATCATCCGAAACTGTCTCCACGCCGCGCCGCAGATCGGGGAGCCGCGCCTTCAATTCATCCGAAGAGGCGCAGAAATCCGATCAACCGCCGGACCGACGGTCTGCGGGCCGCATCGGAAAAATAGGCCATCGCGGCGCGTTTGCCAATTTCGCTCGTTGTGGGATAGGGGGCGACGTAGCCGGCGATGTCCCGCATGCCGAGTTTCTTCGACACCGCGAGCGACCACATGTTGATCATCTCGCCGGCGTTAGCGCCGACGATGGTTGCTCCCAGAAGCCTGCCGCGCCTGTCGGTGACGAGCTTGATGAAGCCGGTCGTCTCCCGTTCCGCCTGGGCGCGATCGTTCTCGGCATAAGGCCAGCGCAGAACCCTTATCTCGCCCTTGTACTGCTTCATCGCGTCGGCTTCGTTCAGTCCGACATGGGCGAGCTCCGGATCGGTGAAGGTGGTCCACGGGATGAGCGTGCGGTCTTCCCGCGCCGGCAGGCGGAAGAGCAGGGCACGGATCACCAGGCCTGCGTGATAATTGGCCACGTGCGTGAACTGCAGCCCTCTCGCCACGTCGCCGATGGCGTAGACGCGGCGGTTGGTGGTGCGCAGCTTGTCCGAGACCTTGATCCCCTTGCGGTCGAAATCGATCCCCGCCTTTTCGAGATCCAGCGCCTCGACATTGGCGGCGCGGCCCACCGCCACGAGAAGATGCGTGCCGTCGATGGTCTCCGGACCGCTTTCCGTTTCGACATGGACCCGCACGATCGTCTTGCCGCGCCGCTCGACGCGGACGACCTTCGTCTTGTCCCGAATGGCGATGCCCTCTTCGCGCAACCTGTCGAGGACGATGGCGGCGAGTTCGGGATCGTCCTTGCCGAGCGCGGATGACGCTTCCACCACGGTGACCTCACAACCGAGCCGGCGGTGCGCCTGGGCGAGTTCCATGCCGATGGGACCGCCGCCGATGACGACGAGATGGCCGGCACGGCGCTTGCGGTCGAAGATCGTCTCGTTGGTGAGGTAGTCGACCTCGTCCAGGCCGGGGATCGGCGGGACCAGCGGAGACGAACCGGTCGAGACCACGAACCGCCTCGCGCGAATCTCGGCGTCACCGGCAATGACGGTGCGGCGGTCCTTGAACCGTGCTTCTTCCTGGATGACGCGCACACCGAGCGCGGTGAACCGCTCGACCGAATCGTTCGGCGCGATCGAGGCGATGACCGATTGGACGTGCGCGTTGACCTTGCGGAAATCGATCTCCGGCTCGACGCCGGCTATCCCGAACGGGTCGGCGTTCCGCATCTGGTGCGCCCGACGTCCGGCCGCGATCATCGCCTTCGATGGGACGCAGCCGTAGTTGAGGCAGTCGCCGCCCATCGCGCCCTTCTCGATGAGTACGACGGACACGCCGAAGGTCGCGGCGGCGGCAGCGACCGACAGGCCGCCCGAACCGGCGCCGATTACGCAGATGTCTGGTTTGAGGATTGTCGCCATCGGTTGGCCCGCTCCTTCGCGTTTTTCGCCGCGCCCGGAACAGGTCAGTCGGCCTTGCGGTTCCGGAGCTTCTTTACGACGGTGGGGATCGCCGCAACAAGGGCGAGCGCGACAAAGGCGATGGTGATCTCCGGCGTGATCAGGTCACGCAGCGCGATGTCCTGGCCGGACTGGTCCGCGGCCACGAGCACGCTTTCCAGGCCCTCGCCGAAATAGGCATAGGCGAAGGTGCCCGGCAGGATGCCGATGAATGTCGCCAGGACATAGGTGCGCAATGGCACCTGGAAGAAGGCCGGCGCGATGTTGATGACCCAGAAGGGGAAGATCGGCGCGAGCCGCAGAACCAGCAGATAGCCGAAGGCGTCCTCCTCGAAGCCGGCCGCCAGCCGGGCCGCTCTCTGCCCGAGCCTGTTGCGCAGGACGTCGCCGAACGCGCTGCGGGCGGCGAGGAAGAGCGCGGTTGCTCCGAGCGTCGCCGCCACCGCGACGAGTGCGCCGCCCACGAGCCAGCCGAAGAGCAGGCCGGCGAAGACGGTCAGGATCGAAGCGGCAGGAAACGCGAGAGCCACCGCAAGCGCGTAGACCAGGAGAAACCCGATCAGCGAAGACAGGTAGTTGTCGGCCACGAAGGCATGGAGCTGGTCGCGCCGCTCGGAGAGATAGTCGAGAGACAGGACCTCGTGCAGCCCCGCCGCATAGCCGGCGGCGAGACCGGCGATGATGAGGGCGATCGGCAGGAACCGCCACAGCCGGCTGTGGCCTTCTCGCGTCGCGATCTTCTCAGAAGCAGCGGACAAGGCGTTTCTTTCCTGCATGCGCGGGTTTCATCACTGTGTGCCGCGCGACCGGTTGGCGCAAGGACCGTTCGTCGGCCCGTGATAACCATTCTGCCACTTGGGCTAGGAGAACGGAGCCTGCAAGGGTTTCACCCGCGGTCTCACCGTCTGTTGAGGGAGATGCGGACCCGCCTCACGCCCGAGTGAAGCGGGCAGGAACCCTTGGGATCCGCCCTCCGCCGCGCATGCGCGGCCGGGTTGACTTTGCTGGAAGGGCGAATTGACTCCGCCCGGAGCGATCCGTATAAGCCGCCGCACGTTCGGGTCCACGGTCCGGCGCGACATTGTCGTGACTGCCCCGCCCGACAGCTCCTGCTCTCGAGAGACAGAACCAAGAAGGGCCGCACTCCGCGGTATTTAAACAAATGAAGCGCACGTACCAACCCTCCAAGCTCGTCCGCAAGCGGCGCCACGGCTTCCGTGCCCGCATGGCAACCAAGGGCGGTCGCGACGTCATCGCCGCGCGCCGAAACCGCGGTCGCAAGCGTCTTTCCGCCTGACCGGAAAGCTGCACTCCTTGCCGGAGACGCGCGAAGCGCTCCGCTCCCCGCGGCGTCTCAAGAAGCGGGCAGACTTTTTGGCGACGCGGCGCGGCGAGAAGCGGCGCGGGCGCTTGTTCCTGATCGAGGTGCTCGACCGGGGGGACTGCGGCGAACCGCGGTTTGGCCTGACCGTCACCAAGAAGACCGGCAACGCCGTCGTCCGCAACAGGATACGGCGGCGTCTGAAAGAGGCGGTGCGCGTTCACGCCGCTGGTGACATGGCGGCGGGCAGCGACTATGTGATTGTCGGGCGCCGCGAGATACTCGCCGCGCCGTTCGATGCCTTGAAGGCCGAGCTTTCCCGACGAATTCGCGGAACCACTCCCGATGGAAAATAATCGCAATTTCTTCATCACGATCGCGCTGTCGATCCTGATTCTGACGGTGTGGCAGGTATTCTACATGAACCCGCGCATCGAGCGGCAGCGGGAGGCTACGAGGATCGAGCAGGAGCGGACCGCGCAGCAGGACCAGAGCGTCGCCAGCCCCGGCGGCACGACGCCCGCGATCCCGGCCGCACCGGGAACGGGAGTGCCCGGCGCCCCAGCAGTTGCCCCCACGGAGGACCGTGAAGGCGCGCTCGGTGCCAGCGGCAGGGTGAGGATCGACACGCCGAGCCTGTCGGGGTCCATCAATCTCACCGGCGCCCGCCTGGACGACCTCCTGCTCAAGAACTATCACGTCACCGTCGACGACAGTTCTCCGAACATCGATCTCCTGAATCCGGCTTCGCTTCCGCACGGGTATTACGCCGAGGTCGGTTTCACCGGCCCGACGCAGGCCGGGAACTTTCCCGGTCCGGACACAGTCTGGAGCGTCGAGGGCTCGCCGGTGCTCACGCCGGACGAACCGGTCCGGCTGACCTACACCAACGATGCCGGCCTTACGTTCATCCGCACGATCTCCGTCGACGGCAACTACATGTTCACCTTCTCGGACGCGGTGAGCAATGGCGGGGCCGAGCCGGTGGCGCTGAACAGCTACGGCCGCGTCACCCGCTTCTTCAAGCCGCAGACCGCCAGCATCTACGTCCTTCATGAGGGACTGATCGGGGTGACGGGCGAGGAAGGCCTGCAGGAGATCGACTATTCCGACGTCGAGGAAGACAAGCTCATCACTCCGTCGAAATCGGCAGACGGCTGGCTCGGCATAACCGACAAGTACTGGGCCGTGGCACTGGTTCCCGCGCGTGGCCAGTCGTTCCAGCCGCGCTACGCCTATTTCGACGACGGCCGCACGCGCTACCAGTCCGACTTCCTGACCGACACCATCACGGTGGCACCGGGACAGACGCAGACGCTGGAGACGCTGCTCTTCGCCGGTGCCAAGGAAGTCGCGCCGATCCAGGATTACCAGGCGGAACGGAACATCCGCCAATTCGACCTCCTGATCGACTGGGGATGGTTCTACTTCATCACCAAGCCGATGTTCTACTTGATCGACTGGCTTTACCGGCTGCTGGGCAATTTCGGCCTGTCGATCCTGGCCACCACCGTCATCGTGAAAGCCATCTTCTTCCCGCTCGCCAACAAGTCCTACAAATCAATGGCGAACATGAAAAAGATGCAGCCTGCCATGCTGGAGATCCGTGAGAAATACGGCGACGACCGCATGAAGCAGCAGCAGGCGATGATGGAGCTGTACAAGAAGGAGAAGATCAACCCGATCGCCGGCTGCTGGCCGATCCTGATCCAGATCCCCGTCTTCTTCGCACTGTACAAGGTCCTCTACATCACGATCGAGATGCGGCATGCGCCGTTCTTCGGCTGGATCCAGGACCTTGCGGCACCGGACCCGACGTCGGTCTTCAACCTGTTCGGCCTCCTGCCGTATGACGTTCCGTCCTTCCTGCTTATCGGCGTCTGGCCGCTTATCATGGGCATCACGATGTTCCTGCAGATGCGCATGAACCCGACGCCCCCCGATCCGACGCAGGCGATGATCTTCAACTGGATGCCGGTGGTGTTCACCTTCATGCTGGCGACCTTCCCGGCCGGCCTTGTCATCTACTGGGCGTGGAACAACACGCTGTCGATCATCCAGCAGGGCATCATCATGAAGCGGCAAGGCGCCAAGATCGAGCTCTGGGACAATCTCATCGGTCTGTTCAAGAAGAAGGACAAGCAGCCGGCGGAATAGCCCGCCGGTTGTCACGCCGCGAGCCGTCCGCTCGCGTGGAAAGGGTCCATGCTCGCCGGCTTGAACGGAAAGGCGAGCACGTTGCAGCATTTCGGAAGCGAGGAATTCCTCCGGTGAACAGGTAAGCGGATCCGCAGTCGCGAAGCGTCGTCACGCCAAGCCGGATCCCGCCGTTCGAGACCGTCCCTGTCCCAGCCGGAGTTCCCCATGCGCGTGCCCGATCCTCACGACACGACCCCCCTGCCATTTCACCCGCGAACGGCCTTTCTCAAGCCGCTGATCACGCGGTCGACCATCAGCGTCGGCGACTACACCTACTATGACGATCCGCTGGGACCGGAGCGTTTCGAAGAGCACTGCGTGCTCTATCATTTCGACTTCATCGGGGACCGGCTGGAAATCGGCCGCTACTGCGCCATCGCGGCGAATACGCGCTTCATCATGAACGGGGCCAACCATGCCATGGACGGCTTCTCCACCTTTCCGTTCGCCATCTTCGGCGGCGCGTGGCGCGACAATTACGATGTTGCGAAACTCGGCGGCGCGAACCGCGGCGACACGGTGGTCGGAAACGACGTGTGGTTCGGCATGGAGGCGATGGTCATGCCGGGGGTGAAGATCGGCGACGGGGCCGTGATCGGCGCTGGCGCGGTCGTCGGCAGCGACGTTCCACCCTATGCGATCGCCGTCGGCAACCCGGCGCGGATCGTTCGCATGCGGTTCGACGACGCGACGATCAGGCGGCTGCTGCGCATTGCGTGGTGGGGGTGGCCGGTTGACAAGGTGACCCGCAACATCGAAGCCATAACCGGAAACGACCTGGCGCGACTGGAGAAGGCCGAGTGAGCGACGTTCCCGCCGAAGAGGCGACCGCCTTCCCGCGACCGTGGATATTCATCCGCGGCGTTCCCGCCATGAAGTTCCTGCCGCCCGAGGGGCCGCCGGAGATCGCTTTCGCCGGTCGGTCCAACGTCGGCAAGTCCTCGCTCATCAACGCGCTGGTGGGCCAGAAGGCGCTCGCCCGGACTTCCAACACGCCGGGACGGACGCAAGAGCTGAATTACTTCGTGCCGGATGGCTATTCGGGCGAGGCGGGCGACCTGCCGCCGGTGGCCCTGGTGGACATGCCGGGATACGGGTACGCTCAGGCGCCGAAGGAACTCGTCGACAACTGGACGAAGCTCGTCTTCGATTATCTGCGCGGACGGGTGACGCTGAAGCGCGTCTATCTGCTCATCGATGCACGCCACGGCATCAAGACGATCGACGGCGAGGTGATGGACCTTCTCGACAAGGCCGCCGTCTCCTACCAGCTCGTGCTGACAAAGACCGACAAGATCAAGCCGCCGGCGGTGACGAAGCTGCTGGCGGAGACGATCGAAAAGATAAGGAAGAGGCCCGCCGCCTTCCCCGGGGTCATTGCGACATCGTCGGAGAAAGGCGCAGGCCTGGACGACCTTCGCGCGGCGATCATGACCGCCGCCGCGGATAAATGATCCGGACGACCGCTGGGATCAGGCGGCTTCCGCCGGCCTGAAGGTCAGTGCCAGCCCGTTCAGGCAGTGGCGCTTTCCGGTCGGCTGGGGACCATCGTCGAAGATATGGCCGAAATGACCTCCGCAGCGGCGGCAGTGCACTTCCGTGCGGGTCATGAACAGCGAGTTATCGGGCTTCGTGCCGATCGCGCCGGGCAGCGATTCCCAGAAGCTTGGCCAGCCGGTACCGGAATCATACTTCGCCTCGGAGGAATAGGCGGCGAGGTCGCAGCCCGCGCAGTGGAAGATGCCCTTGCGCTTCTCGTGGTTGAGAGGGCTGGTGCCGGCGCGTTCCGTCGCCTCTTCCCGGAGGACGGCATACTGCTCGGGCGAAAGCTCTTCTTTCCATTCCGCCTCCGTCTTCGTGATCTCGAAGGTCTCGTCGTTGCTGGCCATGGCATCAGATCCCGTGCTGCGAATGCGCAACAGGGTCGCGCCAGCCAGAAGGGCGGCGGAGCCAGCGCCCGCGTAGAGGAAAGTGCGGCGTTTCATGGTTTTCTCCTTTGCTCGCATCTAACGCAGCGAGGAGGTCACGGCGAAATCAACTCGCCTTGATATCGGGAAGACCCATTTTCGGAAGATGGGGACCCCGTTCCGGCCGTCAACGATTGGACGATACCCCGCGCCCAGGATCGCATTACGCGATCCCGTGACGCGGGGCACGCCGCCCGCACGCATCTTGGGTAGAACCGGAGGGACGTTCGCGTGCGGACGAAAGGGGTCAGGCTGCCGGGAGCAGGACCTTGTCGATGACGTGGATGACGCCATTCGACTGATCGACGTCGGCGATCGTGACGGTGGCAACGCCGCCGGTCTCGTCGGTCAGTGTGATCTTGTCGCCGTCCATCTTGGCCTGCAGGGTGCAGCCGCCGACGGTCGGAACCGGATGCGTGCCGCCGTCGTCGGCGATCATCTTGCCGATAGCATCCGACATGGCATCGGCCGCAACGACGTGGCAGGTCAGCACCTTGGTGAGCTGGTCCTTGTTCTCAGGCTTCAGCAGCGTCTCGACGGTGCCGGCCGGCAGCGCATCGAAGGCTTCGTTGGTCGGTGCAAAGACGGTGAACGGGCCGGGACCCGAAAGCGTCTCGACGAGGCCTGCTGCCTTCACGGCGGCGACCAGCGTCGTGTGGTCTGCGGAATTGACGGCGTTTTCGACGATGTTCTTGTCCGCGTACATAGCGGCGCCGCCGACCATCGGGTTTTCGGCGTGGGCGAACGTGGCGAGCGCCGAGAGCGCGACGGCGCCGGCGAGGATCTTTGCGGTGAGATTGCGCATAGGATGAAGTCTCCCTGTTTTTCTGCCTCTCTCGACTGGAGGCAGGTGGAGACACGGGTCGCCGAACGATTAAGTTTCGGCGCGCCGTTCACGAAAACGTCAGGCTTGCGTGAGCCGAAACCTTGGGGTCAGATCTCGCGCAGATCGCCCGCGGCCACGACGGGCCCCGTCGGCTGTCCGGTAGGGGAACCGCCCCTCGGTTCCAGGCTGATGGCGAAGACCGCGCCCTGTTCGATCTTCCGGCTCAGGGCCTGGTCGACCGCGAGGTGGACGCTGGTGCCGGCCGGCACGACCCCGAGCGAGGCGGGCGGCTGGTCGCCTTCGATGACCCACAATTCGAAGTCCTGATCGGCGCCGCGTTCTCCGGTTACGTGAGACAGGCCGATGTCTTTTTCGCGGGCATCGTAGACGACGAAGTAATGCACGTCGCTCTGCTGCGGCGCCAGCGAAGCCACAAGCCGCGCAGTCCTCGCTTCGGGCTGCTCGGGCTGTCCGAGATAGGGCTGGGCGGCCAGGAGAGCGACCGCCACGACAGCCGCCGCGGTCAGCCCGCGCCACAAGGCCAGGCTGCTCCACAGGCCGGCGGGCGCGGATGAACGGGAGGCCGTTTCCGCCGGAGCGTTCGCAAAGAGCCGCTCATCCAGCTTCCGCTTGGCCGATGCGGGCGGTTCGGCAGGAGCGAACTCGTCCATGGGCGCCAGATGCGCCTCCCACCGGTCGACCAGACGGGCGAAGGCGGGATCGGCCTCGATCCGCGCCGCGACGTCCCGGCGCTCGTCGGCCGAAAGCACGCCCACGACGTATTCGGCCGCGAGCGCGTCGTCGTCCCTTGGATCGTTGTCGTGCGCCGGACTCATCGCTCCAGGCATTCCCTCAGTTTCATCAGGCTGCGCCGCAGCCAGGTTCGCATCGTATTGAGCGGAACGCCGAAGCGTTCGGCAAGCTCTGCATAGGAGAAGCCGCTCAGATAGGCCGCCTTGACGGCCGCCGCCCGGTCGTTCTCCAGTTCGTCGAGGCAGCTGAAGACACGCGCCCGTTCTCCAGCCGCGACGGTCAATGCCTCGGGTCCCGGAGTCGGATCGACCACGCCGGTTGCCTCGTCCAGTTCGACCGTCGCCCGGCGCCGCGCCCTGATCCGGTCGATCGAATGGTTGCGCGCGATTGCCACGAGCCAGGAGATCGGGCTGAGTTCGGAAACGGCGAACCGGTCCGCCTTGGCCCATATCTTGATATAGACGTCCTGCAACGCCTCTTCCGCTTCCGCCCTGTCCCTCAAAATACGCAGGCAGACGCCAAAGAGTTTCGCGCTGGTGTGGCGATACAGCAGGTCGAACGCTGCGCGGTCCTTCATGGAGGTACGGACGATCAGCTTGGTGATGTCTGGCGCCGTCATTTATCCTGTTTTCTCGTGGCCGCGCTTTGGCGCAAGGCTTGCACGCATGCGCCCTTCGCAGTCAACTGATCCGTGAATAAAACATATGCGAGCGCCATTACGTGGATATCCTGATTGCTCTGGCCTGGGGCCTCTTCGCGGGCAGCTCCCTGCTCATCGGAGCGACGGTCGGCTGGTTCGCCAGACCGTCGCCACGCGTGATCGCCGCCGTCATGGCGTTCGGATCGGGCGTCCTGGTCTCCGCCATCGCCTTCGACCTGATGGACGAAGCGCAGGAGATCGGCGGGCTGGCGGCCTCCTCCATCGGCTTCGTGGCGGGCGCGGTGGGGTTCACCGCCGGCGCCCTGCTTCTGGCGCGCGCGGGGGCTCATGGCCGCAAGCGCTCCTCGCGCACGGATGCATCGGCCGCCACGGCGGCGATCGCGCTCGGCTCCGTGTTCGACGGTATCCCGGAATCGATCGTGATCGGGCTAAGCCTGCTCGAGGGCGAAGGCGTGTCGCTGCCCATCGTCGCGGCAATCTTCCTCTCGAACTTCCCGGAAGGGATGTCGAGTTCCGCGGGAATGAAATCCTCCGGCCTCCCGGCGCGCTACGTCTTCGGCCTGTGGGCCGGCATCGCGGCGCTGTGCGGCCTCGGGTCGGTGGTCGGCTACCACTTCTTCGCGGGCGTGCCGCAGGAATACATCGCCGTGGCGCAAGGGGTCGCGGCCGGTGCCATGCTGGCCATGATCGCCGACACGATGATCCCCGAAGCCTTCGACGAAGCCCACGACGCGGCGGGACTGATCACCGCGGGCGGTTTCCTGGCGGCATTTCTCTTATCCCACATGTTCGCGTGACGCGTCGGCGTTGCGCCGAAACCGCTTGCTCGCTAGCTTTGGCGAGAGGGGAGACGCCATGGACGACATCGAAACGCTGCTATGGGAAAACGACGCCACCGGGCTTGCGGAACGCGTCAACGCAGGTGACGTCACGCCGCTGGAACTCGTCGAGGCGGCGATCGCGCGCGCCGAAGCCACCGGCCACGACATCAACGCGATCGCCGAAAAACTCTACGACCGCGCCCGCGGTCAGGCGAAGGCCGTCGATCGCGCGCTCCCTTTCGCCGGCGTCCCCTTCGCCATCAAGGATCTGGCGATCGCGATCGAAGGCGTTGCGATGCATTCGGGAAGCGCGGTGCCCCCGCTCGTTCCGGAATTCAGTTCCGTCCTCGTGGACCGCTACCGCGCGGCCGGGCTGATCCCGATCGCCACCTCGACGTCGCCGGAATACGGCTTGCGGCTGGTCACCGAATCGAAGCGCTTCGGGATCACCCGCAATCCCTGGAACCGCGACCATGTCACCGGCGGCTCGTCCGGTGGAGCCGCGGCGCTGGTGGCGGCGGGCGTTGTTCCCGCAGCCCATGCCTCGGACGGCGGCGGATCGATACGGGTGCCGGCGGCCTGCTGCGGACTTGTCGGCCTCAAGACCTCGCGCGGGCGTATCCCGCTCACGCCGCTCGCCTCGGAAAGCTGGTACGGTTTCGTCGTCGACCATGTCGTGACCCGTTCGGTGCGCGACAGCGCCCGCCTGCTCGACCTGACGCACGGGCCGGATCTGCTGGCGCCCTACCAGGCAAGGGAACGAAGGAGACCTTCGCCCAGGCAGCCGCGCGCGAGCCGGGGAAGCTGACGATCGCGGTCTACCGCAAATCGCCGCTCGGCCTGGCGATCTCGGCGGAGACGATGGCGGCGCTCGACAAGGCGGTGTCGCTGGCACGGGACGGCGGCCACTCGATCGAGGAGATCGACCTGCCGATGATCGACCGGTCCTTCATGGCCGATTTCGCCAGGTCAGTCGCATCGGCGACCGCCGGCTTCGTGCGGGGCGAGAACGTGCGCAACGGGCGCCCGATCGGCCCGGACCTCGAGCGTTCGACCCGCGTGCTGGCACGCTTCGGCGAAACCTTCTCGGCCGGCGAACTCTATGCGGGACTGGAACGGCTTCATGCCGCCTCGCGAAACCTCATCTCGTGGACGGCGAAGTACGATGCGGTGCTGATGCCCGTCATCGCCCATCCGCCGCTGAAGGTCGGTGCGATGAACCCGGCCGGGGCGGACGAATTCCTGGAGAACGCGCTCGACCGGCTGCGGCTGACGCGGCTGCTCAGGATCGAGCAGTTCCTTGGACAGCTGATGGACAAGAGCCTGTGGTTCACCCATTGGCCGGCGATCCAGAACGTCACCGGTCAGCCTTCGATCTCCCTGCCCGTCCATGTCACCGATGCTGGCCTGCCCATCGGCATCCAGGCGGCCGGTCGTCCCGGCGATGAGGCGACGTTGCTGTCCTTCGCCGCCCAGATGGAAAAGCTGTCGGGCTGGCTCGATCGCAGGGCTCCGCTGCGCAGGCCCGAACCGGCCCGCGCAGCGGCGTGAGACCGGCACCAGTGTCGGTTCGGGGTTTAGAAAAGGCTCCGCTCTGCCGGCCAATCACTTGGTGGGCCACTCCGGCGAGGAAGCAAATGGTTCGGGCGTAACGTATCGTCCGCCAAGGACCGGGGTTCCTACTCCGTGTGCTCACCCGGTCCGCCAATCCTCGGTTGAAGACGATACCCGAGCGAAACTGCCGCCGCATGATGCATTTGTACTATGCGGCAAGTACCGTGCGCGCGAGCGACCAGCCGGATCCGACCGGATACACGGCCGGCGCATAAAGCACGGACCTCCCTTGCATTCGGCGAAGCAATCCCCGATATGGGGGTCGGGAGGTTGGTGGTGGACGAGCCACTCGCCAACCGGGTCAGGTCCGGAAGGAAGCAGCCCTAACGAGCCGCGGCACGGGTCACCGTGCCAGCCTCCCACCTTTCCACCCGCTCGCGGCGGTCCGGAAGCAACCGGATCAGGCATTGACGCGTCAGTGCCGGCACGCGACATTCGGCTTTGGACCAACGCCGACGACGGCCACATGGAGGCACTCCGACCGATGAGCGAGGCCGGCAAAGCCGACAACGCCGATGGCAAGGCCTATCGCGTCCTGGCCCGAAAGTACCGTCCGGCCAGCTTTTCCGACCTGATCGGCCAGGAGCCCATGGTGCGCACGCTTACCAACGCGTTCGCCGCCAACCGCATCGCCCAGGCCTGGATGCTGACCGGCGTGCGCGGCGTGGGCAAGACCACGACGGCCCGGATCCTGGCCCGCGCGCTGAACTACAAGACCCCCGACATCGACCGCCCCAGCATCGATCTCGCCGAGCCCGGCGAGCACTGCAAGGCGATCATGGAAGGCCGACATGTCGACGTAATCGAGATGGATGCCGCCTCCCACACCGGCATCGACGACATCCGCGAGATCATCGAGCAGGTGCGCTATGCGCCCGTTTCGGCGCGCTACAAGGTCTACATCATCGATGAGGTGCACATGCTCTCGACGCAGGCCTTCAACGGCCTGCTGAAGACACTGGAAGAGCCGCCTCCGCACGTGAAGTTCATCTTCGCCACCACCGAGATCCGCAAGGTGCCGATCACCGTGCTGTCGCGCTGCCAGCGCTTCGACCTGAGGCGTGTCGACGCCGGCCTCCTGGTCGAGCACCTGCGCGGCATTGCCGGCAAGGAGGACGTCGCGGTCGAGGACGAGGCGATGGCCATGGTCGCCCGCGCGGCCGAAGGCTCGGTCCGCGACGCGCTCTCGATCTTCGACCAGGCCATCGCCCACGGCGCCGGCTCGGTGTCCGCGGCGGCCGTGCGCGCCATGCTCGGTCTCGCCGACCGGGCGCGCGTCATCGACCTCTTCGAAAACCTCATGCGCGGCGACGTCGCCGCGGCGCTGACCGAGTACCGGGCGCAATATGACGGCGGTGCCGACCCGGCGGTCGTGCTGACCGACCTGGCGGAATTCAACCATCTGGTGACGCGCCTGCGCTTCGTGCCGGAAGCCGCGCAAGATGCGGCGCTGACCGAGGACGAAAGAACGCGGGGCGTCGAGTTTTCGCAGCGGCTTTCGGTGCGGGTCCTGTCGCGCACCTGGCAGATGCTGCTCAAGGGCATCTCGGAAGTTCAGGGCTCGAACCGTCCGGTCAGCGCCGGCGAGATGGTGCTGATCAGGATCGCGCATGCCGCGAGCCTGCCCACCCTCGACGAGGCCTTGAAGTCGATGGAAGACGGCGCGCCCGCCCTGTCGGGTCGCGGCTCCGCGCCGCGTATCGGCAATGGCGGCGCCGCGCAGCCCGCGCCCGCGATGTCCGCAGCTTCAGGCGCAGCCGTTGCCCAACACCGCATGCCGTCTTCCGGCGGAGGGCAGGCGATGCGCCTTGTGGAGACATCTCCCGCGCCGGCGCCGGAGAGCCTGACGCAGCCGGCGGAGCCTGAACCCGAGCCTCAGATCGTGCCGGTCAGGTCGCTGGAGGAGTTCGCGACCCTCGCCGACGCCACCCGCGACCTCGCCTTCAAGGTGCAGCTGAAGCGTTGCGTGCGTCTGGTGCGCATCGAGCCGGGCAAGCTGGAAGTGAGCCTCACCGACGACGCGCCCAAGACGCTGCTCAACGACATGACCACGCGGCTGAAGGCCTGGACCGGCCGCAACTGGTTCGTCTCGCTGTCGCGCGAAACGGGCGGCCGGACCATGGCCGAAGTCGAGACCGACAAGCGCGAGACGGCGCTGCTCGACGCCCGGTCCGATCCGGCGGTCGCGGCGATCCTCTCCCGCTTTCCAGGCGCCAAGATCATAGACGTCCGCATTCCCGACGCCGCGGTCGCGGAGACGGTGGACGATCCCTCGCTGCCGGTGGAACCCGCCGGCGAAGACGACGACGAAATCTGACGAAAGGACGATGCGATGAAGGACCTCATGGGCCTGATGGGCAAGGCCAAGGAAATGCAGGCGAAATTCCAGACCATGCAGGAGGAGATCGCCCTGATCGAGGCCGCCGGCCAGGCCGGCGGTGGGCTGGTGACGGTGACGCTTTCGGGCAAGGGCGAGATGAAATCGCTGAAGATCGATCCGTCGCTGTTCAAGGAAGACGACGTGGAGGTCCTGGAAGACCTGATCCTCGCCGCCCATAACGACGCCAAGGGCAAGCTCGAGGCGACGATGCAGCAGAAGACCCAGGAGCTGACGGCCGGCCTGCCGATCCCGCCCGGCTTCAAGATGCCTTTCTAGAGGGGCGCTTTTGCACGCAGCACAAGGACGCCGTTGCATGATCGCGCAACGGCCGGAGTTTCCGGCCGTGCCCTCCTTGGACGACGGGAAGACACTCCCCATATCCGCCTCATGATCCCGATTTCAGTTCTCGACCTCTCCCCCGTTCCCGAAGGTTCCGACGCGGCGCAGTCGCTGCGGAACACGCTCGATCTCGCCCGGCATGCCGAGCGATGGGGCTACCGGCGCTACTGGCTCGCCGAGCACCACAACATGCCCGGCATCGCGAGCGCCGCGACGGCGGTGACGATCGCCCATGTCGCGGCGGGAACCTCCACGATCCGCGTCGGCGCCGGCGGCATCATGCTGCCGAACCACGCGCCGCTCATGGTCGCGGAGGCCTTCGGCACGCTGGCCGCACTGCATCCCGGCCGCATAGACCTCGGCATCGGGCGCGCTCCGGGCACCGACATGGCGACGGCGCGGGCGCTTCGCCGCAACCTCAACGCCGACATCAATGCCTTCCCGCAGGACGTCATCGAGCTGCTCGGCTACTTCCAGCCCCTTCAGGAGGGCCAGCGCGTCCAGGCGGTGCCGGGCACGGGCCTCGACGTGCCAGTCTGGATTCTCGGCTCCAGCCTTTACGGGGCGCAGCTCGCGGCGGCGCTCGGGCTGCCCTACGCCTTCGCCTCGCATTTCGCGCCGGCGGAGCTGGAAAGCGCGATGACGATCTATCGCGAGCGCTTCGAGCCGTCGCAGTATCTGGACAAGCCCTACGTCATGCTTGGCATGAGCGTCTTCGCCGCCGAGACGGACGATGAGGCGCGGTTCCTGTTCTCGTCCCAGCAGCAGGCCTTCGTGAACCTGCGTACCGGGCGTCCCGGCAAGCTGCCGCCGCCGGTGGAGAACTATTATGAGAGCCTCGATCCGATGGCGCGCATGATGCTCGACCAGGCCCTGTCCTGCGCCGTCGTCGGTTCGCCGGACACCGTCAGGCGCGGTGTGGAGGAGTTCGCCCGCCGGACCGGCGCGGACGAACTGATGGTGACCGGCCAGGTGTTCGACCACGCGGCGCGCCTGCGGTCATACGAAATCCTCGCTGACGCGCACCGGACGCTGTCGGAAGCCGCCTGAGCGGCATTCCGGCAGGTGCATCAGGGTTGCTGTCTCAGCACGGCCCCTGTCGGATCACGGTGTAGTTCGCAACATTGGCCTCGCAGCCGTTTCCGAACGTCCGAACATGCGATCCCCGGCGCGCGCAGACCGGCTCGTAGACCTGCGTGCAGGACAGCCCGCCCGGCTGCGGACCGGGAGGATTGATCGGTCCGGGACCTGGGCCCGGAGGAGGTCCGGGAGGAGGCGGCGGTCCCGGAGGCGGTGGCGTGATCGGGCCGCCCGAACGGCGGCATTGTCCAGGATACACGACCCGGTAGCGTTCCTTGCGTGCCTCGCATGCATTGCCGAACGTCTGCCGGTCGCGACCGCGTTCCGCGCAAACCGGTTCGTAGACGCGCGGGCAGAACCCCGGACCCGGACCCGGGCCGGGATTGTAAGGTGGCGGTCCGCTCTCGACGACGCAGGACGATAACGCCACGAAAGCCAGCAGCCCCGCAGCGCGTGTGACGTATCCGAAGCCCGATGTCGACATTCGATTCTCCCGCAGTCTATTCGCACATTGCACCAAGTTTCGTGCGGTAGACAATGGCCGAATGATACCGGGGTACCGGCAGTCGTCCCGCATCGACGCATTTCCCCTGCTGGCGGAACGGAACCGCGTCTGGCACATTCCCTGTCTTCCGCGCCCTTCAGCACGCGGAGCGGGAGGAGCATGGCCGAGGTCGAAAAGAAAGAGGAGGAGGTGGCGGCCATCGAGATGTCCATGCGAAGACGCACGTTTCGCGTCCTGCTCGGCATATTTCTCATCCTGTTCGTCTACGCCCTCTACTTCGCCAAGGATTTCTTCCTGCCCGTGGTGCTCGCTTTCATGCTGGCACTGACGCTGTCGCCCATCGTGCGCGTCCTGTCCTGGCGCGGCGTGCCCGCTCCCCTTTCCGCGACGCTTCTCGTGCTGGTCTCCTTCACCGGCCTCTCGATCATGGGGTTCCTGCTGAGCGGTCCGGTGCTCGACCTGGTCAACGATGCCCCGAAGATCGGACGGGAGTTGCGCGAGCGGGTGTCGGAAATCCGCGGGCCTCTCACGCGCTTCGTGGAAGCGTCGGAGGAGATCGAGAACGTCACCGAATCCGGTAACGAGCCAGACGTGCAGAAGGTCGTGATCGCCCAGCCGGGCATCGTCTCCCGCGCTGCCGGCAACCTTCTCTCCTTCGGCACCACGGTGGCCGTGACGCTCGTGCTGTCGCTGTTTCTCCTCGCCTCCGGCAGTCTCTTCTACGAAAAGATGGTGCAGTCGTTCGACCTGATGAGCGACAAGAAGCGGGCGCTGAGGGTCGTCTACGACGTCGAGCGCGAGATCTCGCGCTACCTCCTGACGGTGGCGCTCATCAACAGCGGCCTCGGCGTGGCGGTCGGGCTCTGCTGCTGGGCGGTGGGTCTTCCCACACCGTTCGTCTGGGGCGTTGCCGCGGCGCTCCTCAATTTTCTTCCCTATGTGGGAAGCCTGATCGGAATCGTGCTCGTCGGCATCATTTCCGTGGTGACCTTCGACACGCTTGCCACCGCCATGGTCGCGCCGCTGCTCTACTTTGCCTGCACGGCGATCGAGGGCCAGTTCGTCACGCCGCTGGTGGTCGGCCGCCGGCTCGAGATCAACGCCGTCGCGATCTTCATCGCCATTGCCTTCTGGTCCTGGCTGTGGGGCTTCGCCGGCGCGCTCCTCGCGGTCCCCATCCTGGTCATCGTCAAGGTCTTCTGCGACAATTTCGAAGTGATGCGCAGCTTCGGCAATTTCCTCGGCGCGCAGCACACCAACGATACCGAATAGCCTTCCGGCTGCGCGGCGCGGCCGACGGCTTCTTCTTGCCTCGGTTCTGCTGCCCGGCTAGAGGCTCTTCCCGATGCGGGGAGGCGCAATGGCCGGCACGGCTCCAGGAATCGATCTCGACGCCTATTGCGAGCGTATCGGCTATCGCGGACCGCGCGAGGCGACGCTGCCGGTGCTGCGCGAGCTTCAACGCCTGCACCCCGAAGCGATCGCCTTCGAGAACCTGGACCCCTTCCTCGGTCGGCCGGTGCGGCTGGATCTTCCATCGCTTGAAGAAAAGCTCGTGCACTCGCGCCGCGGCGGCTACTGCTTCGAGCAGAACCTGCTCTTCTGGAAGGCGCTCTCCGCCTTGGGCTTCGAGGTTTCGGGGCTCGCGGCGCGCGTGCTGTGGAACTATTCAGAGGACGCCGTCAATCCGCGCAGCCACATGCTGCTGCGCGTCGAGCTCGAAGGCGCGACATGGCTGGCGGACGTCGGCTTCGGCGGCCTGACCCAGACCGCGCCTCTACGGCTCGCGCCGGGCATGGTGCAGGCGACACCGCACGAAGCATATCGCATCGTCGAACAGGGCGATCATATGCGCCTGCAGGCGGAGATCGGCGGCGAATGGCGGTCCATCTTCCGGTTCGACATGGTCGAACATCTCGAGGTGGACTACGCCGCATCGAGCTACTTCCTGTCCGCCAATCCGGCCTCTCACTTCGTCACGTCGCTCATCGCCGCACGCGCGCTGCCGGGCCGGCGCCTCGGCCTGCTGAACGACCGTCTCACGATCCGCGAAACCGGCGGACCAGGCCGGCAGATGCATCTGGGCTCGGGAGCCGAAGCGCGAGGAATCTTGGCGGCGGACTTTGGTATCGAGGTTCCCGAGCCCGACCGTTTCGACGAGCGGTTCCTTGCGCTTGGCTTCGGCTAGAGCCACGGCTGACGGGATGGTGGTGAGGCGGTTCCTGCGCCGTCTCACGCTGTCGATATGCTCAGGCACGGATCCCAGGGTATGCGCCTCCGCCAACGCTCCCGCTCCGCCCTGGGATGACGAAGGTGGGGGTGGGTCGCCGATCGCGTCAGGACAGCAACCTAATCATCTCCGGCACGAAGCGCTCGCCCTCGCCCGCCTCTACCTGGCCGCGATACGTGCCCTCGACCGCAGTGGCGATGGCACCGGCGCTTCCGAGGGTCTCGACCATGGTGCCGTAGTAGCCGATGTCCTTGGCTGCGTTCGAAATGGAAAAGCGGAAGTTGCCCGTGTCGCCATCGAGGATGAACGGCGCGAGGCGGTCGAGCACCACCCCCTTGCCTCCGCCCTGGGCGAGCACCGCGTGGAACGTGGCTGGATCGATGCCGGCCTTGCCGGCGGCGGCGGCCGCTTCGCAGAGAACCGCCGAAAATCCGAGGGACACGTAGTTGTGCAGCAGCTTCATGACGTGACCCGAGCCGACCGGACCGGCATGGGTGACGTTCTCGGCGAAGCTTTGCAGGAGCGGCAGGCATTCCTCGAACAGCGCGCGCTCGCCGCCGACGAGGAGGTTGAGCCGACCTTCCGCGGCCTCCTTCGGCGTTCGTGTCATCGGCGCGTCGAGCATCCTGCCGCCGGCCTCGTGCACCATGGCCGCCATGCGGCGCGTGGAGTCGGGAATGGCGGTGGAGCAGTCGATGATCACCGTTTTGGGGCGAATGGCTGCAAGCACACCGTCCGGACCCGTCAATACCGCCTCGACCTGCGGAGAGCCGGTGACGCATAGCACGATGGTGTCGCAGTGCGCAGCAAGCGCGGCCGGCGTCGCGAAGACTTCTGCGCCGGCCGCCACGAGGGCGTCCGTGGGCTGGTTGCCGGGGTGGTCGACGAAGGCGATCCGGCGACCGGAGCGCTGGATGCTGCTTGCGATCCCGTGGCCCATCAGGCCAACGCCGACGATCCCGATCAAGTCTGCCTGCATGGCTTCTTCCTCTGCGATGTTCGAGCCCGGATCGGAACCTCGGTGCCCCGTGTGTCCCGCAAGCACCGCGCGTCCCGATCCGCCTTCGCCGCTCCCCCTGCAGGGGCGGTTCGTTCGCGCCGATGCAAAGACTTTTCGGGCGGCGAAGTCCAGCGGGAGCGGGTGGAAATCTTCGCCGAAGGAGGATGCGGGCGAACCTGATCCGACATCCCGGCTGGCAAGCCGCGGGGATTCCGACCGCCATGCGATCGGTTTCCTCGCGTGCTCTGCGCCGGGACCGCCTCCACGAACCCGCCTGCGCAAAACGTGAGCGGTGCCCTGCGTCGAAACCGGGCAGTTCGGCTGTCCGGCCTCGCGCGAACCGCGCGCGGCAAACGGCCGGCAGGTGGCACGAACCTTGCTGATCCAACCGGTGGCATTCGCATGGGAGCAAGCCGGATGGAGCGAGTCGCAGAAGACGGGACGAAGACCCTTCCCGTGGTGGACGTATCGGGCCTGTCCTCGTCGAACGTGGAAGACCGCCGCTCGGTGGGACGGTCGCTGCGGGAAGCGTGTCTCGACAAGGGCTTCTTCTACTGCGCCGGCCACGGCATTCCGGCAGGCCTCATCGATGCCGTCTTCGAGGAAACGAAACGGTTCTTCGATGTGCCGATGGAGGCGAAGGAGCGGGTCGACAAGGCGAAGTCGTTCTGCAACCGCGGCTACGAACCGCTCGGAGGCCAGACGCTGCAGGCCGGAGCCAAGCCCGACCGGAAGGAAGGCTTCTACATTGGGCTCGAACTGCCCGAGGACGATCCGAGGGTCGCGGCGCGTAGGTTCAACCACGGGCCGAACCAGTGGCCGCAGGATCTTCCGGGCTTTCGTCCGACGATGCGCGCCTATCATTCCGCGATGCTAGATCTCGCGGATCGGCTGATGCGCGGCCTCGCCCTGTCGCTCGATCTCGACGAGGACCATTTTGCCGGCTTCGGCCGCGACCCGCTGGCGATCCTGCGTCTCCTGCACTACCCGCCACAGGCGCCGAAGGCTGCAACCGACGAACTCGGCGCCGGTGCTCATACGGATTTCGGCGGACTGACGCTGCTCCTCCAGGACGAGGTGGGCGGGCTTCAGGTGTTCGACAACAAGGGCCAGGACTGGATCGCGGCGACGCCGATCCCAGGCACCTTCGTCATCAATCTCGGCGACATGATCGCCCGCTGGACGAATGACCGCTATCGCTCGACGCTGCACCGGGTGGTGAACGCCTCCGGCCGCGAGCGCTATTCGGTGCCCTTCTTCTTCACCGGCAATCCCGACTACGAGGTCTCGTGCATCCCCACCTGCCTCGCGGCGGGAGAGAGGCCGAAATACCCGCCGATCAAGGTCGAGGATCATCTACAGGCGATGTATCGCAAGACCTACGCCGCCGCCTGATCCGGTGGCCGTCTCCGCCATTCTCATCCACGGCGCCTGGCAGGGAAGCTGGGTGTGGCGGAAGCTTGTTCCGGTGCTCGAACAGGCAGGCATCCCGGCGGTCGCGATCGACCTGCCGGGGAACGGGGCGGACGATACGCCTGCCGACCGGGTGACGCTCGATCTCTATGTCGACCATATCGCGTCGGTGGCCGCGCGGATGGCCGGCAAGGTCGCGTTGGTCGGCCACTCGGGCGGCGGGATCGTCGCGACGGCGGCGGCGGAACGGCTCTTCGGCAAGGTCGATCGCGTCGCCTATGTCGCAGGCATGATGCTGCCGTCCGGCATGAGCTTCGGCGATCTGCTCGCCGACATGAAGGCAGCGGAGAACGGACTGCTCGGCATCGGGCCGCATCTGGTCTGGTCGGAGGACCGGAGAGCGACCGTCGTTCCGGCCGAGGCCGCGGCGGAGATCTTTCTCAGCGACATGGATCGCGCGGAAGCGCTGGCCGCGGTCGCCCGGCTGACGCCGCAGCCGCAGGGCGGCCGGGACGTGGCGGCGGTCTGGTCGCCGGAGCGCTTCGGCCGGCTGACGCGGCTCTATGTCGAGTGTGCCGCCGACCGCTCGGTGGCACTGGCCTTGCAGCGGCGCATGCAGGACCTGGTGCCCGGCGCGGAGCGCGTGACGCTCGACACCGGGCACGCGCCGCAGGTCAGTGCGCCGGACTTGCTGGTGCGGGCGCTGGTGCCGTTCCTGAAGGCCTAGGCTGCGGCGGGCGCGAACGCCCGCCGCTTTCGCCGCGTCAGAGGCTGTTCGCCGCGATGCGCTGCTGAAGGTAGTCGTGCGCGGTGATCGGATCGTACTTCTTGCCCGGCCCCTGGATGACAGCATCCTTGTTTGCCTGGCAGAAGAACGGCAGCGAGTAACGCGGTCCGAGATACTCGTCCTGGCGGGGCATGCGCACGCGGTGGAGCGTCGACTGGAGCTGGTCGTCGCTCCACCGCATCAGCATGTCGCCGATGTTGCAGGTCACCACCCCCGGCAGCGGCGGCACGTCGGTCCATTCCAGGTCGCCCGACGTCGCTTCCTTGCCGGGGCAAAGCTGCAACCCGCCCTGCCCGACCCGCTGGTGGAGCAGCGTGAGGCAATCGAAGTCGGTGTGCGCGCCGGCGCGCCAGCCGCTGAAGTCCTCCGGCTTGGCATTCACCATCGGCAGATAGTGGATGAGCCGCAGGGTGCTCTGGTATTCGGGCGACATCGGGTCGTGCGCGTCGGTAAAGAAGTCGGGCGCGAAGCCGAGCTTCATGCCGAAGCAGGACAGGACCTTCATGCCGAGCGCCCAGTTGGCCCGCTCGAAGGCGAGCATGACCGCCTTGAAGCCCGGCAACTCACCGCCGGTCGGCCAAAGCGAGGCCATGCGCGGCAGGGTGATCTGGTAGCTCTCCTTGTTGTCGGCGGTACCGGTCGAGGGGCGCACCTGCGCCTTGTATTCCCAGCCGGCATTGGTGCCCTTGCCCAGCGGATACTTGCCCTTGACCTCCTGCGAGAGGTCGAAGAAGCGGGCGGTCATTTCGAAGGCTTCGTCGATCTGGCTCTGCGGGATGCCGTGGTTGACGAGCTGAAAGAAGCCGATCTCCGTGGATGCGGCCCACAGCTGGTCGGCGATCTCGGCCTTGCGGTTTTCGAAGTCCGTCAGGTCGATCTGGGGGACGTCGCGCGCCTTTTCCCGGCCCATCCCGCCGAAGGTCGCTTCCTTGTTCAGTTCGGCGAGATCGTAGTCGCGCCTCGTCGCGTTGTTCTGCATGTGAGTACTCCGTTCTTGTTCGGCGAACCTGTGGTCCGCAAGGGGGAAGGGAGCAATGACCGACGCCGGCGGCGTTGACTGCTTATACTCCGGATGATGTTTCAACGGGGCGGGCGCTCCCTCACGCGATGGCCCGGACCTTCTCCTTTCCGTCGCCACGGGCGACGCGTTCGACAACGCGCTGCGCATCCGCGCCGAGCTGTTCGAGATCGAGCCATGGCAGGGCATAGTTTTCGACCACCGGCTTCCCGGCGACGAAGGAGTGGCGCACGCGGGCATCGCCCCCCGACACGATCGGACCGATGACGCGATCGTGCTGGCCGAAGTAGCGCGGCGAACCAAGATCGAAGATCGCGATGTCGGCCTGCTTGCCGACTTCGATCGTGCCGATGGTGTCGAAACCGAGCGCCTTCGCGCCGCCAGCGGTGGCCCAGGAAAGGACCTTTTCAGCCGTCGTCGCCTGCACGCCCTTGGCCGCGCGATGGATCGAGAAGGCCGTGTAGAGCGCCGAGGCCATGTCGGCCGCCTCGTTGGCCGCCGCGCCATCGACGGCGAGCGACACCGTTCCGCCGAGCTCGTGGAGCAAATCGGCGGGCGCGACGCCCGATCCGAGACGCGCATTCGCCTGCGGGCAGTGCGCCATCGCGGTGCCAGTCTCTGCCAGCACCTTCGCCTCGTCCGGAACGCATTCGACCAGATGCGCGAACCAGACGTCCGGTCCCAGCCAGTCGTGCTCGGCCAGCCAGTGGACCGGACGCTTGGCGTAATTCGACATCGTGTGGTTCACGTAGTCCATGTTCTCGGAGAGATGCGTGTGCAGCCGCAAGCCCATGGAGCGCGCCGCAGCGGCGGCCTGCCGCAATTCCGGCTCATGGAGCGAGAAGGTCGGGGTGGTCGGCGCGAAGGCGACGCGGCGCATGGAGTTCGGCGCCGGATCGTGCCAGCGCTTCGCCGTCGCCGATATGGAGTCGATCATCGCCTCCAGCGTCTCCGTCGGGAGCGGCGTGATGTCTTCGCCGTCGAACTTTCGCGCCTTGGTCGCGCCGCCGCGGGCCAGCACGAAGCGCATCCCGAACCGTTCGGCGGTCTCGAACAGCACGTCGCCCGGATCGTAGGCATAGCGATCCGAGTAGAAGTAGTGGTGGTCGGCTACCGTCGTGGCGCCCGAGAGCGCGAGTTCGGCTAGGCCGATGGTGGCGGAAACCCGAAGCGCCTCCTCGTCGATGCGGTCCCAGTAGGTATAGGGGACCAGCCTGAGCCAGGCGGCCAGGGCCTCGTTCATGCCTTCCGGCACCGCCTTCAGCACGCTCTGGAAGAGATGATGGTGCGAGTTCACGAGACCGGGCGTCACCACCGCGTTGGCCGCGTTGACGATCCGCTCTCCGGGCTCGGGCGGCAATTGGCCGATGGCGGCGATCACGCCGTCCTTCACGCGGATGTCGCCATAGGCGCGCGCGCCGGTACCGGGCAGGCCGGTGAGGATTCCGACGGCGTTGCGGATCAGGAAGCTGGTCATTTGCGCCCCGCCGGCAAGCTCCAGGGGAACCATATGCGCTGGACCGCGGTGACCACCTGGAACAGGATCAGCGAGATCAGCACCAGCACGACGAGGCCCGCCCAGGCCTGCTGGACCTGGAACATCGAGGTGGAGAACTGGATGAAATAGCCGATGCCCTTGTCGGCGGCGACGAACTCGGCCACGACCGCGCCGATGACGGCGAGCGTGACGGAGATCTTGAGCGCCGAAAAGATGTAGGGCACGGCGAACGGCAGCCGGATCTGCGTGATCTCCCGGATGACGGGCGCGCGCAGGCTGCGCGACAGCTCGATCAGTTCGGGGGGCGTGGCCATCAGCCCGGTCGTGGTCGACACCACCAGCGGAAAGAAGGTGATCAGGCAGGTGATGACCACCCGCGGGAGGTCGCCGGACCCGAGCGCCACGATGATGACGGGCGCGACGGCGACGACCGGTGTGGCCTGCACGACGACGAGGATCGGGTAGATCGCCCGCGACAAGATCTCGGAGCGCGCGAGCACGATTGCGATCGGCAATGAGATAGCGATCGACAGGAAGTAGCCGATCAGGGCCACCCGCAGCGTCGCCCAGACATGCTCGATCCAGCGCGCGAGGCTGACCGCGTCGAAACCGCCGACGATGCGGCTCGGCGAGGGAAGGACGAAGGACGGTATCGCGAAGACGCGGCAGCCGACCTCCCACAACACGAGCACCAGCATGAAGGTGGCGACAGGCAGGACGCCCGGCGCATTCATGACCCACAGACCCTGCTGGCGCCAGACCATCGACCGGTCAGGCCGCGCGCTTAAGGAGGAGGCCCCTGAGGTATCCGACATAGTCATGCATGGCCTTGTTGTTGCTGGTTTCGATGCCGCGCGGACGCGCGATGTCGATGGCGAGGTCCTCGATGATGTGCCCGGGCCGCTCGCTCATGACGAGGACGCGATCGGCGAGAAGCACGGCTTCGCTGATGGAGTGGGTGATGAACATCACCGTCTTGGGCTGCGCCTCCCAGATGCGCAGGAGTTCGAACCCCATCTCCTCGCGCGTCAGCGCGTCGAGGGCGGAGAAAGGCTCGTCCATGAGCAGGATGTCCGGGTTCATGAACAGCGCCCGTGCAATGCCGACGCGCTGCTGCATGCCGCCGGACAGTTCCGCCGGCAGGCGCGCCTCGAAGCCCTCCAGTCCCACCTTGGCGAGAATGGCGCGCGCGTTGACGCGGTCCTCCTCATTAACGCGGCCCGTCTTGTGGCGGACCGGGAAGACGACGTTGTCCTCGATCGTCGCCCACGGCAGCAGCGTCGGCTTCTGGAAGACGATGCCGATGTCGTCGCGCGGTTCGGTCACCGGATGCCCGAAGACCTCCACCGTGCCGCTCGTGGGATGGATCAGGCCGGAGGCCAGGCGCAGCAATGTGGACTTGCCGCAGCCCGACGGGCCGAGGACCGCCACGAATTCGTGGCGGCCCACGGCCATCTCGACGCCGCGCAACGCCTCCAGCGGACCGGACGCGGTGCGGAACACCTGTCCGACGCCGGTAAAGCCGATGGCGGAGTGCGCGGCGACCATCGGTCAGCTTCCCGCGGCGAAGCTGCGATCGACGATCGATTCCGGATCGAGCGCGGCGGGGTCGAGCCCCTGCGCTTTCGAGACGCGTTCCCAGGTGGCCTTGAGTCGGCTTTCCTCGAAGGTGCCGAGACCGTCCTTGTCGGTTACGTCGTTGTAGACGAGCACCAATGCGTCCTTCAGCGATCCCTCGACGTTCTCGACCGAAAGTTCCGGCACCACCGCCGCGACGGCCTCGGCCGCTTCCCGCGTGTTGTCGCGCGAGAACTCGACCGACTTCTTGTAGGCGGCGAGGAAGCGCTTGGCGACGTCGGGACGCTCGGTCAGGAACTTGTCGGACGCGACCAGCGAGGCCGAGTAGAGTTCGAGGCCGGCCGCCGACCAGGGCAGAATCACCAGTTCCTTGCCGGCTTCCTTGGCCTGGCCGGTGTAGCGCGCGACATCCGTGAGCCAGGCGATGATGACGTCGGTCGCGCCGGTCATCAGCATCGGGCCCAGTGCGCCGGGATCGGCCTTGGTGAGCGTGATGTCGGCTTCCGACATGCCGATGTCTTCCAGCACCAGAGGAAGGTAGATGTTCGATTCGGTGAAGGGCGACGTGGCGACGGACTTGCCCTTGACGTCCTCGATCGTCGTCATCGTGCCCTTGATCGTGTAGAAGGCATGCGGGCCTTTGTTGAAGAGCGACATGACGGCGGTGACCGGGACGTCCTCGGCGGCCTTCGCCGCCATCAGGGCGCCGATGCCGGCGGAACCGATGTCGGAGACACCGGTGGCGAGCTTCGTGATGGCTTCCGAGGAGCCGCGGCCGGACTCGATCGTCACCTCCAGGCCGGCGTCGGCGCAGAAGCCCTTCTGGATGCAGACGTAGATAGGCGCCTTGTCGCCGCCAGGCAGCCAGTCGAGCTGGTACACCACCTTGTCGGCGGCCTGCGCGACCGATACCGCGCCCGCTGCGACGAAGATGCCGCCGAGCAGAGTCTTGATTATTGATTTCAGCATTCCGGGTACCCCTGTTCTGGCTGGTTGGCGCCCTCCGGCGCAGCCGGCCCGCCTGGGGCACGGCCGGACGGCGGACATGGTTCTGGAGATTTCGCGCGAGGCGGAGCGAGCAGTCGGCATGGATCGGCCTTGTTCAGCGGGATCGTTTTTGCCGAGCAATGTCCCGGGCCTTCCCGCCCTGACCGCTTCTACTCGGGGAATGACGATGCAGGATGCGTGCCAGTTCGGATTCGCCGGAAATCGTGGCTTGGCCGGGGAATTCCCTGGAACCGCTGCCGTCGCTCTATGCAGCCGGCATGCCAATGCCTAATTTCTAACCAGTTCGGCAATGTGCATCTTTGTTGCACAGATCCCTTGCCGGCTTTGCTCGCCGGGGGTAGGAATCCGCCCGTCGAACGGAGAGTGAAGAATGCCGATCAGCAGCGCGCGCGACCTCGAACTGCTTGGACGCACGATCGAACTGGCGAGCGAATCCCGCGCCCGCGGAGACCACCCTTTCGGCGCGCTTCTCGCGGATGCGGACGGAAACGTGCTCCTCGAGGCGATGAACACCTGCGGTACCAAAGGCGACCGGACGGGTCATGCCGAACGCAACCTGATGACCGAGGCGTCGCTGCGATACGATGTCGACTTCCTCGCCGGCTGCACGATGTACACGAGCGCGGAACCCTGCGCGATGTGCGCCGGATCGGTCTACTGGACCGGTGTCGGCTGCGTCGTGCACGGGATGAGCGAGAAGGCGCTGAAGGACCTGATCGGGCCCGATCCGGAGAACCTGACGATGGACCTGCCCTGCAGCGCGGTCTTCGCCTCGGGCCAGCGGAAGGTCGAGGTTGTCGGGCCGCTGCTCGCCGAGGAATCCGCCAAGGTGCACGAAGGGTTCTGGAGCGGGCTATAGCCAGCGCCCAATAAAGGCCCGAGGCTTCGCCTCAGTGCACGGCCGCGTGGAGGATCCGCTCGGCGGTTGCTTCCGCGCGTGAGAACTCGGCGGCGATGGTGCCGGACTTGGCCACCAGGATGCGGTCCGACAGATCGAGAATCTCTGGCAGGTATGAAGAGATCAGGATGACACCCGCTCCGGTGTCAGCGATGTCGCGGATGATCTTGCGGATCTCTGCGATGGCGCCGACATCGACGCCGCGCGTCGGTTCGTCGAAGATGACCAGCCTCGGCTGCTGCGCCAGCGACTTGGCGATGACCACCTTCTGCTGATTGCCGCCCGACAGGTGCAGGACCGGCTGGCCGCTGCCGATGCCGCGGATCGACAGCCGTTCCTCCCATTCGCGCGCGATTCCATGCATGCGGGCGAAGGGCGCGAGCAGGGTGCGCCGGCCGAACTTGGCGAGCCAGCCGAGCCCGATGTTGTCGGTGACGCTCAGCGTCTCGAAGAACCCGTCGAGCTTTCGATCCTCGCTGATATAGGCGATGCCGTCCGCCACCGCGTGGGCGGGGATCGAGTAGCGCACCTCCTTGCCGTCGAGCCAGATGCGGCCGCCGCCGAAATTGCGCTTGGTGTGGCCCATGATGACCTTGGCCACCTCGCTGCGCCCGGAGCCGATCAGTCCGGCGATGCCGGTGATCTCGCCCGGGAAGATCGAGAAGGACATGTTGTTGACCATGGAGCCCATGCGGATGTTTTCCACCCGCAGAACGGGCAAGGCCGAGCGCACCGCGCGGGCCTTGGCGGTCGTGGCGCCGTGCTCCTCCAACTCCTCGCCGATCATGTGGCGGATCAGGCGCGCACGGTCGAAGTCGGATGCCGGGCCGGTGACCATCATGCGGCCGTTGCGCAGCACGGAAATCCGGTCGGCGTGGGTCAGCGCCTCTTCCAGGGCGTGCGAGATGAAGATGATCGCGACGCCACTGCGCTGCAAGGATTTCATCAAATCGAAGAGGTGGTCGGTCTCCTCCGGCGTCAGCGCGGCCGTCGGCTCGTCGAGAATAATGACGCGCGCCTCGTTCAGCACTGCGCGGGCGATCTCCACCATCTGCCGCTTGGCGGCGGAGAGCGAACCGGCAAGCTGAGAGGGATCGACTTTAAAGTTGAGCCTCTGCAGCACCTGCCGGGCGGCGTTGCGCACCTTGCGAACCGAGTTGAACACCTGTTCGCGGCCGAGCACGATGTTCTGGGCGACGGTCAGCTGCGGGACAAGGCTGGTCTCCTGGTAGACCATGGAGATGCCACGCGCGCTGGCGTCCTTGGGGGCGGAGAAGGCGACGGGTTCGCCGTCGACCCGCAGAACACCTTCCGTCGGGACCACCACGCCGGCAATCAGCTTGCAAAGCGTCGACTTGCCAGCACCATTCTCGCCCACCAGGGCGTGGATCTCGCCGGCATAGAGTTCGAAATCGGCCTCGGCGAGGGCGGCGATACCACCATAGGTCTTGGTGGCCTTCTCGAGACTGACGACTGGGCGGAGTGGCTCGGTGTTCATGCGCGGCTTCCGAGATTCAGGATTTCGCCGCTGCCCTTGCTGACCGCGACCAGCTCACCGTTCCAGACCGCGACGTCGCAGATGCCGTGGCGATGGCCGTTGGCGCGCGACTGCATGGATCCGATCGGCATCAGGGTCTCGTCCGTCTCGATGACCAGCCCGTAGGAGAAGGAAGGCGCCCAGGGCTTCACCTCGCCAAACAAGCGGGTCGCGCCGAGTTCGATGGGGAAGTCGTGGCTGAATTCCGGCTTGATGCGCGGGCCGATCCAGTGGCGGGGTTCGATGGTCGCCTTCATCTTTTCCACGAAGGTCTGTTCGGTCTTGAGGAACTCGATCAGCGGATCGCGCCGCGACCAGCAGGCAATGGCATAGCCGGCTCCCGTGCGCCGCGGGCGGCCGAGATAGCCGGGGTAGCCCGCCTGCCGCGGCTTTCCGCCAGCATCGACGATCATTGCCCTTTCGAGCAACGAAACAAGCGGCGCACCGTCCGGATCGAGGCAGATGCCCATGGGGCAATGCAGGCCGGCCGCCATGACACGCAACTCGCCCGTGCGGCTCAGCGCGAGCAGTCGACCGCGCGCCTCCTCGTCCCAGGCCGCCATCGCGAGAAGATTTTCGCTCGACTGGTATCCGCAATCGACCAACAGCAGGTGACCGTCAGAAGTAAAGGCGCAATCGACGATGGAGGCGGGTTGCCCAGCCGGCAGCGACCAGTTTTCGGTTCGCCGGCCCGTATCGTCGAGAACCGCCAGGATTCCACCGGCAAGACCCACGGCGACGAACCCGCCGAAGCCTTGGCAGAGCGCAGTGACGGGCGTGTCGAAACCCGCAAACAGTTCGGGCTCGCCGCCCCAAGCCGTCAGCGCCATCACGCTTGAGCCGTCGCTGAAGAGCAGTCGGCCATCGGCTGCGACGCACAGCGCGTCAGGGGCATTGACATTCATGCCCCGCGCCTCGTCGAGGCGGCCGTTGGGGCCGAGCATCCCCTCCAGCGTCATCGACGGCGGCTCCTGGCGCCGGGTGCGGAAGAACGACATCATCGCGCCGCCCCCCAGTAGCTGTCCGGTCCCCGCCAGGTCTCGTCGGCGCCTTCGAGCTTCAGGCGGCCGATCTTGTCGTTGGTGACACCGCCGAGATAGAGCGAACCCTCGTGCTCGCGCATCGACGTGATCATGTAGAGCGGTCCGTCCGGCGCATCCCAGAGTGCGTCGACGATCCTGCCCTTGCCGTCGACTTTCAGGACGCCGCCGATGTTGAGGTTGCCGAACAGCCAGTTGGTCGGCGGAACACGTCGGGTCATGCGCCGGCGCAGACCGGGATGGCGCATGACCTCGTCGAAGACCGGATTGCGCATGCCGGCCAGCGCCACCCAGTATCCGCCGTCGGAGGCGCGGTTGACGTTGTCGGGATAGCCCGGCAGGCCGCTGGCGAAGACGCGGGGTCCGTCAGACAGCCGCGCCAGATCGAAGATCAGGATCGAGCATTCCCAGGTGCTTGCCACCAGGAGGTGTCGGCCGTCGTGGGTGAGGCAGACGCCATTGGGAAAGCGGAGGTTGTCACAGACGGTGCGCGTCTTCCGCGTGGCCGGATCATAGGAGAGCAGGCGGCCGTTGGGCCTGCCTTCGAGAAGGTCGAGGCCCCAGTTCTCGATGTCGTAGCGCTTGGTCGCATCGGTGAAGTAGATCGTGCCGTCGGGCGCGATGTCGAGGTCGTCGGCCATGCGGATGGTCGTGTCGTCCTGGACGCTGAACAGACTGCGTTCCGTTTGATCGGTGAGGAGTTCGCTCTTGCCGTCCATGGTGACACGCACCAGACCCATGCCGGCGACGCACACGACGATGCGTCCCTCACGATCGAAAGCGAGGCCGAGCGGACGGCCGCCGATCTTGGCGAGCACCTCGGCCTTCGAATACTCCGGTGCCGCGATCCTGAAGAGGTAGCCGTCGCGGCTGCCGCAATAGATGTTGCCGTCGGTATCGAGCAGCACGTCCTCCGGCCCGTCGACCTGGCCGGCGACGAGGGTCTGCGCCTGCCTCAGCTTCGGTTCGACCTCGTCGGGCATCAGCCCCTGCATGCCCTTGACCGTTTCGGTTTCGAAGGCGGTCGGATCGAGATAGGTCGAGGCCAGCAGGCGGTGCCGGTTCTTGCGGAACTTCACGTCGATGGCGAGGATGACGAGGATGATCGCGCCCATGGAGAGCTGGACGAAATCGCCGCGGAAGCCGGCGTTCACCATCGCGTTGTTCAGAATGTAGATCGTGGCGAAGCCGATGAGCACTGAGATCACCGCGCCACGGCCGGGCACGAAGCCGCCGAGGCCGACCACGAGCGCCGTAAGCGCGAAGAACTCCAGGCCGATACCGGTGTCGGAGCCGACGCTGTTCTGCCGCGCGGCATACAGGAACCCCGCCAGGCCGACGATGGCGCCGGCCAGGACATAGGCGAAGAAGATCGTCGACTTGACGCGGATGCCGCCGTGGCGCGCAGCCTTGCGGTTGCCGCCGACCGCCAGGACGTGCCACCCGAAACGGGTCTGGCGAAACATCACGAAGACGACCGCCGCGACGATCGCCAGAACCCAGAAACCGACCGGGAAGGTCAGGACCTTTTCAAAGCCGATCCAGTCCCACAGATCGTCCATGCGGGCGGAGGTGGAGATCTCGACAAGTTGCGCCTGCGAGGCCAGCGTGTAGAGGCCGCGCACGGTGATCATGGTGCCCAGCGTGGTCAGAAGCGCACCGCATCCGAGCAGGCCGGCGATCGTTCCGTTGACCACGCCGACGAGGGCGCCCGCGGCGAGCGTTGCCGCCAGCGCGGCGGGTACGGGAAGTTCGAGGATATGGAAGCAGAACAGCGCGACGAATGCCGACATGGCGAAGTTGGACCCGACCGACAGATCGATGCCGCCGACCGCCACCACGATCAGCAGGGCAAGCACCACGAGGCCGCCGTCGGCCGCGTACTGCGCCAGGTTGCGGACGTTCGCAGCGGAGAAATAGTCTTCCGTCGTCGCCAGTACACCCAACACCGCGCAGATCAGCGCGACGAACGGGATCAGGCTCTCCACCCAGCCTTTCGACAGCACGTCGGACGCGATCCGGCGCGGCGAAAGCACGACGCGGGGCACATGCTGACGGGGCAGGCTGGAGAAATCGAAGTCGGCGGCCATTGCGGGTTTCCGGGCGAGGCAGTGACGCAGGACAGGCAAGGAAGCGGGGCTCCGGAGAGCCCCGCGACCGGACCGCTATCGCGGCGGGTGGATTCCGATCGTCACATCTTCCAGCAGAGCGACGAATCGTACTCCTCGCCGGCCTTGATGATCTTCAGCGGCGATTCCGCGATCAGCATCGACCCGTCCGCAGCGGCGGCGCCCTGGAGCAGGAGGTCGATCATGGTGCCCGCATCGCGGCCCTGGCCGTCCGCGTCGTAGCTCCAGATGCGATCCTGGACGCCGTCCTCGATGGCCTTGCAGGCCACGTCGTCGCCGCCGCCGGTGGAATAGACCAGAACGTCGTCGGCCTTGCCGGCATCCTTGACCGCGTTGCCGGCGCCCATGGTGTGGACGTCCCAGTGGCCGAAGATGGCGCAGAGGTCGGGATGCTGCTGCAGGACGGTCGCGGTGATCTGGCGCGCCTTCTCGGGCTCCCAGTCGGAGGCCTGGTTCGAGACGACCTGGATCTCCTTGTGCTCTTCGAACACCTTGAAGGCGGCCTCGTTCATGATGACGCTGTCGGCCGCGGTGAGCTGGCCCGGGATGATGGCGACCTTGCCGGACTTGCCGGAGCCCTCGCCGCATTCCTTGACGATGTCCTCGGCGATCCCGCGGCCGATCCGCTCCCAGTTCGCGCCGACGAAGGCGGTGGACGGCTGGTTGGACTGAAGATTGATCTGCAAGACCTTGATGCCTTCCGCCTCGGCCTGCTTGATCTGGCGCGCCAGCAACTGGACCGTGGGGTTGTGAACCACCAGCACGTCGGGCTTGTCGCTGATGGCCTTGGCGACGAGTTCCGCCATGACGCCGGTGTTGAAGGCGGCATCCCTCACGTCGATCGTGTAGCCGTGGATGTCGGCGTGCTCGCGCATACGGCGGGCCCAGCCTTCGGTCAGGGAAATGCCCATGGCGATCGGTACGAAGATCACCTTCTTGCCGGCCATATCGATCTCGGCGGCCATCGCCGAATTCGAGGCGACGAGTGCGCAGGAGCCCATGAGCGCTCCGGCAACGGCTGTGCGAAACATTCTTGTCAGGCTGTCAAACATGCTTTCCTCCCTGGTTGCATGGCATCGTCAGAGATCGCCCACCGTGTCGGTCTCGGCATCTCTGGGATTCAGGTAATTGTCGGTGACGATCGCGGTCAGCAGGACCAGCCCCTTGAGCATGTCCTGCGTCTGCGTCGTGACGTTCATCAGCGTCATGCCGTTGCGCATGATGGCGATCAGCGCGACGCCGACGAGAATGTTGCGCACGCTGCCGCGCCCGCCGCGGAGCGGAATGCCGCCGAGGACCACCACGAGGATGACGTCGAAGAGCAGCGTTCCGTTGGTGACGGTGCGGAAATCGACGGCACCGCTGGCCGCCGCCATGATGAGACCGGCGACGAGCGCGGTCAGACCGGCGAAGACGTAGACGACGATGAGGGTCGTGCGCACCGGAAGGCCCGCCAGGCGCGCGGCCTGGAAATTGTCACCCATCGCGTAGATGATCTTGCCCGACGTGGAGCGGGCGAGCAGGAACCAGCTCGCTGCGAGGGTGGCGACCATCAGAACGACGGGCACGGACAGGCCGGGCAGGATGTCTCCGGCAAGGAACGCCACCGTCGGATCCGATTTGGGCAGAAGCAGAAGGAACTCGCCGCGCAGGATGGCGAACCGTAGCAGGCCGACCATCACCATTGCGGATGCCAATGTCGCCAGCATGGCCGGTATCTCGACATAGGCGATCAGCCAGGCATTGAGGATGCCGATGACGATCATGGCGACGATGGCGACGAAGAGTGCGGCGGGCGCCGGCACGCCGTTGGTGATCAGGACGCCGAAGATGGTCGCACCGGCGATCATCTGGGCGATCAGCGACAGGTCGAGGCCGCGCGAGATGATGACCACCGCCATTCCGCAGCTGAGCACCGCCAGGGATGCGGAATTTGACAGGATGACGCGGAAGTTCCCGAAGGTGGCGAACCCGTCGATGGTGAGCGCGAAGACGATGGCGAGAACGAGCGTCGCGACGGCAACGACGCGTTCGAGCATGTTCTTCCTGCCAGAGCCCTTACCGAGCTTCGGCATGGCATTTCCCACCCTGTCGATCGCCGCGGCCTTCATACTTCGAGCCACTCGCGGCGGACGTCGCCCGCCGCCATCAGATCGGCCGGCGTGCCCTCGAAAACGATGCGCCCGTGGCCCATGACATAGACCCGGTGCGAAATGCGCATGGCGATCACCAGACGCTGCTCGACCAGCAGGATGGAGATGCCGCGCCGGGCGATCTCCTGAAGGAGTTCGCCGACGCGCTCGACCATCTGCGGCGCCAGGCCTTCGGTTGGTTCGTCGACCATGATCAGGTCGGGATCGCCCATGAGCGTACGGCAGATGGTGAGCATCTGCTGCTCCCCGCCCGAGAGCGCTCCGCCCGGTGCGTTGGCGCGCTCCTTCAACTGGGGAAACAGACGCCAGGTCTCGTCGATGCTCCAGCGCCCGCCACTGCGACCGCTCTTGATGCCGAGAAGCAGGTTCTGCTCGACCGTGAGGGCCGGGAAGATGGCGCGCTCTTCGGGCACGAAACCGATGCCGAGATGCGCGATCTCGTGCGGCTTGCGGCCGGCGACGTCCTTGCCTCTGAAGACGATCTCGCCATGCGGCTCAGGATTGCCCATGATGGCCTTGAGCGTCGTCGACCGGCCAACGCCGTTGCGCCCGAGGATCGAGACGATCTCGTTCTCGCCGACATTGATGTCGACGCCCTGCAGGATATGGCTCTTGCCGTAGTAGGCGTGGAGGTCGCGGACTTCGAGCATCACGCCACCTCCGTGCCGAGATAGGCCTGCTGCACGGCCTTGTTGGCCTTGATCCGCTCCGGCGTGTCGGAGGCGATGACCTCGCCGTAGACCAGCACGGAGATGCGGTCGGCGAGATCGAAGACGACGCTCATGTCGTGCTCGATCATGACGAGCGTGCGGTTTTCGCTCACCTTGCGGATCAGCGAGACGACGCGTTCGGTCTCGACGTGACTCATGCCCGCCGTCGGTTCGTCGAGCAGCAGGATGTCAGCGTCGCCGGCGATGGTGAGACCGATCTCCAGCGCCCGCTGTTCGGCATAGGTCAGCACGCCCGCCGGCATGTTCCAGCGGTCCATGAGGTTGATCTCCGTCAGGATCTCCTCGGTTCGCCGCGAGGCGTCATCGAGAGTCTCGACGTTGCGCCAGAAGCAGTACTTGTAGCCCATCGCCCACAGGGTGGCGCAGCGTACGTTTTCCCACACGCTGAGCTGCGGGAAAACGTTGGTGACCTGAAAGCTGCGCGACAGGCCTCGGCGGTTGATCAGGTGCGGCGGCTGGCCGCCGATCTCCTCGCCGCGCAGCCGGATGCTGCCCTCGCTCGGATGATAGTGCCCGCTGACGAGATGGAACAGAGTCGACTTGCCCGCGCCGTTCGGTCCGATGATGGCGTGGCGTTCGCCGGCCGGTACCGCGAGGTCGACGCCTCGGATGATCTCGATCGAGCCGAAGCTCTTGCGCAGGCCGGAAAGTTCGAGCGCGGGGATGGTCATCGGGCGTTCCCCCGCGCAGCTTCGACCGCGTCGCCATAGGCTTCCAAGGCCAGCCGGCCCGCCTTGAGGAACAGCCAGAGCCCGACGGCGAGCATCGCCGCGGCGATCAGCCATGGCAAGGGCGAACTGGCATCGAAAGGAACATAGAGGAAGCTCATTGCCGGCCCTTCCGGCGCGTTGACGGTAAGCTGGTAGGTCATCTCGATCAGCATCGACAGGCCCGCCAGGGCGAGCAGGCCCGGCAGCAGCGCCATCAGGTAGCGGGGCAATACCTCGTGGAGCCTGCCCGACACGAGCACGGGCTGCTGCCTGGCCACGAGGCCCGCGATGCCGTCGGGCACGAACATGACGATGCCGATGAACAGGAGGCCGAAATAGAGCTGCCAGGCGCCGGTCACGTCGCTCAGCATCACCTGCAGATAGGTGACCAGGATGGCACCGATGATCGGGCCGGCGAAGTTTCCGACGCCGCCGATATAGGCCATGAGCACCACGGTGCCGGACTGGGCGGCGCCCATCGCCGAAGAGGTCACGATCTCGAAGTTCAGGGCCGCGAGCCCGCCGGCGACGCCGGCGAACAAGCCTGCCATCGAGAACGACAGGAAGCGCACGGTGGTGGTGTTATAGCCGATGAAGGCGGCGCGGACCGGATTGTCGCGCACGGCGTTGCAGATGCGCCCAAAGGGCGTGCGGGTCAGCGCGTACATCGCCGCCATCGAAACGAAGACCCATGCGGCGATCAGGAAGTAGACCTGGACCTGCGGACCGAAGGATATGCCGAACAGTTGCAGGACCCGCGTGCGATCGACGGAGATGCCCTCCTCGCCGCCGAAGGCGGAGCGCAGGATGAGCGAACTCGACGCCACCAGTTCGCCGATGCCCAGCGTGATCATGGCGAAAGCGGTGCCCGCCCGGCGCGTCGCCACGGCGCCGAAGATGACGCCGAAGACGAGGCCCGTCAGTCCGCCGACGATCGGGAAGACCTCGAGCGGAAGCGGCGCGCCGGTGGCGCGCACCATGTTCATGGCATGCGCGGTCAGGAAGCCGCCGAGACCGAAGAAGACGGCGTGGCCGAAGGAGAGCAGTCCCGTCTGGCCGAGCAGCATGTTGTAGGACAGGGAGAAGATGATCATGATGCCCATCAAGCACATGGTGCTGATGGCAAGCCCCGAGTTCAGGACATATGGCAGCGCGACCAGAACGACGGCGAGCGCGACCCATATGCCGTAGGTCGCCAGCAGGCTCCGGCGACGGGTATGCGGCAACTCTCTCGTTGTGTCGGAGGCACTCACGATTCGCGGTTCCCCATCAGTCCGCGCGGCCTGAAGATCAGGATCAGGACCAGTAGCAGGTAAGGCAGGATGGGCGCGATCTGCGCCACGGTGACCGACCAGATGTCGCTGAACCAGACAGACAGTGTCTCGGCCATCTGCGTGTCACCGAGGATGTCGGCGAGCGACACGTTGACGGCGACCGCGAAGGTCTGGATCAGCCCGATCAGGAGGGAGGCGACGAAGGCGCCCGACAGCGAGCCGAGCCCGCCCACGACGACGATGACGAAGAGGATCGGGCCCAGAGCAGCGGCCATGTTGGCCTGCGTCACCAGCGCGGGACCCGCGATGACGCCGGCGACCGCGGCCAACCCCGCGCCCACGCCGAAGACCAGCATGAAGACGCGTCCGACATTGTGCCCGAGCATTCCGACCATGTCGGGATGGCTCAGAGCCGCCTGCACGACGAGGCCGACGCGGGTTCGCTTCACGATCAACAGCAGTACCGCGAAGATCGCGATCGAGATCGCCAGCATGAAGATCTTGAAGGCGGGATACTCCGTGGCGAACAGGGTGAAGGCCGGGAAATCGAGGGCCGGCGGCACCTTGTAATCGACGGCGAGTTTGCCCCACACCATCTGCACCACCTCCTGGATGATGAAGGTCAGACCGAAGGTGAACAGAAGCTCGGCCACATGGCCGTGCCGGTGCACCTGCCGCAGCCCGTAGCGTTCCACCGCCATGCCTATGAGGCCGACCAGGACGGGCGCGATGACGAGACCGGGCCAGAAGCCGACGTGGCGGCTGATCTCGAAGCCGAAGAACGCGCCGAGCATGTAGAAGCTGGCATGAGCGAAATTGAGCACGCCCATCATCGAGAAAATGACGGTCAGGCCGCTGGCCATGAGGAACAGCAGCATTCCGTACAGAACGCCGTTCAACGTCGAAATGAAGACGATCTCGAGCATGAAGCCTCCCCCCAAGCCGGCGCCGTTCGTCCCGGACGGGCCGAACGGCGGAACTCATGTGACGCCAGGGTCGCCCCCGGCGTCACCTGGCCGTCTTCCGGTTACGGGCGTTCCATCTCGCAGGTGGTGGAAACGATGGTGTCGTCCACCGGGATCGTCGCCGCCACTTTCCAGCCCCAGCCCGTGTTCTCTTCCTCGAACGGCTGGTTCGGACCCAGAGCACCGAGACCGGAGATGTACATCGTCTGGAAGTACTGGTGGTCATCGGCGCGCATGAAGCCTTCCTTGCCGTCGATGAAGTTCATGTACTTCATGCCCTCGAGCTTCGGCACGAATTTCACCGGATCGTCGGAACCGGCTTCCTCGATGGCGTCGAACACCATGCCCATGGCGTTGAACAGGCGCGGGTAGTAGATCGGCGCGTCGGGATACTTCGCCATGTAGGCCTTCACCTCTTCCTGCATGGGCATGTAGTCGAGGTTGTTCACGCCTTCGGTGATCTGGAAGACCTTGTCCTCGAGACCTGCCTGCTTGATGGCGGTCGGCGTTCCCGCGAGGCCGGCGTAGAAGGTGTACCAGTTGATGTCGAGACCGGCGTCACCCGCGGCCTTGATGAGCAGCTGCAAGTCGTTGCCCCAGTTGGCCGTGAACACGGAATCCGCACCCGACGCCCTGATCTTGGCGATGTAGGGCGAGAAGTCGGTCACCTTCTGCAGCGGCACGAATTCCTTGCCCACGACTTCGATGCTCGACCCTTCGCCGGAGAGCTTGGCGGCGGCTGCCTCGGCCACGGAATGGCCGAACGAGTAGTCCTGGTTGATCAGGTAGACCTTCTTGATGGCCTCGTTGGCCTTCATGAAGTTGGTCATGGCCTCGACCTTGATGTTCACGTTCGCATCGAAGGCGAAGTGCCAGTAGCTGCACTTGTCGTTGGTCAGCGACGGGTCGATGGCGGCGTGGTTGATGTGGACCACTTCCTTGCCGGGATTGCGCGAATTGAACTTGGTCACGAAATCCGACACCGCGGCGGCGACGGACGAGCCGTTGCCCTGAATGACGATGCGCACACCCTGGTCGACCGCCTTCTGGATCTGCACCAGGCTGACCTGCGGATCGAGCTTGTTGTCGTAGGGGATGATCTCGACCTGCTTGCCCAGCACACCACCCTTGGCGTTCACAGCCTCGGCGATGTAGTTGAGCTGGTTCATGCCGATCTGGCCTGCGGCCGCGCCACCGCCAGACAGCGGATCGACGTAGCCGATCTTGAGCGTATCCTGAGCCATCGCCGACAGGGCGGTGGACGCCAGGACGACGAGCGCGAGCGCGCCCGATCCCACGAATTTCCTCATGATGTCTCCTCCGTTGCAACAGAACCGGGACATCCGGTTCCTCGACTGCGACCCGACCGCATTTCCGCGGTTCGTGCCGCCTCCTCCTTTACCGACCCCTGGGGCCGGCTTACCTGTTCCTCAAGACCGGCGGTTTCCTCCGAATCCGCCGGGCCTCCTTCCCCCTGCCTATCCGCCGACGGCCTTGACTCTCGGCGCGGCCGGCCCGCTGGCCAGTTCGCGCTCCATCTGGGCAAAGCCGTAGTCCGGCACGATCTCGCCCGTCCGGTCGCCGATGCGACCCCAGTCGGCGACGACCCGTTCGGCCGTGCCCTTCCCGGTGCCGACATGTACGCCCTGCGTCAGCGTCACGTTGGACCGGGCGAAGTGACCCGCGCCCGCGCAGAGGATTGCCCGCGTCGGGGCATCGTCGCCGACGAGCGCGAGAAGCCCGGGGCTCACGAATTCCGGCGAGAGCCGATCGAGAGCTTCCGGCGTGAGCAGGCCATGGGTCATCGCCGTCGCCGCCGTCGGGGCAAGGCAGTTGACCCTGATGCCGTACTTCTCGCCTTCGAGCGCCAGCGTCTGCATCAGGCCGACCAGCGCCATCTTGGCGGCCGCGTAGTTGGACTGACCAAAGTTCCCGAAAAGGCCAGAGGACGAGGTGGTCATTACGATACGCCCGTGGCGTTGCTCGCGCATGATCTCCCACACAGACTTCGTGCAGATGACGGAACCCATCAGATGGACGTCGACGACGTCGCGGAACTCGGCGACCGTCATCTTCGCGAAGCTGCGGTCGCGCAGGATGCCGGCATTGTTGACGAGGATGTCGATGCGGCCCCAGGTCTCCATCGCGCGCGCGGCCATTTCGCCGATGCGCGGCTCGTCCGTCACCGACGCGGCAAAGCCGATCGCCTCGCCACCAGTCGCGCCGATCTCCGCCGCGACCTGATCCGCCGCGGCGGCATTCATGTCGTTGACGACAACCCTGGCGCCGAGCCCGGCCAGCATGAGAGCGTGGGAACGCCCCAGCCCGCCGCCGGCCCCGGTGACGATGGCAACCCGGCCCCGCAGCGTCCCGCCGATGTGTTCGACTTCGTTTTCCATGCTATTCACTCACTAGATAATTAATCTGTTTCGCGCAAGCGATTCTTCAACCTGTGCGGTGTCCTGCGGGCTTCGGCGCGCGGGCTTCCCCCGCGCCGAAAGCCCCCTATTCCGGCTCTTCCTTCCGGCAGATGGCGAGGAACCCAGCTGCCATGAAGGTCGACATGCGCTGCTTGACCGCCGCGAAGTCCTCGGAACGGCACAAGCCGCCGGAGAGCTTGTCGACGCGGCCCGTGCGCGCAAGGGTCAGCATCAGCGCGCCGGAGACAAAATGATAGCCCCAGAAGATATTCTCCTCGGCGCAGCCGGGCAGCGCCTGCTTCAGGAGGCCGATCAGCCGCAGCACGACCGGATCGAAATGCTCGTCCATCATGGCGGCGCCCCATTCGGGCGTGTTGGCCACCTGAGAGGCGAGCGCGCCGTAGTTCTTCCAGCTCTCGCCGCCTTCGATGTAGAGGTCGAGATCGGTGTCGAGGAAGGCCCGCAAGGCGCCCTCGACCGTGGGCTGGCCGGCCGACGCCTGCTCGTACTCTTCCAGCATGCGCATTCGGCGCTCGCTGGTGACCACCGCGCGGCGGGCGAACACCTCGTTGAACAGGGCCTTCTTGTCGTCGAAGTAGTAGTTGATCAGCGTGTGATGAACGCCGACCTGCTTGGCGACGTCCTTCAGGGTCACGCCATAGAGCCCGTGCCGGGAAAAAAGCAGTTCGGCGGCGTCGAGAATCTGCTCGATCATTTCCGCGCGCTGTTCGGCCTTTGTGGAAGCCTTGCGGCGGGATGCCTTGAGTACGGTCAATTCTGGGCCCTTCCGAATTCCACCGCCTTTGCCCCGCGCGGTGGTGCTGCCTGAGTCACGCCTGTCCGTATTGCGAGCGCAGATGCAGTTTGTCCACCTTGCCGGTCGCCGCGAGCGGCATTTTAGGTAGCCGCACGACCTCTTCCGGGATCCACCACGAGGCGACGCGGTCGCGCAACGGCTCCAGCAGTTGTTGGTCGGTTATGTCCTCGCCCTGGCGCAGCTCGACCAGAAGGATGGGCCGCTCGCCCCACCTGGAATCGGCGCGTCCGATCACCGCTGCCAGCGAGACTTGCGGCAGCGCCGCGACGATCGCCTCGATCTCGGCGGGATTGATCCATTCGCCGCCCGACTTGATAAGATCCTTGGACCGCCCGGTGATGACGAGATTTCCCCTGGCGTCGATGCGGGCGAGATCGCCCGTGTCGAACCATCCCTCGGCATCCGTCGCCTTTTCGGCCTGCCCCAGATAGCGCTCGACCACCGATGCGCCACGCACGCGCAGATGGCCTTCGACGCCGCGCTGCTGTTCGTGGGGACGGCCTTCGGCGTCGGTGAGCAGCAGGTCGATGCCGAGTGCTGGCCGCCCCGAGATGCCCGCATCGCGATCGGCGAGACCGAGCGGCGCGATGGTGCCCAGCGGCGAAAGTTCCGTCATGCCCCAGCTCGTCTGGACCGTGACGCCGAGGCGCCGCTCGATCCGCGCCATCAGGGCGGGCGGCATCGGCGATCCGCCGACGACGATCCGCTTGAGCGACGGAACGTCGCCGCCTTCGGCTTCGAGGTGTTCGACGAGACCGAGCCAGACGGTCGGGACTGCCGAAGCGACCGTGACACCCTCCGACACGATCAGCCGCGCCAGGCTCGCACCGTCGAGATGACGGCCCGGCAGCACAAGGCGAGCGCCGACGGCAGGGGCCGCGAAGGGCATGCCCCAGGCGCTCGCGTGAAACATCGGCACCACCGGAAGCGCGGTGTCCTCAGCCGTCATCGCCATCACGTCGGCCTGCAACAGCCGCAACGTATGGAGATAGGTGGATCGATGGGAATAGGCGACGCCCTTCGGCTGGCCCGTGGTGCCCGAGGTGAAGCAGAGGCCGCATTCGGTGTTTTCGTCGAACCCGCCCCAGGCGATATCCGTCCTGCCTGCAGCAAGAAGAGACTCGAGAGGCTGCGCTCCGGCCAGCTCGATCCCGGGCTCTGCGTCCTCGTCGATCGTCAGGATCGTCCGCAACGGGGCGTTGGCGGCGATCTCGCGCGCCAGCGGCAGGAGATCGGCGCTGACGATGAGGATTTTTGCCCCGGATTTCTGGAGCATCGACGCGGTCACGTCGGCCGTGAGGCGGGGGTTGAGCGTGTGGCATGACGCACCCATGCCCATGATGGCGTACCAGGTCTCGAGATGCGTCTGGCTGTTCCAGGCCAGCGTCGCGACGCGATCGCCGAAGGCGACACCGAGCCCGGCCAGCACGCCGGAAACCCGAAGAGCACGTTCCCTGAGTTCGGCATAGCTTACGCGGGTGCTCGCCCCACCAGCACGAGCGGTGACGACCTCCGCATCCGCGTGCCATTTGGCGGCGTGGTCGAGGAACTTGTCGACCGTCAGCGGATAGGGCTGCATCGCTCCGTCGTTCATCGCCGCTACGCCCCCGACGGCGGAAGAGGCGCCGCCACCCCTACATTCCAGTTCCAGGGAACCGTGCCTGAGCTGCGCCGCTGGCGCACGACCTCATCGAGAAGTTCGAACATTCCCGGAGCAAGGGCGGTTTCGAGCCGGGGATGCCCGGCGAAGCGGATGAATTCGCCTGCAACCGCATGATCCGGCCAGTCGGGCGCAGCTTGCGCGCGCGGCGAGCCGCTGCGCGCGAAGGAAGCCCAGTAGTCGCCAATGGCGAGCGAAAGACTGGCCTCGGACTCCGTTTCCGGTATCGCGGGCCAGAGCGGCGGCGTCCGGTCGGCGGTGCCGAACAGATAGGGCAGTTCGCAAGCATGGAAGGCGTCGAGCCCTGCTCCGGTAGCGGCGGGGTAGGTGTGGTCGAAATAGTAGAGGAATGTGGGAAGGCCGGCCGCCTTCTGCACCTCGGCGAGCTTCAGGACGGTCCAGCCGTAGAGCGCGTCGCGGACAGCGGCGAGCGTGCTTTCCCTGATGTTTCTGGACGGATACAGCGACAGGAAGGGCTCGGCGAGGCTCCCGTAGCGGCTCCTGATCGCGGCCTCGTAGGCCGCCGCGCTCTCAGGGAGCGGCGGGACCAGGAACGGCAGCGAACGGATTTCCCCGCTGTTGAAGCCGGCGAGCAGCGGCACCTTCGCCTGGTCGCCGCGTTCGAAGATATCGACGAGCTGGTCCGGCAGGACATGACCGTCTACGGTGCCCAGCGGCGCGAAGCCTGCCCGCAAAGCAGCACTCGAAAGCTCGTGCGCGTCCATCGCCCGCAGGGCGTCGATATCTTCCGCGCCGAGACTTGCGCACAGGCGCTCTCCGGCGATCTCCGCGGGTTCGTGCCCGTGCCGAGTCTCGTTCAGCGCAGGCATCGAGATCATGTAGGCGCTCTGCGCGATTGCCTTTGCGAACAGCCCGCGCGCCGCAGGTGACGCCATCAGGTAGAGGACGCTCAGCGCACCAGCGGACTCGCCCGCGATCGTCACGTTGTCGGGATCGCCGCCGACGGCCTCGATGTTGCGCTGGACCCATTGAAGCGCCGCGATCTGGTCCAGCAGCCCGTAGTTGCCCGAGACCCCGTCGGGCGATTCCGCACTCAGTTGCGGGTGCGCGAGATAGCCGAGGACGCCCAGACGGTAGTTGACCGCGACGACGACCACGCCTCGCTGCGCCAGGGCGGCTCCGTCGTAGAGCGTCTCGCTGCCCGCCCCCCAGATGAACGAGCCGCCGTGGATCCAGACGACGACCGGCAGGTCACGCGCGTCTTCCGGCGCCCAGATGTCGAGATAGAGGCAATCCTCGGAGGTCGCGGCCAGTTCGCTGGCATAGATGCTGCCGCCACGGCGCTGCGGCTGTACACAGGTCGGGCCTGGAGCGAAGGCATCGCGTACGCCCTCCCAACGGCGCGCGGCGATCGGTGGCCGCCACCGCTGCGACCCGACAGGCGGCTCGGCGTACGGAATGCCGCGAAAGATGCAAAGTCCGTCCCTGCGCACCCCCCGCGCATCGCCGGACGCAAAACGCGCGACGGGAGCCTGCTCCGCGCGCGGTTCGGTCGCCAGTTCCGTCCGATGAAGCTTCAGCGCCGCTCTCCCGCAAAAGCAGGGCGCAAGTCCGCCGGGCACGCCATGATCCTTGATCCCCCCTGAACGCGCCGCCTCCACGGCACGAGCAACATCAATGGTCCGCGGGTTTCCGGAAGTCAATACTCACTATCCAGTGTGTTAATGATGTAAGCCGCACGGGCCGCGATCTGGCTCTGCTTCGAGCACGACGTATGGAAAGCGGTGAGCCAAGATGGCGGGCAGGATGCGCTCCAACCGAAGCAGTGAGAGTGCGTCGGTATCCAAAACCTCAGGATTCCGGAAAGCCGCCCAGTTCAAGCAGGCGATTGCGGTCGTCGAGATCGATGTTGATGTCGAAGACCACGCCGTCGGTGCGGTAGACGAGTTGCGCCAGGCAGAGGACTTCCTTCTTCGCGTTCTGGAAGATGCGGCGCACCCGCACCACCGGGTCGTGGACGCGGATGTCAAGTTCGGCCGCCTCCGCCGGCATCGAGGAGACCACGCGGAAGGTCTGGCGAACGTGACTGAGGCCGACGTCCTTCGTGTCGTAGAGAAGCGTGCTGACGAGTTCCGTCTTCCAGAGCTTTTCGGGGATCATCCGGTGGACCACGTCTGCGACCAGGTACTGGCCGACGATAAAGGGGTGATCGTTGCGCGAGAAGATGCGCTTCATGTGCCGATATTCGCCGAGCGGCTTGCCGTCCTCTGGCGAGAGGCGCAGTTCCACCTCGCTTTCGCGGGAGGGCACGACACGGAAGCTCAGCTCCTTGCCTCTGTAGGCAGGCGAGCCGGTCAACAGGTAGGGCACCGACTCCGGCGTGTGCGGCTTGCCGGTGACGAAGGTGCCTCGCCCGCGCTCGGCGCTGATCAGCCCCTCGTTTTCCAGCCCAGCCAAGGCATGGCGTACCGTCATCGGCGAAACGCCGAAGGTGGCGACGAGCTGCTTCAGCGTCGGGAGCCTGTCGCCGATGTTCCAGGTCTCGTCCACGATCTGCCTGCGGATGATTGCGGCGAGCTGCACGTAGTAGGGGGTCCCGTCCTCCCTCAGCGTCTGCCTGTGCTCAGAAGCGCTCGACAATGGCGCGGTTCCTTTCGTGCGTCTTCCCGACTTCCGATATTGCACACCTCCCCGCGGAGGCAATGGGGAGCCGTCGGCCGGTGCCGAGAAAGCGGTTGCACCATAGCACGATAGTGGTAAAGTACTATAGTTTAATCACAATCGAGATCGCTTCGATTGGGAGGTTCTGGCGCCCGCGAAACCGCGGATCACGTCGCAGATTTCAAGGCTGGGAGGGCCGTGATGAAGAAGTGGATCACAGCATCGGGAGTTATTGCCGCGCTCGCATTCGGGCTTGCCGGAAGTCCGGCGGCTGCGGAAGGCAGCGGCACCTTCAAATACGCGGAACAGGTGAAGCTCATCACCATGGACCCGCAGAAGCAGAGCGGAAGCGGCGTGCCCTTCCTGCGCCCGGCCTATGAGTCGCTGTTCGAGAAAGGCCCGAACGGCGAAAACGTGCCATTGCTGGCCACCAGCTACGAGGTCGACGGCCTCGACGTGACGATCAAGCTGCGCGAAGACGTCAGCTTCTCCAACGGCGAAGCCTTCAACGCCGAGGCGGCGGCGGCGAACATCAACCGCGGCGTCGAGATCGGCATCGTAGAAGGTCTCAAGACCGTCGAGAGCGCCAAGGCGATCGACGAATACACGCTCGGCATCAGGCTCAAGGAGATCGACCCCGCGATCATCACCACCCTGTGCTACACCGGCGGCATGATGATCGCGCCGTCGGCGATGAACGATCCCGCGCTCGACCGCAATCCGGTCGGCACCGGCCCCTACATCCACAGCAAGGACGAGTCGCGCGAGGGCGAGGTGCAGGTCTACGTGCCGAACCCGACCTACTGGGACAAGGACATGATCGGCCTCGCGCGCTACGAGGTGTGGGAGATTCCCGACGATACCGCGCGTCTCAACGCACTCAAGACCGGCCAGATCGACGCCGGCAACTGGCTCTCCAACCCTCAGGCGGCGATCATCGACAAGTCGCCCGACCTGAAACTGATGCGCAACAATGGCGGCCTTAACTACCACGTCATCATCTCCGACCGCGACGGCACGGTCGTTCCGGCCTTCGCCGATCCGCTGGTGCGGGAGGCCATGGCGCTCGCCATCGATCGGGAAGCCTTCAACAAGGCGATCCAGTTCGGCCTCGCGGTGAAGTCGTTCCAGCCCTACGGCAAGGGCGACTGGGCCTACGATCCGTCGCTCGAGGGCGTCTACGAATACAATGTCGAAAAGGCGCGCGAACTGATGGCGCAGTCGAAGTTCCCCGACGGGTTCACCTTCGACATGCCGTCGATCCCGATCTACCAGCCGCGTCTGGAGGCGCTCGCTGGCTTCTTCAACGAGATCGGCATCACCATGAACATCGTGCCCGTGGAGCCCGGCACGCTGGCGCGCCGCAGCCGCACGACGGATTTCCCAGCCACCAACCTCGTCTGGAACACGGTCACGGATCCGAAATTCCTGGCGCTGCGCTACATCTACGAGGATGCGGCCTACAATCCCTTCAAGGTCAAGCCGAGCGATACGCTGCTGGCGCTGGCCAAGGAGGGATTGACCTCGGTGGAGACCGACGTGCGGGCACCGATCTACCACAAGATGGCGGCCCAGCTGGCTGACGAGGCGTTCCTGATATTCGTCACCAATGCGCCGATCTTGATCGGGGTCACCAACGCCACGGCGGAAAACACCACGGTCCGGTATCGCTACGGAGAGGATTCCATCAATCTCCGCGGCCTCAAGGCCAACGACTAGTCACGGGTCTTCATGTTCAGGCTCGTCGCCCAGCGGCTGCTGGCACTGGTGCCACTGCTGTTCATCGTGTCGGTGATGGCGTTCTCGTTCACCTCGCTGCTGCCCAGCGATCCCGTGGACCTCATTCTGGGGGACACGGGAACGCAGGAGCAGCACGAGATGCTGCGCGAGAGGATGGGCCTGAACGAACCCGTGGTGGTGCGCTACTTCCAGTGGCTCGGAAAGGCGGTGCAGGGTGACCTCGGCACCTCCTTCTTCAACAGCGTCAGCGTCACCGACGCTGTGCTGCTGAGGCTTCCGGTCACGCTGTCGCTGACGGCGATATCTGCATTGATCGCCATCGTCGTCGGGGTCGCCGCCGGCGTGGCGGCGGCGCTTCGCCCCCGATCGTGGATCGATCGCCTCGCCACCGTGGGCGCGACCTTCGGCCAGGCGGTTCCAAACTTCTGGTTCGGCCTGATCCTGGTCGCGGTCTTCGCGGTGAACCTGCGCTGGTTTCCGGCCACCGGTTTCACGCCGATCTCGACGTCGCCCTGGGACTGGCTGCGCAGCGTCACCCTGCCCTCCATCGCCCTCGGCCTGTCGTCGAGCGCCGCCATCGCCCGGCAGGTGCGCTCGGCCATGGTTGGGGTTCTCCAGCAGGATTACATACGCGCGGCGCGCGCCCAGGGACTGTCGTCGCGTCGGGTGATCCTGCGGCACGCGCTGACCAACGCCATGGTGCCGGTGGTTGCGGTGCTTTCTTTCCAGATTACCGTCCTGCTCGGCGGCGCGCTGATCGTCGAGCAGGTCTTCGCCATCAACGGCCTCGGCACGCTCGCCATCGCGGCCGTGCGCCAGCAGGACATACCCATGCTGCAGGGGCTGGTCCTGGTGATGGTCGGTCTCGTCGTCCTCGTCCAGCTCGCCACCGACCTCCTCTACGGTCTGCTCAATCCCAAAGCGCGGCCCACGTGACCACCACCAGCCAGAACGAACCGGCCGCCGCGCCGCGCCGCATCCGCTTCCGACTGGACGCCTCGACGGCCATCGTCGCCACGGCGGGCTCGGTGCTGGTCCTGCTCGTCTTCCTCGCGCTCTTCGCGGACTGGATCGCGCCTTACGATCCACTGCGGCAGAACCTGATCAAGGCGCTGCAAGGTCCTTCCGCGGCCCACTGGCTCGGCACCGACGATCTCGGGCGCGACGTGCTCTCGCGGCTGATCTTCGGCTGCCGCATCGCCGTCATCGCGGCGGCGGAAGCCACGTCGATCGCAGTGCTCTTGGGCGTGCCGCTCGGGCTCTTCATCGGCTATCGCGGCGGATGGTGGGATTGGGTCGTCATGCGCGTCGTCGAGGCTGTCGTGTCGATCCCCGGCATCATGGTGGCAATCGTCATCATTGCCATCCTGGGCGCCGGCCTGCACAGGGCGATGATCGCGCTCGGCATCCTGTTCTCGACCTCGTTCCTGCGCCTGGCGCGCGGCGTGGTGCTGGCCGAGCGCGAGGAGGTCTACGTACGGTCGGCCCGGGTCATCGGCGCATCGGACCGGCGCATCCTCATCAGGCACATCTTCCCCAATATCGCCCCGCCGCTCGTCGTGCAGGTGACGCTGACGGTGGGCGCGGTGCTTTTGGCGGAAGCGGGGCTGAGCTTCATCGGCCTCGGCGTGCAGCCGCCCGACGCGAGCTGGGGCACGATGCTCAACTCCGCCGCCGCCTACATGGACCTCAACTGGTTCCTGGCCGTGCCGCCCGGCATCGCCATCATCCTGACCGTGCTGTCGGTGAACCTGCTCGGCGACGTCATCCGCGACTCGATCGGCCGGGGCGTCGCCGTCGGGGTCGATCCCGGCAGGCCAGCGGATCGCTTCGTGCCCGCAATCGCGGCATCCGGACCGGAGAGCGCCGCACAGCCCCCACTCGCCGACGAGGTCCTGCGCGTCGAGGGCCTTCAGGTTCTCGTTTCGGGCCGCGACGGACACGAAGTGCCCGTCATCACCGATCTCTCCTTCGGTATTTCGCGCGGCGAGACGCTTGGGCTGGTGGGCGAATCGGGCAGCGGCAAGACGATCACGGGGCTCTCGATCCTCGGCCTGATCGGGGCCGGCGGCCGCACCACCCACGGATCCGTCTTCCTCAACGGCCGGGATCTTCGAATGCTGACCCCAAAGCAGATGGAGGAGGTGCGCGGCAACGAGGTCGCCATGGTCTTCCAGGATCCGACGACGAGCCTCAACCCAGCCTTCACCGTCGGAAGCCAGATCGCGGAAGTGCTGCGCAAGAAGCAGGGGCTGACCGGCCAGCAGGCCTGGAGCCGGGTCGTCGAGTTGATCGACCGCGTCGGAATCCCGCGACCGGAAGAGCGGGCGAAGGCCTATCCGCACGAGCTTTCTGGCGGCATGGCGCAGCGTATCGCCATTGCACGGGCGCTGAGCTGCAACCCCTCGCTGCTCATCGCCGACGAACCGACGACGGCGCTCGACGTCACGGTCCAGCAGGAGATCCTCGACCTCTTCCGCGACCTGCAGGGCGAATTCGGCATGGCCATCCTGTTCGTCACGCACGATCTCGCGGTCGCCGCCGACATCAGTGATCGCATCAGCGTCATGTATGCCGGCGAGATGGCGGAGATGGCGGAAGTGGACGCGCTGTTCGCCCGCCCACGCCATCCCTACACGCGGGGGCTCCTTTCGGCGATGCCACACGCCTCCTCGCGCAACCCGCCGCTGCCGACCATCCGCGGCAACGTTCCGAGGCCCGGCGCATGGCCTTCAGGCTGCCGCTTCTCCAATCGCTGCGACTTCGCCATCCCCGCCTGTGAGCGCCCGATCCCCCTCGTCGGCACCGACCGGCTGGTCCGCTGCATCCGCGCGCCCGAACTCGAATTGAAGGCCGCGTCATGAGCGCGGAAATCCTTCTCGAGGTCGAAGACCTGTGGGTCACCTACTGGAGCCGTTCGCTGTTCGGGCTGGATCGGAAGCCGTTCCACGCCGTGAAGGGCGCGAGTCTCACCATCCGACGCGGCGAGACGCTGGGGCTGGTGGGGGAATCGGGGTCGGGCAAGTCGTCGATCGCCAACGCCGTGCTCGGGCTTGTGCCGGCCGGCTCGGGCGCCATACGTTTCGGCGGCACCGATCTCACCTCGATGGGGACGCGCTATTCGCCGGATATCCGCAGTCAGATCCAAGCCGTCTTCCAGGACCCGTACTCATCGCTCAACCCGTCGATGACGGTCGAGGACCTCGTCACCGAACCGCTGAGGGTCCACACGAAAATGGACAGGAGCGAGCGGCGCGCCCGGGCGGCGGAACTTCTGAAGTTGGTCTCCCTGTCTGAGGAGCATCTCGGCCGGCACCCGCACCAGTTTTCAGGCGGCCAGCGCCAGCGCATCGCCATCGCTTCGGCTCTCGCACTGGAACCGAAGCTCATTGTGCTCGACGAGCCTGTGAGCGCGCTCGACGTTTCGACCCAGAACCAGATCATCAACCTGCTCTACGAGCGCCGCGACGCCATGGGGGTCGCCTACCTGCTGATCGCGCACGACCTGGCGCTGGTGCATCACATCTCCGACCGCATCGCGGTGATGTATCTCGGCCATGTTGTCGAGGAGGGACCCTCGGACCGCGTCTACCATTCCCCGGCGCATCCCTACACGAGGGCGTTGCTGGACGCGGTGCCGCTGCTCGACCCGGAGGCGCAGCGCCAGCGTCGCGCCGCCCGCAAGGCCGCTCCCGCCCATGAGACACCGCGGGTGTCCGCGACCGCATGCCCCTACAAGAACCGCTGTCCTCACGCGATGCCGCGCTGCCATGCCGAGATGCCTCCGTCCTACCCGGTGGACGGGGGCGGAACCGCGGCATGCTTCCTGCTGGACGAGACGACATCCTCCAAGGCGAGCCCCGCGTTGGACGGAGCGGCTCAATGACGGCTGCGCTCTATCGATCCGATCTTGGCCCCGGCGCGTTCCGGGAGGCGCACGATGTCCTGGCGGAGCCCGGCATACACGTTGGTGAAGCGCCGCTCGTCTGCCGCTGGCCGCGAGACCTCGCTCCGAAGGGTTTCGTGGTGTTCTGCCATGGGCTCGGCTCGAACGGCGGCGCCTATGCCGCCCTTTCCGGATATTGGGCCGCGCACGGCTATCTGGTGATCCATCCGACCTTCGCCGACGACATCCGCATCGTTGCGCGAAACGAGCCGGAGCTCGGTCTCGATCCCGAGAGCGATCTTTCGGAATGGATGACGGTGCCGCATGCGAGGGCCCGCATGCACGCGATCCTGCACAGCCCCGAACGGTGGACCGGACGCCTGGCTGTCGTCGGCGCGGTGATGGACCGGCTGCCGCAGATCGTCGAAGCAACCTGCGGCGCGGCGGAAAGTCCGATGCGCGGCGCGATCGCGGGGCACTCCTTCGGCGCCTACACCGCGCAGCTGCTCGCGGGCGCGGAGATCGACCTGCCGGACGAGCCGGCCCGCCGCTTCGCCGATCCCCGTTTCGAGGCGGCGGTCCTGCTCAGCGCCCAGGGACGAGACCAGCAGGGTCTGCGCGACGGATCTTGGGACGGGCTCCGGGGGCCGATGCTGAACGTCACCGGCACCCTCGACCAGGGCGCCAAGGGAGGCGACTGGCACTGGAAGTGCGAGCCCTACGAGCTTGCGCCAGCCGGCGAAAAGTATCTCGCGGTCCTCGAGGGCGGCGACCACTATCTCGGCGGTTTCGCGGAGCGGCATCGGCAGGTACCGGCACAGCGCGAAGCGGTGGAGCAGATCACGCTCGCCTTCCTCGATGCTCAACTCCGGAACAGCCAGGCCGCGCGCGGCTGGCTCGGGTCGATCGACGCCCGGGTGGGCGAATGCCGGCTCCTTTTCAAGCGCAAATGAACGCCATGCCCGTTTCACACCGAGGTACCATCTGATGTTCCAGCCTCTCGCCGGCATTCGCATCATCGATGTCACGCAGGTCCTCGCAGGCCCCTACGCCGCCTACCAGCTCGGCCTGATGGGCGCGGAAGTGCTGAAGATCGAGGAGCCGGGTACTGGCGACTGGGCGCGCGACAAGGGCCACGTGCCCGGCCTCAACGCCGAGCGAATGGGGCTCGCCTATCTCACGCAGAACGCCAACAAGAAGTCGGTCTCGCTGAACCTCAAGTCGTCGGAGGGGCTCGCCGTGATGAAGCGCCTCATCGAGACCGCCGACGTCTTCATCGAGAACTTCCGGCCGGGAACCATCGCGCGTCTCGGTTTGCCGTTCGACGTGGTGCGGGAGATCAATCCGAAAATCGTCTACTGCTCGATTTCGGCCTTCGGGCAGGACGGCGAGATGAGCCGCCGCCCCGCCTACGACCACGTCGTCCAGGGCATGTGCGGCATCATGAAGACCACCGGAACGGTCGAGACCGGGCCGCAGAAGGTGGGTGCCCCCTATATCGACTACGCGACGGGGCTGAACGCGGCCTTCGCGATCGTATCGGCGCTGCACGAGACCGGGCGCACCGGCAAGGCGGTCCACCTGGATGTCGCGATGCTCGACACCTCCATGCTGCTGATGGCCTCGCTGATAACCAGCCATCTCACGGGCGGCTGGACGCCTCGCCCGTCCGGCAACGAGGCGTGGAGTCAAAGCCCTTCCTCGGGAGCCTTCGAGACGCAGGACGGGCTGCTGATGGTGGCGGCCAACAACGACAAGCAGTTCAGGGCGCTCTGCGCCGGCCTGGGGCGGCCCGACATTCTCGAGGATGCGCGCTGGAGGGAGCCGGCCCGCCGTGCCGAGAACGCCGCCGAACTGCGGGCGGAGTTCGTCCGAATCTTCCTGACGCGGCCGGCGCTGGAGTGGGAGCGCGTGCTCGACGAGGCCGGCGTTCCGGCAGCCAAGGTGCGCTCGCTGGACGAGACGCTCGCCGAGCCGCAGGCCGCGACCCGCGCTTTCGCCCATACGATGCACTGGGACCGCGAGCCGCACGATTTCCACGTGCCCACTCTCGGCTTCAAGGTCAACGGCGAGGTGATCGCGCCGACCACCGCGCCGCCCGAGCTCGGCGGGGATACGCGGTCGGTCCTCGAAGCGCTCGGTATGACCGAGGTGGAGATTAGCCGGCTTTCCGCTGCAGCGGCGATCTGACGCCGCACATCCAAAGTTTCGCCTCCGGCGGCGAAATTCGCCTATCCACCCGCATCTTTCCCTCGGGATTGCGCGCGAGGGGGGCGTCGGCAATGATGCTCTCCCGTCAACGCAACTGGAGCGCGGAAGCAGTGCAGCCCGAACGGCGAGATTCCGCCCGCGACTCCGGACTGCCGGAGGGGAAGATCACCACGGTCGAAATGCACACCGGTGGCGAACCGGTGCGCATCGTGACGGGAGGCTATCCCCCGGTCCTCGGCGATACCATTCTCGACAAGCGCCGCTACGCCCGCGAGCGGCTCGACCATCTGCGCAAAATGCTGATCTTCGAACCGCGCGGCCATCACGACATGTACGGCGTCATTCCGGTCGAGCCGGACCATCCGGACGCCGATCTCGCGGTGCTTTTCATGCACAATGAGGGCTATTCGACCATGTGCGGCCATGCGGTCATCGCGCTCGGCCGTTACGCTGTGGACACGGGTATCGTCGCCCCGACGGTTCCGCTGACGGCCGTCGACATCCAGTGCCCGTGCGGGCTCGTTCGGGCCATGGTGGAAGTCGCGCGGACGCCGGCCGGCTTTCGGTCAGGCTCGGTCACTTTCGAGAGCGTGCCTTCCTTCGCCTTCGCCCTGGACGCCGAAACGCAAGTGCCGGGCATCGGCAATGTTCGTTTCGACATCGGCTATGGCGGCGCCTTCTATGCGATCCTGCCCGCCGGGTCCGTCGGACTGGATCTCTCGTCCAGCCCCCTGCGCGATATCGTCGAGATCTCAGACCGGATCGCGAAGGCCGTGCAGGCCGCCATTGACCTGGACCATCCGGATGATCCGGACCTCGCGTTCCTCTACGGCACTATTCTCACCGACGGCGGGACGGGAAAGGACGCGCCGAGCACCAATGTCTGCGTTTTTGCCGAACGAGAGGTCGATCGAAGCCCGACCGGCAGCGGGGTATCGGCGCGGATGGCAACGCAACGCGCACGGGGCGAAGTCGCGATCGAAGAGCAATGTCTTTTTCGCAGCATGACCGGATCGGTGTTCCGCGCACGTGTGCTTCGTCCAGAGAAGGCCGGCCGCTTCGACGCAGCGCGGATAGAGGTCGCAGGACGGGCCTTTTACAGCGGCACGTCCACCTTCACGATCGAAGAGAACGACGAGATCGGTCGAGGCTTCGTGCTGCGGCCATAGCTTGGCCCGCGGGCGCGACCCCGATTGAAGTACACCTGCTAAAAATCGATGCGCCGACCCTGGGGCCGGCGCATCCTTCGTCCTTCGATCTCTTGGTCAGGAGATCGCTATTCGGTGCTCTCGTTCCCCGCTGCCCCGGGCGTCACACGATCCCAAAGCGATGCATCGTCACCGTCACCACCGAACGCTCCGCCGCGATCGTCGTTGCGCCAATCGGCGCGCCGACCGTCACCGCCCCGGCCACCACGGTTGTCGTTATCGCGCCAGCGACCGCGGCGATCGTTGTCACCGCGCCATCCGCGGCGATCGTCGTCTGCACGCCATCCGCGGCGATCGTCGTCTACACGCCAGCCGCGGCGGTCGTCATCGTCTCGCCAGCCACGGCGGTCGTCATCGTCTCGCCAGCCGCGGCGGTCGTCGTCACCGCGCCAACCCCGGCGATCATCGTCGTCACGCCATCCACGACGGTCGTCGTGGCGACGCCATCCGCGACGGTCGTCATCATCCCGCCAGCCGCGGCGATCGCGGTCCCAGCGGTGGCGGTCGTCGTACCACGGCATGCCGCGATAGTGGCGGCTGGCATAGTCGCCGAAGGCGAAGGAGATGACGGGCAGGTCGATCCGCGCGCCCCAGTCGGGAACCGGCCGGGTGCGGTTGCCATAGCTGTATTCGAGGTAGTCCGAGTAGACCCAGCCACGATTGCCGCGCCAGGAGACGTCGCACCAGTTCAAGCCGCTCTCGCAGCCGTAGATGTTGACGCCGCGGCCGTCCGGAATGGTCGTGATCACCGGATACCGGGTACCGGGACCGGCGCGCATGTTCAGATCCGTCGTGACCTCGGCGTTCTGAGCCAGCGCGGGCACCGCGATGGAGGTAAGCAGCACGGCGGAGAGCGTTGTGAGTGAGCGTTTCAAGTTTTTCTCCCTGGTTTTCTTTTTCCCTGGACCCGCCCAATCCCGGCCCGCTGGCGATGTTCCGAAAAATTTCGGATGCAATCCGCAGTTCGCACACGACGCAAATGTGCGGACGAAGGATGGTTGCGGCCGAAGACCGGGGATCAATCGTCGAAGCGAACCAGTGTGAGGGAAGAGGAAGAGCCGGCGGTCATGCGCGGGGCGAAAGCGGACACCGCCGGCTCTATGTCACCAGGCAATAGTGACGGGAACAGATTGGCGCCTTGGGCTGGCGCTGTCTTTTACCTTTGTTATCCCCATTGAAGAAAGGATACGGCCTCGTGCGGGCCTGAAGCGCTTCCGGCTGGAATGCCGGGAACGGGCGCGGAACATCGACAGTTCTCTCCCGTTTGCCGGCTATGTCCAGGAAGAAGCGTATCCACGTCGAAACCCCTCGTACCGACGGCGGAAGCGTCTTCGGTTTCATCGCAGTGGTGATTCTTTCACTCGGCGCACTGGCACTGCAGGCCGGGACCTCCGAAACGAAAGTTGCCCGGACGGTCTTTTTAGAGCGGCAAGCGAACGTGGATTCACAGGGCAGAGCGCAAGCGCAGGATTCCGAGGACATGCAGTCTCCGGCAAGCGATATCCTTGTCGGCTCGACGGAACCGGACGCGGCCCCGCTCTGCGACATCGCCGCCTGTTCGGATGCCTATCGCTCGTTCAGGGCGTCCGATTGTACCTTCCAGCCATACGAAGGCGAACGACGGTCGTGTACCCGCTGAAGCGGGTGGAACGATTCTTCGGGGTCCATGTTTAAGGCGGGCTGTGCATATGCGCAGATGCTCAAATTCCAGAGGAACCCAGAAGATGGCAAAAGAAAAGACGCTCGAAGACCTCTTCCACGACACGCTCAAGGACATCTACTACGCCGAACGCAAGATCCTGAAGGCGCTCCCGAAGATGGCGCGTGCCGCCTCTTCCGACGAGTTGAAGCAGGCTTTCCAGAAGCACAAGGACGAGACGGAAGGTCAGATCGAACGCCTGCAGCAGGTGTTCGAGATCATCGGCAAGCGCGCCCAGGGCAAGACCTGCGACGCGATCGAGGGCATCATCTCCGAGGGCGAGGAGATCATGGACGAATACAAGGGCACCGACGCTCTCGATGCCGGTCTAGTCTCCTCCGCACAGGCCGTGGAGCACTACGAGATCACCCGCTACGGCACCCTGAAGCGCTGGGCCGAAACACTCGGCATGACCGATGCGGCCAAGCTGCTCGACGAGACGCTGCAGCAGGAATCGAAAACCGACACGGACCTGACCAAGCTTGCCGGCAAAATCGCCAACCCCAAGGCGAAGAAGGCCGCCTGACCGGTCTACGGCTGCGTCGAGAGTAAATGGCCTCCTGCTTATCCGCGGGAGGCCATTTTCCTGATTGCCAGGTCATCGATCCGGCAGTCTTGCGGGGAACGATATTACTCTACGAGATTTCCCGCTTCCTTCGCCGCCCGGAGGAACGTGTCATATGCATCGACGGTCGAGCGATGGCCGTCCAGGACCTTCAGGGCCGTCTCAACTGCTTCTTCGTGCGCGGGGCCTCGATCCGGCCAGGCTGGATCGGAGAGGACGTCGTATGCCTGCCGGGCGGTGGCGACCTCGACCTGCCCGACGGGGCCATCGATCACAACGGCCTGCTCGAATTCCTTTGCCATCACACAAACTCCTTCTTCTCGCCGGCCTGCCCCCGCAGGATCCGGGCTTCGCGGGCCGCTTCCTGGAAGGCCCGTTGTGCGTAGCGGGGAGACTTGCTCCCCTGGAGAGCGGAAACGCAGGCCATCTGCGCATGGCGATGACCGCGCCCGTTGGAACACGGCCATTGATAGAGGAGACACTCCACGGCCTCGCGCGCGCTCGCAATCCGCCGCACCTTGGAGCGCGGAAGTTCTACGGTCACGGGCGTTTCGAACGGGCCGTCACGCATCTCCAGTCTTCTCCTATGCCAGCAATCCCGCGCCGCGGGTCGGAACGGGCGAGGGATCAGGCTGCGGGACGGGGTCCGGCGGCAACGGACCGGGCGGAGGCGTGGGACCGGGCATGGGGATGGGTTCCGTTCCACGGTTCGCTTCGTGAACGGCGAATTGTCGGTCGAAAATTCGCAGGTTGGCCATCGCGAGCATTCCTCTTGCCGAATTCAAGTGTGTCGATAGGTAACCGAAGGGATGGCTCAAGGTTCCGATCCGCACCCGGCGCCGCCCATCGCCCATTTCCCGCATGGTAAGGCAACCATCCACATGCCCGAGTTGTTGTCTGGCGAAGACCTTCTTGAGGAGACGTCACAATGAGAATTCCAGCCGCCACCGCACTCGCCGCCACGATCACCCTCGCGTTCAGCGGGCAGGCTCCGGCCCAGTCTATCTCGGCATCCGCCAACATGATCAACCGGGACGAAGTCGAGGTCGGGACCGTTACCTTCAACACGACCCGGTCCGGCATGCTGCAGGTGATCGTGGAACTGACCGACCTGCCGCCGGGTCCGCACGGTTTTCACGTGCATGAGACCGGCGAGTGCACGGTCGATGGCGGCTTCGAATCCGCCGGTGGCCACTATGCGGGCGACCATTCCCACGGCGTGGAGAGCGACGGCGGACCGCATCCCGGCGATTTCCCCAACGTGCACGCGGCGGAGAACGGCGTCGTGAAGCTGGAGTTCTTCACCGACCGGCTGTCGCTCGATGGCGGCGACAATCCGCTGATGGATGAGGACGGCTCGGCCGTGGTCGTGGATTCCGGCGCCGATGACTACACGAGCCAGCCGTCGGGAGATGCGGGCGACCGCATCGCCTGTGGCGTAATCAGGCAGTAATCGCCTCACCGGGACGAAGACCCGCCGCGCCAACGGCGATGTAGCAGCTTGCCGCCAGCAGCGGAGAAGATCACCAATGCGTTCAGGGCATGGGAATATTCCTTTCGCGCTTCGTCCTGGCACCGTCACCTCGGACGATTCGCAGAACAGCCGCGAAATGACTCCACGAAGCGTGACCTGTTCCCCGAACCGGCGCCGGGGCCGCATCCGCGCTCGAGCAAGGTGGCGCAGCAGCGCATTCCCCGCGAAGGGAACCGCTTGTGGAGAAAGGAGTTTTCCATCCGTCCCGTGGAGTTCCGCCTATGTCGGCTGCATTCGAAGCAGTGTTTCGTACCGAAGACCAACCGATCGACCGCATCACCCATCTGGAGCCGTACCGGCATGAGGAGGGTCTCGTGCCGTCCGGAACACGCCAACCGGTGATCCGCGACGGAAAGAATTGTTGGAAGGTTGCCCGCGCCCGGCGGGCCTCGGTGATCGTCGATGGCGCCGACTATTTCGCGGCGCTCGAAGCCTCGCTTCGGCTCGCCCGGCAATCGATCGTCATCCTTGGCTGGGACTTCGATGGACGGATCCGGCTGCGGCCCGATGTTGAACCACAGGAATCGCCGCCGCTCGGAGACCTGCTGCGCAAACTGGTGGAGGAACACGAGGGGCTCGAGGTGAGGATCCTCATGTGGAGCGAGTCGGTCGTCCATGCGCCGGGTTCCACATCCGAGATGCTGTTCGGCGCGCCGTGGCAGGAGCATCCGCGCATCCGCGTGAAGCTCGACACCTACCACCCTATTTACGCCGCCCATCACCAGAAGATCGTCACCATCGACGACGAGCTCGCCTATTGCGGCGGAATGGACCTGACGGTCGGCCGGTGGGACAGCTGCTCTCATGCAATGGGCGATCCGTTGCGGACGAGCCCGAACGGCGAGACCTACCAACCGGTGCACGACGTGCAGATGGTCGTGGATGGCGATGCCGCGGTCGCGCTCTCGGAGCTTGCCAAGGAGCGCTGGCGCACCGCGATCGGACGGGACTGTCCGCCCGTTTGCAGCCACCAGTCTGGCGATGCGTGGCCTCCCGCCCTGCCCGCCGACTTCACCGGAATCGATATCGCGATCGCGCGGACGATGCCGGAGTTCCTAGACAACCTCCCCGTTCGGGAAGCGATGGACCTGACGATGGACGCGTTGCGAAGCGCGAAGAAGTCCATCTACATCGAAGCGCAGTACATGACCTCGTCTGTCCTCGGAGACATACTGGAACGCCATCTGCAAACCCCGGTCGGACCCGAGATCGTGGTCGTCATGGCGCACGAGTGCAACGGCATCATCGAGCGCTGGGTCATGGGGACCAACCGCGACCGACTGATCCGGCGCCTGCGCAAAGCCGATAGGTACGGCCGCATGCGCATCCTCTACCCCTGCATCAACAAGGGAGACGAGACGTCGCAGATCTTCGTGCATTCGAAGGTCGTGATCATCGACGAGGAATTCCTTCGTATCGGGTCGTCCAACCTCAACAATCGGTCTATCGGCCTCGACACGGAATGCGACCTCGCCCTGGAAGGCACGGACGAGGAGAGCCGGCGCGCGATCACCTCCATCCGGGATCGCCTGCTCGCCGAGCACGTCGGCGCCGAGCCGCAGGCCTTCAACCGGGCGGTCGAGGAGGAAGGCTCCGTCATCGCGGCGCTGGAGCGACTGAACGGTGGCGAACGCCGCCTCATGCCCTTCGAGGCAATGTCGGACCACGGTCCCGACCATCCGGTCTGGGGCACAAAGCTTCTCGACCCGGCCCGTCCGTTCCGCGTTCTGCGTTTGTGGGACCGGTTCTGGCGCAAGCGGAAGCTAGGACGCTGAGGCGGCCTTCCGCCTGAGCACCAGTTCGGCAATACCGAACGTCACAGCTCCCACGGCCAGCGGCACGAGGAAATAGACGAAACGGAAAACCAGCACTGCCGCGATGACCCCGTCCTGCGAAATCAGATGGACCACCACGGCCTCGATTACCCCGAGCCCGCCGGGGACGTGCGCGAGCAAGGCCGCTGTGTTGGCAATGATGAAGGCCGCCGCAACGGTGACGTAAGGAACCTCGGCGAACGCGCTGATGGTCTGGTGGAGGCATGCCGCGACGCAGGCGAAATTCGCCGCGCCGATGCCCACCTGCGCCAGCGCGAGGCGCAAGGACGGCATCTCGATTTCCCACTTCCGGAACTTGAGCGGCTTACGTACCCAGGCAGCGAGCGCAAGATAGATCGCCAGAGAAGCCAGGCAGGCAGCGCCAAGCGCTACGACGCTCGCGCGGCCGAAACCTGTGAGTTCCGTCGCGGCCTCGCTCTCCAGGAGTAGCGCGATACCGCCGAGCGCGATCATCCCCAGAGCCACCGTGGTGCCGCAAAACAGAACGAGTTTCGCGACTTCGCCGATCGAGAGGCCCCATCTGGAATAGAAGCGGTAGCGGATCGCTCCGCTGCTCAAGCCGGAAAAACCGATGCTGTGGCCGAGCGAGAGCGCCGAAAAGGAAGTGAGGGCCGCCTTCGGATATGGCAGCGGATGCTTGACGTAGCGGAGCGCCAGGTAGTCGAAGACGGTCAGGCACGCGTAACTCGCGGCGGCGAAACCCAGCGCCGCTCCGAGCCGCCAGATCGGGATGGTCGAGATCGAATCGGCGAGTTGCCCGAGGCTGTAGCCGCTCAATGTGCGGTAGAGCAGGAAGCCGGCGAGAAGAACGGCAACCAATCCTAGCCATGCCGACCAACTCAGGCCAAGAGGAGGCCGGAGGTTGCGGAGCCGTTCGCTCCAGCTTCTCTCCCGGTGGTTGCTGTCGAAAGCGTCGGGATAGCTGATGTCCTTGGAGATGTCAGTCAAATGACCAATTCCGTTGCAAAGCAATCAAACGCCCGAACCCCCGGAGCGATCCCAAGGAACTTCCGCGAAGCTGTGGAGCGCGCGCGTCGACCGCAGATGGATCTCAGGCTTGCAGCCTCTCGGGAAGACCGCGGCTGGCGGAAGCCTCCCGGTCGGTCTCGGGCAGTCTCAGGTCGGCCACGAGCGGCAGATGGTCGGACGCGAGCGCACTCGTTTCACTGCGATGGGTGCGGGCGGAAACCACCTCCACGTCGTCGCTGACGAACATGTGGTCGATCCTGAACACCGGCCATTGCGAGGGGAAAGTGGCGCTCGGTCGCCCCATCGTCGATCCGATCAGGTGCGCGTCCCGCAACCTGCCCGACAGGAGCCCATAGACGCGACCGCGCGGGAAGGAGTTGAAATCTCCCGTCAGCACGACTGGCGACCGGCAGGCCTCGCTGCCCAGCCACTCGTCGCTCATCAGCATCTGCGCCTGCAGCCACCGCTCCAGCCGCCGCAGTCCCAGGTGGGTGTTGATGACGTTGACCTCGGCACCGTCGATCTGAACCGCCGCCCACAAGGCGCCGCGTGGCTCCAGCCGCGGCCGGCTCGGGAGCCCCGGCAGGGCCCCAGCCTTGACAATGCGGGAGGGACGCGACGTGAGGATCGCATCCCCGTACTCCTCCTCCAGCACGCGCAGCGCCGGGTGGAAGTGGACGAACGAGAACCCCAGCTCGCGGGCGACTTCCTCCCCCTGGTCGACGCCGCCGCTGCGGATGCGGCGCACGTCAAGTTCCTGCAAAGCGATGATGTCGGGTTCCGCCTCCGCGATCACCGCAGCGATGCGAGCCGGAGACATGACGCCATCGACGCCCAGGCATCGCCGTACATTGTAGGTCAGGACGCGAAGTCGTGGCATGTCAGGCGGGAGCGCTCACCCGGCGTCCCCTTCCGCAGGCTGCTGCTCCGGCAAGGCACTGGGCGGAATGATCGGGGTGGCGCCTGTTTCGGGAGCCGGCTCGACTAGTTCCCGGTCACCGACCGCCGGCGGTTCGATCACCCCGCCGCAACGGTCGAGCTGCTCGGTAAGCGACAGGGTGTCGTTCGAGACCTTCGCGTCGTTCCCGCCGCCCAGTTCCTCCGGCTCCGCAACGCACGGATCACCTTCCGCGGTGCCGGATAGGCCGTTGTCCTGCGAGGCGGCCGGGGTCAGCGATGCAAAACTCAGAAGGATGCTTACCGCCAGCGTCTTTTGAAACCTGTCCATTATAGAGCTCCACATGAGGCCCAGCTCCCAGCCTGTCAGCCGGCTGTGCCATTTCGCACGACAACGGCGGATTTGCTTTGATGGTTCCGGGGAGCACTCCGCGCGGAACTAAGCTCCTTCGGGATATTCCACTTTGGATCTCAACGCAGTGCCGAGCGTGTCCCGCGAGCGCGCCCGACCTCGCCTCGCCTCAGGCGTGCATGGGCGGGTTGTCGTCTTCATCCGGATTCGGTCCGGGATCTTCGTCCGGAAGCCTGTCCGGCTGCGGTTCGCGCACCGGGCGCGGCGGGGGCGTGGGTGGTATGGGCCCCGGTGGCGGCTGGTCCTGGGGATTCGGTGTCGGTGCGATGGCCATATGCGCATTCTCCGTGACTGCACGGACAACGGCGAGCGGCAAGTTCGTGTTCCCTGGCGCATCTGTCGCTCGTGAGCCGATCGCGCTGCTAGCGTGGGAGCCTCTCAGGAACTTTGTCTCTCCCAGGCGGTTCGAGAAGAACGAGATCGTGGGAGAAACAGATGAATAAGGCGAACAACTTGAAAGCGCTCGGAGCTGCCCTTCTGATGGCGCCGCTCCTGTCCGGGGTTGCCAGTGCACAGTCGCGTTGCGGGGACGCCGAGGCACTGCGCGCCGATGAATCGATCGGGGCGTTCGCCGAAAGATGCAACGTGCCGGTGGAAGCCATTCTTGCCGCCAATCCGGACGTGTCCCGCGACGAACTGCAAGGTGGCCTCGTGCTGCTCCTGCCGCAACAGGAGGAACGCAGCTGGGCCGACCGCGCACGCGACGCGGTGCGCGATGCCGGCCGCCAGATCGAAGGCGCGGCAACCGAGGCAGGTCGCTCGGTCAGCGACTATCTCTCAGACCAGCCGGATCTCAATCGCGATATCCTGGAATTCGGCGAGCGACTGGGCTTGCCGGGCGTCAGCGCGCCGCCCGATCGTGGCGCCGGAATTCTCGTGGGGAGCACGGCCGGTGTACCCGGCGACCAGGTGGAAGTCACCGCGACCGGTCTTCCGGGCGGCGCGGAGGTGTTGGTTGGGGCTATCATCCAGGACGAATTCGTCATGCTGACGCGGGCGACCGCTGATACGGCCGGCCGGCTCAACGTGGAGGTCGAGGTGCCGGAGGTCCCGGAAACCGAGGACGAGATACAGTTCGTCGTGCGGACATCCGACGGACGGGTCTCTCTTGGATCCGAGCCATTCGCCATCCACTCGCGCACCTGAGATTTTTCTGCGAACCCCGGCATCCGGAACGCGAGCGAAAGCAATGCCGCGGGGGCCGCTTCCTCTCACAAATCCCCGTGGTCCATCCGCTCATCGCTGCTGCTGTCGATGCGGCTCGACAGCCACTGATATGTGCCGAGGGCTACGAGCGCCAGCATGGACGCGATGAACAGGAACGCCGGATAAACTGCGTATTCGATTCCGTCGCGGGTCGCCTTGAACACCATAACCAGCGCCTCGAGACTGGCGGCGATGACGATGATGGTGATGAACTTTGTGATGGAGCGGCGGGATTCCGTCGAGGAGCGGAGTTCGCGCTTGCGCATAATCTCCTCCTCGGCGATGAACTTCGCCGTCTCCACGACCGCAAACCCTATGACCAGGAGGCTGATGGCGCTGAGCGCCGCCTCGACGTGATCGCCGGTGAAGATGCTGTTGCCTACTTCCACGAAGGCGAAAATCATCAGCAGGAAGGCGATCAGCATCAGGCACGAGGTCGCCGCGACAAAGTAGGCGAGTGCGATCCTCGGGTAGACCCGGACCACCAGTTGCCGCGTGCTCCCGGGCCGGGGGTCCAGATCGCCGCCCTCCTGTCCTTGATTGCTCATCTTGCACCTGTGTTGCGCAGAGCCGGAACCCTCTGCTCTTTTCTGGTTGGCCGCTCGAAGGACGCCGATCGGCTCCTGCATTCTATTGCGACGGCACGAGCCGGTGGCTTCGTCGATCATACGATTTGAAACGCGGCCGTAAACAGCGCCAATTCGGCGATGCCGGCGATCCGAACCGCGGACGGCATCCTCTTCAACCCGTCGAGCGGAACACATCGGGGGCGCGGCGGTTGTGGGAGAAGTCCAGCAAAGAAGGATTTTTCCAGTGCTTTGGAACGCATCGAGCCTCATGGGCTACATGATCGCGGCGACGGACGGCGAGATCGGCACCGTGGACGACCTCCTGTTCGACGATCACGACTGGACGATCCGTTGGTTGGTCGTCGACACCGGTACCTGGCTCAGCGGCCGCAAGGTTCTGTTGCCTCCCGAAGCCTGCGGCGAGCCCCTGGCGGCAACCCGCGAGCTGAGAGTAAACGTCACCCGCCAGATGGTGGAAGAAAGCCCTTCGATCGATACGGACGCACCCGTTTCCCGGCTCCAGGAAAGCGACGTCTTCGGCTATTACGGGTGGGAACCCTACTGGCTCGGCTATCCCTACGCCACGGCGGCGGGCATGCCCAACCCGGTGCCTCCGGAGAGCGCCGTCGGAAGCCTCGAAGGCTCCGATGACGCGATAGCTGGGGCAGCGCCGCGGGGTGATCCCAATCTCCGTTCCGTGTCCGAGGTCACCGGCTACTACATCCACGCCTCGGACGGCGACATCGGCCACGTCGAGGATTTCCTGCTGGATGCCGATAGCTGGGCTTTGCGGTACCTGATCGTCGACACAAAGAACTGGTGGCCGGGCAAGAAGACGCTGGTCTCCCCGAAGTCGTTCCGGAGGGTGAACTGGAACGACGGCACCGTGAGCACCAGTCTCACGAAGGATGGCATCAAGAGCGCGCCGGAGTACGACCCGGCGCAGACGGTCGACCGGGCCTACGAGGAGCGGTACCATGACTACTACGGCTATCCCGCATACTGGATCTGAGCGAACAAGCGCTCCAGGGAGATAGCCGTGGGACTTCTCGTACTCCTCATCCTGATCGTGCTCTTCGCCGCGACCGTACCGGTCTATCCCTACAGTCGCCGCTGGGGCTACTCGCCGATGAGCCTGATCCTGCTGATCGTGGCCTTCTGGCTCATTCTCATCTATTTCGGCTGGATAGCGATGTCGTGGCCGGAGACGGCGATGCCGGTACCGCCCGCCTGACCGGCTCGGCACCGACGTTTCGCCCGACCCTCAGTTCATCTTCTCGATCGCTCCGCAGGCGATACGGTCGCCGGAATCGCAGGCGGGAACTTGCGGCGCCTGCGGCATAGAGGTTCGCCATTGCAGCATGCGGGAAGTCCGTCGATGATGGCCGGACCTCGAACGCAAGTGCCCGCATGCTGACCCTCTTCGATCTCGTCGCCGTCCTGCTCGTGCTCACCGCTGCCTTCGGATGGTTCAACCATCGCTTCGTGCGGCTGCCGCAGACGATCGGTCTCCTCGTCATGGGGCTCGCGGCGTCGCTGCTGCTGGTCGCCATCGAACTCGCGTTTCCCCAGATCACGCTCTACGAGGACATCGGCGACCTCCTGCGGCAGATCGACTTCCAGAACACCGTCCTCAACGGAATGCTGGCTTTCCTGCTGTTCGCTGGCGCGCTGCACGTAGACCTCGCCGTCCTGCGGAACCGCGCCTGGGCCGTCGGATCGATGGCTACGGTCGGCGTCCTGGTCTCGACTGCCATCGTCGGCACCGGCTTCTGGCTGCTTTGCGATCTCTTCGGAGTGGCGATGCCGTTTGCGTGGGCGCTGTTGTTCGGCGCGCTCATCAGCCCGACAGACCCGGTGGCGGTCCTGTCCACCCTCAAGGCGGTCCGGGTGCCGCAGACGCTCGAGATCGACATGACGGGCGAGTCGCTGTTCAACGACGGCGTCGGCGTCGTGGTGTTCGCCGTCGTGCTCGCCATCGCCACCGGCGCAGGAGGCGAAGGCCTCGATGCGATCCACATTGTCGAGCTCTTCTTCTACGAGGCTCTGGGAGGCGCGGTGCTCGGGCTCCTTGCCGGCTATCTGTCCTACCGGGCCATGCACGCGATCGACGACTACGCCGTCGAGGTTCTCATCTCCCTCGCACTCGTGGCGGGGACCTACTCCCTGGCACTAAACCTCCACATGAGCGGCCCCATCGCGATGGTGGTCGCCGGCCTTCTGATCGGCAACCGCGGACCGCGCTACGCGATGAGCGACGTCACCCAGCGCTATCTCTTCGGTTTCTGGACGCTAATCGACGAAATGCTGAATTCGCTGCTGTTCCTGCTGATCGGCCTCGAAGTCCTCGTGCTCCGGTTCGACGCCACTTTCGCCTGGGTGGCCGTGCTGTGCATTCCGCTGGTGCTGGTGGCCCGATACTTCGCCGTCGCCGCTCCGCTTCTGGCGTTGCGCACCCGGCTCGAATTCGTTCCCGGTACCATCCCCGTGCTGGTATGGGGCGGATTGCGCGGCGGCATCTCGATCGCGCTGGCGCTCTCCATCCCAGAAGTCGCCGAGAAATCGCTGATCCTCGCTGCCACCTACACGGTGGTCGTCTTCACGATCGTGGTTCAGGGGCTGAGCCTGCAGCAGCTCGTGAGGCGCGTCGTGCCCGGCACATCGTAGAACCCGGTCCGACGATCCGCGGCAGGGCACTGGCTCGCGAAAGCACCAAGGTTCACCGCGCTGGCCTTTTCGCCACGGTGAGAATTTCCATCGGCATATCCGCGTCAGATCCCGCCGGGCGGGAACATGCCCGGTACTCCGCTGTTCAACCGCAAGGAACGAAGACAGGAGACGATCATGGCCGAGGAACACAATCCGCCTGCGAAACCCTCCGACGAGGCCGACCGCAACCAGCTGAAGCTCGCGCAGGAAGAGGGTAGCGCCTACTTCCGGTCGCTCCAGTACATGGCCAACGAGGTCGCCGACAACGGCGCGACGCAACAGTGCGGCGACATGATCGTGGCCTTTGCCCAGGAGGAGGCGGAGGGCATGTACATGATGAAGCACGGCAAGCTGGTGTGGACCGAGCCGGCGGACGGCGAGAACTGCCATTTCGAGGTCGCCGTGCTCGACGCGACGGACAAGCGGTTCATCCCGGGCCTCGACGTGACGCTTACCGTCATGACGGAGGACGGCACCGTCGTCGGCGCCGAACACATGCCTTTCCTGTGGCATCCGGGCCTCTACCACTACGGGCGCAACTGGGCGCTGCCGGGAGACGGGCGCTATACGCTGCGCATCGAATTCCCCGCACCCGATTTCCCGCGGCACGACAAGACGAACGGCAAACGCTTCGCCGAGCCTGTCCAGGCGACCTTCGAGGACGTGGAGGTGAAGACGGGGCGGGAGTAGGCGCTCCGGCTAATCCATAATGGACTTCGCGTGGACGATGCGCCTGTAGCAGGCGGGATTCGCCGCACTCGTGGTCGGTGGAAAGCCGAGCATCCTCCCTGAAGAGGTATCCCCACAGGTCCCTCCGACCGGAACAATGCATCCGAGACGAGGTTATCGGGACAGGAAACGATCACCGAAACAGAGGCGCGGCCGCGGTACAGAGGACTGCTGCCAAGGCCGCGATATCGGAAATGAAAAGAACCATCACGGCAGTCGTTCTAGCTGGCGCGATCGCGAGCGGGTTGGGCGCAGGCACGTTGCTGGCGCAGCCTGTCCCGGTCGCGCGCGACATCATCACCGACCTGCGCGAGAACAGTCTCAGCGCCGAGGAGATTCGCGGCTCGCAGCCCTTCAGGACGATGGAGGTCGTTAGCTTGGCCGAGTTCAGCGGACGCGAACTCCAGGTATTGCAGGATATCCTGATGAACACCGAGGACGGCTTTGCGGAAGTCCGCACCGCAATGGAAGCGAACGAGATGTTCGAGGCAGCGCTTCGCGACAGGAACGTTCCGATCTCCGACGTGACCGCCGCCACCTACTCCGCAGACGGGATCGTGACCGTCTACACGAACATCCCGTCACCTTGAGAGGCGGCGGACATTCAACGGAGGCAGGAATGATGACGACGCTGCGCACACCAATCCGAATCTGTGCCTTGGCGCTGGCTCTGGCCCTTCCGCTGACGGCTTGCGGCGAGGACGATACCGAGGCCGTGGGCGACACCTTGCTACCGGAGAGATCCGAGGATCATCTGATCGACGGCGTCCAGCCGGCGGACCAGACCACGGTCCAGCGCGATCTCACGCCGCAGGCCACCACCGGTGGAGAGATTCCCGGTTATTCCCCGGTCGACAAGAACGAAGGTGTGGCGATCGAAGGCGTGCCCGAAGGCGAGGCAGTCGGCGCGACGCCACCGCCGAGCCGCGTACCCGCCGAGCCGGTCGAACCGCTCCCCGCGGACGAGTAGGTTCTACGGAGCCTCGTCCCTATTGCCCGGCGGGCGGTGGCACCGAGTTTTGCGGCATGTTCGCCTCCGGTTCGACCGCTCCGCGGCGCTGCAGCCAGAGCGTGACTAGCCAGCAACCGATCGCCCATCCTGCTCCGACGCTCCATCCCGCGAGTACGTCTGTCGGCCAGTGCACGCCGAGATAAACGCGGCTGACGCCAACCAGCAGGACGACGAACACCGCCGAGCAAAGGATGAGCAGACGCGTGCGCCACAAAGGCTGCACCCGCACAAGCATCGCGGCCAAGGTCAGATAGACGGTCGCCGCCATCATGGAATGGCCACTCGGGAAACTCGCCGACGTCACGTAGGAGCCGTGCGGTACGAGGTCGGGACGCGGTCTGTCGACGAATTCCTTGACCAGAGTGCTGATGAGGATCCCGCCGCCGACTGCGACGAGCACGGCAAGCGCGGCATGCTTCTTTCCGGTCGTCATGAGATAGCCGGCGGCCGCGAAGGTGACGAGCGTCAGTACGCCGATGCCTCCCAGCGCCGTGAAGTCGCGCATCATCTCTTCCAGCCAGGCAGGTCCGAGCGGATCGCCGAGGTCCGACGCGCTTCGGAACGCCAGCAGGATCCGCTCGTCCATGGCGGCGGTGCTGCCTTCCAGCACCTCGCCAGCGAGTTCGATCAGGCCCCACGCAGCGGCGGCGGGCACCAGCAAGGCCAGGATAACCTCCCATTCCACACTTTTCAGACGCCCTGCGAAGGGGATTTTTCTCATCCCGACTTAATCCTTCCGATCCGACATTTTCTCGGAACATGCGATGGGGGTGTTGGGTTCCGCTAATGTAACAATCAGAAACGAAGGGAGAGCGACATGAGAATCGCCAACACTTCTACGGCACTTGCACTGCTGATGACGCTAGGCGCGGGACCCGCATTCGCCGCCGCGGAATGGACATTCAGCGACATCGACCAGGACGGCAATCTGGAACTGTCGAACAAGGAGTTCGAACAGGTGAGCCAGGGCGCGTTCCGCTCCTGGGACACCAATCAGGACCAGCGCCTGACCAGCGACGAACTCGACCGCGGGGTATATGCCTCTTGGGATCGCGACCGTGACGACAGGCTGTCGGAGAGCGAATTCGACAGCGGCTGGCTCGGCTGGTTCGGCGATGACGATCAGGTGGCATATTCCGACCTGGACCGGAACGGCGATGCCTATCTCGACGAAGACGAATTCACGGCGGGTCTTCAGCAGTCCGCCGCGCTCGACGACTGGAACGTCGGTGACGAAGGCGTCGACTGGCAGAATTTCCATACCGCGCTCTACGGCGTCTACGACACCGACAAGAACGCCATGGTCAATCAGGACGAGTATGGCGCCTATTCCGACACCTACATGATGGGCGACATGGCGCAGGCCGGGGTCGGCGCCGAAGAGACCGCCGCCGTCGGTGAGACCATCACGCCGCAGGAGGTGATCTCCATGTCGGACTGGCGCTCGGAGGATCTTTATCTCGGCGGCATGAGCGTCGACGAGATGATGGACGACATGGAAGTTTACGGTCCGACCGGCGAGGAAATCGGCAGCGTCGAGAACGTGGTGTTCTCAAATGACGGCCGAGTGCTGTCGCTGGTCGCCGAGGTCGGTGGCTTCTGGGACATGTTCGACACCCACGTCAACGTCCCATGGGACCAGGTCAACTACAGCGGCGAAGACAAGATCATCATTCCGGTGACGGAAGAGAACGTCGAGGACTACAGCACCTGGAAGACGGGATATCTGACGCCGCAGGACGCCATGGGCGTGGAAGTCGTCGATGACGATCTCGAGACCTCGCCCGGCATCTTCCGCGCGACCGACCTGATGGGCGACTATGCCCGCGTGAAGGGTGGAGAGGCCAACGGCTACTCGAACTACGGCTACGTCAACGACCTCATCATCCGCGACGGCCAGTTGCAGGCGGTGGTCGTGAGCCCCGATGCCGGCTACGGCATCAGCGGACCCTACGCCTACCCCTACTATAGCCGTGGCTGGTCCGCAGGTCGTCCGTACTACGACATGCCCTATGACCGGGCAGACGTGGTCGACAACGAGCCCCTCGATTACGACCGCTTCGGCGTGCAGTGATTGCCGGCCGGAGGGCGTTTGCGGATCCACCCTCCGATAGTTGGCATGGGGAGGTCTCCAGGCATCGCGCCGGAGGCCTCCTTCTCATCTGGACGCAGTGAGGATTTCATATGCGGGATGAATCTGGCGGCATCGGCCATGAGCAACAGATGGGCGACTTCGCGCGCAAATGCGTCATCGCCGTTCTCGTCGCTTCGCTCGCATTTCTCTTCTGGCAGCTCCGGCATACGTTGGTCATCGGTTTCGCGGCTATCGTCGTGGCAGCACTTCTGGTCGCAGCGGGAGAACTCGTTCGCCGCCTCCTTCCGGTCAGCCATCGCATGGCGGTCTCCATCGCGGTGGTGGTCATCCTCCTGCTGCTCGGAGGCCTGGGATGGTTCGCCTGGCCGCAGATACGGACGCAGTCGTCCGATCTCTTGCAAAGGGTGCCGGAAGCGATCCGGATGCTGGAAGACCGGTACGGCATTTCCCTGCCCGATTCGCTCGGCGAACTGAACGAAATCCAGAACACCATCTTCGGACGCATCTGGCGGGACGTCCTTTCCATGGCCGGCACTGTCGCGTCCGTTCTCACCGGGGTGGTGCTGATCGTGGTCGCCGGCGTCTTTCTCGCCAACAAGCCTTCGCTCTACAGCGAGGGTGTTGTGCTTCTGGTACCTCCGGCGCAGCATCGTCGCGCACGTATCGCGCTCAAGCGCACGGGGCACGGATTGAAGCTCTGGCTCCTGGCCCAACTCCTGTCGATGTCGATCGTCGGGGCTCTGGTGGGACTCGGGGCATGGTGGCTCGGCCTGCCGGCGCCGCTGGCCCTCGCCCTCATCGCCTTCCTGACCGAGTTCGTGCCGCTGGCGGGTCCCGTCGCCGGCGCGATCCCCGGCCTTCTCGTTGCCTCCGCGCAGGGTGTCGATACGCTTTTCTGGACAATGCTGCTCTACCTTGCCGTCCAGCAGATCGAATCGAACCTGATCACGCCGCTCGTACAGCGCGAGGTCGTTTCCGTCCCGCCGGCACTGTTCATGTTGTCCGTGGTGGCCATGGGAGCACTGTTCGGTGTCGTCGGTGTGTTGCTCGCCGGCCCCCTGACGGTCGCCGCCTATGCCTTGGTGCGCGCCCTCTACGTCGAGGGCGTCCTCGACGAGGAAATCGACAGCTCTCGCGGCGTATGAACCGAATGCGAAGCAGCGGGATTGCGCGGCGAACGGTCGGCCGTGTATTCGGCGAGGGTGAAGTATGTCGAGCGGGCCAGGGTCATGAACGCATCAAACGCGGAGTTTCGATAGGATGGGGCCGTTCTGGACTGCCCTTGCGGTGGCATTCGCCGGCGGGGTGGCACTCGCGGTGCAATCGCCCATCAACTCCGCCCTCGGGCGGGCGCTGAACGACACCATCCTCGCGACCATAGTTTCATTCGTCGGCGGACTGGTCGTCCTGGCCCTGGTCGTGTTCGCGCGGGGATCGCTGCCGAATGCCGCGATGTTCCGTTCCGTCCAGCCCTGGATGATCACCGGCGGCGCGCTCGGGGCCTTCTACGTCTGGTCGGCTTTGTGGAGCGTGCCCCGTCTCGGCGTCCTTACGATGATCGCCGCGCTGATCCTGGGACAGCTCCTCGCCTCACTCATGGTCGACCAGTTCGGGCTGTTTGGAATCCCGGTGCGCGAGATCGCCTGGCAGCGCATCGTCGCCGTCGTTCTCGTCGGCGCCGGGGTGGTGTTTTCCCGCTTCTGAATTCCGCTACGGAACATGCTCTTGTCAGTCGCCGAATCTGTCTTTACCGTTTGGTCAAACAGGAGCGCGAACGATGTCTGACACGCCTTTCGGAACTGCCCTTTCCGCCATCTCACGCCGCCGTGTGATCCAGTCCTCGATGCTGGGCGCGGCGCTTCTCGCAACGACCGGCCTTTACGGACCCGCGCAAGCTCAGGGCAAGCTGAAGGTCGCTGCGATCTACACCGTGCCCGTCGAGCAACAATGGGTCAGCCGCATCCACAAGGCGGCAAACGCTGCTGCCGAACGCGGCGACATCGAATACGTCTTCTCCGAGAACGTCTCCAACAGCGATTACGAGCGCGTGATGCGCGAGTATTCGGAGGCCGGCCACGACCTGATCATCGGCGAGGTCTTCGGCGTCGAGGACGCGGCGCGGCAGGTGGCGCGCGACTATCCCGAGACGGCATACCTGATGGGCTCGAGCTTCAAGCCGCAGGACGACACGCCGAACTTCTCCGTCTTCGACAACTACATCCAGGATGCGTCCTACCTGACCGGCATCATCGCGGGAGCGATGAGCGAGACCAAGAACATCGGCATGGTCGGCGGTTTCCCGATCCCCGAGGTCAACCGGCTGATGAACGCCTTCATGGCCGGCGTGCGCGAAATGGCGCCCGACGCGAAGTTCCAGGTCGCCTTCATCGGCTCCTGGTTCGATCCGCCGAAGGCCAAGGAGACCGCGTTCGCGCAGATCGACGCCGGAGCCGACGTGCTCTACGCCGAGCGCTTCGGCGTTTCCGATGCGGCCAAGGAGCGCGACATCCTGGCGATCGGCAACGTCATCGACACCCAGGCCGACTATCCCGACACCGTCGTGGCCTCGGCCCTGTGGCACTTCGAGCCGACGCTCGATGCCGCGATCGAGAAGGTCAAGGCTGGTACCTTCAAGGCAGAAGACTACGGGGTCTACTCCTTCATGAAGGAAGGCGGCTCCTCGCTCGCGCCGCTGGGAACCTTCGAGGGCAAGGTGCCTCCGGATGCGATGAAGCTGGTCGAAGAGCGCGAGGCCGCCATCAAGGCCGGCGAGTACACGGTCGAAATCGACGACAGCGAACCGAAATCCAACTGATGACTGAGCCGGCTGGCGGAGAGGCGGAGACGGTCCTCCGCCTCTCGGGGATCACCAAAAGGTTTGGCCCGCTGACCGCCAACGACGCCGTCTCCTTCGACCTGAAGCGCGGCGAGGTCATCGCGCTCCTCGGCGAGAACGGGGCGGGCAAGACGACGCTGATGAACATCCTCTTCGGCCACTACGTGGCGGACGAAGGGGAGATCGAGATCTTCGGCAGGAAGCTGCCGCCCGGCGATCCGCGCGCTGCCCTGGTTGCCGGCATCGGCATGGTCCACCAGCACTTCACCCTGGCGGACCAGATGCCGGTGGTGGAGAACATCGCGCTCGGGACCCAGAGCCTCTGGGGCCCGCGGTTCGACCGCCGCGGCGCCGTCAGGCGGGTCCGCGACATGTCGCGCGAGTTCGGCCTCGACGTCGATCCCGAGGCGATCGTCTCCGATCTCTCCGTCGGCGAGCGCCAGCGCGTCGAGATTCTGAAGGCCCTCTACCGCCAGGCCCGCATTCTCATCCTCGACGAACCGACAGCGGTTCTCACTCCGCTGGAGACCGAGGCGCTGTTCGCGACGCTGAAGAAGCTCGTCGCCAACGGTCTCTCCATCATCTTCATCTCGCACAAGCTGCAGGAGGTCATGGCCGTCAGCGACCGCGTGCTGGTGCTCCGCTCGGGCGCGCTGGCCGGGGAGCGGCGGACCGCACAGACGGACCGCGCCGAACTGGCGGCGATGATGGTCGGCGAGGAAGTCACCATGCCGGCGGTCGTGCCCCATTCGCCGGGCGCGCCGGTCATCGAACTTGCGAACGTGGCGACGCGCGGCCGCTCGGGCGGTGCGCCCCTCGACGGCCTGTCGCTTGCCCTGCGGGAAGGCGAGATCACCGGCATCGCCGGCGTGTCGGGCAACGGGCAGGCGGCGCTCGCGGCGCTTCTTGCGGGCACGCTACAGCCGGAGCGGGGTTCGATCCGCTTCGGCGGGGAGCCGGCCGGGCGATGGTCCCCCGGCGCCGCGCTGGCGCGAGGAATAGGCCGCATTCCGGAGGACCGGCATGCGACCGGCATGATCGGCGACATGAGCGTCACCGAAAACGTCATCTCCGAGCGATACCGGTCCCGCCGCTTCAGCCGCATGGGCTTCATCGACTGGAGCGCCGCCCAGGATTTCGCGCAGGCAATCATAAAGGACTATGACGTCAAATGTCCCTCGCCGGATGCGCGCGTGCGGCTGCTTTCGGGCGGCAACATGCAGAAGCTCATCCTTGGGCGGGCGTTCGACGGCGATCCAAGAATCATCCTCGCCAGCCAGCCGACCCGCGGACTCGACATCGGCGCCGTCGCCTACGTCCATTCGAAGCTGCTCGAGGCGAGAGGACGCGGCGCCGCGATCCTGCTGATCTCGGAAGACTTGGACGAGCTTCTTGCGCTTTCGGACCGCATCGTCGTCATGTCGAAGGGACGGCTGTCGCGGCCCTCGGCTCGCGGCGAACTTTCGGTGCGCGCGATCGGCGAGCTGATGGCCGGCCATGGCGAGTTCGGGGAGCCGGCGGCCCATGCGGCTTGAACCGAAGCCCGCCACCACTTCGGCCGGCCTGTTTCTCTATCCGGCAGGCGCAATCGGTGCGACACTGGTCTTCGCCTCCCTTCTCGTCCTCGTCGCGGGCGCCTCACCCTTCAACGTGTTCTGGCTGGTGCTGAAGGGTGCGGCCGGCTCGCAATTCGCCATCGTCGAGACGCTGACGCGCGCGACGCCGCTGATCTTCACCGGCCTTGCCGTCGCGGTCGCCTTTCGCGCCAAGCTCTGGAACATCGGCGCGGAGGCGCAGCTCTATATCGGCGCCGTCGTCACGGTCGTGCTCGGAACAGGCGCGGTCGCCCTGCCCTCGCTCGCGCTGATCCCGCTCATCATGGTCTGCGCCATGCTGGCCGGAGCGCTGCTGCTTCTCGGGCCCGCCGTGCTCAAGACGCGGTTCGGGGTCGACGAGGTGGTGACGACGCTGATGTTGAACTTCGTCATCCTCCTCTTCGTCTCCTACCTGCTCGAGGGGCCGCTGAAGGACCCGATGGGCCTCGGCTGGCCGCAGTCGAAGCGCGTGGTCGCGGATGCGCAACTGCCGCGGCTGATTCAGGGCAAGCGCCTGCATTTCGGATTTGCCATCGCTCTGGCGAGCGCCGCGATCGTGTGGGTCATCATGAAGAAGACCGTGCTCGGCTACGAGATGCGCGCCGTCGGACACAACCCCGAAGCGGCGCGATTCTCGGGTATCTCCGTCAACCTCGTCCTGGTGAAGACGGCGCTTCTTTCGGGCGGGCTCGCCGCGCTCGCTGGCTTCTCCGAAGTGGCCGGCCTGAAGGGTAACCTCACGCTCGATCTTTCGCCGGGCTACGGCTACACGGGCATCGTCGTTGCCATGCTCGCGGTGCTGAACCCGCTCGGCGTGGTGGCCTCGGCAATCTTCGTGGCGGGCATATTCGTCGGCGCCGATTCCATGAGCCGTTTGGCCGGCGTGCCGAGCTACATCGCGGAGGTGATGGTCGCGACCGCGCTCCTGACGATGGTGGTGGCGATCATGCTGACCCGCTACCGCATCCGGTGGAGGTGAGCCGTGGAAGCCTTCGAGATTCTCTTGACGGCAAGCTTCTGGGTGGCAGCGATCCGCATCGCATCGCCGCTCATTTTCGCGACCATGGGCGAATTGATCTGCGAACGCGCGGGCGTGCTCAACCTCGGCATCGAGGGAATCATGACGGCGGGCGCCTTCGCTGGATGGCTCACCGTCTACTGGGGCGGGGACCTGTGGTTCGGGGTGGTGGTCGCTGCCTGGAGCGGCATGGCCTTCGGCCTGCTGCACGGCGTGCTCACCGTCCCGCTGGGGCTCTCGCAGCACGTGACCGGCATCGGCATCACCCTGCTCGCGACGAGCCTGACCTACTTCGTCTACCGCGTCGCTCTTCCGGAGGTCAGTTCGCCGCCGAAAATCGAGCCGTTCCAGGCGCTGGCCATTCCAGGCCTGTCGCAGATCCCGGTGATCGGACCTGCCCTCTTCAACCAGACGCCTCTGACCTACCTCGCCTATGCTACCGTAGCCGCGGTGGCATGGCTCCTCTACCGGACGCCGGCCGGCATGGCCATCCGCGCGGTGGGCGAGAACCCGGCGGCTGTCGAAGCGCAGGGCATCTCCGTCACGGCATTGCGCATCGCCGCGGTGATGCTCGGATCGGCGATGATGGCCGTCGGCGGGGCCTTCCTGACCATGAGCGCGTTCAACTCCTTCTTCTTCGAAATGATCAACGGGCGCGGCTGGATCTGCATCGCGCTCGTCGTCTTCGGATCCTGGAAGCCGGGGAAGGCGCTGCTTGGGGCCATCCTCTTCGGTGCGTTCGACGCCTACCAGATCCGCTTGCAGCAGGTGATGGGGGGCGTCATCCCCTACCAGTTTTTCCTGATGCTCCCGTACCTGCTGTCGATTGCCGCGCTGATCGCGGTCTCGCGCCGCGCGACCTATCCGAAGGCGCTGATGACCCCCTACCTGAAAGGGGAACGATAGCGGGCTACATAACTGTTCGCGGACAGGCCACCTGCCCGCATTCCGCAGCCGGTCTTCCCTCCCCGTGCTCTTCGTGCGAAACGACGACGATTGCTGAAAGACATTCCCTACGAGGGAGACGACGTGAAGACGCTGACCATCCGACGCCCGGACGACTGGCATGTCCACTTGCGCGACGGAGCCGTGCTGCAGGCGGTGCTGCCGCATACCTCGCGAGATTTCGGCCGCGCGATCATCATGCCGAACCTCGTCCCGCCGGTGGTCACCAAGGCCGACGCGCTGGCCTACCGCGACCGCATCATGGCGGCGCTTCCGCGCGATCACGCCTTCGAGCCGCTGATGACGCTCTACGTCACGGAGACGACGGACCCGGACGATCTCGAATCCGCTTTCCGGGACGGCGTCGTCACCGCCGCGAAGCTCTATCCCGCGGGTGCCACTACCAACTCCCAGAGCGGGGTGCGCGACTTTGAAAACGCCATGCCAGTGTTCGAGCGCATGGCGGCCATCGGCATGCCGCTATGTCTGCATGGCGAGGTGACCGATCCGGCGATCGACATATTCGACCGTGAAGCTGTCTTCATCGACCGCGTGCTCGATCCGTTGCGGCGGCGTCTGCCGGAGTTGCGTATCGTCATGGAGCATCTCACGACGAGGGACGGGGTCGACTACGTCTCCGGCCAGTCCGCCAATCTCGGCGCGACGATCACCACGCATCACCTCATCATCAACCGCAATGCCATCCTGGCGGGCGGCATCCGCCCACACTACTATTGCCTGCCGGTGGCCAAGCGCGAGGAACACCGCCTCGCGCTGCGCAAGGCGGCGACTTCGGGGGATCCGCGCTTCTTCCTCGGCACGGATTCGGCACCGCATCTCGATCCGCTCAAGGAATGCGCCTGCGGCTGCGCCGGCATCTTTTCCGCCACCAACACGATTTCCTGCCTTGCCCACGTTTTCGAAGATGAGGGCGCACTCGACCGGCTGGAGGCCTTCACCTCGCTGAACGGACCGCAATTCTACGGTCTTCCAGCGAACGAGGAGCGCATCACTTTGCGCCGCGAGGACGAGCCTGTGGTCTTTCCGTCGAAGATCGATACGGCCGACGGCCCCGTCACGCTGTTCGATCCGATGTTCCCGATCCACTGGAATGTGGTGCGACAGGCTTCCTAGCTCCGCGCTTTGTTGCTAGCGAGAAGCCCTTGGCAATAACGAGGGCGACGCGGATGTTTTCCAACACCTTCCCGGACCGCGCGGTGATCTCGCAGACGGTGGCGAAGATGCTGCTGGAGATCGACGCGGTCCACTTCAACGCGGAAAAACCCTTCACCTTCACCTCCGGGCTGGCAAGCCCGGTCTACATCGACTGCCGCAAGCTGATCTCCTATCCGCGCATCCGTTCGGCGATCATGGACTTCGCCGCCTCCGTCGTCTTCCGCTCCGTTGGATTCGAGCAATTCGACGCGGTGGCCGGCGGCGAGACCGCCGGCATTCCCTTCGCCGCCTGGCTGTCTGACAAGATGGGCCTGCCGATGCTCTACGTGCGCAAGAAGCCGAAGGGTTTCGGCCGGGACGCGCAGATCGAAGGGGCGCTTGCCGAGGGCGCGCGGGTGCTGCTGGTCGAGGACCTGACCACCGACGGCGGCAGCAAGATCAAATTCGCCGAGGCGATCCGCAAGGCGGGCGCGGAGGTCACCGACACATTCGCGGTATTCTACTACGACATCTTCCCCGATGCGCCGCAGCGGCTGCTCGATGCCGGCATGCGGCTGCATTATCTCGCGACTTGGTGGGACATCCTCGAGGTCTGCAAGACGGAAGGCCGCTTCGACGACGGCACGCTGCGCGAGGTGGAGAGTTTCCTCAACGCGCCCGTACCGTGGTCGGCGGCGCATGGCGGCATCACCGAACTGCCGCGGTAGCGAGCGACGGAACCATCCGCCGTCTTGTTTGTCATAGAGCGGTAACACAGCATCCCTACGCCGACCCAGGTTTCCTCAATCTCATGGAGCACGAGATGCGTGAATTCCTACGAGCCTTCGTGGCGGGCGCGGCACTGCTTGGCGCCGTCTCCGGCGCGGCCGCCGTCGACGGGACGCTGACCCTCTACACCAGCCAGCCCAACGACGACGCACAGAAGACCATCGACGCCTTCATGGCGAAGTACCCCGACGTCGACGTCACCTTCGTGCGCGATGGCACGACCAAGATTATGGCCAAACTGCAGGCGGAACTGGAGGCCGGCGCTTCTCCCGCCGATGTTCTCCTGATCGCCGACAGCGTCACCATGGAAGGGATGGCGAGGGACGGCAGGCTGATGGCCTATCCTGAAGCCGACGTGTCGGCCTATGATCCGGCGATCCAGGATCCGGAGCGGATGTGGTTCCCCACCAAGCTGATCACCACTGGCATCGTCTACAACAGCAGCGCGCCGATGAAGCCGGCTTCCTGGACCGACCTTCTGAAGGAGAAAGCTAAGGGACAGGTGGCGATGCCGTCGCCCCTGACGTCGGGTGCCGCGCTGATCCACACCCAGGCGATGGTCGGAAACCTCGAGCAGGGATGGGGCTACTACGAAAAGCTGGCGGAGAACGGCGCGCAGGCGTCCGGCGGCAATGGCGGCGTCCTGCAGGCGGTCGCCGGCGGAGAGAAGCTCTACGGCATGGTCGTCGAGTTCCTGCCGATCCGCGAGAAGGCCAAGGGCGCACCGGTCGAGTTCGTCTTCCCGGAGGAAGGCGTCTCGGCGATTTCCGAACCCGTCGCGATCCTCGCCAACACGAAGAACCCTGAAGCCGCCAAGGCCTTCGTCGATTTCCTGATCTCGACCGATGGACAGGAGATGGCTGCATCACAAGGCTACATGCCGGCGCATCCGGACGTCACCCCGCCGGAAGGCTTCCCGCCGCTCTCGCAGATCAGGATCATGCCGCTCGATCCGGCCGAAGCGCTTTCCACCGCGGAAGCGGACAAGGAAAAGTTCGCCGATATCTTCGGGCAGAACTGATCCTCCCGATGTCACGACGCAGGCTTCCGTGACGTCGCAATCCGGCGCATCCGCCCTCCCCTTCCAGTGGCAGAAGGCGGATGCGTGGTCCGATCGTGAAGGCGGGGCGATTTCAGTTGTCGTCATCGCCTGCGTGGGTATTCTCTGCCTGATCCCGATGGTGCAACTCGTGGCGGCGGCGTCACGCGTCCTTCAGACCGGGACGGCCGAAGCGGTGGCGCTGCTGACCAGCGCCGCTGTCCTCCGCGCCACGCAGAACACGCTCGTGATCGCCGCCGGTTCGACAGCGCTCGCGCTTGTCGTGGGCGGTGCGGTCGCGCTCGCCCTGGCCACGATGACGCTCGCGACTCGCCGGGCGCTCGCGTTCCTGTTTGTCCTGTCGCTGATGGTGGCGCCGCAGGTATCCGCGCTCGCTTTCAAGACGCTCGCCGGCCCATCCTCGCCGATCCTCAATGCCGTCGGCCTGGCGCCGCCGCCGGGTACGGCCAATCCCATGCTGGGGTTTGCAGGAATCATCCTGGTCATGGGGCTTCACCACGCGCCCCTGGTCGCCATCACGATCGGCTCGGGGCTGGCACGCGTGCCGAAGATGCTGGTGGAAGCCGCCATGCTCGACGGCGCCAGACCGGCGGGCGTCGTCCTCGACGTGATCCTGCCCGTCATCCGGCTCCACATCCTTGCGGCGATCCTGCTCGCCTTCGTGGCAGGCGTCGGCAATTTCGGCATTCCCGCGCTGCTCGGTCTCCCGGTGGGCGTCACGACTCTCCCGACGATGGTCTACCGGCAACTCGCGAGTTTCGGCCGTGGCGCGATCCACGATGCCGCGCTGGTCTCGCTGCTCATCGCGCTGATCGCCGGCGTCGCGGTGGTTGCCTCCGCCTGGCTGATGTCGCGCCGCAACGTGCGGACCGACCTGGAACGCGGGATGGAGCCGTTCGTGACCAGCCGCCGTGCCACGCTTCCCGCCGAGATCCTGCTCTGGCTCTTCTTTTCCGTGACGATCGTCCTGCCGCTCGTCTCGCTGGTCGCGAAGTCGCTGGTTCCCGCCTACGGCGTGACGCTGAATTGGAAGACCCTGACCTTCTCGCAATACACCGGGACCATGTGGGAGCAGGCGCTGATCCGTCGCGCCTTCGCGAACTCGCTCACCTATTCCGGATCGGCGGCCGCCATTCTGGCGCTGCTCTCCTTCCTCCTCGCCTATTGCGTCGACCGGCGCCTGTCCTGGGCGCGCATGATCCTCCTGCCGGTCGTGGAGATGCCCTACGCCCTGCCGGGCGTGGTCGTCGCGATCGCCTGCATCCTGCTGTTTCTCAACCCGCTTCCTGTGCTGGGGGTGACGATCTACGGCACGGCCTGGATCATCCTCTTCGCCTATCTCGCATCATTCCTGGCGATCGCCCTCAAGCCGGTGCTGGCCGCGGTCTCGACGCTCGAACGGGACGTGGAGGAAGCCGCGCTGATCGACGGCGCTGGCATCGTCAGGCGGATGCGGACGATCATCCTGCCGCTCGTCCTCCCCTCGGTCGTCGCCGGGGGACTGATGGTGTTCCTGCTCGCCTTCAACGAACTCACCATCTCGGCGCTCTTGTGGTCGGCCGGAACCGAAACGCTCGGCGTGGCGCTCCTTAATCTCGAGGATGCCGGCCTCGGCGCCGAATCCGCCGCCCTCGCAATTGTTGCCACGAGTGTGGTTGCGGCGCTGATGCTCGCGCTGGAGACGTCGAGCCGTCTCTTCCCGCAGAACGCGCTGCCGTGGCGGCAGCTCTGCCCGGACTGAGGCGGCCAGAGCAGCGGGTCTGGCGGACCTTCGATCGTCAGCCATTCCGGCTTGCGCGGCGCGCCAGCCTCGCCAAGGATAGGGGCGTAAAAGGCTGTGGGCTTCTGCGGCGTGGGCGGCTGCCCCCAAGGAGACGATGGATGTCGGAGCACTGCCGGTCATGACGGAGGCTTTCGTGCGACTGCGCATGCGGCACTTGCGCTGCTTTCAGGCCCTTGCCAGGCACAGCTCCGTCAGCGCGGCCGCGGAGCACATGAACAGCTCGCAGCCGGCGCTCTCGCGCGCGCTCGCCGAACTCGAAGCCATCATCGGACAGCCGCTCTTTCTTCGCACCGGCCGAGGCCTTTCGCTCACGGAAGCGGGCGAATCGCTCCGGCGGCACGTCGATGCCGCGATGTCGCAACTGGAGGCGGGCACGCGCAGCGCGGCGGGTCTTTCGCCCGTGCCCGTGGTATCGGTGGGCATGCTGCCGAACGTCGCACGCACGCTCGCAGTGGCAGCCGCAAGCAGGTTCAAGGCCGCTGCGCCGCAGGCCGATCTGCGGCTCTACTGGGCCGGTGTGCCCGAACTCGTGGCGCGGCTGCACCGGTCGGAGATCGACTTCCTGCTCGGCCGCCTGCTGGCGCTCGATTACATGCCGGGCGTGCGGTTCGAGCACCTCTATTTCGAGCCGCTGATCTTCGTCGTGGGGCGCGATCATCCCTTCGCGGCCTATCCGAACACTGTGACGCTCGACGACATCCGGGCCGAACTCGTCGTGGTGCCGATGCCCGACACGATCATCCGCCGCGAACTGGACAAGTTCACCACCGCCCGGGGCCTCGGCGCCTTTCCCAACAAGATCGAGACGGTCTCCTTCGAGTTCACGCGCAGCTTCCTTGCCGGAAACCGCGCCATCGCCTGCGTACCGCTCGGCGCGGTTCGGCAGGAGATCGCCGACGGCCGCGTCGTTCGGCTGAGCCTCACCGGAGAAGAACTGATGGGCTCGGTCGGCATCACCCACGCGACGGACCGCAAGCTCTCGCCGGAGGCGCAGCTGCTAGTCGAGCACGTGCGCGAGGCGGCGCAAGCCTACATCTGATATATCCGTTTCGTCATATCGGGCCGGAAGTTCTTATTTCCCCGATCGCCCGTGCGCGGCTACACTCCAACGCGAAAGACAGACCGCGCGTTACGCGGCGACGCTGCAAGGGAGTAGACATCGCGGGCATGGCCGAGCCGAAGAACATCCTTTTCATCATGTTCGACCAGCTGCGGTGGGATTACCTCAGCTGCTACGGCCATCCGCACCTGAAGACGCCGAACATCGACCGGCTGGCCGCAAAGGGCGTGCGCTTCACGCGGGCTTACGTGCAATCGCCACTGTGCGGTCCTTCGCGCATGTCGACCTACACGGGGCGCTACGTGCACAGCCACGGCGCGTCGTGGAACAACGTGCCGCTGAAGGTTGGCGAGCGCACGATGGGCGATCATCTGCGCGATGCCGGCATGGGCTGCTGGCTCGTCGGCAAGACGCACATGGCGGCGGATGCCGAAGGAATGCGGCGGCTCGGCCTCGAACCCGACAGCGTGATCGGCGCCCGGGTGAGCGAATGCGGCTTCGACGTCTTCGAGCGCGACGACGGCATGCGGCCGGAGGGACCGGACGGCCTCTACGATCCGGGCGGCGCGCTGAAGTACAACGAATACCTGCGCGGCAAGGGCTACGAAGGCGACAATCCCTGGCACGACTATGCCAACTCCGCGGTCGACGACACGGGTAACGTTCTCTCGGGCTGGTTCCTGAAGAATTCCGACCTACCCGCCAACATCCGCGAGGAGGACAGCGAGACGCCCTATCTCACCCGGCGCGGGATGGAGTTCATCGAAGGCCAGGGCGACAAGAGGTGGCTGTGCCACCTGAGCTACATCAAGCCGCACTGGCCCTATATCGTGCCGGAACCCTATGCCTCGATGTTCGGACGGCAGGATTTCCTGCCGCCGGTCCGTTCCCAGGCGGAGCGGGACACGGACCATCCGGTGTTCCGGGGATTCCAGAACGCGCCGGTCGGCCGCGCGCTGTCGCGCGACGACGTCCGCGACAAGGTGCTGCGCGCCTATATGGGCCTGATCAAGCAATGCGACGACCAGATGGGCGTGCTTCTGGGCTGGCTCGAGGAGACGGGCCGGATGGACGACACGATGATCGTTGTCACCTCAGACCATGGCGACTTCATGGGCGACCACTGGATGGGCGAGAAGACCTTCTTCCACGACGCCAGCATCAAGGTGCCGCTGATCGTCTACGATCCTTCGGAAAAGGCCGACGCCACGCGCGGCACGGTTTGCGACGCGCTGGTGGAATGCCTCGATCTCCTGCCGACCTTCGTGGAGGCGGCGGGAAGCGATCCTTCGCGGCTCGACCACGTCCTGGAGGGAAAGTCGCTGCTGCCTCTACTGCGCGGCGGCGCGGCACGTGAGCGCGGCGCGGTGTTCTGCGAATACGACTATTCGGCCAGCCCGCTCGCCGGCAAGCTCGGCCTGCATCCGGCCGACGCGCGCATGTTCATGGTCTTCGACGGCCGCTGGAAGATGATCCACTTCGAGGGTGGCTTCCGGCCCATGCTCTTCGATCTCGACGCCGATCCCGACGAACTGGAGGACCTGGGCGCCTCGCCGGCGCAGGAAAACATTCGCGCGGCGCTCTACGACAGGTTGTTTGCCTGGGCGCGGCGCCCGGCCGCGCGCACCACGATTTCGAACGAGGCCTTGCGGAACGCCCGCGGGAAGTCGGGCCGTACGGGTGTCCTGATCGGCGTGGTCGGCGAGGAGGAGGCCGAGCCGGAGATCGTGGCGAAATACGTCGGACGCAAGGCGCGCGACATGCGCGGGAGCAAGGCCGCGGAATGAGGAGGTGCCGGGGCGGGTAACGCTCCGGAATGTTCATCAACAGGGAGGAAAACAAGAAATGTCGTCAAGGCTCACTCGAAAGATCGCAATCCTCGGCTGCGCGGCGGCGCTCTGCATGGCAGGGCCCGCGGCGCTGGCGCAGGTCAATCTCACCGGCGAAACGTCCAGCCCCGGAAACTCGCCGCACGTGAACATGGTCCATCTGGCCGACGTGCTGGCACGCGAGGGGATCGCCAACATCCAGGTCTCGGAAGGCCAGACCGCCACCAATTCGATCGTCAACGTGGCCGAGGGCAAAACGGATGTGGCCACCGCGCCAACCGTGCTGCACTTCCTGCTGGAGAACGGGCGCGGCCCCTTCAGCAGCCAGGGCGAGAACGGAAAGGCACTGGCCGAGAAGGTCCGCGCCATGTGGCCGTACAATGCAGGCGCCTACGGGCTGTTCGCGCCCGTCGCTTCAGGGATCCGCAGTTACGAGGACATCAAGGGCCGCACCGTCTGGAACGGCCCGCCGAGCGGGGCGGCGCTGACGCTCGGACGCCAGACGCTGCAGCTCGGCACCGGCGGCTTCAAGGACGGCGAGGACTACAAGGGACTGCAGACCAACTGGGGCCAGTTGCCCACCGTCCTGGTGGACGGTTCGGCGGAAGCCTTCATGGTGCCCGTGACCTTCCCGTCGGACCGCGTCGTGACGGCGCTCGCCGCTGGCAACGTCAACCTCATCTCCTTCCCCAAGGAGATCTGGGAGAGCGAAGGCATGAAGAAGTTCCTGCGCGCACCCGGCAATTCGCCGGTCGTGATCAAGGGCGAGGATATGGGATACGGCCCCGACCAGGGCGTCACGCTGATTTCGGAGGACGGCTACTTCCGTTCGCCCGGCGTGCCCTTCGCGACTTTGGTACGGGCGGACATGCCAGACGATCTCGTCAAGAAGATCACGGCCGCCTACATCGCCTCCATCCCGGAACTCAAGAAGCGCGCGCCCTATGCCGCCAACGTCAATTTCGACGTGGTGGACGAGGAGACGACCGGCTTCTGCGGCGCGCTCACGCTGAAGTACCATCCCGGCGCCGTCGCGGCCTGGGAGGAGGCGGGCTACAAGATCCCGGACTGCGCCGAATGATCTGAACGATCGGGCGGGAAGGCTCGTAGGCCTGCCCGCCCTTCCGCGTCACTCCGGGCTGGAGCCGAATGGAACCGACCGCAACCGTCCCGCCGCTGAAACGCGCCGCGCGCCTGCTCGGGCTCGTGCTGGTGGCTATAGGCCTCCTGAACACGATCCCGTCCATCCCGGGTCTCGATGCCTTCGTGCAGGGGCTCGTCGGGGACCCCGATTTCCCGATCCGCAAGTTCCCGTACCAATGGCTCTATCCCGTCGCCTTCGTCCTGATGATGGCGATCGTGGCGCTCAACCATTCCTTCTGGGCGCAGTTCTCCGAAATGGAGCGCGGCCCCTTCTGGCGCTGGTTCGGCCTGTTCATGGACGTCGCGCTCGTGGTTATGGCGGCCGTCGTGGCGCTGGCATATCTCGTCGAGATCGACTCCGTCTGCCTGATCGACCGCGTCACCGGCGAGCGAGCGGAGCTGATTTCCCGCGCACTGGCCGAGGAGCGCGAGTTCGCGGAACTCTACGGGCTTCCCGCTCCCACTTCCGTTGACGACCCCGCCTGCATCAACACCCTCGGCGGCTGGATCTTCGTCGTCGTCGGCGCCGGGATTGCGGTGTTCCTGGGCTACAACATCCGGGTTTGGGGGCTCGCGCTGGTATCGGTCGCGATCCTCATTGCGGCCTATACGCTGGCTACGGTGCTGGCCTGGTACGTCTTCGGCGCCGAAGACATGAACAAGTACCTCATCACCAAGCTCGGCGGCGAGCCGCGGATGCTGATGGACGGGCGGCCCAACGTCGAGGACATCCTCGTCAACAACGCGCAGGGCATCCTCGGCCGCTTCATGGGTATCCTCCTGTCCACGGTCTTTCCGTACATCGTGCTCGGCTCGCTGTTCGGCATCTCGGGCGGCGGGCGCTCGCTTATCAAGCTCGCCTTCCTGTGGACGCGGCGCCTGCGTGGCGGGCCGGCCCACGCGGCCATCGTCTCCTCCGCGCTGTTCGGCACCATTTCCGGCGGGCCGGTCGTGAACGTGCTGTCGACGGGCGTTCTCACGATACCGATGATGCTCAGGCGAGGCTTCAAGAAGAACTTCGCAGGCGGCATCGAAGCGGCGGCTTCCTCGGGCGGCCAGATCATGCCGCCGGTGATGGGCGTGGCCGCCTTCGTGCTGGCCGCCATGACCGTCACGCCCTATCGAGAAGTCATCATCGCCGCCTCGCTGCCGGCGCTCGCCTATTTCGGATGCCTTTTCCTCACCGTCGTCTTCCAGGCCCGCAAGCAGGGCATTCAGGCGGTAGGCGAAAAGACGTCTGACATGGTCCTGACCGGACAGGACCGGCTGAACCTCCTCATGATCCTGGCGCCGATCCTTCTCATCATGGTGCTGCTCCTGACCCCCAAGGAAGCCGTGGGCTGCGGCCCGATCGCCGGGCTCATCGGCATCGAGCGCATCGTCGAGGACGGGTTGTGCCGGACCGAGAACCTGCCGTGGCTCTTCCAACTCGTCCAGAACTCCGCCGGCGATGCCGGATCCGCGGGCTGGTGGGCGGTGGCGCTGCTGGCCGTGCTCTTCCTGCTCGATCCAGAATTCCGGCGCCGCCCCGCGCAACTGGTCGACGCGCTGGCGGACGCGGGCGTGCTGATCGCGACGCTCTACCTGATGTTCCTCTCGGTCTCCGTCATCGACTTCTGCCTCAACTTCACCGGACTCTCGGGCTTCATCGCCCGGGACGTCCTGTCGATGCTGCGGCTCTTCGCACCCGAATTGCAGTCGGGTGGCGTCTTTCTCTTCGCCGCGCTGTTCGTCACCATGCTCATGGCGATCCTGCTCGGCATGGGCATGCCGACGGTGCCGGCCTACGTCAATGTCGCGCTCCTGATGGGACCGCTGGTGATCGGCCTCGGCATCGCGCCTTTTACGGCGCACATGTTCATCTTCTTCTTCGCGGTCGCCTCGGCGATCACGCCTCCGGTGGCGGTCGCCGCCTTCGCGGCGGCCTCCATCACCAAGGCCGACCCGATGGCGACCGGCTTCGCCGCCGTGCGGGCCGGGATTGTGATGTTCGTGCTGCCCTTCGTCTTCGCCTTCTATCCGGAGCTGCTGCTGATCGATGCGGCCAAGCTCGATCCCGCCATGGCGACGCCCAGCGCCATCGAGTTCCTTCCCGGCTACGGCCCTGGGATCGACTGGGCGACGCTGGCGCTGGTGATCGCGCGGCTATCGTTGTGCCTCTATCTCCTTGCCGGCGCGCTCGCCCGGTTCGACGTTCGGCGCCTAGGCGGATCCGAGACGGCTTTTCGCCTCATGCTCGCGGCAGCGGTGATGATGCGCGACCCCGCGATCTGGCTGCCCGCGACGGGCATCGCACTCGCCTACATCGCCTGGCACGCCATGGCCGCCGCCCGGATCAGGTCGCGCACCGTCTGATGGGACAGAACCTGCGGGACGGAGCGCTCGCCAACCCTGCTTTCGCTAGTCGAGACTCCGAACAGCTCAACCACGGCCCAGAAAGTCCCGCCCTTCGGCGCCTCGCCTTCCAGGCCCTGAAGAATGGTAATGGCTTCGCGGATGTACACCGCTTCGATCGCGCGAATGCGGCGGATGCGAAGAGCACGCGCCCCCCGCCGAAGAGTTCCGCCGCGTGCGCGATCACCACCGCCAGGCTGCCATGTGCGGCTAGTTCGTCGGCTCTGCGACGACCGGATTCGTCAGGACGCCGATTCCGTCGGCGAAGATTTCCACCACATCGCCCGGCACGATCGGGCCGACGCCCGAGGGCGTGCCGGTGATGATAACGTCGCCGGGCAAAAGCGTGATCGCGCTGCTGAGATAAGCCACGAGATCGCGCACCGAGAACAGGAGGTCGGCCGTCGAACTCTCCTGCCGCTGCTCGCCATTGACGCGTGCGCCGAGCCGGATGGCGGCAGGGTCGAGGCCGGTGGCGATGACCGGGCCGAGCGGGCAGAAGCCGTCGAAACCCTTTCCGACCAGCAGCGCACCCTGGTCCATCTCGGTCTTCTGGATCACCCGCTCGCTGACATCGTTGGCGAGCGTATAGCCGAGCACGTGGTCGAGTGCGTCGGCTTCTGCGATCCGGCGTCCGCCGCGTCCGATAACCACCGCGAGTTCGGCCTCGAAATGCACGAGCTTCGCTTCCGTGGGATAGACGATCGGCTCCCCGGGGCCGATGACGGATGTCGACGGCTTCATGAACAGCAAGGGTGTGGTCGGCGTCTTCGCTCCCGATTCGGCGATGTGGGCGACGTAGTTCAAGCCGACGCCGAAGACGCGCGGGGCCGCGACGGGCGCGAGCAGGCGCACGTCGGACAGCGGGTCGCTCCGGCCGGTGCGCACGATCGCCGCGAACGGATCGCCGTCGAGTTGATGGACCACGTCCTGCTCGAGCACGCCGTAGCCGCGCCGTCCGTCTTTTTCGATGCGCGCGATGTGCATGTCAGTCCGTCTCCTCCAGAATGCTCTCGATCTCGTCCAGGTCCGGCTCGCCGTCATGCACGAGTACCGTATAGCGCGAGGAAAATGCATGCTGCGCATCCAGTTCCAGCGGTACGGCGCGGAAGGGGCCGACCGTCACCACGCCCCAGTCGGCGACGAACCAGAACGGTCGACGCCCGGCCAGCGGATGCGGGATCACGGTGACGCCTGCATTGTGGCCGCCGCCGACGGGCCCGGTGAAATCGACCCATCGCGCGCCCTCTCCGCACAATGCCTCACCTCCCTGTCGCCCCCGGTCGTCGCGCACGAGACCGCCGTTGGCCGCGATCATGCCGTCGGCGACGCGGACGTTGAAGTAGGCGTGTCGCGTCGGACCGAGCCTCAGCGGGGCCTCGCCGGCAAGGAGCGTGGAGGTGACGTCGATCCGGTGCCGTACCGTGCCCGGTTCAACCGCATAGGAGCGCCGCTCGCGTGCCACCAGCCGGCCCGCGTCTGCACCCCACTCCACCGGCCCGCGCCACTCCAGTTCCTGGACGATCTCGAAGCGGCCGTCCTCCAGGCGCGTGCCGGAGACCTCCGTCTCCCGGATCTGGCCCGGAGCCCGCCCCTGGAAGACCTCGTCGACGTAGAAATTATAGGTGTATTCCTCCACCGTGCCGCCGGCAGCGGGCATCTGCGCGTGAACATGGTCGGCACCGATCCACATCGAGGCGTGGTGCGGGTGATCGGCCGGGCGCTCGGAGGTGACGGCGAAGCCCGCCGGGGTATAGAGCGGAAAGACGTAGGCGCGATGCTGGCCCTGCGTCAGCGCCAGCACCGGCTTTCCGCCCGCGAAGAGGCGTCGCCGATGGGTGCGTGCCCACGCGCCCTTCGGCAGGTCGATCGTCTCGGCATCGAGCGAGTATGAAGTCACCACGCCCTCCCTGTCCGCCATCAACCTTCGTCCCGCGAAACCAGGCCGCGGCTGTGTTCGGGCAGTTCGGTGTCGGAAAACAGCTCGGGATTGGCCTCCGCGATGCGCGGCAGGGCGAGCAGGATTTCGCGCAGGTGGCGCCGCATCGCGGCCTCGGCGCCTTCGGCGTCGCGCGCCTCCAGCCGTTCGACGATCTCGCTGTGCTGGCTGATCAGCAGCGGCATCGGCGAGGCCGCGGGGAGGCTGAGATAGCGCACGCGGTCCGTCTGGATGCGCGCGCTCTCCACGACGCGCCACGCGTAGTCGCACTCCACGATTTCGGCGATCGCGCGGTGGAAGGCCTCGTCACACTGGTTGAAGCGCCAGTAGTCGTCCGCGGCTGCGGCCGCCTCCTGTTCGCCGAGGCAGCGCCGCAAGGTCTCGACGTGGTGCGGCTTCGCGAGCCGGCCCGCATCGCGGGTGATGTCGGCTTCTATCGCCTCGCGCACGAAGCGGGCGTTGGCGACCGCGCGAACGGAAATCTTCATCACGAAGGTGCCACGGCTCGGGCGGATCTCCACCAGCCCGGCTTCCGAGAGCTTGATGAAGGCTTCCCGCACCGGCTGCCGACTGACCCCGTAGCGCAGCGCGATGTCCTTCTCCGACAGGGCTTCGCCGGGACGCAACCGCATGTCGGCGATGCTCTGCCTCAAAGCAGCCACGAGTTGAGGCGCGATGGGATCCGTCTGCCGCAGCCTCACATTCATACCAATCCGAGCCTTGTCTTCGAAGTGCGAGCTTGTATCATACCGGTATGGTGCCATACCGCAACGGGATGGCCTTACGGTGGGAGGAACAGGCATGAACCGGAACAAGGGATTGGATTTTCACATCAACCGCCGCACGCTCGTGAAGGCCGGCGCCGCCGCATTGGCAATGCCGGCAGTCTTTGCCAGCGCGCGCGCCCAGGAGAAATACGTCGCCAAGATCGCCCACACCGAGGCGGTCGGTTCGCCGCTGACAAATGCTTTCGAGGCATGGACCAAGACGCTCAACGAAAAGAGCGACGGGCGCATCGAGGCCCAGCACTTCCCGGCCGGCCAGCTCGGCAAGCTCGGAGACCTTCTCGAGGGAAGCCGCATCGGAACAATCCAGGTCACGACGGCGGGTCCCGACTCGGAGGAGGCGATCGCGCCGGAGATCGCAGCTTTTGGCGGCGCGCCCGGCTTCATCTACAAGGACGAAGCCCATGTCGACGCGGTGCTGCAGGGGCCGCTCGGTGAGGAAGCTTCACGCATCGCGCGCGAGAAGACCGGCGTCGAGTTTGTCGCTTATGGCGAGACGGGCTTCCGCCACGTCCTGTCCAAGACGCCGGTCACGGACCTCGACTCGCTTAAGGGAATGAAGATCCGCGTGCCGGAACTGCGAATCTGGGTCGATTTCTGGAAGCTGCTCGGCGCCAATCCGACGCCCCTGCCCTACACCGAGCAGTATTCGGCGCTTTCGACGGGCATCATCGATGCACTCGATTCCGACCTCTATTCGATCATCGGCTTCAAGTGGTACGAGCAGGCCAAGAACCTGACCCTGACCTACCACTGGTTCCTCCCGAAGGCCGTCCGCGTCAACGCGGCATGGCTGGATTCCATGCCGGCCGACCTGCAGGAACTGGTCCGCACGTCCGCCAAGGAGCATTTTGCCGAACAGCGCAAGGTCAATCGCGCCAACACGGAGAAGGCGCTGGAGGAACTGAAGTCGCTGGGCGTGGAAGTGCACAGGCTGTCGGACGAACAACGCGCGAAATGGGCCGAACTCACCGAGCCGCTTTTCGCGGATTTCGGCTCCAAGAGCCCCGAAACCCAGCAGATGATCGACAAGATCCGCGCTCTCGGCTGACGGGTACGGCAAACAGCGAGAACCCTGGTGTCCCTGCATGAACGGACCGCCGCGCCTTCGGGCGCGGCGCAGCGCTTCTTCGGCCTCTTCGACGCGGGGCTGGAAGCCGCGACCGTGCTTCTGATGCTCGCGGCCGCCTGCATCGCCAGCCTACAGGTCTTCTGCCGCTACGTCCTGCAGGCGGCGCTGGCCTGGCCGGAGGAGGTTTCGCTATGGGCCTTCTCCTGGGGGGTCTTCCTCGGCACCGCGGTGCTGATCGGCCGCAACGGCCACATCGCGATCGACCTGTTGTCGCGGTTCATGCCGCCGCGGGTCCGGGCGTGGCACACCTTCTTCACCGCCAGCGTGGTCGCCGCGGCATCGGTGATGCTGGTGATCCATGGCTACGACTACATGACCCGAACGATGGCTGTGTCGCCGGCCATGCAATGGCCGATCCGCTATCTCTTCCTTGCCGTTCCCGTCGGCGGGGTCCTCAATCTCGTCTATCTCCTGCGCCGGCCGGACATCCCGCTCGCGCAGGGCATCGCCACGCTGCTCGCGGGCGGCGTGCTCTACGTCGCGGTGCGCTATGGGGCGCCATACGTCTACGGCGAGAGCGGCAGCGCCGGGGTGCTGATGGTCGTCGGCCTCATGCTGATCCTGCTGGAGGTGCCCGTCGCCTTCGCGCTCTGCTTCGGCGCCTTCGCGGCCTTTTCCCCGCTCGGCGATACGATGCTTCTGATCGTCTCGCAGAACCTCGCCTCCGCGCTCAACTCCTTCACGCTGCTCGCCATCCCCTTCTTCATCATGGCGGCAGCGATCATGAATGCCGGCGGCATCACGACCAAGCTCGTCGACCTCGCCACGCATCTGGTGGGACATTTGCGCGGCGGTCTCGGACAGGCCAACGTCGTCACCAATACGCTGCTGGCGGGCGTTTCCGGCTCCTCCTCGGCCGATGCGTCGGCAATCGCCAAACTGCTCGTGCCGGAGATGGAGAAACGCGGCTATGCGCGCGCCTTCTCCTGCGCCTTGACGAGTGCCGCCTCCACGCTCGCCAACCTGATCCCGCCGAGCCTGGGGCTGATCATTTATGCCGCCCTCGCCTCCGTCTCGGTTGGCGCGCTCTTCGTCGCCACCATCGTGCCGGGCCTGATGGCCGCATCGGCGCTGGCGCTTGTGGTCTACATCGTGTCGCGGCGCAGGGGTTATGGCGCCGACATTCCGCGATCGACGGGGCGCCAGCGGCTCGGTGCACTCTGGGCCGCGATTCCCGCGCTGGTCCTGCCGCTCGTCATCGTCGGGGGCGTCCGCTTCGGTGTCTTCACGGCGACTGAAGCTGGCGCGATGGCCTTCCTGTTCGCGATCTTCACCGGCGCGCTGATCTACCGGCGGCTGACGGCGACGAACTTCGTCGCGGCGTTGCGCGAGGCGACCTCCGACACCGTGGCCGTGGCGATCATCATCGCGGCGGCGGCGCCGTTTGCCTGGATCCTGACCTTCGAGCAGGCGCCGCAGAAGATCGCCGCAGCGCTCGGCGAACTGACGTCGAGCCCCTACGTGCTTCTCCTGCTGATCAATCTCTTCCTGCTGGTCATCGGGCTTTTCATGGAGATGATCGCGGCGCTGGTCATCCTCGTGCCGATCCTGGTGCCGATGGTGGTGGCGGCGGGCTTCGATCCGATCCAGTTCGGCATCGTGCTGGTGCTCAACCTCGTCATCGGCGCCCTCACCCCGCCGCTCGGCATGCTGGTCTTCATCACCTCGCGCGTCGGGCAGGCCGACATCGGCGCGGTCTTCCGCGCGGTGCTGCCCTTCCTGGGCGCGCTGCTGGTGGTGCTCCTGCTCATCACGTATGTACCCTTCCTCACCCTCGGGCCGCTCCACTGGTTCGGCCCCTGACGAAACGAAGCCTGGAGCGGGAATGAAGACACGCATCGCCATCGTTGGCCTAGGCATGGCCGTGACGCCGCACGCCAAGGGTCTCGTGGACCTTGCAGACGAGGTCGAGGTCGCACACGCCTTCAGCCCGAGCGCCGAGCGTCGGGAAGCCTTCGGCGAGCGGTTTTCCTTCCCGCTATGCGACAGCCTCGACACCATTCTCGCGGACGACACGGTCGATGCGGTCGCCGTCTTCACGCCGGCCAACACCCATCGTGACATCGCGCTGCAATGCGCCGCAGCGGGCAAGCACGTGCTGATGGAAAAGCCGCTCGACATCACCACCGCGCGCGCAGTCGAACTCGTCGACGGCTGCCGCGCCGCCGGCGTGACGCTCGGCGTCGTCCTGCAGCACCGCTTCCGCCCGGCCGGACGCAAGCTCGCGGAAATCCTCGCCGCGGGCGATCTCGGCCGCATCGTCGGCTGTTCCACCGTGATCCGCCTGTGGCGGCCACAGGGCTACTACGACGAGCCGGGCCGCGGCTCTTTCGCCCGCGACGGAGGCGGGGTGCTGATCTCGCAGGGGATCCACACGCTGGACCTGATGCTGAGCCTCGCCGGTCCGATCGACGAAGTGGTCGGCTATGCAACGACGACGCCCGTGCATCGCATGGAGACCGAGGACATGGTCTGCGCGGCGGCGAAGTTCGAGAACGGCGCCCTCGGCACAATCGACGCCACGACGGCGGCCTATCCGGGCTTTCCTGAACGCATCGAGATCGCCTGCGAGAAGGGCACGGCAGCGCTGGCGGGCACGTCGCTGGTCGTGCAGTTCCAGGACGGCAGGCGCGTCGAGATCGCGCCGGACGAGAGTGCCGGCGGCACCGGCGCCGACCCGATGGCCTTCCCGCACGACTACCATCGCTCGGTCATGGCGGATTTCGTCGAGGCTATCCGCACAGGCCGCGAGCCTAAGGTTACCGGCGAGGAAGCGCTCAAGGTCCACCGGCTGATAGACGCACTGATCAAGGCCGGCTCGAGCAGTGGACCAGTCAGGGTGGAACGATGACCGAACCGCTCCGTTTCGCCGCGATCGGCCTCGACCATCGCCACATCTACCACATGGTCGGCGAACTCCTCGCCGAGGGCGCTGTCTGCGCCGGCTTCTGCCCCGAGACCAGCGATCCGCGCGTGCTGGAAGGCTTTCGCGAGCGTTTTCCCGACCTCGCGCCCGTCGAGCGCGAGCGGCTGTTCGACGATCCGTCAGTGAATATCGTGCTCAGCGCCGCGATCCCGCGCGACCGGCCGGGTATTGCCACCCGGGCGATGCGGGCAGGCAAGGACGTCATGGTCGACAAGCCGGGCGCCACGACCCTCGATCAGGTCGAGGCGATCGGCAAGGTCGCGGCGGAGACCGGGCGCATCTTCTCGATATGCTTTTCCGAGCGCTTCATCGTGCGGGCCTGCGAAGCGGCGACCCGGCTGGTCGAGGCCGGCGAGATCGGCCGCGTCGTACAGACGGTCGGGCTTGGTCCGCACCGGCTCAACCGCCCGATCCGGCCCGGCTGGTTCTTCGAGCACGCCGCCCATGGCGGCATCCTCGTCGACATCGCCTCGCACCAGATCGACCAGTTCCTGTTCTTCACCGGCGCCGAAGATGCGACGATCGTCTCCAGCGCGGTCGCCAACCACAATCTGCCGGACGTTCCGGACTTCGAGGACTACGGGGAGATACTGCTGCGTTCGAAGGACGCTTCCGGATTCATTCGGGTGGACTGGTTCACGCCCGACGGGCTGGACGCCTGGGGCGACGGCCGTCTCTTCCTGCTCGGCACCGAAGGCTACATCGAGCTTCGGAAATACATCGACATCGCCGGCCGCAAAGGCGCCGACCATCTCTTCCTGTCGAACGGCAAGGGAACGGGCCACATCGATGCAAGCGGAGAACCGCTGACCTACTTCCGTAGATTCCTCGACGACGTCCGCGAGCGGACGGCGACGGCGATGCCCGAAGGCCACGCGCTGACGGTCACCCGCCTTGCAATCCAGGCACAGGCAGCCGCATCCACGGTCGGATAGACGGCAGCTCGGTGTCTCCGGCCAAGTGCCGCGATGCGAACCCATCGCCTTCGCATGGGCAGGCCACGGCTTCTGTTGCCGTCCCGTTCATCTCCATCGAAAACATCTTTCCGAAATGACGAATTGCGATCGGCGACACCGCGTGCTGGATACCTGTCGTCCGGGGCGGCTCGCGGCGGGAGCGAATGCCGTCATTCATCCAGCGGAGGAAAAATCATGAGCGACGAGAAGAACGGACATCCCGGCGCGGAACTCGCCACGTTCGCCGCGACGCTGCGCTATGAAGACATCCCCGCCGATGTCGTGGACCGCGCTGTCGATCTGTTCGTCGACTGGGTCGGCTCGGCGCTCGCCGGCAAAGGTGTGCGCCCTGTCGAGATCATGGCGGGTTTCGGCCGGTCCATGGGACCCGGCAGCGGGCCTTGCGAGATCCTGATCGATCGCTCGACCTCCTCTCCGATCTTCGCCGCGCTCGTGAACGGGGCTTCCTCGCACGTGGCGGAGCAGGACGACGTCCACAACGGCTCGGTATTTCATCCTGCGGCCGTGGTGTTCCCCGCCGCGCTGGCGCTGGCGCAGGCGAACCGCGCATCGGGGCGTGAATTCATCACGGCGGCCGTCGCCGGCTACGAAGTGGGAATCCGGGTCGGCGAGTTCCTCGGCCGTTCGCACTACAAGATCTTCCATACCACCGGCACCGCCGGTACCGTCGCCGCTGCCGCGGCTGCGGGGCGGCTGCTGGGCCTCTCCCCCGAGGCCATGCTCGATGCCTTCGGCTCGGCGGGAACGCAGGCCGCGGGCCTGTGGGAATTCCTGCGCGACGGCGCGGATTCCAAGCCGCTCCACACCGGAAAGGCCGCCGCCAACGGGCTGACCGCCGCATGCCTGGCGAAGGACGGGTTCACCGGCGCGAAGCAGATCCTGGAGGGTCTCCAAGGCATGGCGGCCGGCATGTCGAGCGATGCCGATCCGGCCCGCCTGACCGACGGGCTCGGCAGCCGCTGGGCATTGGCCGAGACATCATTCAAGTTCCACGCCTCCTGCCGGCATACCCATCCGGCGGCGGATGCGCTCTTGAAGGCGATACAGGAGAACGGGTTGGCGATGTCCGACATCGCCAACGTCACCGCGCGCGTGCACCAGGGCGCCATCGACGTGCTCGGACCTGTCGTGCGGCCTTCGAGCGTCCACCAGGCGAAGTTCTCCATGGGAACGACGCTCGGCCTTATCGCCGCCTTCGGGCGCGCCGGCATGAACGAGTTCGACCAGGCCTATGCTCGCCAGGACGTGGCGGCCTTCCGCGACTGCGTGACCATGGAATTGGACGCAGAAGTGGACACGGCCTATCCGGCCCGGTGGATCGGAAAGGTGTCGGTGAAGACGGTGGACGGACGGCATGTCGAGGCCCGGGTGGACGAACCTAAGGGTGACCCCGGCAACACGCTCAGCCGCGAGGAGATCGAGACCAAGGTGCGCGGGCTGGCGGCATTTGCGGGCGCGGCGGCACCGGCCGAACTGGACGCGCTACTACCGCGGCTCTGGGCCATCGGGGAAGACGAGGCGGTCGGCACGTTGATGCCGGCTGGCGAAGAAGCACGCGCCGGCATGGCCGCGGAAAGATGACGGGGACGAACGGGCAGGCATGACGATCAAGGATCTTCCGCAGGGCGACGAGATCGCCCAGATCAGGCAGAGCGTACGCAAGCTGTGCGACAGTTTCGCGCCCGACTACTGGCGCAAGCTCGACCGCGAAAACGCCTACCCGAGCGACTTCGTGAGCGCGCTGTCGGAGGCCGGATATCTCTCCGTGCTCATCCCCGAGGAGTATGGCGGCTCCGGCCTGCCGCTTTCGGCCGCCGCGGCGATCCTTGAGGAAGTCCAGCGCGCCGGGGCGAACGGCGCGGCCTGCCATGCGCAGATGTACATCATGGGCGCGCTGCTGCGGCACGGCAGCGAAGCGCAGAAGCAGGAATACCTGCCGCGCATCGCATCCGGCGAACTACGCCTCCAGGCCTTCGGGGTGACCGAGCCGACCAGCGGGACCGACACCACCTCGATCAAGACCTTCGCCAGGCGCGAGGGCGACACCTATGTGGTCAACGGCCAGAAGGTCTGGACTTCGCGCGCCGAGCATTCCGACCTGATGCTGCTTCTCGCCCGCACCACCGCCAAGGAAGACGCAGCCAAGCGCACCGACGGCATGTCGGTGTTCATCGTCGACATGCGCGAGGCGTTGAAATCGGGCATGACGATCAAGCCGATCCGCACGATGATGAACCACTCCACCACCGAGGTCTTTTTCGACAACGTGCGCGTGCAGGCCGAGAACCTGATCGGCGAGGAAGGCAAGGGGTTCCGCTACATTCTCTCCGGCATGAACGCCGAGCGCATCCTCATCGCGGCCGAATGCATCGGCGACGCCAAGTGGTTCATCGAGAAGGCCTCGGCTTATGCGAGCGAACGTTCGGTGTTCGGCCGTCCGATCGGGCAGAACCAGGGTGTGCAGTTTCCCATCGCGCGCGCCTATGCGCAGATGCGCGCGGCGGAACTGATGGTGCAGCAGGCAGCACAGCTGTTCGAGAGCGGGCAGGATTGCGGAGAGCAGGCCAACATGGCCAAGATGCTAGCGGCCGAAGCCTCCTGGGCGGCGGCGGAGGCCTGCGTGCAGACCCATGGCGGGTTCGGTTTCGCGGAGGAATACGACATCGAACGCAAGTTCCGCGAGACGCGTCTCTACCAGGTGGCGCCGATCTCCACCAACCTGATCCTGAGCTACCTTTCCGAGCACGTGCTCGGAATGCCGCGCTCCTACTGAGGCCGGCGCGATGCTGCCTCTGGATGGACTCCTGGTCGTCGCCATCGAACAGGCGGTCGCGGCGCCTACCTGCACGCTGCGGCTCGCCGACGCCGGAGCGCGCGTCATCAAGATCGAGAAGGCCGAGGGCGAGACGGCCCGGCACTACGACAAGGCCGTGCACGGCACCAGCGCCTATTTCGCCTGGCTGAACCGCGGCAAGGAGAGCGCGGTCCTCGACATCAAGGACGAGGCCGACCGCGCCTTGGTCGAGAAGATGGTGGCCAGAGCCGACGTCTTCATCCAGAATCTCGCGCCGGGTGCGGCGCAGCGGCTCGGGCTCGGCGCGGCGGACGTCGTCTCGCGCCATCCGCGCCTGATCGCAGTCGACATCGTCGGCTACCGGCAGGACAGCTCCGCCCGGAACATGCGCGCCTACGACATGCTGATCCAGGCCGAGAGCGGCGTGTGCTCGGTCACCGGCACGCCCGGCACACCGGTGAAGGTCGGGGTCTCCATCGCCGACGTCATGACCGGCATGAACGCGCATGCGGCTATCCTGGAAGCGCTAGTCGAGCGGTCGATCACCGGCAAGGGCAAGGCAATCGAGATCGCCATGTTCGACACCATGGCCGATATGATGAGCGTGCCGCTGCTCCACCACGACTACGGCGGCAAGGCGACGCCCCGGAGCGGGCTGGAGCATGCCGCGATCTATCCCTATTGCGCGGTGACATGCGCCGACGGCGAGATCGTCATCGTGGTGCAGAACCCCGGCGAGTGGCGCCGGCTGTGCACGGGGGTGCTGGAACGGCCGGACCTGATCGACGACCCGCTCTACCGCGACAACCCGAGCCGCGTCGAAAACCGCAAGGCGCTTGGCGAGATCATGGCCGGCATATTCGGCGCCATGACGCGCGCCGAGGCGATCGCGAAGCTCGAAGCCAACAAACTCGCATGGTCGAACGTTTCGACCGTGGAGGACCTTTCGGGCCATGCGGCGCTGCGGCGGACCACGCTGGAAACGCCCGGCGGATCCTTCGATGGCGTCGCCTCCCCCGTGCGGCGCGAGATCAAGGGCGGTCCCGTTCCGGCGCTCGGTGCGCACACGGAAAGCCTGCGGCGGGAGTTCGGAAGTTCGGGAGAGTGAACTCGCCCTGGGCAGACAGGTAGACGAAAATCGTCGACTACCACGGTTCCTCTACGGGCGCGAGCGAGGGTCTGCTCCCCAGCCACCGCCGTTGGCCGTTTCGATGAGGATTTCGTCTCCCGGTTTCAGCTGCACTCCGCTGGCGAAGGTGAGACGATCGGTGCTGCCCTCGGGGCGCGTGACGGTGAGGCCGTTCACTCCGCCGTCGCCGCCGCCGTTCGAACCCCAGACCGGCTGCTTCGCGCGGCTGTAGCCGGCGGAGAGCGTCGCCGGAGCGCGCAGGCGGTAGCGCGTCTGCAACCCCTTTCCGCCCGAATGCAGCCCGGCGCCTTCGCCGCTCTCGCGGAGGCGCTTAAACCCCACGTCGATGCCGTAGCGCGTTTCGCAGATTTCGACCGGACAGTTGAAGGTCTCGCCGTGACTTGCGGAGTACATGGCGTCCAGGCCGTCTCGGCCGGCGGTCGCGCCCCAGCCGCCCATCTGCGGTTCGACCATGGTGAAGCGTCGCCCGGTGTCGGGATGGATCCCTGCAATGACGGTCCCGCAGATCGAGCCGAAATGGCCGGCAGGCAGTCGCTCGGGCAATGCCTTGGCCATGCAGCGCCAGAGCATGTCGTAGAGCCTGATGCGCGTCTCGAAGTAGTAGCCGTGCGGCGCGTTGCCGGTCGCATGGAAAATGGTGCCCGGTTCTGTCCTGACCTCCAGTGCTCGGAAGGAGCCGGAATTGGCAAAAAGTGTCGGGTCGGTGAGTGCCTTGAAGATCATCTGCGCGGAGATGACCGCGCCGTCCCGGCTGGTGTTGTAGGGCGCTTCGCGCTGCCTTGGGTTGCCGGTGAGATCGACTATGAAGCGTTCCTTCGAAACGGTGATCGCGGCGTGCCAGACCGCGCCGTCGTCCTGCGTTTCGTCGATTTCGTAGGTGCCTTCGGGCAGTTCGGCCAGTCCAGCAAGCCCGCGGCGCTCGCCCTCTTCGAACAGGTCGGCCAGAGCGGCGCGATAGGCATCCGCCCCGTAGCTCTCGACGAGTTGCCGGATCCGCGTCTCGGCCTTGCGGCTGGCGGCAACCTGCGCCCACAGATCGCCCTGGACAAAGTCCGGCAGACGCGAGTTGGCGGTGATGATGTCGAACACGGAGCGCAGCAGCTCTCCTTTCTCGAACAATCGCACCGCCGGCAGCCGCAGACCTTCCTGGAAGATCTCGGTGACGTCGACCGCCATCGAGCCCGGCGTTTTGCCGCCAATATCGTTCCAGTGCGCGATCGAAGCCGTCCATGCCACGAGTTCGCCCTGTGCGAACACCGGCAGCGCGATGACGACGTCGTTGAGATGCGTCACCCCGCCGTAATAGGGATCGTTGGTTACGAAGCAGTCCCCGTCGCGAATGTTCTCCGGCCCGTGCAGTTCGATGATCCGCTTCACCGCCTTGTCGAGCACGCCGACGAAAGTCGGTATGCCCGCTCCCGACGAAACCAGTTCGCCCTGCGCATCGGTGATGCCCGTGCCAACGTCGAGCACTTCGTAGATGATCGGGCTCATCGCCGTCTTGTTGAGCACGGCGAACATCTCGTCGGCCGCCGCGATCAGGCTCGACTGGATGACGGAGACGGTGATCGGGTCGATGGGGTCCGCCCCTGGATGTCGATGCTGCACTGCTTCATCCTTCTGACGTCGGGCGAGTTGCCGATTTTCCCGAATGCGCGGTTAGGTCCCGGCGACGAACAGGTCGCGCGGCAGATCTGAGAAAATCTCGGGGCCGTCGGCGCGCAGGATGACGATCTCTTCGAGCCGGATTCCGAAGCGGCCGGGGATGTAGATGCCGGGCTCGATGGAGAAGACCATTCCCTCCTCCAGCACCGTTTCGGAGGTGGCGGTGATGTAGGGCGGCTCATGGCCGTCGATCCCCAGGCCGTGGCCGGTCCGGTGCACGAAGTACTCGCCATAGCCGGCATCCGCGATCACCTTTCGCGCCGCTGCATCGACCTCCTTCGCCGTGACGCCCGGACGCGCCGCCGCGAGCGCGGCCTGGACGGCCTTCTCCACAATGGTATGCACCTGACCGTAGCCCTCAGGCGGCTCGCCGACGACGGCCATGCGGGTAATGTCGCTCGGAAAGCCGTCCTTGCGCCCGCCGATGTCGATCACGATGGCGTCGCCTTCCTGCAATTGCCGTTCTCCGGTCTGGTGGTGGGGGAATGCGCCGTTTGGCCCGCCCCCCACGATCCAGAAAGCGGGCGAGGCGCCTTCGGCCGCGAAGCGGTCGCGGATCACCTGCGCCAGTTCCTTCTCCGTCATGCCGGCCCTGATCGAACCGAAGGCCGTCTGCATGGCGCGATCGGCGATCCCGGCATTCATCTTGATCTTGCGGTATTCGCCCTCGTCCTTGCGCATACGCAGGCGCCCGAGCGTGCGCTCGGTGAAGGCGTGGCCGGCGTTCGGCAGCGCGTCGAGGAGCAGGAGCGCGAAGTCGGCGCGCATCGTTTCGTCAAGCACCACCGACTTCGCGGCCAATGCGCCGACATCCTCGAGCGCGGCGGCGAGCCCGGCGACAGGCCCCTGATCGTCGCTCCAGGTGTGGAAGGCGATGGCGGTCGATTCGCGCGTCCCTTCGGCGTTGAGCACCGGCATGAGGAAAGCCTCGCGTTCCGGGCCGACCAACAAGAGGCAGGGGCGCTCGTCGGGATGCGGATGGAAGCCGAGAAGCCAGTCCATGTGCGAGCCCGGTGCGAGGGCGACGAGGTCGGCCCCCTCGGAGACCATGGCTTGGCGCAGGCGCGAAAGGCGTTCGGTGGCGGGATGGCTCATGATGTGCTCGTTCTCATCTGGTGTCGTTCGTCTGGTGCAGCGGACGGCGCGGCGCGGGGCTCGTTTGCTTCCTCGCATCGTGCGTGTCCGCGGGCGGAAATTCCCCGCCGTCCTGCGCATTCGCCACTATGGCTCGAGCGGGCGACGGTGATTTTCAGGCGGCGTTGCGAATGGTGCTTTCTCCGCTTGCGGCGACCACCACACGCGAACCGAAGGCCTCGCCCTGGTCGAAGCCGCCGATCGAAGCCATCTCGTGCTCGGGCGGCGCCTCGCAGGACCATTTCCGGCTCGGGACCAGACCGCACTGGCGTTTCAAGATCGCGGCGTATTCGGCCCGTTTCAGCGCTGCGATGGAGGGATCGATGACCGGCACGCCGAGTTGACGCCCGAGTTCGCGGTTGAACCCGACCTCCATGGTGCAGCCGAGGATGAGCGCTTCGGCGAAATCCTCCTCGACCGCCTTACGCCCGGCCTCGATCAGCCGCCGTTCTGTTTCGGCATGGTCCTGCTGGAATTCCGTGACGCCGAGTTCGACGTGGTAGAAGCCGGACAGTCGATGCTCGTGGCCGTGCTCGCGCACCGTCGCACTCATCTGGTGCACCCATTTGCGCCGCCCCACAATGACGCCGAAGCGGTTGGCAAGCGTCGAGGCGATCTCGCAGGAGGACTGGCATGGTGCCGTCACGATCATCTCGCCCGACACTTCGCGGGCGTCGTGCAGGGCGGTATCATAGAAGCAGCCGATCACGAAGCCGTCGAAGCCTTCCCGCGCCGCCTGTCTTGCCGCGCGGATGATGCCGCGCGTCACCATCGCCTCGTAGGAGCGGAATTCGATGTGCGAGAAGTTTCCCTCGGACGCCGGCAGGGAAGTGACGTGAACCTCCGTCCCCGGCAGCTTGTTGTCGCGCGCCATGTCGGCAAAGATCTCGTCATGCGCATGGTCGCTCGCGACCGGGCTGAAATACATAATTTTCAGCGGGTTCTCGCTCATCCCATTAGTCCTTTCGACATATCCTGCCCTGATAGGCCCCTTCGCGAGGCCTTCCGATGCTCATCGATCGTAGCCGTAGACCTCGCGTGCGCGCTCCGGCGTGATCAGGCCGTTGCGGATGTCGTCGGCGACGGCTTTCGGATCACGCTCCTTCGGGTTCCCGATGCCACCGCCGTTGCCGGTCACCACACGGATGACGTCGTCGGTGTGGGTCGTCAGGCCCGAGACGAAAGAGAACTTCTCCCGCTCACCGTCCTTGCGGATTACCTCCACGTAATTCGGCGAGCCTTCCATGCCGCCGTCCAGCGCCCAGGGGGGGAACTTCGAACGCGTGTATCCGGCGGTGAGGAAGCCGTTGTCGGCACGGACGCGGTAATCCATGACGATACCGCGGCCACCGCGGTACTTGCCCTCGCCGCCGGGCGCCACGTTGAGCTCCATACGGTCGACATAGAGCCCGTTACGCGCCTCGTTGATCTCGGCCGGACAGTTGTACGTCTCGCCGTGGAAGCCGCAGAAGATCGCCGAGTTTCCGTCGCGCCCGCGGCTTGCGCCCCAGCCGCCGAGCTGCGGCTCGATGATCGTGTACTGCCTGCCGGTATCGGGATGGATGCCGCCGATGAAGGTGCCGCAGACACTGGCGAAATGGCCCGATGCCAGTCGCTCGGGCATATGCGCGGCAAGGCACCGCCACATGATGTCGTACACCCTGAGCTCGATCTCGTAATAGAAGCCGATCGGCGCCGGTTCGCGGGCGTGAAACACCGAGCCTTCTAGCGTCAGCAGCCGGATCGGCCGGAACGAACCCTCGTTTGCCGGAGAATAGGGATCGGTCAGCGACTTGAAGATCATCTGGGCGGCGACCATCACGCCGTCGCGACTGGTGTTGACGGGGTTGTTCGACTGGTCGGGATTATCAAGCAGGTCCACCTCGAACGCATCGTCGGAAATGGTGATCTTCACGTTGAAGATGCGCCCGTCGTCCTGTTCCTCGGAAAGCTCGAACGTGCCCTTCGGCAGCTTCGCGAGTTCGGCGCGGGAAACCTGCTCTCCGAAATCCATGAAAGACTCCATGGCTTTCTGAAAGGTGGCGACGCCGTACTTGTCGGCGATTTCGACCAGGCGCCTGGCACCGATGCGCACCGAGGCGATCGCCGCCCAGACGTCGCCTTCGAGCACGTCGGGCATGCGCGAATTGACCTTGATGATCTCCATCACGGAACGGATCGGCTCGCCTTTGGAAATGATCTTGATCGCAGGCAGCCGCAGGCCTTCCTGGAAGATCTCCGTCGCATCGCCGGACAGCGAACCCGGCGCCATACCGCCGACGTCGGAATTGTGAGCGATGTTGGCCGTCCAGGCAATGATGGTGTCGCCGGCGAAGACCGGCATAGCCACGACGATGTCGTTCAGATGGGTCACGCCGCCGTAGTAGGGATCGTTGGTGGCGAAGACGTCGCCCGGCTGGATGTCGCCCGGTTTGTCGAACTTGGCGGTGATCACCTTAACCGCCTTGTCGAGAACACCGATGAAGGCAGGTATGCCGGCCCCGGACGAGGCGAGCGCGCCCTTCGCGTCGGTGATACCCGTGCCCATGTCGAGCACCTCGTAGATGATCGAACTCATCGCCGTCTTCTTCATGACGGCGAACATCTCGTCGGCGGTCGCCTGGAGCGAGTTCTGGATGATCTCGAGCGTGATGGGATCGTTGGACCTGTCGTTCATGATCCGCCTCCTCAGCCGGCCAGAGTGATGTGGATGTTGCCGTAGCCGTCGATCTCCACCTGGTTGCCGGGGTGGATCACGACGGTGGTGCCGGGATCCTCGACGATGGCGGGGCCCGTGAACCGCATGCCCGATTCCAGCTTCGTTCCATCGTAGATCGCGGCCTTCTTCACGCCTTCGAGCGCGTAGTCGACGTCGCGATGACCTTTCAGCGCGCTCTCGGCCGGCGTGCCGGTGGGTTCGCGCTTCGCCATGGCGAGCTTCCCGACCTCGGCGGAAGCGACGAGATGGATGCCGACCATCTCAACCGGCGCGTCCAGCCGGTAGGTGTACTCGCGTTCGTAGGTCTCGTGGAAGGAGGCCTCGATCTCCGCCAGTCTCTCGTCGGTCACCGCGCCGTCCGCGATCAGGACCTCCGTCGTGTGCTCCTGGTTCTGGTAGCGGAACTTGCCGTAACGCAGCATCTTCACCTTGTCGGCCGCGACGCCTTCCTGCGTAAACTGCTGGCGCGCACGGTCCTCCGTCTCCGCGAAGATCGCTTCTATGCCGACGGCCGAGCCCGGCTTCAGTTCGGCCAGCCGGGTGACGAAGTAGTCGCGGCGCAGGTCCGACATCATCATGCCCCAGGCCGAGAAGACGGATGCACCAGCCGGCACCACCACCTTCTTCACCCCGAGTTCCTGGCCGAGCGCAACGCCGTGCATGGCGCCGCCGCCACCGAAGGCGACCAGCGTGAAGTCGCGCGGATCGTGGCCGCGGTTGAGCGATACGAGCTTGAGCGCGTTGACCATGTTGTTGTTGGCGATGCGGATGATGCCGCGCGCCGCCTCGTCGGTGTCCACGCCGAGCTTCTCGGCCACGCCAGCAAGCGCGGTCTCGGCAGCGGCCATGTCGGCAACCACCTCGCCGCCACAGAAATAGTCCCGGTTGATGCGGCCGAGCCAGAGATTGGCATCCGTCGTGGTGGCGTCGCTGCCGCCGCGTCCATAGGCGGCCGGACCGGGCATAGCGCCTGCCGACTGCGGCCCGACATGCAGCTTGCCGAAATCGTCGACCCACGCGATCGAACCGCCCCCGTTGCCGATCTCCACGAGATCGACGACGGGCACCATGATCGGATAACCGGCCGAGGTGCGGTCGCGCTCGATCCAGTAGTCGGTCTTGATCTTTACTTCGCCGTCCTCGATCAGCGAGCACTTCGCGGTCGTGCCGCCAATATCGAGCGCCAGTACGTTCGGCTCGCCGATAAGCTTGCCGAGTTCGGCGGCGCCCCAGAAGCCGGAAGCCGGGCCGGATTCGACCATCGTGATCGGGATCTTCGATACGGATTCGAGCGAGTCCACGCCGCAGTTTGACTGCATGATGTAGGGGCTGCCTTTCAGCCCCTTCTCTCTCAGCCCGTTGGCGAGCCGCGACAGGTAGCGCTCGGCGATCGGCTGGACGTAGGCGGAAAGCACGGCGGTGTTGGTTCGCTCGTATTCGCGCCATTCGCGCGTGATCTGGTGCGATGAGACGACGGAGACCTCGGGCCAGAGCTTTTGCACCTCCGCCATCGTCCGCTCCTCGTGCGTGGGGTCTGCGTAGGAATGCAGGAAGGAGATCGCGACCGCCTGGACACCGTCGGCCTTAAAGTCCTCAAGGATGGCCGGCAGTCCGGCGAGGTCGAGCGGCTTCAGTTCCTCGCCCTTGTAGCTTGTGCGTTCGGGGAGCTCACGCCGCAGGTAACGCGGCACGAAGGGTTTGGGCTTCTCGTAGTGCAGGTTGAAGAAGTCCGGACGGTTGCCGCGCGCGATCTCCAGCGTGTCGCGGAAGCCTTCGGTCGTGATCAGCCCTACCTTCACGCCCTTGCGCTCGGTCAGGGCATTGATGACGACGGTTGTGCCATGCGCCAGAAAGTCGATCGATGCCGGATCGACACCACCCTTGGCCAGCACGTTGAGAACGCCCTCCTCGAAGTTGGGCGGCGTCGTGTCGGACTTGGCCGTGATGACGCGCGCTTCCCCGGTCGCAGCATCGGTCTCGAAGCAGACGAGGTCGGTGAAGGTGCCGCCGACGTCGGTCGCGACGCGGATGGTGGTCTCGGCCATGGATCAGGCTCCCTTTCGGTTCGTTCGGTCGTGCAGCAGAAGGCAGACGAGGCCGGGCAGCTTGAGCGCTTCGGCGGCCTCGACGCGTTCGGGCGTGTAGTGGCCCGCCGCGTCCAGGCAGTTGATGGTTCCGGCGACCTCGCCGTCGATCAGGATCGGCACGTTCATGACGCTCTCGCAGCCGAGCGAGCGGATCAGTTTCCAGTCGTCGAACACGGCCTTGATTCCCTCGATGTCATTGGCGACGAAAGTCTTCCTTTCGCCGATCACCTGACGAGACCAGTCGGTCTCGTTAGCCGGCTTCGTTCCCGAGACCGGATAAGCGTCTGGCATGTTCGAATAGACCCGCGCATTGACCCGATGCGCGCGGTCGCTGGTCATGATGGTGAAGAGTCTGGCGCCCACCAGTTCCTGCGTCAGTGCGCAGAGGGCATCGAATACGGGCTGCGGCTGCGGCCCGGCGGCGCCCGCCGCCGTGAGGAACTTCGCGTAGTCAGGCACTTGCATTTTCCTTCTTCATGAGACGGTCGCGCAGCCGAACCTCTTCGGCGGTGACGACCGGGACGGCGCCGATGAGACGGCGCGTGTAGTCGTGATCCGGATCGGAAAAGATCTTTCCGGTCTGGTTGAGCTCGACCAACCGGCCGCGCTCGAAGACCGCGACGCGATCGGCGATGTTGCGAACGACGGAGAGATCGTGGGTGATGAAGACGTAGGTCAGGCCCCGCTTGCGGCGCAGGCCGTCCAGCAGCTTCAGCACCCGGGCCTGGACCAGCACGTCGAGCGCCGACGTCGGTTCGTCGAGCACCACGAGTTCGGATTCGCAGGCAAGCGCCCTCGCAATCGCCACGCGCTGGCGCTGACCGCCCGAAAGCGATCCCGGCGAGCGCCGTGCATAGTCCGCCGGCAGCCCCACCTCTTCGAGCAGTTGCCCGACCCGATCGCGGCGCCGCGCTCGTTCTCCGAGGCCATGGACGTCCAGCGGCAGGCGCAGGGATGCGCCGACCGAGCGTTGCGGATTGAGAGAAGACAGCGGGTTCTGCTGAACGAGCTGGATCGCGCGACGATGGGCAAGCGTGCGTCGCGCAGGCAGCAACTCACCCCGGTAGGAGATCGTGCCGATCGAAGGGGGATAGATGCCGAGGATCATGTTGGCGATCGTCGATTTGCCCGAGCCGCTCTCGCCGACGATGGCGAGGCATTCGCCTTCCTCGACGTCGATGGAGACGTCTTCGACGGCCCGCACCTCATGACCGCCCTGGGCGAAAATCTTGGAGACCGACCGAAGCGAAAGGAAATGCGTCATCCGGCAATCTCCGGCTCGGCACACCCGTCGTGCACGACCAGCGGCTGGAAGTAGTACTCCGAAACGTCCTCGATTTCCGGGATGCCCTCTCCGGTGATGCGCGGCACGGCCGAAAGCAGCGCGCGGGTATAGGGATGGCGCGGATCGGCGAACAGATCGGCGGTGCGCCCGTGTTCGACGATCCGGCCCTTGTAGATAACGTAGACCCGGTCGGCGAACTCGCGGACCACGCCGAGATTGTGCGAGATGAACAGCACCGAGGTGCGATGCTTCTCCACGAGGGCGCGCATCAGCTGCAAAGTCTGCGCCTGGACGGTGACGTCGAGGGCGGTGCCCGGTTCGTCGGCGATCAGCAGCGAAGGTTCGTTGGCCAGCGCCATCGCAATCATGACGCGCTGGTTCATGCCACCCGAAAGCTGGAACGCGTAGGAATCGAGCGCCCGCTGCGGATCGGGAATGGCGACGTCCGCCAGCGCGGCGGCGGCCTTGTCCCCCGCCGCGACCGGACCTATGCCGGGCTCCGCCCGCTTCAGCACCTCGTGGAACTGCTCGCCGATGCGAAAGACCGGATTGAGCGAGGACATCGGATCCTGAAAGATCATCGACATGCGGTTGCCGCGCAGACGATGCCGTTCCGTCTCCGACAGTTCGGCGAGATCGCGGCCATCGAACGCGACCAGTCCCGATACCCTAGCACTGCGTGTCTGCTGCAGGAGCCCCAGGACGATGCGCGCGGTGACCGACTTGCCCGAACCGGACTCGCCCACGAGCGCCACCCGCTCGCCCTTGTTGATATGGAGGGAGATTCCGTGCAGCACGTCGACCTGCCCGGCCCAGCCGCGGAAGCCGAGGTGCAGGTCCCGGATAAGAAGCGTCGGCGCGGTCATTGCTCGGCTCCGAGCACGTCCCGCAGAGCATCGCCGAGCAGGTTGAAGCCGAAGACCGCGACAAGGATGGCGAGCCCCGGAAACACGGTCAGCCACCAGGAATCGGGCAAGTACTTTGCGCCGTCGGCCACCATGGAACCCAGGTCAGGCGTGGGCGGCTGCACACCGAGCCCGAGGAATGAGAGCGAGGAGGCGATGAGGATGACGAAGCCGAGGTCGAGCGTCATCTTGGTGACGATCGACGGCACGCAGTTCGGCAGGATTTCGCGGAAGATCACATGCGCTTTCGACGCGCCGATCACCTCCGCCGCGAGCACGTAGCCTTCTTCCTTCTCCGAGCGGGTGAGATTGTAGACGAGCCGCGTGTACCAGGGCCACCACATCACCGTGACCGCCAACATGCCGTTGGTCAGCGTCGGCTCCAGCAACCCCATCATCGAGAGCGCGAGAACCAGCGGCGGGATGGACAGGAAAACGTCCGTCACCCGCATCAGCACGTATTCGGTCCAGCCGCCCACGTAACCCGCGACGAGGCCGATGGTGACACCCACGGGAACCGCGACCGCTAGCACCACCACGCCGAGAAGCAGCGAGATGCGGTAGGCGTAGAGGATGCGCGAAAAGAGATCCCGGCCGACGAGATCGGTTCCGAAGATATAGGGCCATTCCGGCGCCTTGTTGAAGTTGGCGAAGTCGACGACGGCTCCGCTGTGGCTGGGAAAAGGCGCGATGAAATCGGCGAAGATGGCCGATAGGACGACGGTTCCGACCAGGATCAGGCCGATCACCGACAGCGGATTGCGAAGCAGGATGAAGAGCGTCCGCTTCATGCAGCCCTCTGCGACAAACGGATGCGCGGATTGATGAAGGCGATCAGGAGGTCGACCACGATGTTCACGACGAGGAACATGGCCGAGATGATGAGGACCGTGCCGACGATGGCGTTCAGGTCTTTCCTGAGGATGACGGCGACGCCGTAGCGGGAGAGCCCCGGCCACGCGAACACCGCCTCGACAAGGAACGCGTTGCCGAGCATCGCCGCGAAATCCAGACCGATGATGGTGAGCGACGGGATGAGCGATGGGCGGAAGGCGAAGCGGCGCGCGATCTTCGATTCCGGGAATCCGTAGGACTGCGCCATCTCGATGTACGGCTTGTCGTAGGTCTCCACCATGTTGGAGCGCGTCAGACGGGCCGCCTGCCCGATCCCAGAGAGCGCCAGCGCGAAGGCCGGCAGTATGATGTGCCATGCGGCATCGCCGAAAGCGGCAACATTGCCCGCCAGCAGCGTATCGATGAACAGGAAGCCGGTGACCGGATCGATCGTGTAGCTGTCGGTGATGCGGCCCGCGATCGGGAAGATCGGCAGGAAGAAAGCGAAGAGCAGCATGAGGATGACCGCCCACACGAAGCTTGGCGCGGACACGCCGAGCAGCGTCACCAGGCGGATGAGATTGTCCGCCCACGACCCCCGGTAGCGCGCCGAGATGATCCCGAGCGGCAAGCCGACCAGCACCATCATCAGTCCGGCCACGACGATCAGCTCCAGCGTGGCTGGCAGGAACTGCGCGATGTCGGCGGTCACCGGACGGTTCGTGTAGAGGGAGATGCCGAGATCTCCTTGGAACAGATCACGGATGAAATACGCGTATTGCACGACGATGGAATCGTCGAGATGCAGCCGTTCGCGCAGCATCGCGAGTTGCTCGGCCGTGGCGTTCGGCCCCAGCGCGATGCGGGCGGGATCGCCGGGAATGATCCGGGCAATGGCGAATATCAGCATCGAGACCCCCGCCAACACGATGAGCGAAGTCCCTAGCCGCTTCGCGAGGAGGCGGACGACAGGCGGCATGATCGTATGTCCGTTTGCGAAGGGCCGGCGCCAGTCGCCGGCCCCGCGGGTTGCGGGCGCTACTCGCCCGTCATTTCCATGAGCCGGAAGGAGAAGCCCATTCCGTCGAGCCCGAACGCCTTCTCCGGATCGCTGAGCGCCGGGGCTTTCACGCGATTGGACGCGGCGAACAGGGACTGGCGATCATAGCCGTAGATCGTCGGCGCGATCTCCATCAGCCGGTCGTTGAGTTCGGCATAGGCCGCCTCGCGTTCGGCGGGATCGGTGACGGTACGGCCCTTGGCCAGGAGTTCGTCGACCTTGTCGTCCTTCAGATATTCGGGCGACTGCCACGTTCCCGCGACCGAAGAGTGGTACATCGGGTAGAGCAGCGTATCGGGATCCCCGGTGACCGCGTTCACGAATATCTGCGAGATGTTGGGCGTGTTCTCGGGCTTGGCGACCTGCTCCGTGTAGAGCGCCCACGGCACCTTGCGGATCTCGGACTTGATGCCGAGTTCGGCGAAGTTCGCCTGCATGAGCAATGCGAAGCGCTCCTCGATCGGCACTTCGCCGATCCACGACAGTTCGAGCGTGAAGTCCTCCGGGCTGTACTTGCAGTCCGCGAGGCGCTGCTTCGCGGCTTCGAGATCGCGCTTCAGCACGTCTTCGGCCGGGTTGGCGCCGAACATGCCGACCGGAACCGCGCCGGTGGACGGGCTTCCCTGCGCGACGTCGTCGGTGACTGCCACCATGGTGATCCCGGCGGCGTAGTCGTAGGCTTTCGCCAGCGCCATGCGGCAGTTGACGTCGTCGAGCGGCGGCTTCTGGGTGTTCATCTTGACGTAGAAGGCGCCGCCGCCGGTCTCGGTCAGGATCTGCGCGCCGTCCGCGGCGAGCGACTTCAGCACCTCCGGCGGCAGCCACTGCGAGGAGATGTCGTGCTCGCCCTGGGCGATGAGCGTCCGTACCGTCGCGGCCTCGAGGCCATAGCGCAGACGAACCTGGTCCGGAGCGACGTCAGGAACGCCCAGGAAATAGTCCGGGTTCTTCTCCATGACCGTTTCCTGCTGCGGGTTGTGCGAAACGACCGCGTAAGCGCCTGTTCCCGCGCTGTTGCCGGAAAGATAGGCCTGACCCCAGTCCTTCATCTCCCCCTCGCCTTCGCCGAGGTTCTCCATCACCAACTTCTTGTCGATGATCGGCAGCCGCACGAGCGAGGCGATGAAGGGCGAATAGGCTTCGGTCAGATTGAAACGGACGGTGTGTTCGTCGACCGCTTCTGCGCTTTCGACCTTGTCGAAGACGAATGACAGCCCCTGTCCGAGTTCCTTCATGCGGTCGAAGGAGAAGACGACGTCCTCGGCGGTCAGCGGGTTGCCGCTCTGGAATTTCACGTCCTCGCGCAGTTTGAAGACGAAATCCGAGCCCTCAGCCTCCCAGCTTTCGGCCAGATGCGGCGCATAGCCCGGGCCGCCCTGTATCGGCAGGACCAGCGTGTCGTAGACGTTGAACATCAGGATCGAGTCGGCGTAGTCCGTCGCCTTCCCGGGATCGAGCTCTCCGACTGCAACTTCATCGAGACGCAGGACGGACTGGGCCGAAGCCTGCGCGATCATCGCGGGTGTGAGAAAGGTCGCGGCGAGGAGCGCTGCCGAGAGCATTCTTGTAGTCTTGTTCATGACGATTCCCCTGTGGTTTTCTTTGGTTTGGCAGTTTCGTTCCCGTTGAGAGCGACCCGGCGGAGGACGGGATGCTCGCCCTGCGCATTCTGATCGTCACCGAAGACGTCCATGGTGCACGTGTGCAGGATCGTGGCCGGCAGGCCGGTGTGGTTCCAGGACGAGTGAATCCGAGTCGACGGGAAATGGAGCGAGTCTCCAGCTTCGAGGATGTTGATCTCCCCTTCGATTTCGACGGTGATCCCGCCTTCGAGGACGTAGAATATCTCCTCGCCGTCATGCGCGATCGGCTCGGATCGATATCCCGGCGGCTCGTGGATGATGACGCTGCGCAGCACGTTGCCCGGGAAGGAGGTGGACAGTCGTTCGTAGACGAGCGAGTTGCCGCCGACCGCATAGTGCGGCCGCTGGTCGTGCCGCGTCATCGGAGCCGTGACCTTCGGCTGCGACAGGAATTCGCTCAGGTGAACCTTCAGGACACGAGCCACGTTGGCGAGCGAGGAGAGCGATGGCGTCGTGATCCCCCTCTCGATCTGGGAAATGAAGCCCACCGACAGACCGGCGCCGTCCGCGACTTCCTTGAGGGTGAGGCCGAGAGCCCGACGGCGGGCGCGCAACCGATCACCCAGCGGCACCTGCGGGGCGGTATCGTCGTCGCCTGCGAACTCGATGTGATTTTCCAAGCTGCACCCGTTTTAGTATTTGTAAAATCTGACCAAGCCGAATTGGCTTGTCAAGCGGGATTTTTAGCCGGACTAAAACGACTGCGGATGGGGAACATGCGTCTTCATCACGATATGAAGGTGGCAAGGCACGCCTTTCCGGCTCGCTCGGAACCCAGGTCGCTTCACGACAATCGCGGAAGCGATGAACCCTCCGGCGCGCACGACAACTCCGCCGGGGGCAAACGCTCAATCGTCCCGCAGAATGACCCCCGCGGCCTGGGCCTGGCTATCGCAAAGGCGCTGGTCACGGTCGGTATTGCCAAAGCGACTATGCCGAAACCGCAGTCAGGATCAGAAGTCGCTGGAACTTTCCTGCTTCACCCGCGTTCTCGCCGCACGGCGGCGGAAGTTGGCCGCGATGGAGGCGAAGCGGATTACGACCCGCAACAGTGTGACGAAGAACATGCCACAGAAAGTGCTTATAGTAGAAGACGAGTATCTGATCGCCCTCGATATGGAAGCGGCCCTTGAGGACGCAGGATTCATATCGGCGGGGATTGCATCGACGCGGGAAGAAGTGCGTGCGAAAGTCAGGCAGAACCGTCCCGACATCGCGCTCGTCGATCTGCACCTTGCCGATGGACTGACGGGGCATTTGATCGGGGAGGAACTCGGCAAACTGGGTGCACGGGTCGTCTTCGTTACCGCCAATCCATCCCTGGTGGCGCAAGGGGTTCCTCATGCGCTCGGCGTGATCGAGAAACCGGCAGACGAAGATTCGCTTCTCGATGTGGTGCGATGGGCCTCGGAGGCTTCGATGCACACACAGACCTCTCAGCTACCGCCGCGGTTCCAACGGTTCGCCTAAGCGTCACTTGCCCGGTACAGGCGAGCCAACGGAACCCGCAGGCGCACCGTCAATCCATCGGCCTTCCAGAATCGCTCCAGCTGACCACCCAGTTGACCTTCGGCGCTGATCTCGGTGAGCGTGGTACCGAAGCCCAGTTCGGTCGGAGCAGCCGATACGAGGGGCCCTCCCGATTCGACCCATGCGATGTGAACAGAGCCGTCTTCCGCGCGGAGGGTGATTTCGACCAGCCCTTCCGCTGTCGAGAGCGAACCGTGCTTCAGTGAGTTCGTCAGAAGCTCGTGGAAGATCAGCGAGACGGGTGTGGCGCCGCGATCGTCGACCGGCACATCGTCTCCACTGATCCTGATGCGACCTCCCTCGAATGCGGGGTACGGGCTCGCCAGCATTTGTATGAGCCCGATCAAGGTTGTGCGACCGATCAGGGGCCGGGACTTTTCGCTGTGCGGCCTGACGAACTCGTTCGCACGGCCGAGTGCCGCAATCCGCTGACGGAGTGCCTTCGCGAACTCTCGCGCTTCGGGGAATTGCCGTGCAGAAAGGGAGATCAGCCCTCCAAGCACCGAAAAAATGTTCTTGATGCGATGACTGAGTTCGCGGCTCAGGATCTCGTTTTCTTCCGCTACAGCCTTGGAGTCGTTGATATCCGTACAGGTCCCGATCCATCGCACGATCCGTCCACGCTCATCGCGGATGGGTGCTGCACGCCCGATGGTCCACCGATACTCGCCGGTGTGGTGGCGGAGTCGGTACTCCACTTCATAAGGATCGCCCGTTTCGAGTGAATGAAGCCACCGTTTCCATGCCTCCGGCCGGTCGTCCGGATGGAACATACCCGCCCATTCCTCGCCGTCTGTGGAGCCAGGCGATACCCCGGTAAATTCATACCATCGTGCATTGTAGTAGTCGTGATGCCCGTCGGGCCTCGTAGACCAGACCATTTGCGGCATCGAGTCCGTGAGCACCCTGAAGGATGCCACCTCGATCGGAAGGGGGTTCGTCTCGGCGCGCGCGTCAGCCACAGTCATCAGAAATCCTCCGACCGGAAGCTGATCGGTTGTTCCCCGAACGGGTAATAAAGTCCGACGAGGTTATCAATATGCGGTCTGATCTTTGCGGGCATCGGCTGATCGGCAGTCGCGGGACGGACGCGGCACTCCAAACTTGCCGCCAATCTGGCGTCGCTACTCATGGATGAATGGTGGATGAAGACCTGAAGGATCGGCATCTTCAGCCGACTTCATATGATACCGATCCGCCGCCCGATCAAGGAGGTATCCCCGCCGAATTGGGACGATTTCACCTGTCCAACCGTTGCCCGGCCGTGCAGCTTTGTTGAGGCTGTACGGTTACTTCGCCATAATCCCTCCATCGATCGGGATCGTGACGCCCGTGATGAAGCTCGACGCGTGGGAGGACAGAAGGAGTGCCAGCCCCTTGATCTCCTCAGGATCGGCGATCCGTCCGAGCGGCACCATCGAAGCGAACTGCGCCTCTACTTCGGGCTGTCTTATGCGGCCACCCGCGATATTGGTGCGGAAGGGGCCGGGCGCGATGCCGTTGACCATCACGTCGTACGGCGCGAGTTCCATCGCCGCCTGCCGAACGAGATTGACTACCGCGGCTTTCGTCGCCGTGTAGGCGTAGCCGCACATCACCTCCGACTTCAGACCCGCGACCGAGGCGACCGCGAGGATACGACCGCTGCGCTGCCGCTTCATGTGCTTCGCCGCCGCCTGGATCGAGGCGAAGACGCCGGTGAGATTGATGCCCAGCACCCGGTCCCATTGCGTATCATCGACTGCGTTGATCTGGCCCGCGTCGGTGAGATAGCCCGGCCCGGCGGTGATGCCGGCATTGGCGACCATGATGTCGAGGCTGCCGTGCCTGGCCGCCACTTCGTCGGCCGCCGCGCGGAGCGCCCCGCGGTCGGAGACGTCGAGGACGTGCGCTTCGGCACTGCCGCCGCTCTCTTTCACTGCAGCCCTCGCGCGCTCCAGCGCGGCGCCGTCCACATCGGTCAGCACGACATGCGCACCCGCCTCGGCCAGCACCTGCGAGATCGACAGCCCCAGGCCGCTCGCCGCGCCCGTGACAAGGCCGATCCTGCCTTCCAGAGAAAACCGTTCAGCGTATCCCATTCCATCCTCCCGCTGCAGAATGGTATGCAAACCCTATTCGAGGCTATTGGACAAGGAAAATCATTTCTGGAATTTTTATGTAATTAATTCAATACTATATGCCGGATTCAGGACCCAATCGCTCTAAGGTTGGCAACATTCCCGTTGACGCATTTTCGGAATAAGTGTGTACAATGGGGTGAGGAAACGGCCGGGGAACCCGGCCAAGCGCTTCAGGGAGGTCGCGCGGAATGGCGCACGAGGAATCATTCGAAACCGTCACCGGTTGCCGGATCCGCATGATGCGGAAGGGCAAGGGCGAGCCGCTGCTTTTCCTGCATGGTGCAACAGGCGTGCCGCGCTGGCTGCCCTTCATGGACATGCTGGCCGAGAAGTACGACCTGATCGTACCGGAACACCCCGGCTTCGGGTCGTCCGACACACCCGACTGGCTCGACAATATCGGCGACCTCGCCTTTTTCTATCTCGATCTGATCGAGCATCTCGGGCTTGAAAAGGTGCATCTGCTCGGCACGTCGATCGGCGGCTGGATTGCCGCCGAACTCGCGACGCGCTCATGCGAGAGCATCAAGACTCTGACGCTGGTCGCTCCGGCGGGCATCCACGTGAAAGGCGTCAAGAAGGGCGATATCTTCATGTGGTCGCCCGAGGAAACGGCGCAGAACCTCTTCCATAACCAGGAGATCGCCAAGGCGGTGCCGCAGCCGGCCAACGAGGACGAATTGATGGTCGTGCTGAAGAACCGGCTGATGACGGCCAAGCTCGGCTGGCAGCCGCGCATGTACAACCCGCACCTGAAGAAGTGGCTGCACCGCGTGGACGTGCCGACGCTGATCATCTGGGGCGACGACGACAAGCTCATCCCCGCCGCGTACGGACAGGCCTATCGCGACCTCATCCCGAACTCCTCGCTCGAGGTGATCGCCGAATGCGGGCATCTGCCCCATGTCGAAAAGGCGCAGGAATTCACCTCAAAGGTCGTCAGCTTCATCGAAGGAGCCGCGTGATGAAATTCTACATGATGCACCTGATGCCCTATGCGGATCTCGATCTGGATTACGACCAGAAGTACAATTCCGCCTGGATCACGCTGCCCAACAGCTACTATGATCCGAAGAAGGGCGCCAAGCTCTACAACCGCTATCTCGACGAACTCGAATATGCCGACCAACTCGGCTTCGATGGCGTGTGCGTCAACGAGCACCACCAGAACGCCTATGGGCTGATGCCGCAGCCGGGCGTCATGGCGGGGGCGCTGGCGCGGCGGACCAAGAAGGTGAAGATCGCGATCCTCGGACGCGCGCTGCCGCTGCTCAATAACCCCGTCACCGTCGCGGAAGAATTCGCGATGGTGGACAACATCACCGAGGGCCGCCTGATCGCCGGCTTCGTGCGCGGCATCGGTGCGGAGTATCACGCCTGGAGTTCAAATCCCGCGCTCTCTCACGAACGTTTTCATGAGGCGCACGACCTCATCGTTCGGGCCTGGACCGAGACGGGGCCGTTCGCCTTCGAGGGCGACCAGTATCACTTCGAATACGTGAACCTGTGGCCTCGGCCCTACCAGAACGATCCGCATCCGCCGATCTGGATCCCGTCTCAAGGTTCGAGCGAGACCATCGAATGGGCCTCGCACCCGTCGCGCCGCTACACCTATCTGCAGACCTTCACGCCGGTGGCGATGCTGGCCAAGTACATGCAGATGTACAAGGACATGGCTGCCGAGCACGGCTACGAGGCCACCGAGGACCAGCTCGGCTGGTCGGTGCCGCTCTATGTGGCGGAGACCGACGAGATCGCCCGCCGTGAGGCACAGCCGCACATCGAGAACTTCCTCAACAAGTTCCTGCGCATGCCCAAGGAGATGCTGCTGCCGCCGGGCTATCTGTCGCTCAAATCGATGATGGGCGTCATGAAGGCGAAGTCCTCGATCGGCACGAAGCAGACGATCGATACGGTGATCGAGAAGGGCATGTTCATCTGCGGCAGCCCGCAGACCGTGCGCGAGAAGCTGGCGGAGTACCAGTCGCAGATCGGCTTCGGCCATCTGCTGACGTTGCTGCAGTTCGGGACGCTGCCGGCCGAACTGACGCGCAAGAACATGGAACTCTACGCCAACGAAGTGATGCCTTACCTGCGCGACCACACAGCCAGGAAGGTCTCGGTCGCCGCCGAGTAAACTCCGCGATCAGGGCCCTCCTCGCGAGAGGAGGGCGGCGCGTCAGGGTTCCGGATCGGGATCGTTGAGGATCGAGAACAGATGAGCCCCCATCGCGGCCTCGGCCCAATCGGCATTCCGTGCCTTCAAGGCGGAGATGATCTCGTGGTGCTGCCTGTGCGTGCGCCTTGTCCGCTCCTCGACGGGCTCCGCGTAGACGTTGAAAATGGACGCGGGAAGCTCCAGCGACGATGCCAGGATGCGTTCGAGCCGGGGGCTGTCCGCGGCCCTGGCAATGAGCGCATGAAATTCGTTGTTCAACTGATCGAAGCGGGCGAGATGCCGATGCCACCCGAATTCGGCGAACACGCTCTCCATCTCCACCTCGAGCGCATCGAGGCGCGCGATGTCGGCATCGGTGATGCGTCGCGCCGCGCGTCGCGCTCCATGCGCCTCGAGCTTCGCACGCAGCCGGAAGATCTCGGCGACCTCTCTCTGCGAAAAACTGGCGACCTGGCCGCGCCGGTAGCGTTCCAACACGACCAGGCCCTCGTTGGAAAGCCGGCTCAGGGCCTCGCGCACCGGCGTGCGGCTGACGCCGATGCGCTCGGCGAGCCTGGCCTCCTGAAGCGTTTCCCCCGAGCGAAGGTCGCCCGAGATGATCGCACCGCGGATGAAGCGATACGCCGTCTCCACAGCTCCGGCTGCGTCCGTCCCTTCCCGTTCGGCGAGCGCCGCTCCGTCTGTGCTGGCCATCCTGTTCGGCACTCCCGCATCGGTTTTCAGCATAGTCTTCGCATGCAAGGTAGGAGGGCGGCAAGTTTCGGCCAGTTGTATACTAGAATGAACGATGATGGACAGAATGTCGCAGTTTTCGGTTGACCGGAGGTCCATCTTGTATACCCTCACATGCAACTCACACTTTGACGTGGACGCAGGATGAAGATCGAACGTGGCATGTGCGCCTATGTCTCCGGCGCAGGTTCCGGCATCGGGCGCGGGATTTCCCTGGCGCTCGCAAGCCGTGGCGTCAGTGTCGGCGTGGCCGACATCCGCGAATCCGACGCCGCGGAAACCGCCCGGCAGATCACCGCGGCCGGGGGCAGAGCGATTGCGCTTCCGGTCGACGTCTCGCAGGCGTCATCTGTCGAGACCGCGGCCGATCATCTGGAGAGCGCTTTCGGGCCGATCTCCATCGTGTGCAACAATGCAGGCGTGGCAATGCACGGCGTGCCGCTGCATGAAATCGAGATGAGCGACTGGGACTGGGTGATCGGCGTCAACATCTACGGCGTCATCCACGGTATCCGCAGCTTCATTCCCCGCCTGCTCGACCGCGGAACGGCCACACACATGGTCAACACCGCCTCGATCGGAGGCTTCCAGGTAAACCCGAATTTCATGACGGGGGCCTATTCGATGACCAAGTACGCGGTCGTGGCTCTCAGCGAAGCACTGCGCAACGAGCTCGCCGATACGAATGTCGGCATCTCGGTGCTGGCGCCGGCGGCCGTCGATACGGGCATCCATCTTTCGGAACGCAGCCGGCCGGAGCGTCTGGGCGGAGCCTATGTCCGGCCGCAAAACCACTTCATGGGCGATATGATCAAGGGCAGCACCCCACCGGAGACGATCGGCAAGCGGGTGGCTCAGGCTATCGAGGCCGGTGACTTCTACATATTCACCCATGCCGAAACAGAGGAATGGCTCGACCGCCGCCACGCGAGCATAAAGGACGCTTTCGCGAAGGCACGGCAGGCCGGAGCCGGTTCGATGGCGGCGGAATAGGCGCGAAAACATGCTCGACAGCCCAGGCTTCTACACGACACATGCGCGACGTACCGCGGGTCTCCCCGGCCGAGCGGCCCACATCGTCGGCATCGGCGGCACCACGCGCATAGGATCTTCATCGGAAACCGCGCTCAGATACGTGCTTTCGGAGTGCAAGTCCCTTGGCGCGACCACGGAACTGATTTCCGGTCCGCTTCTCGACCTTCCGATGTATGATCCGTCCGACGATCACCGAAGCCCTTCGGCACTCCGCCTGGTCCAGTCGCTGCGGAATGCCGACGGCATCATCGTTTCTTCGCCGAGCTATCACGGCGCTCTCTCGGGCGTCATCAAGAACGCGCTCGACTATGTCGAGGACATGCGCGACGATCCTCGCCCGTACTTCGACGGCCGCGCCGTCGGGATAGTCGTCACGGCTTTCGGTGCTCAAGGGCTCGGCACGACGCTCATCGGCCTGCGATCGATCATCCACGCCTTGCGCGGCTGGCCGACCCCTTATGCGGCTGCGATCAACTCGCAGGCAAAGCCGTTCGCCAACGGCCGGCCGGCGAATGCGGATGTCGAGAGCCAGCTCGGCACCGTGGCCAGCCAGGTCGTACAGTTCGCGGCGATGCAGCGTCTCGCTGCCTTGGCAGCGGAGCCGGCCAGAGACCGCGCTGTCATGACCGGCTGACGAACCAACGAGGCAGGTTGGGAGGAGAAACCAGCCGGTCCTCGGCACACAGGAATCCGCCTGACGCGGAAAATTGGGAGGTAGAACATGAAATCCATCATCAAGCTCGCGGCTGCTTTGTTTGCAGCGTCCGCGGTATTGTCGACATCGGCAGCCGCGCAGACGGTCTCCATCTCGACGCTGCCGCCGGGATCCATCAACAACGTCCAGACCCAGGCGATTGCCAAGGTGGTCCAGGAAGAGGCGGGCATCCAGATGCGCGTCGTGACCTTCAATTCCCCCGCCGCCTCGATGGGCGCGGTGCAGGCGGGCCAGGCAGCGGCGACCTTCATGTCGAACGACGAGGTCGGCATCGCCGTGCGCGGCAAGGACGAGCACGAGGGCAAGCCGCTCGACAAGCTGCAGCTCGCGGCAACGGTGTTTCCGTTCAAGGTGGGCGTCCTGGTACGCAAGGATTCCGGCATCGAGAGCGTCGCCGATCTCAAGGGCAAGCGCTTCCCGATCGGCTGGCAGGGCTTCCCGCAGGGCATTGCGCTGTCAAACGCGATCCTGGCCACTGCCGGCCTGACGCTCGACGACACCGACGGTGTTCCGACGGCCAACCTCCTGCGCGCAGCGGACGACTTCAAGGCCGGGCGGCTCGATGCGACCATTTTCGCCGTCGGCGCTCCGAAGATGGCGGAAGTCGATGCGGCGGTGGGCATCAAGTTCCTCGACCTCGACGATTCCGAGGAGGCCAAGAAGGCGATGGCCTCCATCCGGCCGGAATACACCGTTGCCAAGCAGGTCCCGCTGCCCCACCTCAACGGGGTCATCGGCGAAACCGACCTCATGCAGTATGCCATGACGGTGGCGGTGAGCGCCAACACGGACGAGGAGACTGTCTACAACATCGTCAAGGCGATCCACGAGAACAAGGATGCACTTGTCGCCGCGCATCCCTCGTTCAACGCGATGACCCCCGACAATCTGGCAGTCCAGCAGCCGGGCGTCACGTACCATCCGGGCGCGATCCGCTACTACAAGGAAATCGGCATCTGGCCGGGCGAGTAGTCGCCCGACCACCCAGCCACAGCCGAAATCCAGCCGAACGGGACGACGCCGCACATGACAATGCAGGCCGAACGTGAACTGGAGGCGCCGCCACCCGGCGGCGCCGTCAGAATCGCGACCACGCTGCTTGGCGCGGGCATCGCGCTTGCCGGCATCGCCTGGGGCGCCGATCTCTACCGCACCGCGGGCTGGAACTTCCTCGCCGAGCAGTTCCTGGCCGTCGTGCTGGGAATGTCGCTGGCGATGGTCTACATCGTGCGCCCGTTTCGCGCGGCCGATGCGCCGCGGGAGCGGGTGCCCTGGTATGACTGGATCCTGGCGGCCGTTTCGCTGGCGACCGGGATCTACATGGGGTGGCACTATCCGCGCATGCTGGGCGAGTTCTTCAACTTTCCCTGGGACGTGCTGATCGTCACCTGGCTGCTGCTGGTCCTGGTCCTCGAAGGCCTCCGGCGCTCTTCGGGATGGCCGCTCGTCATCGTCGTCCTGGCCTTCTTCGCCTATGCCCTGGTCGGGCATCTGGTGAGCGGAAGCCTCCAGACGAGGGAGGTCGAGCTGAACGCGATGGTCGTCTATCTCGGCCTCGACACCAGCGGCCTGTTCGGGCTGGTGCTGCTGATCGGGGTGACGGTCGTCATTCCCTTCGTCTTCTTCGGCCAGCTCCTGTCCTCGTCTGGCGGAGCAAACTTCTTCAACGACATCTCGCTGGCGCTGATGGGTCGATTCCGCGGCGGCGCGGCGAAGATCTCGGTGCTTGCCTCGTCGCTGTTCGGGTCTATCAATGGCATCGTCGTCTCCAACATCCTCGCCACCGGCGTCATCACCATACCCATGATGAAGAAATCGGGTTTCAAGCCCGAGCACGCGGCGGCGATCGAGGCGAGCGCCTCCAACGGCGGCCAGCTGATGCCGCCGGTCATGGGCGCGGTCGCCTTCCTGATGGCCGACTTCCTGCAGATCAGTTATGGCGAGGTCGCGATTGCCGCGCTGGTGCCGTCGCTGCTCTACTACTTCGCGCTCTTCATCCAGGCCGATCTCGAGGCGGCCAAGGGCAACATCCTGCGCGTCCCCGCCAAGGATATCCCGCGGCTGCTCCGGGTCTTGGCCAAGGGCTGGCTCTTCATGTTGCCATTCGCGGTCCTCATCTACGCGCTGTTCTGGCTGAACCGCGAGCCGGAGAACGCGGCGATCTATGCCTGCCTCGCGGTCATGCTGATCGGATTCGTGTTCGGCTATAGCGCACAGCGCCTCACCCTGGCGGAGATCTGGAACTGCGTTGTCCGCGCCGGGGTATCTTCGGCCGACATCATCATGATCGCCGCCGCCGCCGGCTTCATCATGGGCATATTGCAGATCACCGGGCTCGGCTTCGCTCTGACGATCTTCCTCGTCGACATGGGCGCCGGCAACGTCCTTCTGCTGCTCTTCATCTCGGCGGTGCTGTGCATCATCCTCGGCATGGGCATGCCGACGCTTGGAGTCTACGTGCTTCTTGCCGTGCTCATCGTCCCGGCGCTCGTGGAGGTCGGCGTCTCGCCGCTCGCCGCGCACATGTTCATCCTCTACCTCGGCATGATGAGCTTCGTGACGCCGCCCGTGGCGATCGCAGCCTTCTTCGCCGCCAACCTCGCAAAGGCCGATCCCATGAAGACCGGATGGGCCGCGATGCGGTTTTCCTGGACCGCCTACATCGTGCCGTTCCTGTTCGTCTTTTCCCCGACATTGCTGTTGCAGAGCACGTCGTGGAGCGCGATCCTGCTTTCGGTTTCGACGGCGATCATCGGGGTCTGGTTCGTCTCGGCGGGCATGATCGGATACGGGCTCAGACGCATGCCGGCGCTCTGGCGCATCGTCTCCACGGTCGGCGGTTTCCTGCTCCTGCTTCCGCCCGAGATGACGGGATGGGCCTGGATCGCCAACGTCGCCGGTTTCCTTCTGGCCGCTTCGGTCCTCGCCAGCGAGTATGTCGCGAGCCGGGCGATGGCGGAAGCCGGCAAAATTGCCGCCGAATAGCGCATAGCGAACGAGTTTCTTGAAGGACGACGACATGACACAATCCAGTTCGACGCCCGAGCAGCGCAAGGACTTCTACGACCGGCTGGCGCCGCAGAACCTCGCTCCGCTCTGGGAGGTGCTGCGCGGCCTGCTGCCGAACGAGCCGAAGTCGAAGGCCGCGCCCCACCGTTGGCGATACTCCGACATCCGCCCACTGCTCATGGAGTCCGGGCGGTTGCTTACTGCGCAGGAGGCAGAACGGCGCGTACTCGTGCTGGAGAACCCGAACTTCACCGGCATGTCGCGCGCTACGTCCACGATGTATGCCGGAATCCAGTTGATCATGCCGGGCGAGACGGCGCCGGCGCATCGTCATACGCCGTCGGCACTGCGCTTCATGCTGGAGGGCGAAGGCGCATTCACGGCGGTCGGCGGCGAGCGGACGACCATGCGCCGTGGCGATTTCATCATCACGCCGTCCTGGGCGTATCACGACCACGGCAACGAAGGCTCCGATCCCTGCGCCTGGCTGGACGGGCTCGACCTGCCGCTGGTCTCCTTTTTCGAGGCCGGCTTCAACGAACACTACAATGACGAGCGGCAGTCGATCACCCGCCCCGAGGGCGACGCCATAGCCCGCTTCGGGTCGGGCATGCTGCCGCTCAAGCCTGTCGAGCGGTACGGGCTGACGACGCCGATCTTCAACTATCCCTACGAGCGGACGCGCGAGGCTCTGGTCGCCGCGGCGAAGGGCGAGGAGCCGGACGCACACGAGGCGGTCTCGCTGCGCTATGCAAATCCGATCGACGGCGGGTGGGCCATGCCGACCATGTCGGCCTGGATGACGCACCTGCCGAAGGGGTTCGAGACCGCGCCGATGCGCTCCACCGACGGCATCGTGATGGCGCTCAGCGAGGGCGCCGTGACCGCGACGATCGGCGACAAGAACTTCGATCTCTCCGAACGCGACGTGGCTGTCGCGCCGGGGTGGACGTGGCGCAGCTTCAAGGCGACGCAGGACAGTTTCGTGTTCTGCTTCTCTGACCGCGTCGCCCAGGAGAAGCTTGGCCTGTGGCGCGAAGAGCGTGGCGCGGCCCGCTGAGATTTCACCGAGAGCCTAGGGAATAATCCATGCGTTTCTGCCGCTTCGACGACGACCGCATCGGTGTCGTCGCCAACGACCTCGTCCACGACGTCACCGCCGCCCTGGACGACCTGCCGCCGCTGAAATGGCCAGCGCCGCGCGGCGACCACTTCTTCAATCATTTCGAGCGCCTGCGCCCTAAGATGGAAGAACTCGCCCGATCCACGCCGGGCCGGCCAGTCGGCGACGTGAGGCTGCTGTCGCCCGTCGCCAATCCCGGTAAGATCGTCGCCGCGCCGGTGAATTACCAGCTTCATCTCGATGAATCGCGGGCCGACAAGCAGATCAACTTCGGCACGCAGGTGAAGACGATCGCCGATTACGGCGTCTTCCTGAAGGCGCCCAGTTCGCTGATCGGCGCGAGCGAGACGGTGGTCGCGGACTGGCCAGACCGCCGCATCGACCACGAGATCGAACTTGCGCTGGTGATCGGCAGGAAGGGTTTTCGTATCGCCGAATCCGATGCGCTCGACCATGTCGCGGGCTACATGATCGGGCTCGACATGACGATCCGCGGCACGGAGGATCGCTCCTTCCGCAAGTCGCTGGACACTTTCACAGTGCTGGGGCCGCATGTGGTGACGGCCGACGAGATCGGCGATCCGGGCAATCTCGATTTCGAGATCAAGGTGAACGGCGAGACCAGGCAGAAGTCGAACACGAGCCTGTTGATCTGGAACGTCCAGAAGCTCATCGCCTACGCCTCGAAAGCCTACACGCTGTATCCGGGCGACGTGATCATGACGGGCACTCCCGAGGGCGTTGCACCAGTCTCACCCGGCGACACCATGCACGCCTGGATCGACCGGATCGGCGAGATGTCGGTCAAGGTCGGCGGCTGAGCGGGAAGCATTGACATAACGGCCCGCGTGACGGCCTTCCTGGCCCGGTCCTCCTAGATCGACGGGCCGAGCAGGGCGACGGCGTTGTCCTGATAGATCCTGCGCTTCAGCGCCTCGTCCTCCAGTGCGTCGAGGATCCGGATGGTCTCCCGAATGTACATCGGGCCGCCTTCCGGATCGAACGGCGCATCGGAGGCGAACAGCACGCGCTCCTCGCCGAAGAACTCCACCGCGTGCTCGATCGCCTTGCGTGAACCGAAAGACGCCGTGTCGGCATAGAACTCCTTGAAGTACTCCAGATGCGGGCGCTCCAGGGCCGATAGAACCGGGGCGAGATCGCGGTCTGTCGTGCGCTTGCCCATCTGGTCCCAGCCGGGGCCGACGCGCCCCTCGAAAAAGGGCACCATTCCGCCGGCATGGTGGGTGATCACCTTCAGGCCCGGGAAACGGTCGAAGAAGCGCGAGAAGACCATTCGCGCCATGGCGGCCGAGGTCTCGTAGGGCCAACCGAAGGTCCACCAAATTTCGTACTCCGAAAGATTTTCGGTCTGGTAGTCTGGGAAATCCTGCGCACGCGCCGGATGCATCCACACGGGCTTGCCGGCTTTGGCCATGTAATCGAAGAAGGGCGCAAATTCCTCGAGGTCGAGCGGCTTGCCTTTCACGTTCGTGTAGATCTGCATGCCGACGGCGCCCTTCTCCTCGATGGCGCGGCGGCATTCGTCGACACAGGCTGCGGGGTTCGAGAGCGGCGCCTGGCCGATGAAGCCCGGGAACCGGCGCGGATGCTTCGCGCACAGCTCCGCCATGGCGTCGGTACCGATGCGCGACAGTTCCAGCGCCTGTTCCGGTGTGCCGATCGCCTCCAGTGCCGGCGCAGCCAGCGACAGCACCTGACAATAGTCGTCGCCGAACATATCCATGACCTCGAAGCGCCGATCGAGATCGGTCATCATCGGCACTCGGCCGGATCGGGCCGTGATGGCATGCATCTCGCCGACGATGCCGATCAGCGCCTTGAAGTAGGCTTCGGGCCAGATGTGGGTGAAGACGTCGATCTTTCGCATGTTCGGTCCTGCATTTCTTTCCGGAAAGGTCCATTCCGCCGCCTCGATCATGCGCCGGGACGACAGGCTATTCCAACCACGCAGTGAGCGCCGTCTGGACCATTCCAGTCGCATAGCCAATAACCCGGCGGGACCGCCGATACCAGCCACACGTAGAGCGAAGCGGTCACGACCGCGAACGACTTGAGATAACGAAAGAGAGCCACCCGCATTTGGGGTCGGTCTCCGCGATGCGCGTGGTTCTCGACGTTCGTCACGCCTGCGCGCATCAATCACTCATTGAAATTGCGGAGGGCGTTTCTCGAGGAAGGCACGGACGCCTTCGGCGAATTGCGGGGTGCCGCAGAGCTCGACATTGACCTCGCGTTCCAAGTCGAGCTGTTCGGACAGGCTCGCGCGCGAAGCGCCATCGATGGCGCGCCTCAGGACGGGATACATGTGTCGCGGTCCGCGCGCGAGGCGACCGGCCAAATCGATGGCGGCGGACAGCAACGTCTCCTCCGGCTCGATCCGCCAGACGAGCCCCCACGCCAGCGCCTCGCGTGCGGAGATCGCGTCGCCGGTCATCACGGCGGCCATCGCCCGTCCGCGACCGGCGAGCCGGGTCAGGAACCAGCTTGCCCCGAGATCCGGCATGATAGCGAGGTTCGGCACGAAGGTCAGGCGGAAGCTCGCATTCTCGGTTGCCAAGACGACGTCGCCAGCGAGCGCAAGCCCAACGCCGCCGCCCGCCGCGATGCCATTGATGGCCGTGATCACGGGTTTCGGCATGTCCGCGATCGCCCGCTGGATCGGGTTCACGGCCGTGTCGAACAGATCGCGGATGAGGCGCGGCGGTAACCCGGCGGACCCCTCCGTGCCGATCAGGCCGAGAAGCTGGTCAAGGCTCGCGCCGGAGGAGAACGCCTTGCCTTGGCCGGTCAGCACGACCGCGACGACCGAATCGTCGCCTGAAAGCGCAACCAGATGATCGGCGAGGCTGCGAAGTCCGGCGGGCCCGAGCGGATTCAGCCGTTCGGGGACGTCGAAGGTGATGATCGCGATGCCGTCAGATCTGGTCTCGCTGGTGAATTCGGCCACCACATTTCCTTCCGGACTGGTCACGAAAGACGTTCGATCTGCCGGTCGCGCCGGCTTCTCGTTCCGGGACGTTCTCATCCCGGAACCGATGTCTTCAGCCTTGGCGAGCGCTAGAACTCGAGATTCTGCTCGACCAGTTCCCACTTGCCGTCCTTGACCGCGTAGAGGAGCAGCTTGTCGCCGCCGAAATGCTTCTCGGGTCCAAAGCTGATCGTCGGTCCGCCGAACGGATCCTGATAGCCCTGGATCTGCTCGATACCCTTGGTGAAGCTCTCGACGGTCAGGTCAGGCCCGGCATTCTCCAGCGCCTTCACGGCGAGGTCGGCGGCGAGCCAGCCGTAGATCGCATAGACGGAAGGCTCCTCGTTCTGGCGCTTCATGTATTCGTCGAAGAAGGCCTTGCGTTCGGGCGGGCCGGACGTCCAGTCGACGGCTCCCATCGGCGTCACCACCTGCAGCCCTTCCATCGCGCCGCCGCCGGCCGCTGGCACCATCGGCAGGAAGGGGAGCATGTTCGCGGCGATCGTTCCCTCGTAGCCGAGCTTGCGGAGCGTCGCATAGAGCGCGATCGTGTCCTTGATCGTGGTGCCGAGATAGACGAAGTCGCAGCCGGCATTCTTGATCGCGGTCGCCGCGCCCGCGAACTCGGTATCGGTCGGCTTATGCGTTCCGACGAGCTTCACTTCGATGCCCAGCTCGGAGGTGACTGCCTCCATTCCACGGCGGTTTTCGTCGCCGTATTCGGTCGAGTGCGTCTGCATGCACAGCGACGAGAACTTTTCCTTCTCGTGGAAATAGCGGATCGCGCCGCTCGCCTGGTTGGCGTAGGTGACGAAATAGCTGAAGTGCAGCGGATTGAGCGGCTCGGCCATCGCGGCGGCGGCCGTGAGCGGGAATATGTAGGGAATGCCGGCCTTGTCCGTGATCGGCATGGTGGCGAGACCCTGCTGCGTTCCCACGGAATGGAACAGCGCGAACACCTTGTCGCTCTGAACCAGCTTGTTGGTCGCCCGCACGGCGAGGGGCACCTGATATTGCGTGTCCTCGACGACCAGTTCGATCATGCGGCCATGCACGCCACCGGCCGCGTTGGCCTCGTCGAACCGGATCTGCGATGCCACCGTGGCCGGTGCGCCGCCGATGGCGAGCGGGCCGGACAGATCGGTATGGCTGCCGAACTTCACCGTGGTGTCGGTCACTCCCTGGGTCTGTGCGAGCAGAGGCGTGGTGGACAGCGACAACACCGTCGCCAGGCCAAGCAAGGTCATCTTCATTGCAGTTCCTCCCTGTGTTTCGTTCTCGTGTGACGTCTTCATGCGGCCGGGCTGCGATACATGTCGGAGATCAGCTCGGCATACTTGCGCTCGACGAAACTGCGCTTCAGCTTCATCGTCGGTGTCAGTTCCTCGTCCTCCGGCGTCAGCATCACGTCGATCAGCCGGAATGACTTGACCTGCTCGACGCTGGAGAATTGGTCGTTGGCTTCCTTGATCACTTTCGCGACCAGCCCCACGATCTCCGGCCGCGCGCAGAGCGACCGGAAATCCGAGAAGGGGATCGCGTTCTTCTGAGCGAACGTCTCGACGTTCTCGCGGTCGATCATCACGAGGCAGGCGAGATACTTCCGGCGATCTCCGATGATGACGGCATCGGCGATGTAGGGCGAAAATTTCAGCCGGTTCTCCAGGAGCGACGGCGTCACGTTCTTTCCGCCCGCCGTGATGATTATGTCCTTCAGGCGATCGGTGATCCTGAGTTCGCCACCGGGGAGCATCGCGCCGACGTCTCCCGTATGCACCCAGCCGTCGACGAGCGTGGAGGCGGTTGCTTCGGGCAGATTGTGGTAGCCGGAGAAATTGCCGGGCGATCGCACCAGGATCTCGTCCTGCGCACCGAGCTTGACCTCCGTCCGCGCCACGGGATGGCCGACATGGCCCGGGCGTGTGCCGGGCTTGCAGAAGGTCGCGATGCCCGTCTCGGTCTGCCCGTAGACCTCGCTCACCGGCAGGCCCAGGGCCACGTACCATTCCAGTAGGTCGACGCTGATCGGCGCCGCGCCGGAAAGCCGGATGCGCGTGCGGTCGAGACCGAGTTCCTGCTTGATGTTCCGGAACACGAGGAGATCGGCGAGCCGGTAGGCTCCTTCCAGAACGGCCGAAGGCGACTTGCCGTCCATCAGCAGCCGCGCCCGCCGGCGCCCGATGCCGATGGCGATCCGGTAGCCTGTCCGGCCGAGCCACGTCGCCTCGTCCATCAGGGTCGCGATGCGCGAATAGAACTTCTCCCAGATGCGCGGCACGGCGAACAGGATCGTCGGCGACAGCTCGCGGATGTTGAGGAAGACGCTCTCCGAACTTTCGGCGAAATTCAGCACGGTGCCGACACGGAGCTGTACGCACAGCGAAATTATGCGCTCGGCCAGGTGGCAGAGCGGAAGATAGGTGAGAATCTCGTCTCCCTGCCTAGCCGCGAACGGGACCGGCACCGCGGTCATCTGGAACAGCAGCGCACGATGGGAGAGGCGTGCGCCCTTCGGTTTGCCGGTGGTGCCGGACGTGTAGACGAGGACCGCGATGTCCTCGCCTCGTCCCTCGGCCATGCGCGCGTCGAGGATTGCGGGCATCTCCGACAAGGCTCGAGCGCCAAGCTCTTCCAGCCTGGCGATCGGCCAGACGCGCTCGTCGGTGAAATTTCGCAGGCCCTTCCAGTCGATGACGAATACGTGCTCGACTAGCGGCAGCCGGTCTGCGACCGCGAGATACTTGTCGAGCTGTTCCTCGTCCTCGACGATCAGGTAGCGCGCATCGCTGTCCTGCAGGATGTGTTGGAGCTGTTCGGCCTGGTAGGTCGGATAGATGCCGTTCACGGTGCCATGCGCCAGATGAACCGCCATGTCGGCGAACACCCATTCCTTGTTGTCTTCCGACAGGACCGCGACGACGTCGCCGGACTTCATCCCGAGCTTCATAAGGCCGGCGGCATAAGATCGGGCGATGCGGTCGAAATCGCTCCAGGTGTAGCTTTCCCAGACACCGAAGTTCTTCTCGCGCAGCGCCGTTCGCTCGCCCCATTGTTCGACGCGTTTTGCAAAGAGGCGGGCGAGCGTGTCGCAGCCGTCGATCTCGATCCGGTCCGGTTCTGGCGGCCTGACGTGCTGCATGGCGGTCACCTCCATGTCTTGCGCTTCTTCCAGCGCTTTTCGCCGCGGATCCCCTCGTCCGACTTGCCGAGATAGAACTCCCTGATGTCGTCGCTTTCGCGCAGTTCGCTGGTCGGCGCGTCCATGACGATGCGTCCGACCTCCATGACATAGCCGTGGTCCGCGAGATCCAGCGCCGCCACCGCATTCTGCTCGACCAGCAGGATCGTGATCCCGCGCTCCCGGTTGATCCTCCTGACGATGCCGAAGATCATCTGGGTGAGCAGCGGCGACAGACCGAGGGACGGCTCGTCGAGGATCATCAGCGAGGCGTCGCCCATCAGGCCGCGACCGATCGCGAGCATCTGCTGCTGGCCTCCCGACAGGAAGCCGGCCATGTCGTGGCGCTTGGTCGCGAGATCGGGGAAATACTGGTAGACCGCCTCCATGTCGCGAGCGACCGCGTCCTTGTCGGATCGGCCCCAGGCGCCGACGATCAGGTTTTCCTCGACACTCATGAACGGGAAGACCTCGCGGCCTTCCGGCACATGGGCGATGCCGCAGGCCGCAACCGCGTCCGGGTTGCGGTTCTGGACCTCCTCGCCGCGAAACAGGACCTGGCCCTTGCGGCAGTCGATCGCCCCCGAGATCGTCTTCAGCAAGGTCGTCTTGCCGGCGCCGTTGGCGCCGAGCACGCAGACGATCTTGCCCTCGGGCACGTCGATCGACACGCCGCCTATGGCCATGATCGGCCCATAGTAGGTCTCGACGTTGCGGGTGCTCAGGAGCGCGGTCATGCTGCGGTTCCCAGATAGGCCTTCTGGACCTCGCGATCGGCCTGCACCTCGGCCACGCTGCCGTGCGCCAGCACGCGCCCCGAGGCGAGCGCGATGCAGCGGGTGGCGAGCCGGGCGACCAGGCCCATGTTATGCTCCACCATCAGGATCGTGATTCCGAGTTCCTCGCGGATGTCCTGCAGCCAGAAGGCCATGTCGGCGACTTCCTCTGGATTGAGCCCCGAGGCGGGCTCGTCCAGCAGCAGGAGGGTGGGTTCGGCGCATACCGCGCGGGCGAGTTCGACATTCTTGCGCGCGCCGTATGGGAGATCCCGTACGATCTCGCTGCGCAGGTGCTGGAGATCGAGTAGATCGAGCACTTCCTCGACCTTCCGGCGCGCCTGGCGTTCGCCGGCGCGGGTCGATCCTGCAAAGAAGAACTCGCGCGCCCAGTTCGATGACGTTCGGGCGCTGCGCCCGACGAGAAGGTTTTGCAGCACGGTCGCGTTCTCGAACAGCTCGATGTTCTGGAAGGTTCGCGCGATGCCGAGCGCGGCGATCTGGTGCGCCTGGAGCTTGAGAATGTCGGTATCACCGAACGTCACGCTGCCGGCCGAAGGCCTGTAGAAGCGGCTGATCACGTTGAACACGGTCGACTTGCCAGCCCCGTTCGGCCCGATCAGCGCAAGCGTTTCCCCCGGCTCCACCGAGAAGGTGACGCCGTCGAGCGCCTTGTTGCCGCCGAAGCTCAGCGAGATATCGCGGATATCGATCATGCTCACCGGAAGCGCTCCGACTTCAGGTATCGCTTCTGCCGGACGAAGGTGGCGCGGCGGTAGTAGGGATAGGTCTCGATGAACAGGCGCAGCTTGCGCCAGCGGCCGTAGATGCCCTGCGGCTCGAACATGATGAACAGGGCGATGATCGCCCCGAAGAGCAGATATTCGAGACCCGCCTTGTCCGCGATCACGGCCGGAAGGACCATCCGCACCAAGTCGATGACGTTCGGCAGGAAACTGACGAAGATAGCCCCGAAGATGGCGCCCGAAATCGTGCCGAGCCCGCCGACCACCACCATCAGCATGAGGCGCAGGCTCTCGAGGAGGTTGAAGGTCTCCGGCGAGAGATAGAAAAGCAGATGCGCCATCAGTCCGCCCGCGACGCCGGTGATCGCCGCCGAGACGAAGAACGCGCGGACCTTGACGCCGGCGACGTCGATACCGAGCGACCGCGCCGACGTCTCGCTGTCGCGCACCGCGATCATCGAGCGCCCGGATGGCGAGCGCATCAGATTGGCGGTACCCCAGATAATGAAGAGGAGGACTCCGAGGTAGAGGTAATAGACCTGCCAGTTATCCGTCAGTTCGAAACCGAACAGCGAGATCGCGGGCACTTGCAGTCCCATGTGCCCACCGGTGACGGGTTCGGCCGCGCCGATGACGCTTTCCGTGACGATGGCGAAGGCGAGCGTGGCGACGGCCAGGTAAAAGCCGTGCATCTTCGAAACGGCGCGACCGAGGCCGGCGCCGGCGAGTCCCGAGATCAGACCGGCCATCGGCAACGAGACCACGAAGGGAACGCCCCAGGTCATCAAGGCAGCCTGCGCATAGGCGCCGATGCCGAGGAACGCCGCGTGTCCGAAGGAGACCTGGCCAGTGAAGCCGAGCAGCACCATGAGTCCGATGCCGGCCAGTGCGTAGCAGATGAAGATCGAAAGCTCCGACAGGAAATAGGCCGACACGAACATCGGCGCGGCGAGCGCGACCGCGATCACCAGTCCCACCCTGAACCGCTCGCCCGGGTCGACGAGGTGATCGATGTCCTGGTCGTAGCTTGTCTTGAAGAGAACCCGCATCTCCTCACACCTTCTTCTGGTAGGTCTGAGGGATGAGCCCTTCGGGCCGCACGAACAGCACGACGAGAAGGATGATGTAGGCGTAGACGCCCTTGAGAGGCGGGTAGAAGTAGTCGAGGAAAGGTTCGCTGACCCCGATGATGAGGCAGCCGATGAGCGCGCCGGGGATCGATCCGAAGCCGCCGACCACCGCTCCGGCAATCGCCTTGATGCCGAACATCGACATCTCCGTGTCGATCTGCGTGATCGGCGCCATCAGGATGCCGGCCAGCGCTGCCACCAGCGCGGCGATTGCCCAGATGACGGAGACGAGCCGGCGAACGGGAACCCGGCTGTAATACGCGGCAAGCTGGTTCTGCGAGGCCGCCTGCATTGCAAGCCCGACTCGGGTCCGGCTGAAGAAGGCCCACAGTAGGACGCAGACGACCAGGGTTCCAACGATGATGGCGAGCCTGTCCGTGCCGATCACGATGCCGCCCAGCTCGACCTGTCCCTGGAACGGCGAGTTCATCATCTGTGGCGAGAAGCCCCAGATCATTCCTGCCGCCGCCTTGAGGATCAGGCCGATCGCAACCGTCAGGATGAAGACCGAAGCCTGATTCTCGCCAATCATGCGGCGCATCACGAACATGTCGAGCAGGTAGCCCATAGCGGCCATCGTCAGGAGGCCGAGCGCGGCACCGAACCAGAATCCGAACCCCCAAAACTCGGCGAAGGTCAGCACCACGAAGGCGCCGAACATCATGATCTCGCCATGTGCGAAATTGACGACCTCGGTCGCGCGGTAGATGAACACGAAGCCGATGGCCACCAGCGCGTAGCCGCAGCCCTGCGACAGGCCGATGAGTACGAGCTGGAAGACGTCAGAGGTCGACATGGCGGTTCATCCCTGGTGCGCGTCCGCTCATATCGAGATGCCGCCGCCGACGACGACGGTCTGGCCGGATATGTAGTTGCTCTCCGGCGCGCAGAAGAGATAGACGCCGTCGGCCGCCTCCTCCGGGCTGCCGGCGCGACCCATGGGGATCATCGACTTCAGCCCGTGCGCCACCTTCTCCGGTACGCCGACCTGGACGCGGTTGCCCTCGAATTCCAGTTCCACCTTCTCGTCCGACGCGACCGTCAGCCGCGTCTCGATGTAACCGAAGGCGACGCAGTTGACGTTGACCTTCAGTCGGCCCCACTCCTTTGCGAGCGTCTTGGTCATGCCGAGAACGCCCGATTTCGCGGAGCTGTAGTTGACCTGTCCGGGATTGCCACCGGTTCCGGCGACCGACGAGATGTTGACGACCTTGCGGATCACCTCGCGCCCCTCCGCGGCTTCCGCACGGGCAGCATCCGCGATGGGACGGTAGGCCGCCCTCAGGATCCGGAAGGGCGCCTTGAGATGGACGTCGATCATCGCATCGAACTGGTCGTCCGTCATGCGCCCTATCATGCTGTCCCAGGTGTAGCCCGCATTGTTCACGATGATGTCGACACCGCCGAAGCGATCGAGGCCGGCATTGATGAAGCGCTCCGCGAAATCGGTTTCGTTCACGCTGCCGACGACGGCAATGGCCCGGCCCCCCTTGGCTGCGATCTCGTCGACCACCGCATTGGCCGGCTCGGCATCGAGGTCGTTGACCACGACCGCCGCCCCCTCCGACGCCAGTTTCAAGGCCACCGCGCGGCCGATGCCGCGGCCTGAACCGGTCACGTAGGCAGTCTTGCCCTGCAGCTTCGTCATGTCAGTCCCTGTCCAGTGAGCGCGCGATCAGTTCGCGCATGATTTCGTTCGTGCCGCCGTAGATCCGCTGCACACGGGCGTCGCGGTAGAGTTCGGCGATCCGGTATTCGTTCATGTAGCCGTAGCCGCCATGCAGCTGCAGGCAGGCGTCGACAATACGGCCCTGCATTTCCGTGCCCCACCACTTACCCATCGCGGCCCGTTCCGCCGTCAGCGTCCCTGCTTCGAGTTCGTCCACCATCCGGTCGACGAACGCGGCGAAAATCTCGATTTCGCTCTTGGCCTCCGCCAGCTTGAAGCGGGTGTTCTGGTAGTCCATCAGCCGCTGGCCGAAGGCCTTGCGGTTCTTCACGTAATCCAGAGTGCAATCGAGCGCGCAGCGGGCGGCGGCCAGCGCGCCGACCGAGATCGTCAGGCGCTCCCAGGGAAGCTGCCCCATCAGCTGATAAAAGCCCCGGCCCTCCTCTTCGCCCATCAGGCTCATCCGCGGAACGCGCACATCATCGAAGCCGAGCTCCATCGTGTCCTGGCGGTCCATGCCGATCTTGTCGAGCTTGCGCCCCCGCTCGAATCCGTCGGCGCCTCGTGTCTCCAGAGCGATCAGCGAAATGCCCTTCGCTCCCTTCGACGGGTCAGTCTTCGCCACGACGATGACGAAATCGGCATTGGCTGCGTTCGAAATGAAGGTCTTCCGGCCGTTGAGGCGGTAGCCGTTGCCATCCCTTACCGCCGTCGTGCGCACGGCCTGCAGATCGCTGCCGGTGCCGGGCTCGGTCATGGCGATGGCGCCCACCCACTCGCCGGACGTCAGCTTCGGCAGCCACGCGCGCTTCTGCTCCTCGGTCGCGAAAGCGAGGACGTAGTGCTGGACGATACCGTGGACGGTGATGCCCCAGCCCGTGTCGCCGATCCGTCCCTGCTCCATGTAGGTGACGAGGTCGAAGGTGCGGGGCAGGCCAGATCCGCCATATTCGACGGGAATGGACGCGCCGAGGACGCCGAGCGCGCCTGCCTTCTCCCAGAAGGCGTGCGGCACGAGACGATCCTGCGTCCACCGGTCGCGATGGGGCTCGTAGTCCTGGTCGAGGAACTTCCGGACCGTCGCGCCGAAGGCACGATGATCATCGGTCAGCCAAGCGGCTTCCGACATGATGCCTCCCATCTGGCCCCCGTCTCCTCGCGGGGGTCTCTCGTTATCGTTCGACGGCGACCCGACAAGCGGGAAGCCGCACGTCAACCCGCCCTGACGATGGCCTCCCCGCCAAGCGTCTGAACGCCACCGTCGATGTGCGCTGCGAGTGCGACACGCAGTTTCGGCACGCCGTCCGCCTCGAACCTCTCGACCACCCTGCCGGTAAAGCGCCCGTTGGCGCCGAGCGGCGTGATCGACATGAAGCGGGTCTCCAGGCTTTCCAGCCGGTCGAGCCCGGCCCAGTCCGTCACCACCCGCGCATAGGGCGCCATCGAGAGCATGCCCTGTGCGAAGACGTCGCCGAGACCCGCCGCACGCGCGAAGTCGGTATCGATGTGGATGTCGTTGTGGTCGCCGGATGCGCCCGCATAAAGCGCGAGCAGTTTGCGCGAATAGGGGCCGAACTCGACCGCCGGAAGCTCGTCGCCGACCTGTGCCTTGCTCAGATCCGTTGCCATGTCCGTATTCCTCACGCCAGCCGATGGACGAGGGTGCGGCGGATCGCGACCACCTCCCCGCGTTCCGCATGGGTGAGCGAGGCGCGCAGATGGCAGAGCTCCAGCGCGCCGCCCTTCTTGTCCTCGAAGCCCAGCACCTCGTGCGTGATTGTGATTTCGTCGCCGGCGAGCAGATGGCCGGAATACTCGTAGCGCTCGGTACCATGCAGCAGATAGCGCAGGTCGCAGCGGACGAGGTCGAACACCGGCGTGAAGCCGAGCCGCTTCGCCGCATTGGTCGTTTCCAGATCGATCACCATTGGAAAGGTCGGCGGCGCGACGATGGTCGCAAAGCCCGCCTTGCGCGCCGCCGCCTCGTCGAAATGGATCGGATTGGTTTCCCCGACGACGTCGCAGAAGAACGCTATACGGCCCTTCTCGACGGGGTAGGAGACCGGGCGCGTCCTGATCCCTACGGTCGTGCGGTCGAAGACGCCGCGCGGATTGACCGGCTGTGCCGTTGCCTCGCTCATGGTGTCCTCACTGCGCCTGGTAGAGCGTCACGACGCAGGCGCCGCCGAGCCCGAGATTGTGCTGGAGAGCGAGCCTCGCACCGTCGACCTGTGTCGGGCCGGCCGTGCCGCGCAACTGGCGCGTCAGTTCGTAGCACTGAGCGAGACCTGTCGCGCCGAGCGGGTGGCCCTTGGACAGGAGCCCGCCAGACGGGTTGGTGACGACCTGGCCGCCATAGGTGTTGTCGCCGTCGTCGATGAACTTCTGCGCACCGCCCTCCGGGCACAGGCCGAGCCCCTCGTAGGTGATCAGCTCGTTCTGGGCGAAGCAGTCGTGCAGTTCGACCACCTGCACGTCCCGCGGCCCGATCCCGGCGCTCTCGTAGACCGCGTTCGCCGTCTGGACCGTCATGTCGTAGCCGACGACGCGCATCATGTCGTCGCCCTCGAACGTCGAGGAGAAGTCGGTGCGCATTTCCTGTGCAACGATGCGTACGCCATCGTCCAGTCCATGCTTGCGGGCATAGCTCTCGGAACAGATGATCGCAGCGGCGGCACCGCAGGTCGGGGGACATGCCATCAGTCGGTGCATGACGCCAGGCCACACCACGGGGCTGTGCATCACATCCTCGACCGACACTTCCTTGCTGAAGACCGCGAGTGGATTGCGCACCGCGTGGCGGCTGGCCTTTGCCCTGATCTTTGCGAAATCCTCGAGCGTCGCGCCGTGCTTTTCCATGTAGGACAGGCCGGCACCGCCGAAATAGCGCAGTGCCAGCGGCACCTCGCCATGGCCGACGATCCGGTCGGTGGCTTCGTCGAAGAGCTGGAACGGACTTGGCCGGTCGTTGAAATGTGTGCCCAGCGCGCCGGGCCGCATCTCCTCGAACCCGAGCGCCAGGGCGCAGTCGACCGCGCCGCTTTCGACAGCCTGGCGTGCGAGCCACAGAGCGGTCGATCCGGAGGAGCAATTGTTGTTGACGTTGACGACCGGCACGCCGGTCATGCCGACGTCGTAGACGGCGCGCTGGCCGCTCGTGCTGTCGCCATAGACGTAGCCCGCATAGACCTGCTGGACTGCCTCGTAGCCGATCCCGGCATCCGCGAGCGCGTCGCGGACTGCCTCGGCGGCCATTTCGTTGTATGTTCTGGAAGCGCCGGGCTTGGCGAACTTGATCATGCCCACCCCGGCGACAATCGGCTTCGGCATCCGTTCTCCTCCCGGCGGTCGGCCCTGTCGGAGACGAATTTGCCACTGTTGCGGGATAACGCAATTTCCGAATATTCTAGAGATATTCCCGGATGGAATAGCTCATGAACCTCAACCACCTTCGCCACGTCGTCACGGTCTATCGCATGGGGTCGTTCACCGCGGCCGCCGCCGAGCTGAACGTCAGCCAGTCCAGCGTCACCAAATCCGTGGCCTGGGTGGAACAGGACCTGGGCTACGCACTGTTCGACCGCCGCGCGCGCGGCGCGACGGTGACGGAGGCCGGGCGGGATTTCATCGATCGCGCCGCGCGCATCGTCTCGGACATGGATCGACTGGCCGCCGATACGGCGACGGGGCGCGGCGAGCGGAGCGCCATTCTGCGCATCGGCGTTGCCCCGCCATCGCTGGAAGGATTGCTCAACCGTGCGATCCGGACATTGCTGCGCGAGCCTGCGCAGTTCAGATCACACGTTCAGGCCGGTTCGACCCAGCGGTCGATGGCGCTTCTGGGCCAGGGCGATATCGACATTCTCGTCGGCCCGACCGAGGAACTCAGCCGCGAGCAGGGTTTCTCCCTTGAGCACCTGCCGGATTTCGTGGGGCGGATCTTCTGCCGCAAGGACCATCCGCTCCTTCGGGAAGGAACGGTCGACGAACGGCAATTGCGGCAATACCCGATCGTCGTCCCCGACCTGTCGGCTCCGATGGTCGAGCGGTTGGTGCGAATGGTGTTCGGTGTCGACAGCGGCCACGTGCATCTGCACATCATCGACAATTTCCCGATGGTCGCTGGGATCATCGAGAACACCAATGCCCTGGGTGTGGCATCCTCGACCTACTCGCGGACACAGACCTTCCTGCAGAAATTCCGGGTCGTGCCAAACACGCCGGACCACCCACTGAAAATATCGGCGGCATGGCGATCCCGCTGGCTACCCTCGCCGCCGATGTCACGTTTTTTGAACGCGGTCAGGCGACACCCACCGAATTGATGCGGACTGCAGCCGGCGAGGCGGCAAGCGTTTCGAGCTCAACCGCGTAACTCCAAGATTAAGACGTCCTTCACGGCTACGAGAATGGGTATCGCGGCATGGCCAACGGCGGAATAATCTGCACAAACCCGAATATGGCCATGAGGGAAGGCGGCCACGGCCAGACCTTGCAATCCAGACGCAACGATAAACTTCGCGATCACAACCACAATTGATGCCTGCGCCGAGAAATGCACGGTCAGTCGGCGGACGGCACCTCGGTCCTCGTATCGCCGGCTGTCGCGTCTGTGCCGGCGGCTCCCGTGGAGCCGGATGTCAGCGCCGAGCCTGCGCCTGGTTCCGCATTGGTCAGTGGCACGGTGGCGGACCCGCCGATCAGACGGCTCCTGCTCATGACGGCGTACTCGGCTTCGCCGATGCCGTCATCGCTCTCCCGGTCGTAGAGATCGAACAGCGCGTTGTGGAACTCCATGTACTGCATTCCGTCGGGACCGGTTCCGGGTATCGCGCCGGATCCGCTCATCACCCGGACGAAGTCATCCCGGGAAGCAGCGCCCGCGCCATCCGTGTCCACCGTGTCGAAAGCCGCAGACTGCCGTTCTCCGAACCAGATCCGCGGAGGGCAGGTCCGCCGCGCTCCGCGCGAAGCCCTCGAGCCCGGCGATCTCCGGCGTCTGGTCGTGGATGGCGAAATGCGCCACGCCGCGTAGGCAGGGCGAGCCTGCACGCGGGCCCGGAGGGCCTGACCCTGATCGAAGTAGCCCGACGCCTAGTGCCCGATGCGGTCACTCACGATACCCGGCCAATCGATCGATGTGACGTCGCGTGCCAGTTCGGCGGCGGTCGGAACGGCGCGTGACAATGGCCGCTCTGTCACTGCGGCTTCCCTCAGATAGGCGATCGTCTTCGGCCGAAGCTTCAAGGGAACGGCATCGAAGGCGGCCTCCAGATCCGCATCCGAAATCTCGCGCGACTGCAGCTTCCCGGCATGCCAGGCGCGCGGCATCGTCAGAGCGATCCCGGCCGCCCGCCGCCAACGTGCCTATGCCATCTCGAGCGGGTCGGGGTCCAAATATCGATCGGCGCCACAAGTCACCGATTCCGCGGTAGGTGGAGGTATCAAACAACGCCGCCGCTTCACAGAAGCTCCTCGCAAGCGCTCATCCCATGTGGTCTCTTGCCAAAATCCATTTCATGCTGCGGCTTCTGTCCTGTACGCATGGGGACGTTCAATCCAAACCACAGCAACCCGGAAGGCGATGCCTATGATGAAATTTGACGTGCTGCTTGAATCGGAAGGTACGAACAATGCGAAGTTCCGCAATGATTGCACGGTGCATCTGCGTGGCGCGGCCCCGCACACTGCGTTCCTGCCATCGGACGAGGGAGCCTACCATGGTGGTGACGGAACCGCGCCGTACCCGCTTTCCTACTTCGTCAGCGGACTGACGACGTGCCTGATGACGCAGATAAGGGCATTCTCGCGCCGTCTCGGCATCAACGTGACGACATTCGACGTCTTCTGTCGGGCGGAGTGGCAAGCCGAGATGGAGAGCATGAAGCACCCTTACGAGAGCAAGGGGCTGGGCTTCGTTCTCGACGTCGACATCCGCGGCGAAGCCACCGTCGAGGACAAGACGAGGCTCATTCTCGCCGCCGCGAAGGGGTGCTTCGTCGAAGTGATTCTGAAGCCCGGCCTGGTGAAACACCGCTTGAAGGTCGACGGTGAGTGGGTGGAATTGGACTAGGTGCAGTTCTTTTTTGCGCACCGACATGAACAATGACACACCGTTCATTAACGTGTCGGCGACGGACAGTCAGGCCGGGCTGGCCTTGACGATGCCTGCACGGACTTTCCGGCGCGGGCATCGCCAGCATCACTTCAGCAAATTTGCCGCAGTCATTTCAGGAAACCCCATTTATGTCCGAAATCCCGGAGGCTTCGATCAAGGCGTCAGCTGGCAGGCAGCACGACGCCCGCGGGTCGCACTTTGTCGGCGTGGGGCTCCTGCTGATTACGATACTGGGATGGGGGATCAACTGGCCGGTGATGAAGGTCCTGCTTGCCGAATGGCCGCCTCTGTTCGCCCGTGGCAGCAGCGGACTGATCGCAGGACTGGGTATTGCCATTCTCGCCCGTTTCCAGGGCGAGAACCTCGGTGTTCCCGCAGGCTCGCGTCTACGAATGATCGTCGCTTCGCTGTTCAACGTCACGGCGTGGATGGGGTTGGCGAGCCTTGCCATGAGCTGGCTGTCCGTCGGTGAGGCCGCCATGATCATCTACACCATGCCGATCTGGGCGACAGTGCTTGCCTGGCCGATCAACGGCACGAAGCCCCGGATCAGCGGAGTACTGGCGCTGGTTCTCGGCATGGGGGGCATTTCGGTGGTGCTGGCTGGGCGTGGCGTCGAATTGGACGACGACAAACTGCTTGGAATCGTCTGCGCGTTTTCGGCGGCCGTGATGTTCGCGATCAGCACCATCGCCGTGCGGCCGCCGGTCGGTGTCGCGCCGATCAGCGGAACGGCGTGGCAGCTCGTGCTCGGCTCCGTGCCGATGCTGCTGATCGGCGTATTCGTAGAGCAGCCGGAGACTTACGCGCTCAGTCCGATGGCGCTGTGGTCATGGCTTTACATGTCGATCGTGGCAATGGCTCTCTGCTATTTTTGCTGGTTTGCCGCGTTGCGGCGGCTGCCTCCAACCATGGCATCGCTTGGAACGATGCTCATTCCAGTCATCGGCACGGTGTCCGCGGCCTACGTGCTCGGAGAACCTTTCGGTATTCGCGAGGTGACGGCGCTTGGTCTGGTGGTCACCGGGATCGGCCTGGCGCTGACCGGCCGATGAACGCGGTGCTGTATGGCTATCGATTGTCGACGCGTTTGGAGAACGGATGGATCCTCACTTCGGCCCAAAGATCCGCGGCGAAGAAGGGGTCTGCCTTGTTGAAGCGCTCAACGTCCTGCCGGGATTCCGCTTCCACCAGGAAAAACGAACCGATCATCGTCTCGTTGTCATCGGCAAGCAGCGGGCCGGAAACCAGCATGGTGACGGGATTGGAAGCGAGATACGCCTTGTGTGCATCATAGTTGGCCAGGCGAAGGTCGAGCGCCCCGGGGCGGTCAAGGCAATGGACGATGAAATGCATGAGGACGGATTCCTTGTGGTTTGGACTCTTACGCGCGAACGACGCGGCTGATGGCGACGCAGATAACATGAGGCAACGAGAATGACCGAGAGATTGACGATAGGATGGATCGGAATCGGCAAGATGGGCAGCGCGATGTGTCTCCGCGCGCTTGCTGCCGGACATTCGGTAAAGCTCGTCGAACCGCGCGCCGAAAATCGTGCCGCAGCTGTTGCGGCGGGCGGCGTGCCGGTCGCCTCCGTGGATGACTTGGCGCAGCAGGTCGATCTCATCTTCCTCACGCTTCCCGACGACGCGGTCCTTCGGACCGTAATGCTCGATCCCGTCGAGGGTCTCGCCCGATCGGTCTCGGACCGACATACCGTGGTGGAAATGAGTACCGTCTCACCTTCAATATCGCGGGAAGTCGCCGCCGCCCTATCGGCGAGGGGTTGCGACTACCTCCGGGCCCCGATATCGGGCAGCACGGCGACCGCGGCGTCCGGTTCGCTGACCGTGCTGGCCTCCGGACCCAGACCCGCGTTCGACCGTTGCGAAGCAGTGTTCCGCAGCTTTTCCAACCGCATGATGCACGTCGGAGAAGGGGATGAGGGCCGCTATCTCAAGCTGGTCATCAACTCGATGGTGGCAGCCAGTTCGGCTCTTTTGGCGGAGGCGCTCGCACTGGGTCGGGCAGGCAATCTGTCGACGGAGACCATGATGGACGCCATCATGCAGAGCGTGGTTGCCTCGCCGCTCCTGGGATACAAGAAGGACATGGTCGTCACCGGCGATTTCACACCGGCCTTCGGCCTGACACAGATGATGAAGGATCTGGACCTCGTTCTCGAAGCGGCGAACGAGGGCGGTGCTCCGACCGAGCTGTTCCTGACGATCCGGGAGCGGTATGAGGCCGCGGTCGAGGCCGGTCTCGGGCAAGAGGACTTTTTCGCGCTGGCAGCCCTCCGGCCGGACCATGGAGATGCAAAACGCTGAATGGCACCGCACGATTGCGCGGCTTGCCATCGTCTTTCGTTTATGATTTGTGAACCGGAATTCATTTTCTGACCGGATGCATTCCCGGAGCGGAGGGGCTCGATGCGAAGCTACGACGGCTACAAGACAATCGCGGTCGAGCGGCGGGGGTCCATACTCACGATCATTCTCGATCGCCCCGAGGCCTATAACGCCGTAAACGCAGTCCTGCACGAGGAACTCTCTCGCATTTTCGTGGATGTGCGGCGGGACGAAGACGCCAAAATTATCGTTCTGACCGGCCGCGGCAAAGCGTTTTGCGGCGGCGGTGACATCGACTGGATGCAGGACGCCATCGACGACCCGGTGTCTTTCGAGCAGACCGCCCGCGAAGCCAAGGAGATCGTCTTCAGCCAACTCGATCTCGACAAGCCGCTCATCTGCCGGTTGAACGGCCACGCCGCCGGACTGGGCGCCTCGCTTGCGCTGCTTTGCGACGTCATCATCGCGCAGGAGAATGCGCGGATAGGCGACCCCCATGTTTCCGTGGGTCTCGTGGCGGGCGACGGTGGCGCTTTGATCTGGCCGCAGATACTTGGCTACGCCAAAGCCAAGAAGTTCCTGTTTACCGGAGACATGATCAACGCCGTCGAAGCCGAACGCATAGGCCTCATTACCGACGTCGTGAAGCCGGAGGAACTCGATGCCGCGGTCGACGCGCTGGCCGACCGGTTGGCATCCGCCCCGACAAAGGCGCTCAACTGGACCAAGGTCACCACCAACTTGCCGCTGAAGGCGATCTTCCATTCGCACTTCGATGCCGGCATCGCCTATGAACAGATGTCGAACCTGTCCAACGACCATCAGGAAGCGGTGAACGCGTTTCGGGAAAAACGAAGCCCTGCCTTCACCGGCACCTGAAGCGCGTCATGTGTCGGAGAACACGGTGCGGCGCGAGATTGCCTGGATTCAGGTGGAAAAGCACGATGTGCCCTTTTCAATTCCGAGCAGGGGAGGCTTCAGTTCAACCGGTGTGAGTTCGATCGGATCGGGAAGCTGATATGGCCGTCGCCGGAAAAAGGAAACTTCGACGCCCGGAAAAAGCCGATGCGAATCGCAAAGGCTTGTTCCAGGCGGCAGCCTATGTTGTCGGAAAGCACGGATATTCGAACGCCAGCATAGGACGGATCACCGAACGGTGCGGTCTGGCGCAGGGGACATTCTATCTCTATTTCGACTCGCGGCAGGATTTGTTCGATCAGTTGCTGCCGGCTGTTGGCGAGGAGATGATCGCCTATGTCTCGAAGGCCGTTCATGGCTCGCGGGATTACTTCGACGTGGAACGGCGGGGGCTCTCCGCCTTCTTCGACTATTTGACCAAGAATACCGGGTTCTTCCGGATTCTCTACGAGTCGGACTCGGTATCGCCCGAGGCAACCCGGACGCACTACGAAAACCTTGCCCGAAAATACCTCAAAGTCCTCGAGCGCGCGCGCGCCGAACACCAGATCCGCGCGCTCACAGACGTCGAGCGCGACGTCCTGATCTACGTACTGATGGGCGCCCGCGACTACCTCTACCGCAATCTGGTGCTGCGGGGCGGCGCCGACGAAACCCGCCGCAATGAGATCGTCGACGCCTTCGTTTCGATACTGAGAAAAGGGATCGGCCCCGAGCAGACCACGCCCTAGCCGAAAGCCTGCTCCCGCTCGATCAAATCAGAAAATGAACAGTGGTTCATGTTTCATTTTTCTTGACTTCCATTGCTCGCTTCCGGATGTTCGCTCGGGATTGCGGACAGGCAACTGGGAAGAGCTGGAATGAATTTCGCGGAACCCGACCACATTCGCATGCTGCGCGACACCATGCGGAAGTTCGTCGACGCGCACATGCCGCGATCCGAAGCTGCGCGCTGGGATCAGGAGAACGTCTTCCCCCGGGATGTATTCGACGAGCTCGCGGCGCTGGGCGTCATGGGACTGACGATCCCGGAAGAGTACGGCGGCGCGGGGCGGGATATCACGGCGACGATGATCGTCATCGAGGAACTCTCGCGCCGCAGCCTGGCGGTGTCGGTGCCCTACATCATGGCTGCCTGCTACGCCGGGATGAACATCCTGGAATGCGGATCCGAAGCACAGAAATCTGAACTGCTGCCTCTGATCGCCGCCGGAAAAATGCTGTTCGCCTATGGCTGGACGGAGCCCGACGTCGGCGCGGATCTGGCAAGCGTGAGAACGACGGCGGTGCGCGATGGCGACATGCTGGTCGTCAACGGGCACAAGCGGTTCTGCTCCGGCAGCGAGTTCTGCGATTACATCTATACCCTGGTTCGCAGCGGCCCGGCCGACCAGCGCTACGGCAACCTGTCTTTCGTGCTCATCCCGCCGCAGACGCCCGGCGTGGCGATCTCGCGGATCGGTTCGATGGGCATGAAAGGCGCCGCGACGACCGACGTGAGCTTCATGGATGTCCGGGTTCCCTCCTCCAACCTCGTGGGCGGTCCGGACGCCTGGAACCGTGGCTGGCAGATGCTGACAGGTGCGGGGCTCGACGTCGAGAAACTGGAAGTGGCCGCGATGGGCGTCGGGATCGCCTCGGCCGCCGTCGATGATGCCTGGACCTACGCCAACGAGCGCAAGCAGTTCGGCAAGGCGATCTCCCACTACCAGGCCATCCGCCACAAGCTCGCCGATATGCATACACGGCTGATGGCTGCCAGACTGATGATGTACAACGCTTCCGCCATGGCCGACCGTGGAGAGCGCTGCGGCATCGAAACCTCGATGACGAAGCTCTTCGTCACGGAAGCCGCGAAATCCATTGTCCTCGACAGCCAGGAAATCCTCGGCGCCTACGGCTACGTGAAGGATTTCGACGTGGAACGCTATGTGCGCGATGTGCTGCTGCTTCCGATCATCGGTGGTTCGTCGGCCGTGCAGAGAAACAACATCGCCAACTGGATGGGGCTGGGGCGATAGGATCAGGTGGATCCTCGAACGATCAGTCTGGGCTCGAACGTCCGGCTCGACCATTCATTCGTTGGGTCGGCGATAAGCGATTTGGTCGCCTGGCCGGCGTGAATGCTTACCTCTTCGACGGGATAATCAACCGTCGTCAGCGGTGTGGACAGAAGTTGCGAGATCCGGGTGTTGTTGTATCCCGCGAGCGCGATGTCCTCCGGGCACGACAGGCCGGCCGACCGCATGGTTTCCAGCATTCCCAGCGCCAGGGCATCATTGTGGGCGAAAACCGCGGTAGGGCGCGGGCGCATCGAAAGCACCTGCTCTCCGACTTTTCGTCCCGCGGCCGTGGTCGCATTCGGCGCGACGATTTCGGGTTCGCATTCAAGGACGCCGAGTCGCGCGCATGCTTTGGAGAATCCAAGCGCGCGATCGACGAACGTCGCGGAAATCGTGGGGCCCTTGATCTGGCAAACGACCTTGTGACCCCGTTCCGCGAAATGTTCGGCGACCATGGCCCCTCCGGCTTCGTCATCGCACGTTGCCGTGGGCAATTTGATCCCATTGATCTTGCGAATGGCGAGTATCACCGGCACGTATCGCGTCGCATCGCTCAGGATTTCCGCATCCGTATCGCTCGAGGCGAGCGAGATGATCGCGTCGACGCGTCGCGAGATGAACTGATCGAGCAATTCGCGGCTGGTCTGGTGGGAATCGCGCGTCTCACCGATCAGCGGAGTGAAGGGGTGCTGCCCCGGCGTGCCCAGTTCCGCGACGACGCGTCTGATCACCGTGATGAAGGTCTCGTTCTCCAGATCGGACACAAGAATGCCGATTGTGTTGGAGCTTCCACGGCGCAGCGTTGCGGCCGTGAGGTTCGGCCGGTAGCCGGCAGCCTCGGCTGCCTTGCGAATGATCTCTCGCGTCTCCTTGCCGACCAGATGCGACTTGTCGGTGCTGAGCGCGCGCGAAATCGTCGAGCGGTCGACCCCGAGGGAACGTGCCAATTCGCGCATGTTCACGCGAGCCATCGGGTGCAATCCCACGGTTCATGATCGACGGCATCCCGAACTCGGGCTGCGCTGCGGTTGGTCCATGCATAATCCGGATTATCTCTGCATGCAATCGATTGACAAAGCGCGGCGAGAGCGCAACAATCCAATGCAATCGATTGCGGCAGCCTGAAACGCTGTCCTGCACGGTGTGTGAGAGCCGAATTTGCAAGCGTCGGGGAGGACGAATGACCAAGCGTGTCGATGTCGAGTTTGAGTCGGAGGGGGTAACCTGCCGGGGCTGGTTGTTCCTCGCGGACAGCCCGAAGAAATCGCCAACGGTCGTACTGGCCGGCGGCTGGTGTTACGTGCGCGAAATCGTCATGCCGACTTATGCAAAGGCGTTTGCGGAGGCTGGTATCAATGCCCTGATCTTCGACTATCGAAATCTTGGCGTGTCGGACGGCGACAACCGCCAGCACCTCGATCCATGGGCGCAGATACGCGACTACCAGAACGCCATCAGCTTCCTCGAGCGACACGAGAGCGTCGATGCCGACCGCATCGGCGTGTGGGGCATATCCTACTCAGGCGGTCACGCATTGGTTCTGGCAGCCACGGATCCCCGGGTGAAATCGATCGTCAGCCAGATTCCGGTTGTCGACGGATATGAAAACATGCGCCGCGCGCACGGAACGATGGAGTATCGCAGGCTCTGGGACTTGATCCTGGCCGACCGCAAGCTCCGGTACGAGGAACCGGGCAAGCGGCTCTATCTCCCCCATGCCACAGCGGACTCGGAGTCGGAAGTCTCGTCCTGGCCGTTTCCGGAGACAGTCGAAACCTTTCTCAAGATCAAGGCGAGCGAAGCGCCGCTTTACGAAAATCGAAGCACCGTGGAGTCCGTCGATCTCCTGTTGAACTACGACGTCGGCTCCTTCGTGAAGCGCATCTACAATGTCCCGACATTGATGATCGTTGCGGAGGGTGACGACCTGACGCTCTGGGATCTCGAGATCAACGCGTTCAACGCGATTCCGACTCCGAAGAAGAAGCTCGAAATCCTGCCGCATACGACCCACATGACGCTCTATTCCGACAAGTCGAAAGTCGAGAAGGCGGCGGCGATCGCCCGCGACTGGTTCGTGGATACCCTCGGTGTCGCGGGCGGGTGAGCGCTTCCTTCGTAGCTGCCTGGAACAGGGCATCGAAACTGGAACATTGGCACTAGAATAATGGTTCAAAATTCAGTAGAACGGATGCAGTGTATAGGGGAGGGTTTGGAGCCGTTGTCGCTTCGATCTGGCGGTCGTGAAAAGCGCCAGATGCGTTTTGCGAACGCGACATGGCAGCGGACAAATGCAGGCGGGAGGCCCGCGTCCGGACTTTCAAGATGACTTCCATCGAAGCGCATCGGGACGTCGGCGCAGTGTGTTTTCGGTGCAGACCTCTGCGCCGCACATGACTAGGATCAACATTGGGAGGAATGCATGACTATCTCTATGAGGACGACCGTTTCGGCCGCGGCTCTTGCCGCCGTGCTTTCGACGGGTGCGGGTTTCGCGACCGCAGCTGAGACAATCAACCTCACGGCGGTTTCCGGCTACGCGCCGACTGCTTCGTGGGTCAAGATTTTCGAAGAGTACTTCATTCCGCAGGTCGACAAGGCGCTGGCGGAGAAGGGCGATTACGTCATCAACTGGAACAAGGGTTTCAGCGGCACGGTCGTCAAGCCGCGCGGCGAGCTCGACGCCGTTTCCAGCGGTGTCGCCGATCTCGCGATCGTGGTGCCGGCATTCCACGTCGACAAGCTGCCGTTGCACGCCGTTTCATTCGTGACCCCCTTCGCGACCGGCGACTTGCATCTCGTCACGCGCGCGATGGCCAAGATCGCCGAGGAAGTTCCGGAGTTCACCCAGGAGTGGTCGGATCTGGGTGTGCACTATATCGGGCCGGCCGGTTCCGTCGACAATTACGAGGCCGTCTGCAAGACCAACAAGCCTAATCCGAAAGACTTCGACGGGGTCAAGATCGCCGGTGCAGGTACCAATCTGCTCTATTTCAAGGGCGTCGGCGGGGTTGGCGTCAACAGCAATCTCGGTGATTTTTACAACGCCATGCAGACCGGTATCGCGGAATGCTCGTCCGTTTGGGCGGAAGCCGCAGCCGGTTTCAAGCTCTACGAAGTCGCGCCGTACTTCATCAAAGCCGACATGGGAGCCGTCACGTCGTTCGCTATCGCGGCAAACGAGACCTATTGGGAAACTCTTCCCGAGCCCGTGAAGGAGGCAATCGAGGAGGCGACCGCGGGCTACGGAACCGCCCTGGCCGACTACGTCGTTGCGGCGGCGGATGCGTCTCTGGAAACCTACAAGGCCAACGGCGGCACGATCGTCCAGTACACGCAGGAGCAGCGCCAGGAGATGGCGGCGGGAATGCCGAACATCGCGCAGGAGTGGGCCGAAGCGGCCGACAAGGCCGGGAAGCCGGGTTCGAAGATCCTGACGATGTACATGGACATGCTGCGGGCGAACGATCAGGAGATCGCGCGCGAGTGGGACAAGGAATAGGCCATTGGCCGAACCTGCCCCGGAAATGACAACGGCATCGCGTCCGCGCGGTCCCGTTGTCACTTTCATCAACAGTGTTTCGGGCGCGTTCAACGCGCTCGGATCCCTGCTGACGTTCGGTTTGATGTGCCTGATCTGCGCCGACGTGGCGTGCCGCTATCTTCTCAACGCTCCGATTGCCGGCGTTGCCGAGATCGTCGAGATATCCATTGTCGCGATCGTGTTCGCCCAGCTGGCGGACGCGACCGCGAATGACAGGATAACGCGCGCCGACAGCGTCATAGCGATGTTGCGGACGCGGCGCCCGAAGATCGCGCGCTCCATCGACTTCATAGCGGCGCTGACCGGTCTGTCTCTGATGGCCATACTGGCATATGGGATCATTCCCGCGATCCCCGTCGATTACGAGCGCGGATACTACGTCGGTACCGTGGGACTGTTCACCTTCCCGGTGTGGCCGACGAAGGTGGTGGTAGCGATCGGCGTGGTCCTTACCGGAATACAGCTTTTCCTTGCCGCGCTGCGCGCGTTGTTCGACGACCGCAGCAGCATTTGATCAAAAGACAACGCCCAGGACACAGACTGCGATGAGTCCAATAGAGATCGGCATCGTCTCCGTCCTGGTGATGCTCGCCTTGATCTACGCCGGCATACATGTCCCCTTCGTTCTCGCGTTGACGTCGTTCGTGGGGGTCTGGCTGATCAAGGGCAACTTCACCATTGCGACGCTGATGCTGACGCAGGCCGCCACACAGGGCATCGCCGACTATATTTTCGGTGTGGTGCCGCTGTTCGTGCTGATGGGAATGCTGGTCAGCGCCGCCGATCTCGGCAGGGACAGTTACATCGTCGCCAACCAGTTGTTGAGGCGATATGCCGGCGGATTGGGTATCGCGACGGTTGCCGCGAACACGGTTTTTGCCGCGATAACCGGCGTGACGATCGCGTCCGCGGCCGTGTTCTCGCGCATTGCCGTGCCTGAGATGCTGCAGTTCGGCTACAACAAGAGGTTCGCAGTCGGGGTCGTCGCCGGGAGCTCCGTGCTCGGTATGCTAATCCCGCCAAGCGTCCTCCTCATCGTCTATGCGCTTATCGCCGAGCAATCGGTCGGCGCGATGTTTCTCGCAGGCATCGGCCCTGGCCTGCTGCTGGCCTTCCTGTTCTCGTTGGGAATATTCCTGACCGCCAAGTTCTTTCCGCGATACGTCATCTCCGATCCGCAGAAGGCCGCGGCGATCGACACCAACGACAATCTCACCGGGCTTGAACTGGTATGGAAGATCGCGCCGGTCGTGATGCTGGTCTTTGCCGTTCTCGGCGGGATTTACGGCGGTGTGTTCACGCCGACCGAGGCCGGCGCGGTGGGCGCAGCTCTGGCGCTGGTGGCGGCATTGCTGAAGCGCCGGCTTACGCTGCGCGGCTTTTGGGCGATCCTGATCGAAACCGGCTACATCACGGCGTCGATCCTGTTCATCGTGATCTCCGCGACGATGTACAGCCGGATGCTCGGGATATCGGGGCTGCCCACGCAGATCGGCGACATGGTGCGCGATCTCGATGCAAGCTACGTCGTCATCCTTCTGGTGTTCATCGCGCTGGCGCTGATCCTTGGAACGATCATCGACTCGGTTTCGATCATCCTGATCACCGTTCCGCTTTTCCTTCCGCTTCTGGCTCCCTTCGATGTCAGTCTGGTGTGGTTCGGAATCGTCGCCGTACTTGCGACGGAGATCGGGCTGCTGACGCCGCCTTTCGGAATCTCGTGTTTCGTCGTTCGAAGCACGCTGTCCGATTACGGCGTCACGCTGGGGGACGTTTTCATCGGAGCGTTCCCGTTCGCTGTGGTGATGCTGCTCACCGTGGCGCTGATCGTGATGTTCCCATCCATCGTTCTGTTTTTCGTCTGACCGGGTCCGAAGCGTCAGGTCGCAGGAGGCATTCGTGACGGAAAATCCATCGCTTCTGCTTCAACCGCTAGTCGTTTCGGCTGCGCGAGTGAGCAACGGGATTGTGCTGCCCGCGCCCTGCCAGGAGACCGCGCCACGAGGACGGCAGACGGCTGGCAGTTCACAATGATCTTCGCGCCAAAGGAACATCCGGTCGGCAGTTTGCCGGTCCTCCAATGGAGTTGCCTTCGATGAACGCTCGATGGAAGACACGCCTGACCGAAGCGATTGTTGTCGAGCGCATGGCTTCGGGAGAGTGGGACGGCTCCACACTGGCCCAACATCTCGAACGGCTGTGGAGATCAGATCCCCGCACGGTCCTCGTCATCGATGGGGACAAGTCGCTCAGCGTGGCGGACTGCCGGATGATGGCGCTGAGGCTCTTGAGCGCCCTTCAGAGGCGCGGGCTTGTGCCTGGCGACGTCGTCAGCTTCCAGCTGCCCAACTGGCATGAGGCAATCATCATCGAACTTGCCTGCGCCTATGGCGGTCTGGTCTGCAATCCGATCGTTCAGATCTATCGCGACGCCGAGGTGCAGCACATCGTGGCCGACGCCAGGTCACGCGTCCTGTTCGTTCCGCAAAGTTTCCGCCGCTTCGACTATGAGGCGATGGTGTCGCGCATCGAGGGCGCGTGGAGCGACCGGCCCGAAACAGTTCTCGTCCGTCCGCTGAACGAAAGCGATCGCACCTCTTTCGAGATGCTCCTGGCCGACCCCACAGGTCTCCCAGAAATTGCGGACGTCGACGCCAACGACATCAAGCTTCTGATGTACACGTCGGGCACGACGGGTCGGGCGAAAGGCGTGCTGCACACGCACAACACGATCGGCGCGGAGGTGAGGAACTTCGCTCGCTTCCTCACACTTGGTTCCGACGACGTGGTTTTGATGCCGTCGCCGCTCGGCCATATTACGGGGTATCTGTACGGAATTCAGCTTCCCGTCACGCTGGGATGCCGCGTCGTGCTGATGGACATCTGGGACGTAGCCGTGGCAGCCGATCTTATCGATCGCCATGGCGTGACGTTCACCATCGGCGCGACCCCGTTCGTGCAGGAACTGGCGCGCTTTGCCGTAGACCACGCGCGGCCGATGCCGAGCCTGCGCTATTTTCCCAGCGGCGGCGCGCCGGTGCCGCCGGAAGTCGTTCACCGCGCCAACGCCGCGCTCCAGAACTGTACGGTTTTTCGCCTCTACGGGAGCACCGAGGCGCCGACCGTCACGCTCGGAGTGCCGGACAAGGCGCGGGCGGAACTCGGCGCCAGCACCGAAGGCTTCGTGGTCGCGCACGATGTCAGGCTCACCGACGCGGACGGCCGGATCGTGGCGCCGGGCGAAGAAGGCGAGATAAGGACGCGCGGACCAGAAGTCTGTGTGGGCTACGCCCGCTTTGACGACAACGAAGCAGCATTCGATGCTGACGGATACTTCCTGACCGGAGATCTCGCGCGCATGACGCCGGAAGGCTGCCTGGTCATCACCGGCCGCAGCAAGGACCTCATCATCCGCGGCGGCGAGAACATCAGTCCCAAGGAAATCGAGGACATTCTGCACGCACATCCGGCAATCGACGTGGCGGCGGTGGTGGCGATGCCGCACCATCGGCTGGGCGAGACCTGCTGCGCGGTGGTGACACTGAAACCCGGCGCGGATTTCGATTTCGCGGAGATGGAGCGCGCACTCTCGAGCAGCGGTCTTGCCCGGCAGAAGTTTCCAGAGCGCTTGGAAGTGGTCAGCGAAATGCCCTATACAGCCGCGGGCAAGGTTCGGAAAAATCTCTTGCGCGATCTCGTCCGCGATCTGATCGCGAAAGAAAAAACCTCAGATGGGAACAGTGACGAAGAAAAAGACGCGGCAGGATAATCAGCGCGAGCGACGCGAGGCGCTGATTTCCGCCGGGCTCAAGGTCGTCGCACGGCATGGATACACCAAAGCCTCGGTACAGCGCATCACTGATGCTGCCGGGCTGGCCCAGGGAACGCTTTACTCCTACTTCGGCTCCCATCAGGCTTTCCTGAACGAACTGCTTCCCGCTGAAGGCATGCGGCTGTTTCGGTACCTCGATCAGAACGCGCGGGATACCGGTGACTATTTCGAGGACCAGCGCCGGAATTTCCTCGCGGTCTCGCGCTTCCTGCAGCGAAACAGGCACTTCCTCCGTGTCATGACAGATGCCGAATGCGCCGCGCCGGACAGTTACGCGCAATACATGGGCAGCGTCGAGGACCGCTACCTCAAGGCCCAGTATGCGGCGGAAGCCGCTGGTCAGATACGAAAATGCCCCGATGACGAATCGCGCGTCATCGCCGAGATCCTGGCCGGTTCCATCGGGCACATCGCGCTCGGATTCGGAGGCCGTCCGGCCGGCGATGCACCGGGTATCCCGGATTGGGCTGCCGATACATTCGTCAAGTTCATCCGCAACGGTATCGCTTCGGGCGCGCAGACCCCGAGCTTCGATTTCGATCCGTCGCAGTTGGCGACGCACGGGCTGCGTCCCCGGTCGGGCGGCACGCGCGAGCGCCTGCTGGATGCCGCCGTCCGGGTGGTCATGGCGCGGGGCTTCGCCGCCACGAGCGTGACCTCTATCGCGGAAGCCGCGAGCCTGTCGGTCGGCGCGCTCTACACGCATTTCGAATCGCAGCAGGAGCTCTTCGACCAGTTGCTGGACCATGTCCGGATCGCCATGATCGACCACGTCCGCGCCTTCACGCATGGCGCCGAAACGCTGCTCGAGCGCGAGTACCGCGGCTTCTGCGGCTTCTTCGACTTTCTGGCGACGAGCCCCTGGTACATCCGGGTCGAGTCCGAGGCGTCGGTATGGGCCCCGGAGACCTACCGGCGCCATTTCTTCGATCTCGCGGATTCCTACGTAATCCTGTTGCGGCGATCGAAATCGGCCGGTGAACTGGTCGATTTCGAAGACCGCGAACTGCCAGTGCTGGCCTATGTCTTCATGGCGGCGCGCCACTATCTCGCGGCCCGATACGTTCCCTCCGACGGCGGTGTCCGTCAGCTCCCCCAACACGTCACCGACGCGTATCGCCGCCTGCTGCACCACGGACTGGCGGCCGCGAACTAGCACCATCGACAGGCCCGCGCGGCAGTCTCGACGATCACAGGCTACCAGCGGTCCATCGCTTGCAAACTCGGTCCCGGATTGCCAGCGCGCAAAGTGAATACTGGTTCAAAATTCGGTTGACAGACAGCTCCGTTTCGAACAGTTTGCGCGGCATAGTTCTAGTGCCAAGGGAGGATCCGGAATTGGCCGAGCAAGTCGAATTCAAGAGCAATGGCAACACGCTCAAAGGCATCCTCGTCCGCCCCGAAGGCGTGACGGGTGACGTGCCTCTGGTCATCATGGCAGGGGGCTGGTGCTACACCAAGGAAGTGGTGATGCCGCACTATGCGAAGTCGTTTCATGCGATCGGCTGCGCAACCCTCTATTTCGATTATCGCAACTTCGGCGAGAGCGAGGGCGACCGCCGCCAGCATCTCAATCCGTGGGAGCAGATCGAGGATTATCGCAACGCGATCTCCTTTGCCCAGACGTTGAAGGGCATCGATCACAAGCGGACCGGCATCTGGGGCATCTCCTATGCCGGCGGCCACGTCATCATCACGGCGGCGCTGGATTCGCGTCCCGCATTCGTCATTTCGACCGTGCCGGTGGTCGACGGCTTCCAGACCATGCGGCGCACGCACGGCGAACGGCGCTTCGCAGAGCTTCAGAAGCTGATCGCGGACGACCGGCAGGCGCGCTTCGAAGGCAAGCCGGGCGGCAACATGCCGATGTCACCCAAGGAAGATCCGACCAAGGAGCTCTCGTCCTGGCCCTTCCCGCACGTCTATGCCGGCTTCATGGGCATCAAGGCCAAGGAAGCTCCGCTGCATGAGCACTGGAACACGATCGAATCGACCGAGTGGCTGCTGAGCTATGTGGTGAAGCCCTACGCCCAGCGCATCGTCGAGACCCCGGTCATGGTGGCGTTGGCCCGCGCCGACAACATCACGTCCGCCGATCTCGAGGTGGAGATGTTCAACGCTATCGCGTCGCCGGACAAGAAGCTGGTGTCGGTGGGTGGCATCGACCACATGAGCCTCTACACCAATGTCGATCACCTCGCCAAAATGGGCAAGGTGCAGGCGGAATGGCTTGAAGAGACGCTCGCGAGACTCGACCACTGACCTTCCGGTGATCCTCTGGCCCTCGTCCAGGGCGAGGGCCTGAGAGACGAAAGCAACATGTCCAATCTGATCAACATACCCACGGCGGAACAGAAACTGTTGTTCCGCCGCATGATGCTCATTCGAAAGGCCGAAGAGCGGCTGGCCAGCGATTTCAAGGCCGGCGAGCTTCCGGGCTCGGTTCATCTCTACATTGGCCAGGAGGCGGTTGCGGTCGGCATTTGCGCCCATCTCGCCGCCAGCGACTACATAACCAGCACCCATCGTGGGCATGGCCATTATCTGGCCAAGGACGGCGACCTTTTCGCCATGTTCGCCGAGGTGCGTGGGAGAAGTTCCGGCATTTGCGGCGGCATGGGGGGCTCGATGCATGTCGCCGACATGTCGAAAGGCATCATCGGTGCCAACGGCATCGTCGGCGGCGGGATTGGCCTCGCCGCCGGCGCGGCGCTCGCCGCCCAGCTCGACGGCAATGGAGCGGTAGCCGTCGCGTTCTTCGGCGATGGTGCGTCGGCGCAAGGTGTGGTGTCCGAGGCTTTGAACATATCGGCGCTCTGGAAACTGCCGCTGATACTCGTATGCGAAAACAACGGCTACTCCGAGTTTTCTCCGACAAAGGCGGTCATTTCGGGCAACATCGCCGACCGGGGCGCCGCCTATGGGGTGCCTTCGGTCGCCGTCGACGGCAATGACATCGCGGCGATGTGGCAGGCCGCCCATGAGGCGATCGACCGGGCGCGCAGCGGTGATGGTCCGACCCTGATCGAAGCGCGAACCTATCGCTTTCACGGGCACGTTGAAGGCGAAGCGGGATTTCTCAAGTCCAAGTACCGCACGGACGAAGAGGTCGATGAGCGGCGCGACGCCGATCCTATCAAACGGTTTGCCGCCGAACTTGTGTCGCGGAAGGTTCTCGATGAAGCGGAAATCGAAGAGATTTCCCGGGAAATCGGCGCCTCCGTCGACGATGCCGCGGATCGCGCGGTGAACGAGCCATGGCCTGACGTTTCGAGCCTCGAAAGCCTGGAGGTGCGCTGATGGCCCGCAAGAGAATGATCCACGCGATCAACGATGCGCTTTTCGAGGAGATGGAGCGCGACGAGCGCGTCATCCTGTTCGGCGAGGACGTCGGAACGTCGATTTTCGGCGACACGCGCGGACTGCAGCAGAAATTTGGCCGTGAACGGGTCCGCGATACGCCGATTTCGGAAACAGTGATGGCCGGCATGGCGGTTGGCGCGGCCGCCGCCGGCTACCGGGTGATCTGCCACCTCATGTATGCCAATTTCATCTACACGGCATTCGATGCGATCGCCAACCAAGCCACGAAACTCAGGCTGATGACGAATGGCCAGATCAGGCTTCCCATCGTCTTCATGGCGGTTGGCGGCGGGGGACGGTCCAACTCGGCGCAGCATTCGGACTATCCGCACGCCGCCCTTGCAAGCCTCGGGGGCCTCTATGTTGTGACGCCGGGCAACTCGGGCGACGCCAAGGGCCTGTTGAAATCCGCAATCCGCTGCGACGACCCCGTCGTCTTTCTCCAACCAGCCAGCAGAGGCGGGGAGATGGGCGACGTGCCGGACGCGGAAACGCTCATCCCATTGGGTAAGGCTTCAGTTACCAAAGAGGGCGCGGACGTTACGCTGGTTGCCATCGCTGCAATGCAGCGACCCGCTCTGCGCGCGGCGGCTGAACTTGCGGAAGAGGGAATCGACGTCGAGGTCGTCGATCCACGCACGGTTTTTCCACTGGATCGAGCGACCATTCTTGATTCCCTGAAGAAGACGGGTCGCCTGGTTGTTGTCGACGAGGCGCGCCAAGCGGGAAGCATGGCGAACCAGATCGCGGCGATAGCGGCCGGCGAGGGCTTCAGGCACCTGAGGGCGCGCGTGACCTGCATCACCACGCGCGACCTGCCGATTGCCTATTCGCCGCCGCTCGAGACGGCGATGATACCCGACGCCGCGCGCATCGCCGATGGAATAAGAACACTCATGAAGGAGCGTGCCGCGTGAAGGTCGTCCTCAAACTTCCGAAGTTGAGCATGAACATGGACGAGGCAACGCTCGTCACTTGGCACAAGAAGAAGGGTGAGAGTTTCGCCGCCGGCGACGTGCTCTATTCCATCGAAACGGAGAAAGTCACGTCGGACGTGGAGGCCCCCTGCGCCGGCGTCCTGCTCGAGACGATGATCGCCGAAGGCAGCGAAGCCGAGGTCGGGGCGTCGGTCTGCCGGATCGACAAGACCGATTGATCGCCAAGTCTCAAGTCAAAAAGAAAGCCGGCCGACATCACTATCGGGCCGGCTTCCAGTGCATCTCGGTTATTCGGCTGCGACCGCGACGGTGGACTGGCCTCGAAGCTTTGGCTGAATCTCACAGGCTTCATCCCAGGTCCTTACCTGAAGTGCACGCGCAAACTTGCCGACGCCGGCCGTTTCAGCGCACAGCAGCGCGAGTTCGATAATCTCTTCCTCGCTGAAATGTTGCTTGATCGCATCAAACACATCGTCTGAATCCAGTGCGTCGTCGCCCTCATGGAACAGGAGGGCGAACCTGAGCGCCGCCCTCTCCCGCTCCGACAGCAATGGGCTGTCTTCGAATTCGATCGTCGCCATCAGCTTTTCTTCGCTCAGACCTTCGGCGGCGGCGACGCGGGAGCGCACCGTCGAGCAATAGCCGCACTCGTGTCTTGTCGACAGCAGGACGCGGCACATCTCCTTGATCTCGACGGGCACGATGCCGCCGTTGAGGACTTCGTTCCATGCGCGCAGCCAGACGCGGCCGACTTCGCTGCGCGTGAATATGCTGGCGATCAACGCATCGGGCGCCCCGTTGAAGGTGCATGTGTCGACGAGCAAAGTCTGCGTCCGCGTCATTTCGGACCGTTCGAGCATCTTGAGCCTGGGTGCCATGTCTTCCTCCTTGATGGGTTGCGAACGGTACACCCGGCCGCGCGGGCGTGATATGCATGATCTGAAATCACATCGATACGCATTCTGCATGGCAGCATCGTGGGGCGCATCCGGCCGGCATGGACACCAGAGTCATCCGCAGTTTTCTGAGGGTCGCCGAGATGGGAAACCTGACGCGGGCGGCCGAGTCCCTCGGCGTAAGCCAGCCGACATTGACCCGCATCATTCGCGGTCTGGAAACGGAGACCGGCGTGAAGCTGCTGGAACGGACGCGACGCGGAGTCCGGCTTTCGGAAGCAGGACAGCATCTCGCGGAGCGTTTGCCTGCCTTGGTTTCGGGAATCGAGAATGCCATAGACGAGATACGGTCCGCCGACTTCGAACCCACCGGCGAGATCAAGGTGGGCATTCCCCATTCGATGGCCAGGACGGTAGCGGTGCCCCTGGTCATCTGGTTCATTGAACGATTTCCGAAAAGCACGATCCAGCTGCAGCTTGGCGTTTCGCACGAAATCGAGCAGGCGCTCGGCTTCGGCCAGATCGACATCGGCATCCTGATAAGTCCGCAGACGCAGGTTCCCCTGGTCAGCGTGAAGCCGCTTGCGACCGAGCCGCTGATGCTGCTCGGACGGTCCGATCAGCCCTTGGTGGCGAAGAACGCGAGATGGAGCGAGGTGGAAGGCCTGCCGCTGATCGTGCCGCCGGTACAGAATCCGTTGCGACGTCGCATCAATGCCGCCGCGCAGGCGGCCAGCATCGACTTGACGATTCTGGCGGAGGTCGGGGATGCCGCGGTTGCAATGGAACTGGTGGAAAAGGGTGTCGGCTACGCGCTGCTGCCGGAATCGATAAGCCGCGAAATGCGTGAAGCCGGTCGCATCACCGGCCGAAAAATTGGCAGCGAAATGGTCGTTTGGACAATCGCCGTATCCAATCAAGGCGCATCGATACGCCTGCGGGATGCGGTCGAAGGACGGCTGCGCGCAATCGCCGCGACGCTTGCAACCGGCAGCTCATGGAGACCGGTAGCGGCCGACTGACGTTCATCGGCAAGATTTCTTCGAGCGACATTCGGTCCATGGAAACGACCATGCGTCCCTGTTCAAGCGGCACGCGTGGCGAGCTCCACCATCCGCGTGATGGTTTCGACATAGTGGTCGATCGACGTGCCACGCTTCCGGTATTTCGCGCGCTTGACGTACCAGTCCTGCAACAACGGCTTGATGAGGGCCGCGGTGAGCGCCGGATCCGAAACGGCGAAGGCGCCGGATGTATTGCCACGAGCAAGGATGTCGGCAAGGACGTTTTCCGCCAGGAGTTCGCTGTCGACAGCCGCGTTTCTTGCCGATTTCGGAAAGGACTTCGCTTCCATGTAGGCGAAGACGAACCAGGGCTGCATCTTTTCCGTCAGATGGACGTGGGTCGCGATGACCCATTTCAGATGCGCTAGGGGATCGCGGGCAATGTCTGCGGGAGCCGTGTCCATGACTTCTTTCAGCGTAGTCGAGACCTCGCCAAGGACCATCAACAGCAGCGTCTCCTTGCTGTCGAAGTAGGAATAGAGTCCACCCATGCTGAGCCCCGCCTCCGAGGCAAGTTCCCGCAGCGACGTTGCATGGAACCCCTTCCGGTTGGACAGTCGCAAAAAGGCGCCAACGATGCGTGCCAGATTGGCGACCGCCAAGGGTTGCTTGCGCACGCGTATGCGCTCGCCATGGCGTTCGACGATGCGCGCGCACAGAGCCTCCATCGTGTAGCCCTCCGTCGCGCCGGGCTTGATGCGTTGGCTCACAGATCGAGCTCCCTTGTGTCTGATGCGGCTGCAGCGAACCCGCTGCGCCGGCATGTCGGAGGCTTACCCGCCCGGTGAATTCGGGTCCAATGTTAGTCGCCGAGGATGTCGGCGAAATCAACGCTTGCGGCCGGTCCATAGTCAAATTAAAAAACGAGCGCTCGCTCGGAAATGGCTACCGACAGGCGGGCCGCCGATCAGCCTTCACAGCCTGAGGATCACTCATGGATTTCACGATTGCACCTCGTATCGAAGAGTTTCGCTCGCGCATCGCCACGTTTGTCGACCAGCGAATCCTGCCGCTCGAGGCAGATCCGGCGAACTACGATGCACACGAGAACATCCGCCTGGATATCGCCGACGAACTGCGGTCGCAGGCGCGGGCACAGGGCCTTTGGTGTCTTCAGTTAAAGCAGGAGACGGGCGGGCAGGGCTTCGGCAAGGTCGGAATGGCGGTCTGCTACGAGGCGATGAACCGTTCGATCTTCGGACCCTTGATCTTCAACTCCGCCGCGCCTGACGACGGCAACATGATGCTCCTCGAGGCTGTGGGGACCGAGGCGCAGAAGCAGCGTTGGCTCAAGCCGATCGTGGATGGCAGTGTTCGCTCCTCATTTGTCATGACCGAGCCGCATCCGGGCGGCGGGTCGGATCCGTCCATGATCCAGACCACCGCCACCCGCGAGGGCGACCGCTACGTCGTTCGCGGCCGCAAATGGTTCATCACCGGCGCGGAGGAGGCCCGCCATTTCATCCTCGTCGCCAAGACCTCCGAGGACCCGCGCAAGGGACTGACGGCCTTCCTCTTCGACCGCGACCAGCCGGGCTGGCGGATCGAGCGGCGCATCGGGATCATGGGGCCCGAAGAGCATGGCGGTCACTGCGAACTCGTCTTCGACGGGCTGGAGATACCGGCGGAAAACATTCTGATGAAGGAAGGCGACGGGCTGAAGGCCACGCAGATTCGGCTCGGCCCGGCGCGGCTGACGCATTGCATGCGCTGGCTTGGCCTGTCGAAGCGTTGCGTCGAGATCGCACGCGCCTATGCCGCGGAGCGCACCGGGTTCGGCAAGCGCCTTGCCGACCGCGAGTCCATCCAGATGATGCTCGGCGACCTCGCCATGAAGATCGAGATCGGCCGATTGCTGGTGATGAAGGCCGCGTGGGCGCTGGACAGGGGCTCTTTCGCCCGCAAGGAAGTCTCCATGGCCAAGGTGCATGTCGCCAACCTGCTACACCAGGCGGCCGACACGGCCATCCAGATCAACGGCGCGCGCGGATACTCGAAGGACACGGTTCTCGAGTGGATCTACCGATACGCCCGCCAGGCCCGACTCGTCGACGGCGCCGACGAGGTCCATCAGATGGTACTCAACAAACATCTCGACACCGAAGGCACCGACTTCTGGAAATGGGAGGCCGCTGGGGGCGACTCCTGAGCACCTTGGCAGGTATTCAGGATCAAGGAAGGCGGAAATCAATGCCGCCGCTTGCCGTGAAAGCGGCGGGGATGGCTGCAGATCGCCGACCTCATAGCGAATCATGATGTCCTCCACGCCGACTACACGATTGGCCTTCGGCCGGATGCCGCGATAGGAGCGGCGTATCTGCTGCCTCGCACGGTAGTGTGCCGATGGTTCTGCAAACTCGCTGAGAGGGGGCGGTTATTGCAGGCTGGTGATGTTCAACGTCACCGGTTCCCGCGAATGACCGCCACCGTGACCGGGACCGAAGGTAAGACCGGCGAGTGTGGCATTGAATATCGCGGTAGGTGTCCATCAGGGACCTCCATTAACTAGAGGCTTCCTATTGATCGCATTTCTAACGACGAAGATAGTTCTAACTATCCCGCTTTTTCCGCATTGTTGCGACTGTTGAGTTGCGTCGGTTTCGAACGTTTGCGATCCGCTGTACCAGTTCGCCGCCCCCGGCTCGCCGTTCAACGGGAAAGTTCGGCTACCAAAAGCAGCCTTCCTCAACAGCTCGCTTTGAATGTGGGGCGCAATGTGGCGCACCTCCTAGAGCTATAAAAATAATTGTGCAATGTCAGGAAATTAGCTGCAAATCTGGCGGAGGGAAAGACCCACATATCCAACGTTCTCTGACACATCCGCCCCGAAATGGCGAGAATTGCTGGGCTTCTACACCACAAACACCGGAGCGAACCCGCCACCTGGGGTCCTGAAATTTGTGGTCTGGCCTTGGTAGAGGCGCGCAGCCACCAGAAGCACTTGCCCGTCGTAGGTATACAGCCGAACGTCCATCTTGCGCGCCTGCGGCGTCTCATCGATCTTGATCATGCGCTCGCTCGGCCGGACCAGGGTCTGGGCAACGTAGCCGCCCCGCTCAATTTGTGACCAGACGCCTTTCGTCACCTTGTCGCCGCGGTACACTGCCTTTCCGCCATGTCCGCTCGTCGGCTTGAAGAAAAGGTCCTTTCGCGATCTCCAAAGTTCGTCGGCGTTCTCTGGGGTGACAAGGACAGTGCGTGGGACGGCTTTGAGTTGAACCAGAAGTCTAGGTTCCACGCCCCAGCCTTCGAGTATCGCCGGGTCGGAGAGCAGCGAAAGGTTGCGCTTGTCGGCAAGAAGGGCGTGGTTGTGCGGATTCGGCGTTACGACCACCGCGCCATCGCGGTAGGCCTCACGCAGCGCTCTGTGCTCTGGCTGATCAAACGCGAAGTCGGTGACGCGGTTATACACGAGCTCGATTTGCCTGCCCTCGACGCTGAGCCGGCCCGCCTCGTAGCGAAGATGACTGGCATCCGCGATAATCGCGTCCACGCCTCGCGCGGCCAGAACTTGCCGCACGAGCACGAACTCAGGGTAGAGATACTGTTCCTCTGGCCTGTCGTCGACGATAGCAATCCGACGTGCGGCGCCGGCTCCCCGCTGGCGCGTCCATTCGTCCTGAAACATGCGAAACGCCGCATCCTCAAAGGTGTGCGGCGTCAGTGGCATGTCCATTTCGGCGCAACACTTGCGCTGCGCCTTTGCAAGAAGGGCATTGAGGAATGCCCCGCCGGCGTTGGTATTGATCTCGATGAGCCGGGGCCCGTCTTCGCCTAGATGGAAATCGTAACCCATCAACGCGCCAACAGGGCCATGATCCTCTTGCGAGATTTCCGGCGCCCAAGAGAGGACGGCGGCCTTGTATGCGGCGAGCCGCGCGGTCGCCTCGATCGCTGCGACCACCTCCTGCATCTCGGCCACCTGGCTGGCCGCGAGGAACACTGGCACATTCGAGAACAAATGCGCCTTGGGTAGGATGAAGGTCTCGCAGAACTCCGGGTCGCCAGCCTCGCGCTCAAGCGCCTCGCAGAGCGACCGACGGTCGAGGGTGATGCAGAAGCAATTCTGGTTCAGCCGCTCCGAGAGGGTCTGAACTGGGCCCGTGGACGTGGGGCCTGGATCGCTCATCGCCCCCAAAGCCCTGGCTGTCCCGAGGCCGGACGCGCGTCAGGCCCGATGCGGGCATCGAAAAGTCTTGGAATCATCGTTGCCTCAGTGTTTCGGTCAGCAGGCCGATCCCGAGTGCCGCATCCGTCCTTGCGATGGAGTCTTCGGCGCTCGCGATCACTCCGCACAGTGCCCGGATCGCGTCGATCGTCTCTGGAATGACGATGGCCTGGTTGTCCACCATGTAGGCGTAGAACAGTTCGTCCCCCTGGACCTTCAGCATGTCCGACCAAAGCGCGACTTCGTAGAGGTTGTCATGTGGCCGGCCGAGGTCGGCCATGAGTTCCTTGACCGCGTTGAGGGCCGTCAACCCGGCATCCATGCGGATCAGGGCAATCCGAGACGATGCGGCAAAGGCGTCGAGCACCTCTTCCCTGGAAGCCGGCCGGGTCAACTGCACCGACCAGTAGTGCAGATGAGCCAGGGTCTCCGGCACCTTGACCGCCATCGTGACGACATCGAGGTCGGGGTCGACGCTCTGCGCATCCGGCCCCTGATGGCTGGGAATCTCGGGCTCGGGGACGAGCGTGTTCATGATCCCGCCGAGGTGACTTTCCCAAGGGTCCGTCGCCCGGCGCAGCAGCGTCCCGCGCGCGCGACGCAGCAGGCCTGCCTGCTTCAATGCCGTAAGGGTTCTCACGATCGAGGTGGTGTTGCAGGAGACGACGCGCGTGCTGTCCCGGTTCAGCGCACTCGCATAGGTGGATTCCGCAACGAAGGAGTGTCCGGTCACATCGTGCTTCTCGCCACCCTGGACGATGAACTTGATGCCCCTTTGTCGATAGATGTCGACGTTCACCGCCGCGATCCGCTTCGGCGTGCAGTCGACCACCAGATCACTCGCCTCAAGCAGATCATCGAGGTTCCCGGCGACATCGAGACCGGCGTTCCGCATCGCCTCTGCATGGTCACCGGTGGCTGCGAAAAGGCGGTAACCCTTCTGCGTCGCCATGCGTGGCCGCCAGTCGGCGCTGATATCCGCAACCCCGGCCAGCTCCATATCGTCCTGCACGGCAACGGCGTCGGCGACACGCTTTCCGATCACGCCGTAGCCGTTGACGGCGACGCGGATCTTTTTCGCTGGGGTCATCGGCTTCTCCTCGCGTTGGTAGCGCACGTCCGTGATGTGCCGCTGGCTGCTGTCGAAATACTGCCAAGTATTCCACAAATGCGGCTCAGTTACTGCCCCCGAACCACCCGGCTTGGCGAATTTCTTTGAACGGTGTCCACCTTATCATGGCCTGTCCAATGCCATCCTCGTTTCCGTTGGCGCCGTCAGGATGAAGCGGCGCTCCGCTGCACCAGGAAGATGCCGCTCAGCACCAGGACGACACCGAAAATCTGGACTGCCTCCAGCCGCTCACCGAAAAAGGCCGCGCCGATAATGAGCCCGAAGATTGGCACCAGAAAGGTAAAGGCATTCGCCCGATTGAGCTCGACTCCCTCCAGCGCCACGAACCAGAGCCAGAACGCGAGCGATGATCCGAGGACCGCAAGGGAAACGAGGACGAGGGCGAATTCGGTCGACCACGTCAGCATCGAGATATCCTCCGTCAACATAGACAGGAGGGCCAAGGGTACCGCGCCGATGAGCAACTGAAAGCCCATCGCCATAATCGGATCAACCTGGCCGGTGAGGCGCTTGATGGCGACATTGCCCACGGAAACACCAGTCGCGGCAAGTACGACGTAGGCGATTCCGAGGGAGTAGCCCTGGACGTGGGCTGAAGCGATGCCCGGCCAAGCGATAACAGCGATGCCGGCCAAGCCGACCGCCAGCCCGGTCCTTCCAGTCGCCTTGAGACGTTCCTCCAGGAAAACATACGCGAGAACCGCGGCGACGATCGGCTGCACGTTCGCGATGACGGTCGCGAGTCCCGGCGAAACGAACTCGGCCGCATGGAACATGCCGAAGAAACCCATGCTTGTCGCCCCCAGCCCGACCACGACGATCAGAAACCAGGGCCGCGCGCCGACAGGCACCGGACGATGGCAGAGGGCTCCGAGTGCAATCAGGCAAACGCCTGCCAACGCAGCGCGCAGGGCCGCAAAGGCAAGATGCGGCGCAAGGTCCAGGCCAATGGTGATGAGGGGAAAGCATGCGGCCCAAAGCACCATGACCACCAGAAGGCGGAGGGCGGCGCCGATCGTCATTGCTCATGCGCCAAGTTTCGCCCGATGAATGGAGCTTGCAGTTTCATTCGAGAGTAATCCTTGCTATCATTGCCAAATTGATCCAGATCAGAGCGGACGTTGCGACGCCATCCTACATGGAGGGTCGCAGAAAGTCCGGTGGACGAGGCAAGAAATACCATGTCGCAGGCAATTACTTGGCAGTGCAGAAAGGATCCGTATCGTTTGACACGGGGCCTGAAGCATTGGCTGGCGCTGCTGCTGGTACTTGCCTTTTCAACGCCAGGTCTTGCCCATGTTTCGATGGGCGACCATGCCGCGTCGGCAACATCGCTTTCGCTTGATGTTGCGTCCATTGATCAGGCCGTGACTGCGGAACCGGATTGTGGCGATGCCCAAGAAGCCCACGGTCCAACCTGTTGCACTGGCAGCGTCTGTTCCTATTTCGTCCCGCCGGTCTCGGCGGGAGGCACGAGCATGGCGATGGTCGTTGAAGTTGTAGCACGCCTTACCGACGAAGTTCATCCCGGCCGCGCGCCTCTCCCGGCGTGTCGGGCTGCTCCGACCGGTCCCGCCGGTCCGGCCCTGCAACGTTCCCGAGAGAGTTTCGTCATGAACCATCCATCATATCGCCAGTTTCTGGCATCGACTGCCGCCGCAGGCATGATCGGCGCGGCTTCTTCGCTGCTGTTTTCAAAGTGCCCCCGTTACGAGGGCGCAGGGTCATGACCCATCACGATCACTCATCCGCCGAGCCAAAGGCAGACGAAGATCGGCGCCAGCCGTTTCTGAAAACTCCGGCCGGTCTCGCGGTCTGCGTGTTTCTCGCCGTTGCCGGCGCCTTTCTTGTTTTCGAGCACAGGGTTCACCTTCTGGGAGCCTGGCCGCTTCTGTTCCTGCTGGTCTGCGGCGGCATGCATTTCTTCATGCATCGAGGCCACGGTGGCCACGGCGGTGGCAGCGATGAACGGTGATGTTCCCGCCTATGGCCTGTGGTTTCTGGCCGCCTTGAACGCGGGCATCTTCATCCTGTTCGCATTCAGCTTCTTCAAGCCGAACACGACGCGCGACTGGCGCTCGCTCGGGGCCTTTTCGGCCTTCATCGTTGCCCTGTTCGCCGAGATGTACGGTTTCCCGCTGACACTCTACCTGCTGGCAGGCTGGGTCGGCAGCACCGTTCCGGCTTTCGATCCGCTCTCGCACGATGCAGGCCACCTTTGGCCAGCCCTGTTCGGCTGGTCGATGAATCCGCATTTCAGCCCGTTCCATCTGCTGAGCTACGTCTTCATTGGCGGCGGCTTCATCCTGATCGCCAAAGCGTGGCACGTGCTCTACACGGCGCAGCGCGCCGGAGAACTCGCAACCACGGGACCCTATGCCCACGTCCGGCACCCGCAGTACGCCGGATTCGCGCTCATTATCATCGGCTTCTTCCTGCAGTGGCCAACCTTGGTAACAGGTCTGATGCTGCCGATACTGCTCGTGATGTATTGGCGCCTCGCCAAGAGTGAGGAACGCGAGGTGGACGCCGCATTCGGCGAGAAATACCGCCGATATGCCAGTGCGGTTCCGGCTTTCCTGCCGCGCCCCGCAAGTCTGCTCCGTTCGAGCAGGGGGTGATCGTGGCGTCTTATCTTCCTCATCAACCAGGAGTACGAAACATGAGAACGCGAAATTTTCCGACGGCCCTGTTTGCGGGTTTGTTTCTTCTTGGGACCGTGACCTCGGTCGCAGCCCAAACCGACGCACAGGAGCATGATGCTCACCACCCTGCGGAAACGCAGGCCACTCCACCAGCGCTCCCGACGCCACCAGGTGAGTCGCCCGCGACCGCTGCACCTGGAAGCATGCCCGGTATGGGCATGATGACGCCAGAAATGATGCAGATGATGCAACGCATGATGGGTCAGGGTGGGATGCCCGGCATGATGGGAGGCATGACCGGCCAGGGAATGCCTGAGGGCGGGGCGGGTTCTGGCATGACGGGTCAGATGCCGATGGCAGGCATGATGATGTGCCCGATGATGCAGATGATGCGGGGTGGTCAGGCAGGAATGGGCATGCCCGGCATGATGAATGGTCAGAGCATCCTCCTCGGAACGCCGCTTGGCACACCGGACGAGATGACGGAGGACCGAGTCCGGGCCCTCCTGGAGCAGCAGTTGACCAACCTTAACAACCCGCGTCTGAGGCTCGGCGAGATCGGCACCGCGAGTGACGGGAGCATCACTGCGGAGATTGTGACCGTGGACGGCTCACTGGTTCAGAGGCTCGCCTTCAACCGCTATCCCGGTCTGGTGCGCCAGATAGCCGAATAGTCGCGCGGCCACCTGACACTTGTACTGGCGCCTGCCAAAGGAGAACACGATGAAAACAGTCGCAATCGACGTCGGCGACTTGCTGACAGCGTTGAGCCCGGACGAAGTGGGACGGCGGATCGGCGAGGTGCCTGGCGTCGAAAGCGTCTCTGTGGATCATACGGCGCACAGCGCCACGGTGCAGTACGATGAGACACGCGTAAAGGTCGCCGACATCAAATCACTGGCACAGCGGCCGGGACCCGGCGCCGACGCCTCGTCTGCCGCCTCGACCGGCAGGGGGCACGAAGGCCACGCGACGGCAGGAGCATCACCCGAAAGGCCAGAACCCGCGTCTGGCCATTCAGGCCACGGGAATCATGACAAGCACGAGGGCCACTCCCCCGCGATGTTCCGGGACCGCTTCTGGCTCTCATTCGCTCTCACCGTTCCGGTGGTCATCTGGTCGGCCCACATCCAGGAACTTCTCGGCTACCGGGCCCCGGCGTTTCCCGGATCGGACTGGATCGGCGCCGTGCTCTCAACGGTCGTCTTCATCTACGGCGGTCTGGTTTTCCTGCAGGGCGCGTGGCGAGAGCTTCGGTCCCGACTGCCGGGGATGATGACCCTCATCTCTCTCGCCATCACGGTCGCCTTCCTGTTCTCCTGGGTCGTTCAGCTCGGGCTGATCGATGCGGCTGCGCTCTGGTGGGAACTGGCCACGCTGGTCACGATCATGCTCCTCGGCCACTGGATCGAGATGCGGTCCATCAATCAGGCCGAGGGGGCACTGAAGGAACTGGCGAAGCTCCTTCCGGACATTGCGACGCGGATCACCGACGGGGGCGAGGAGAAGGTTGCGGTCAGCGCGTTGCAGAACGGCGACCTGCTGCTGGTGCGTCCAGGCGAGAGCGTGCCCGCGGACGGCGTGGTGCGAAAGGGAGAGAGCGACGTCAACGAGGCCATGATCACCGGCGAGTCAAGGCCGGTGAAAAAGCGGGAAGGCGACGAGGTGATCGCCGCCACGATCAACGGCGAGGGATCCCTGCGCGTTGAGGTCACCGGCACGGGAGAGAAGACCAAGCTCTCCGGCATCATGCGGCTGGTGGCCGATGCGCAGAAGTCCAAGTCCAGAGCGCAGCACCTTGCAGATCGCGCAGCCCGGCTTCTGACCTTCGTCGCGATCGCCGCCGCGGCCATCACCATCGTGGTGTGGCAGTCTGTCGGCGCAGCGATCGACTTCTCCGTGGTGCGGATGGTGACGGTGCTGGTGATCGCCTGCCCGCACGCGCTTGGGTTGGCCGTGCCGCTGGTGGTGGCCATCTCGACGACGCTGGGCGCCCGCAACGGGCTTCTGGTGCGCGACCGGCGCGGACTCGAGGAGGCGAGGAACCTCGACACCGTGATCTTCGACAAGACCGGCACGTTGACGCTTGGCGAGTTCCGGGTCGTGGCGATGTCCGTCGCGGATGGGCTGGCCGAGGACGAGGCGCTTCGGATCGCATCCGGCATTGAAGCCGAATCCGAGCACCCGATCGCCCGGGGCATCGTGAAGACCGCACAGGACAAGGGCATAGACGTGCCCGTCGCTGAAGGCTTCCGCGCAATCACCGGCAAGGGGGTGGCGGCGACGATCGCCGGCACCGAATACCACATGGGTGGCCCGGCTCTGCTCAAGGCCGAGAATGTGCAGGTACCGCAGGCGCTGCTGGAGGCGGCCAAGGCGGCGGCCGACAGTGGACGGGCTGCCATCTATCTCGTCCGCGAAGGCAAGGCCCTGGCCGTCTACACCGTGGCGGACGCGATCCGCGAGGAGAGCCGCGAGGCCATTACGGCGCTGCATGAACGGGGGATCGAGGTTGCCATGCTGACCGGCGACGCGCAGGCCGTGGCCGATGCCGTCGCGAGGGAGCTGGGCATCGATACCGTGTTTGCGGAAGTGCTCCCCGAGGACAAGGCCTCGAAGGTCCGCGAGCTTCAGGCGCAGGGCAAGAAGGTCGCGATGATCGGCGACGGCGTGAACGACGCCCCGGCCCTGGCCACTGCCGATATCGGGATCGCGATCGGCGCGGGCGCGGATGTTGCCGTCGAGGCCGGGCATATCGTGCTGGTGCGGTCCGATCCCCGCGATATCCCCCGCATCATCACCCTGAGCCGCGCCACGTACCGCAAGATGATCCAGAATCTCTGGTGGGCGGCGGGTTACAACATCTTCGCCATACCCCTTGCCGCCGGCGTTCTGGCGCCCTGGGGCATACTGCTGACACCCGCAGTGGGCGCGATCCTGATGTCCGCGAGCACGGTGGTTGTGGCCATCAACGCGCAACTGTTGAAGCGCGCAAAACTATGACTCCGTCGACGGGCCAGCCACGAATGCAAGGGCAGTACAAGGCAAACAGCATCACCTTGCACGGTGCGGTCGCGATGGGCACGGGCGTGATGATCGGCGCCGGCATTTTTGCTCTGACCGGTCAGATCGCCGAATTGGCGGGACCCTGGTTTTCGCTGTCCTTCATCGTCGGCGCCATCGTGACCGCGCTCAGCGCCTACAGCTACATCAAGATGTCGAACGCCTGGCCCTCCTCGGGCGGAATCGCGATGATCCTGCAGAAGTGCTATGGGCGGGGAGCGGTCACCGCCGGCGCGGCGCTACTGATGGCGCTCAGCATGGTCATCGCCGAAAGCCTGGTGGCGCGCACCTTCGCGACCTACGTGCTGCGGCCATTCGGGGTAACGGGCGGGCCGCTCGTGCCGATCCTCGCAGTCACGGTGATCCTGTTCGCGTTCCTCGTCAACATTGCCGGCAACCGGTCGGTCGGGCTGTTCTCGCTGGTCATGGCGACGCTCAAGATCGGCGGCATCGCGCTCTTCGGGATCGCGGCGTTGTGGGCGAGCGGATTTTCCTTCGCCGCCGCCTCCGAGACAGGCCGGGACTTCACCGCGACCGGCTTCGTCGCTTCGGTGGCGCTGGCCATACTCGCCTTCAAGGGCTTCACCACAATCACCAACAGCGGCGCCGAGATCACCGAACCGAACCGCAACGTCGGCCGGGCCATCATGATCTCGATCGCGCTCTGCGTCGTCGTCTATCTGCTCGTGGCCTTCGGCGTCGGATCGAGCCTCACCATCGACCGGATCATCGCCGCGCGCGACTATTCCCTGGCCGAGGCCGCCGAGCCCGCCCTTGGCCGGGCGGGCTTCCTCCTAACCGTGTTTCTCGCGGCGGTGGCCACCGCTTCGGGCCTGCTGGCCAGCGTCTTCGCGGTGTCGCGGATGCTGGCGATGCTCACCGACATGAAGCTGATCCCGCACAGCCATTTCGGCATGTCGGGCCAGATCCAGCGCCACACGCTGATCTACACCGTCGTCATCGCTTCGGCGCTGGCGGTCTTCTTCGATCTGGGCCGCATCGCGTCGCTGGGCGCATTTTTCTACCTGATCATGGACATGACCATCCATTGGGGCGTGTTCCGGTACCGGCGGCAAGAGATCGGCGCCGCGGGCGCTGTGCTGCTGGCTGCGATTGGCTCCGACGCGGCGGTGCTCGCGGCCTTCACTGCGATGAAGCTGCAAAGCGATCCCGCCATCGTCCTCTACGCCGCGATCGCGATCGGCGCGGTGTTCGGCTTCCTGCGGATCTACCTCGGTCAATGGACCGCAACGCCTGGCGATGGCCACGCGGAGCACAAGGCCGGTGGGTCATGACTTCGGTGCATTCAGCGGCGCGGACGACCTACACACGGCTGCATGCGCAAGAGGGGTTCGATTGATGTCATCTGGCGCGTGCATCCTGACGATCAACGGGGGATCTTCAAGCATCAAGTTCGCATTGCACAGGATGGACGGCAACCAATCCCGGAAGGACCTGCGCGGCAAGATCGACCGCATCGGCCTGCAGGGAACCTATTTCACTTTCGATGACCCCACCCGGAAACAGCAAGGTGATCGCGGCATCGGTGAGCTCGATCATCGTTTGGCGGCAGATTTCCTGCTCGACTGGCTTGCCGAGCAGATCGGTCTTTCGTCGATCGCGGCAGTAGGCCACCGCGTCGTAAACGGTGGCGCCAGGTATCGTGAACCGCATTGGATCACGCAGGAAGTTCTTCGGGAACTGCGCCGCATCAGCGCCTATGCGCCGGAGCATCTGCCTTCCGAGATCAATATGATTGAATTGGTCGACGAGCGGATGCCGGGTCTGCCACAGGTGGCATGTTTCGATACGGCATTTCATCGGGACATGCCTCGGGTCGCCAAGACTCTGGCAATTCCCCGGCGTTTTGCGGCCAATGGGGTCGAGCGCTACGGCTTTCATGGCCTGTCCTACGAGTTCCTCATGGAAGAGCTCGCGCGCTTGGCCAGCGCTGAGGCTGCGAAAGGGCGGGTGATCCTGTGTCATCTCGGAAATGGGTCGAGCCTCGCGGCGGTCCGCAACGGGAAGAGCGTTGATACCAGCATGGGCTTTACGCCCGCGGCGGGCCTGCCGATGAGCACCCGCTCCGGCGATCTGGATCCCGGGCTGGGCTGGTACCTTGCGCAAACCGAGCAAATGACCGCCAAGCAGTTTCACCAGATGGTGAATCAGGAATCGGGGTTGCTGGGCGTATCGGAAACGAGCTCCGACCTGCGGGATTTGTTGGGTCGCGAGGCGGACGATGTTCGGGCTGCCGAAGCAGTTGAGTTGTTTTGCTACCAGGTGAGGAAGTGGATCGGTGCATTTGCCGCCGCGCTTGGCGGACTGGACACGCTCGTCTTCTCGGGTGGCATCGGCGAGAACGCCCCCGCGATCCGTGCGCGCATCTGCGAGGGTCTCGGCTTTCTCGACGTCCAACTGGACGAGAACCGGAACGCTGCCGGCGAGACAGTCATCTCGGCCGATCAGGGGCACGTCCAGGTGCGCGTCATTCGTACCGACGAAGATGTAATCATTGCAAAAGCGGTTTTCGGAATGCTTGCCCGCGCCGAAACCGGCCAGCACGCCCATCTGGAGGAGTAAGCCCATGAACAAGCCGCTATCGACTGACCTCATCCAGAAGATGGACGCCTACTGGCGAGCGGCCAACTATCTCTCGGTTGGCCAGATCTATCTGTTCGACAACCCGTTGCTCAGGAGACCCTTGAAGATCGAGCACGTGAAGCCGCGACTGCTCGGTCATTGGGGCACCACCCCGGGGCTGAATTTCATCTACGTGCATCTGAATCGCGTCATCAAGAAGCACGACCTCGACGTGATCTATGTCACCGGCCCGGGGCATGGCGGTCCGGGCCTCGTGGCCAACACCTATCTCGAGGGAACCTACAGCGAGGTCTACCCGGAGATATCGCAGGACGAGGTAGGGATGAAGAAACTGTTCACGCAGTTTTCCTTTCCCGGCGGCATTCCGAGTCACGTTGCGGCGGAGACGCCGGGCTCCATCAATGAAGGCGGTGAACTCGGCTATTGCCTCTCGCATGCCTACGGCGCCGCCTTCGACAATCCCGACCTCCTGGTCACCTGCGTCGTGGGCGATGGCGAGGCGGAAACCGCCCCTCTCGCCACCAGCTGGCACTCGAACAAGTTTCTCAATCCGGTGCACGACGGCGCGGTGCTACCGATCCTTCACCTGAACGGCTACAAGATCGCGGGCCCCACCGTGCTTGCCCGCATTCCCCGTGACGAGCTTGAATCGCTGTTTCGCGGCTACGGCTATACGCCACACTTCGTCGAGGGTGATGACCCGATGGAGATGCATCAACTCATGGCCGCGACGCTCGACACCGTGATCGCAAGCATCCGGGACATCCAACGGGACGCCCGTGCCAATGGATTCAAGCAGCGTCCGCTCTGGCCCATGATCATCCTGCGCTCGCCAAAGGGCTGGACCGGCCCGAAGGAGGTCGACGGCAAACGGACCGAGGGCACATATCGCTCGCACCAAGTGCCGATGGGCGACATGAGCCACCCCGGGCACGTGAAGATTCTGGAGGAGTGGCTGGAGAGTTATCGCCCGCGGGAACTGTTCGACGAGTCCGGCAGGCTCCGGCCCGAACTTGCTGACCTGGCCCCGCGCGGCGCGCGGCGGATGGGCGCCAATCCGCATGCCAACGGCGGCCTGCTGTTGGCCGACCTGACACTGCCGGATTTCCGCGATTACGCGGTGACGATACCGAAACCGGGCAGCGTGATCGCCGAAGCCACCCGCATCCAGGGCGAGCTGATCCGCGACGTCGTAAAATTGAACCCCGAGACGTTCCGTGTTTTCAGTCCGGACGAAACGGCTTCGAACCGCTGGGGCGCCGTGTTCGAGGTGACGAACCGTTGCTCGACCGCGGAAATTGTTCCTGGCGACGACCACGTCGCGCCGGACGGCCGGGTGATGGAGGTCTTGAGCGAGCACCAGTGCGAAGGATGGCTCGAAGGGTATCTGCTCACGGGCAGACATGGCTTTTTCTCATGCTATGAGGCCTTCATCCATATCATCGACTCGATGTTCAATCAGCATGCCAAATGGCTTGACGTGGCGAGCCACGTTCCATGGCGCCGGCCGATTGCTTCCCTGAATTACCTCCTTTCGTCACATGTGTGGCGGCAGGATCACAACGGTTTCAGTCATCAGGATCCAGGCTTCATCGACCACGTCATGAGCAAGAAGGCGGAGGTCATCCGCGTCTATCTGCCGCCCGACGCCAATAGCCTGCTTTCCGTGACGGATCACTGCCTGCGCAGCCGCAACTACGTGAACGTCATTGTCGCCGGCAAACAGCCGTCGCCGCAGTGGCTCGATATGGACGCGGCCATCGCGCATTGCACCCGAGGGCTGGGCATCTGGGAATGGGCCAGCAGCGACGACGGCGGCGAGCCTGATGTGGTGATGGCCTGTGCCGGGGATGTGCCGACCATGGAGACGCTGGCTGCGGTGGAGTTGCTGCGGCAGCATTTTCCGACCCTGAAGATCCGCGTCGTCAACGTGGTCGATCTGATGACGTTGCAATCGCAGAGCCAGCATCCGCACGGGATCAGCGACGAGGAATTCGATGCCCTGTTCACCAGGGACAAGCCCATCATCTTTGCCTACCACGGCTACCCGATTCTGATCCACCGGCTGACCTATCGCCGGACCAACCATCACAATCTGCATGTGCACGGGTTCAAGGAAGAAGGAACCACCACGACACCATTCGACATGGTCGTGCTCAACGAGCTCGACCGGTTCCATCTGGCCAGGGCCGTCCTTGACCGGGTGCCGGGATTGGGTCCGGGCGTCGCCACTTTCCAAAAGTTCATTGAAGGCAAGCTCAGCGATCACAAGCGCCACATCCGTCAACACGGCGAGGACATGCCGGAGATTCGGAATTGGAAATGGGGCGTAAACGAAGGGTGACCTGGAAGTCTACGGGCGGCACTTGGGCCACCGGTAGAAACTGAAAGAGTACATTGACATGCGGCTGATACTGCCCCTGCCCGACAACAAAACCTTCGCCCGTCATCTGGCTGATGCCGGAGGATGGGAGCTTGGACACATGGAAACCCGGCGTTTCCCCGATGGCGAGAGTTATGTCCGCATTCTTTCGGATGTCGCCGATCGGCCGGTGGATTTGGTCTGCACGCTTGCGCGGCCGGACGATGGCTTCCTCCGCCTCGCATTCGCCGCCGACGCGGCCCGCGCGCTTGGCGCGAGCGAGGTGACGCTGATCGCGCCCTACCTTTCCTACATGCGACAGGATCGACGCTTTCAACCGGGCGAGGCTGTGACCTCGAAGACATTCGCGCGGTTCCTGTCTTCGACCTTCGACCGGATTGTGACGGTCGACCCTCACCTGCACCGGTATCTCGCACTCTCGGCGCTCTACACGATCCCGGCCGATACGCTGCACGCGGCACCTCTGTTGGCAGACTGGATCGCCGCCGAGGTCGATCAACCGCTGATCATTGGCCCGGATGAGGAGAGCGAACAGTGGGTGTCGGCCATCGCCAGGCGAATTGCCGCTCCCTATGCCGTCTTGCGCAAGATTCGGCACGGCGACCGCAACGTCGATGTCCAACTTCCCGATCTCTCGGAATGGACGGCCCGCTGTCCGGTCCTCGTCGACGATATCGCTTCATCTGGACAGACGCTGATTGAAGCCGCCCGGAAACTGCCACTCCAGGGCTTCCGGCGACCTGTTTGCGCGGTTGTCCACGGGGTGTTCGCGGAGGATTCCTTTGAGCGCTTGATGTCGCTTACCGACCGGATCGTCTCAAGCGATTCCGTCCCACATGAGAGCAACGCTATCCGGCTGGCGCCGCTGATCGCTGCGGCGATCACCTCCGCCGAGGAAGCCAAAGAGGACATCATTCGGCACCGCCGTCCGCCCGAACCTTCCGACGACGTCGAACAGGCAGGCATGGACTCGTTTCCCGCAAGCGATGCACCGCCCTGGACGGGTGGCGTCGAATGAGCGGCGAGCCCCGTCAGTTGGCGACCAGGCACATGAATTCGACCAGGAGGCGATCATGCTGAAACTCACATCCCTCGGCGGAGCCGGCACTGTCACCGGCTCGAAACATCTTCTCGAGCATGACGGCAAGCGGATCCTGATCGACTGCGGCTTGTTCCAGGGCCTCAAGAACCTGCGGGAGCTGAACTGGGAGCCGCTGCCGATTGCCCCTTCGACCATCGACGCCGTCGTTCTCACTCATGCGCATCTCGATCATTCGGGCTATCTGCCCAAACTCGTGAAAGATGGATTCCGCGGCAAGATCTTCGCGACGGACGCGACCCGCGCCGTTGCAGAGCTGATCCTCAGGGACAGCGGTTACCTCCAGGAGAAAGATGCCGAATACGCGAACCGCAAGGGGTTCTCCAAGCACCGGCCTGCCCTGCCACTCTACGGAATTCACGATGCAGAACGGGCGCTGGAGCGCTTCTCGTCAGTTTCGTTCGACAAGGGTGTTCAGCTTCCCGGCGGGGCGACCCTGATCTTCCGGCATGCCGGCCACATCCTGGGAGCTGCCACCGCAGATATTGACTGGGGTGGCAAACGGATCGTGTTTTCGGGTGATCTGGGCCGGTATGGCGATCCCGTCATGCCCGATCCGGTTCCTGTCCCGGAGGCCGACTATGTGGTGATTGAATCGACCTATGGCAACCGCCGCCATGAAGCGGACGATCCGACCGAGATGTTGGGTTCCGTCATCGAGCGCACGGTTCTTCGCGGCGGGACCGTGGTGATCCCGGCATTCGCCGTTGGCCGGGCGCAGTCGCTGCTCTATCACCTCTGGCAATTGAAGCAGGCTGGCCGTCTCGCCTCCATCCCGATCTTTCTCGACAGTCCGATGGCGATCAGCGCGACGGACCTGCTCCACGCCCATCGCGAAGATCATCGGCTCTTACCGGAGGATTGCGACACGATCTGCGGGATCGCTACCTATACAAGGGACGTCGAAGGGTCCAAGGCAATTACCGCGAGTCCCTATCCGAAGGTGGTGATCTCGGCCAGCGGCATGGCAACCGGTGGCCGCGTTCTCCACCATCTCAAGGCCTTCGCACCCGATCAGAAGAACACCATCCTGTTCTCCGGCTTTCAAGCTGCCGGCACGCGTGGACGCGCCATGCTGCAGGGCGCCCGCGAGATCAAGATTCACGGACAGTGGATACCGGTGCTGGCAGAGGTTGCCGATCTGCCTGCACTCTCGGCGCACGCGGATTCTGATGAGTTGATGCGCTGGCTCTCCGGCTTCCGTCACGCGCCTGCGCGCACTTTCATCGTTCATGGGGAGGCTGAAGCCGCCGAGGCGCTGCGCGTCCGCATCGACAAGGACCTGGGATGGAATGCGTCCGTTCCCCGACAGGATCAGGCGTTCGACCTATGACCCCCAACGATGCCGAACTTGCCGTGCCACCGCCGCTCCGCGCCAAACGTCTTCGCCTGCACACACAGCACCAGGCGGTGGTCATCATGCGGGCCGACTGCCATGTCTGCCGATCGGAAGGTCTTGCTTCCAGATCGCAGGTGCTGGTTTCGAGCAACGGCCGTGAGATGCAGGCAACCCTGTTCCAGATCGAAGGGGACGATTTGCTCGCCATCGACCAGATCGCCCTGACAGAGACCGCGTGGAAGATCCTGAGCCTCGACGAGGACGCGGCGGTCACCGTCACGCATGCACCGACACTCGAATCCCTCGCCAGCGTCCGCCGACGGATCCACGGGAACCGGCTCGACGCGCGCGCGATCGGGTCGATCGTCAAGGACGTCGCCGCACGCCGCTATACGGATGTTCATCTGGCGGCCTTCCTGACGGCGAGCGCGGCTCTTCCGCTCGACGAGCAGGAGACCGTCGATCTGACGGGCGCCATGGTCGAGGTCGGCGAGCGTTTGCGCTGGGATTCCCCGATCGTGGTCGACAAGCATTGCATTGGCGGGCTCCCGGGCAACCGTACCACCCCGATCGTCGTCGCGATTGTTGCTGCCCACGGGCTAGTCATCCCCAAGACTTCATCGCGTGCGATCACCTCGCCGGCAGGCACGGCGGATGCCATGGAGACACTTGCTCCGGTTGACCTGGATATCGCGACGCTCAGGCGTGTGGTGGACGCCGAAGGAGGCTGCATCGCGTGGGGTGGGGCGATGCATCTCAGTCCCGCCGACGATATATTCGTTCGCATAGAGCGCGAGCTCGATGTCGATACCGAGGGACAGCTCATCGCGTCTGTCCTGTCCAAGAAGATCGCGGCCGGTTCGACGCACGTCGTCATCGACATTCCGGTCGGACCGACCGCCAAGGTCCGCAGCGAGGCGACAGCGCGCCATCTTGCGGATCGGATCAGCGCCGTGGCGTCCCGCTTTGGTCTGTCGGCCACTTGCATCCTGACCGACGGATCGCAACCGGTTGGTCGCGGAATAGGCCCCGCCCTGGAAGCGCTGGATGTCCTCGCAGTTCTCCGAGGCGCGCCGGATTCGCCCGATGATTTGCGCAGACGGTCGGCGACATTGGCCGGGGCTGCGCTGGAGATCGGCGGGAAGGTCGCCAGCGGGGAAGGAACCACTGCGGCGCTCGCGACCCTTGCGGACGGACGAGCGTGGAAGAAGTTCCAGGCCATATGCGAGGCGCAGGGTGGAATGCGAACGCCGCCGAAGGCGCCCCACGTTCATCCGTTGATCGCGCCGCGTGCCGGACGTATCGTTCATATCAACAATCGCAAGCTCTCAAGACTCGCCAAGCTCGCCGGCGCACCGGAAGCCAAGTCGGCGGGCGTCTACATGCATGTGACTCTCGGCCAGGAGATCGACAAAGGCAATATAATGCTCGACATCTACGCTGAATCCTCGGGTGAACTGGCCTATGCATTGGAATACGCGCGAAGAAGTCCGGACATCATCGAAGTCGAGATTTCGTCGTGATGGTCGCAGTCGAAATCGGCTGGCTAAACGTGCTGCGGCGCTACCTGGTCGCCATAGCGGTTGGGAATCTCATTTGGGAATTCGCCCATATGCCGCTCTACACGCTGTGGGAAACCGGCAGTTGGGGCGAAATCGTGTTCGCCGCCATTCATTGCACTGGCGGAGACATACTGATCGCGATGAGCGCGCTCCTCGCCGCGCTGTTCCTGTTCGGCAGCGGCCAATGGCCAGAGACTGGCTACCGGATTGTGGGCATCGCCACCACTTTGATCGGTCTCGGCTACACCGTCTTCAGCGAGTGGCTCAACATCGAGGTCCGGGAAGCCTGGGCCTATCGTGACCTGATGCCGGTCATCCCGGTGATCGACGCCGGCCTCTCGCCCATCGCGCAATGGATCGTCCTCCCAATCATCGCTTTCTGGTGGGTGGCACCTCGGAAAAGAAGCACCATGAGTCGTTTAGCATCCGTCACCATCTTCATGTTTGCGGCGGCCGTTCTGTTCGTTGTCTCGCCGCTCGTGGGTCACGCGCAATCCGATGCGCCCCTCGCCGACCTGTTGCGATCCACGCACATCCATGGGCTCGCGATCGATCGCGCCAACAGCGACCGCCTGCTCATCGCCACCCATCACGGTCTATATGCCTTGCGGCTGGAATCCGGGACTGTCGATCTCATTTCCGAGCAGCGGGACGACTTCATGGGATTCACGCCGCACCCGACCGATGCGCAAAGGCTCTACGCCAGCGGGCACCCGGCGCGCGGCGGAAACCTCGGTTTCATCGCATCGAACGACGGGGGCAGGACCTGGACAATGCTGTCGCCGGGAGTCGGAGGACCGGTTGACTTCCATCAGATGGACGTCAGCAAGGCCGATTCGAGCATGATCTATGGAGTCCATGGCGGGCTCCAGATCAGTCGCGACGGCGGACGCAATTGGAGCCGTGTCGGACCGGCGCCGGACGGCCTGATCGACCTGGCAGCCTCTTCCACTGACGTGGCAAGGGTTTACGCCGCAACACAGCAGGGGCTGTTCGTCAGCCCAGACAGCGGTCGCGTGTGGCAACCCGCCCATCTCCTGCGTCGTCCCGCCAGCATGATCGAGGTGACGACAGACGGTTCGGTCTACGCATTCCTGCTCGGCAGCGGTCTGCTTCGCACAGAGGAGCCATCTCTCAACTGGCAGATCTTGAGCAACGATTTTGGGGACCGCTACCTGCTGCACCTCGCCGTGGATCCCGAAGACCCGGCGCGCCTGTATGCGTCGACGCATCAGAACGAGTTGCTGACCAGTGAGGATGGCGGCCGGACCTGGCAACGGCTGGGAGCTCAATGAAGCCGACGGTCATCATCCTCGCCATTGCGGCTGCTATTGCCTCCGTGACCATCGCGGCTTTTCTCGGTGGTCTCGGTCGCCAACCGCAGTGGGGTCAGGCCGATCCCCGAAATACGCGGCAGGTTGCGCTGGGCGAACGGGTCTATCGGGACCACTGTGCCGCCTGTCATGGAACTGACTTGGAGGGACAGCCACAGTGGCAAACTCCCCGGCCCGATGGCCGCCTGCCGGCGCCGCCGCATGATGAATCCGGCCATACTTGGCACCATGCGGATGAAGTGCTGTTTCGCATCACCAAAGATGGCGTCTCGGCGCTGGTGCCCGGTTACGAGAGCGATATGCCAGCCTATGCCGCCGTCCTCACAGATGAGGAAATCTGGTCCGTCCTCGCATTCATCAAGAGCCGATGGCCGTCCGACATCCAGGCCCGACACGCCGAAATCAATCGTCGAAATGAACAGTCCCGCTGACCTTGCGGCAAAGACAGGTGGTGTGTGGCGATACTCAGGGTAAAGCCAAATTGGTAGCAGACACTGAAACCGATCTTGCCGCATATGCCGCACTCTTCATAAGCGCGTTCACGTCGGCGACCCTCCTGCCGGGGTCTTCTGAGGCCGCTCTCCTGACGCTTCTCGCCATGGGACGCGGCGAGCCTGTCACCTTGGTTGTTGTCGCAACGGCAGGAAATTTGCTCGGCTCGCTGGTGAACTGGATGCTCGGCAGGTTCTTTTCGGCGCTTCGCGAACGCCGCTGGTTTCCAATTGACGAGCCGTCATACCGTCGCGCAACTGACTGGTTTAACCGTTATGGCGTGTGGTCGTTGCTCCTGTCCTGGCTGCCCATCATTGGAGATCCGCTGATCGTGGTCGCCGGTGCATTACGCGTGGGCTTGCTGCGTTTTGTCTTGCTGGTCTCAATCGGCAAGGGCGCGCGCTACATCTTTATTGTCGGCGCGTACTCATGGTGGAATGGCGCCTGAGCATTCTTAGCTGTTGCGCAGACAAGCCTGAGCTTGATTCCGCAATACGGCGTAGTCGCTCAGCATCTCGGCGATCGCCGACCCGCCAGGCAGCAGATCAAGTTCGTCGGCAGCGCGGGCCTGGAAGTCGCGGCTATACTCGACCACCGGCGGGCAGACCGTGACGATCCGCGGCTCAGAAGTGACCGTCGCGCAGCCGGTCAGCGAGATCGCTGCGATCGCGAGGGCGGCGAGCCGCGGCATCCAGCATCTGGCGCTGCACGTCATTGGCGTTCTCCATGGTTTCGAGGCGTTCGACGAGGCGACCCGCGCGCTCGCCAGAACGCCGGAACGCGAGCAGGAACAGGACAAGCGAGAGGGCAATGGCGCCATAGCGCAGCGCAGTCCGTGCCGATGAACTTGTGGCGATGCCGGAAAGTAGGGAGACGATCATCGCTGCCCCCGCTTCCAGTCATCGATGCGGGCGTAGATCGCGACTGCGATGCCGGCGAGGGCCACGGCGATGAACACCCCGCGCAGCGTGTCGAGATAGGGCACGAGCGGCAGGACAGCGGACTGCGTCTCGGTCAGAACGTTCTGCGCCACCTCGATTCCGGCCGCGCCCACAGTCGCAACACCGGCCGCACCGCTGCCCTTCAACGTGCGACTCTCAGCCAGCACCTCGCGCGCGGGCGGGGTCTCCATGGCGAAGGCCGCCTCGCGGACTGGGAACCGCTCACCCCACTGCCGAGCGGGCCCAAGGTCGATATGCATGAAGCCCGACCGCGGATAGAAGCCGAAGCCCTTGAAGCCAACCGCGCGGGCCGCTGCCTCGAAGGCTACGGGATCGTGGTTCGTCATGGCGATGTCGAAGGCCGTGCCATCGAGATGCTTCGAGCGCGCCGCTCCGCCGACGGCGCGGTTGTGCGCCGGGCTGCGGTAGGCCGAGCGAACGATCAGCGGCTTGCCCAGCCGATCGCGAAGGGCTTGCAGCTTGTCGAGCGCCTCATCGTGGATGCGCAAGCTACCGCTGCCGCGGCAGGCGATCTCCGCAGGCGAGAAGTTCTTCCAACGCCAGCGGGCGGTCGGCACGTCGCGCCAGTGGTTGAAGGGGGTGGTCGTCATGGCTGGTCTCCGCACATAAAAAAACTCGCCGAACGGCGGGTCGGTGGGTTGAGGATCGGAAGCGCCGGTCAGGGACCGTTGCCAAACAGTCTCAGCTTGATGGCAATGCCGGCCATGAGGGCGAGCAGGACGCCGGTGGTGATGATGCGAACGGCGGTCTGCACGGCCGTCTGCCTGGCCAGCCGAAACCCGGCCAGCAGCGATCGCAGATCGCGGATGTCCTCGGCCGCCTCCGTCCCGTCGAGCCCAACCTCATGCAGGGCACGGCGGGCGCCGGCTTCGGCGGCGCGTTCGAGCAGCGCCTCGAACTCGTCGCTCGGCAGACTGACCAGCCTGCCGCTGTCGCGTTTCTGTTCCATCGTCGTGGTTCTCAAACTGTCGATCAGATCACCAGCGTCCCGGCGAGCGTGATCGCGATGTCGGCGAGCGTGGCGTCGGGGCTTCCGGGCGCGATCACCTCGAGCAGGTCGCCCGGTTCAAGGACGTTCTCGCTCGCGGCGATGAAGACGGCCGCGGAGGCGCTCGCCGCGAAGCGGATGGTGCCGATGCTCGTGCCGTTGCGCTGGACATCGAGGTCCGTCTCTGCGGTGGCCGCGATTCCGGCCGCGCCCTGACTACCGGCGAGATCGACCTTAAGCCGCGAGCGCCGGGCCACGACCGTGCGCAGCAACACCTCCGAGGCGGCGGGCGCGCCCGCCTTCGCGAAGGCGAAGTCCGCCGGCGGATCGGCCGCGTCCTCGGTCTCGACGACTTCGAGCGCGAACCAGGTGCGCTCCATGCCCCGGAGCTCGCCTGAGGCGCTGACGAACACCGTAAGCTCGAACCAGTCGCCGGCGACGACCGGGAGGACCGCGCTCGCGATGTTCCGCATCTGGTTGCTGTAGCCGCTGTCGCCGCGGACGATGAAGGAGCCGCCACCGATCACGCCGCCGCCGTTCATGCGGATCTCGACCAGCTGGCTCGTCGGCGAGGTCTGCCACTCGATATTGCCCGTGAGCCGGACCTTGGTTACACCGGCCGGCACGGTAAGCCGCGTCGGCTGGCCGGAGTCCCAGAGCGCGTCGCTGTCGTAGACGGCGCTCTGCCAGGGGACCGCGACATAGGCGCCGGTCGTCGAGACGCTGAAGTTCGTGGTCCGCCGTACGAGTGCGCCCCGGAAGGGCAGCAGGGCGCGCTGGAAGATGCCAACGCCGGCAGCACGCCAGAGCGCGCCATCGAACTGGAGCACGTCGCTGGCGACGGCGGCACCGACCGCGACGTCGGTCAGGTCGTTGAGTGCGCCGGCGCCGCCGCCGACCCCGAAGAGATCGCTGCCATTGCCCTGCACCAGCACGGTGGCGCCGGGCACGACGATGACCTCCGCGCCCGAACCCGCGTACTTGGCCCGGACCTCCTGACCGCCGCCGGTCGCGTTCCTGATCGCGAGCCGGAGATGGTTGGCCGGCAGCGTCAGGACGCGCGCCGCCGTCAGCGTGCCGGTGAGTACGATCAGGCCGTTGCGGTTCGCCTGCGTGCTGGTCAGCGTCACGTTGGCGTCGGCCATGGCCAGCGACAGAGCCCGGTTCATGGCATTGTCAAGGGCATCGACGGCGTCGTTGATCGTGACTTCTTTCTGGTTCTGGGCGGCGGCGACATGGGTCACGGCCAGATTGGGGCTGGGCATCAGGCAATCTCCAAGGTGACAGCGCGCGGGAAGCCGCGACCCCCGACCGCGCTCAGTTGATAGACGGCTACGGACAGAGCAGCCGGCACGACGCCGAAGTCGGCCAGGATGTCGGCATTGGCGTAGACGACGCTGGGGCTCGCCGAGGCGAGCGTGCGCTTCACCGCACCGCCGGGACCATCGAGGATGTCGACCTCATAGGCCTCGCTCGCCTCACCGAAGGGAACGAGACCGGTCCCGTCCTTCAGCTCACCGCCAATGCGCGTGCGGCGAACCCAGGACAGGGTGATGTTCGCTGGGGCGCCGCTCGGGATCGCGCGCACATTCCACGGCGCATAGGGTTTGAGGTCGCGGCCGCCGTGGCTCTGGACGAGCGTCTCGGCATCCTCGAACAGTGTGCCGAAGCCGACGGCGCGCCAGGATCGCGGCAGCCCGAGATCACCGAGCGCCGTGACCAGCGTCTCGACATCGTCGGGATCAAGCAGCGCGAAGACCTCACCTGCCGCATGGCCATCGACGAAGACGTCCGTGCCGCGTCGGCCGCGCAGCAAGCCGGTGAGCGTGTAGGAGCCATCAGGGTTCAGCGTAACCTCGCGGAACTGGATGATCTCGGGCTCGCCATTGGCTTTGAGGACCAACGCCGCGTTCGCACCATTGACGAGGGCGTCCTGTGTGACGCTCTCCAGCCGCTCGCCGCCAGTGGTCATGAAAACAGTGAGGCTATTCTCATCGTCGGTACCGAACGGCGAGCGTGGACTGCCCAGCGCATTCGCCGTGGCGCCCCATGCGGCTTCGCTGAGGGCCCGTCCGACCTGCGCCCACGCGGAGCCGTCGGCGCTACGGTAGAGGGCGGCTCCGGGCCAGCCGGGGCCACCGAACCCCGCCATCAGATAGTAGACCCGTGAGCCCGCACCGCCCGCGTCATCGACATCGCGCAGAAGCGGCAGGTCGGGCAGGATCAGCCGCGTGGCGGCGTTCGCGCCCACCAGCTGGATGGGTTTGCCCGAACCGCCATCGGCGACGACCGAGGAGACGTAGGTGGCGGCGGTCTCCGAGACGCCCTTCACCGCCAGCGAGAAATCCGCGCCCACATCGAGCCGGTTGATCCGCGTCCGGAAGGTCGATCCGGCTGCGAACACCACATCCACCACGTCTGTCGGATCGAGCCGCAGCCAGTCTGGCGGCAGTTCGGCTTCGTAGGCGCTGCGCTCGATCCAGGCGCTGTAGAGCGTCTTGGCGGCGATGCGCTTGGCCGTTGTGGCGTCGATGGCGAGCGCCAGCTCGAGGCTCGCCTGATTGCGCGAATGCATGGTGGGCAGTGGCAGTGATGCGCGTTTCTCGCTCTGTGTGCCCTGTTGATAGTCGGCGTCCCGGTCCATGTAGACGACGGCGACGCGCTCGGGCAGCTCGACCTCCTGCGTGCGGCGCTCGCGCCAGCTTTCGCCCGTCTGGCTGTCGAGCGGCACAAGGTATTCGGCCGGGATCGTGGCGACCGGCGCGCGCCCGCGATTTCGGAAGCGAAGCGTGTCGTCGCTTTCGGCGGCGTCGAAGAAGAAGGCCTGCGCCAGCGGCTCGATCGCGCCGCGCACGGTGGTCTGCCGGCCAATCACATAGCCGGGCACGGATGGCGTGAGCTCGGCGACGTCAATGTCGGCGAGCCCGAGGCCGGCGCGGCCGCAGAGATCGGCGACGATGGAAGACAGCGCCTCACCCTCGCCACCGCCGCGATTGAGGAACAGCCGCGCCCAGCCGCTGCTGCCGCGCACCAGATGCGTGTCGGTGACGGCGTCGTAAACTTGCGCGCCCTGTTCACTGACCGCGCCCGGCCAGATCTCGTTGAGCACGATGGCGCCCGTCGCCGTGTCGAGCTGGACGACGCGCGTCGAGCGCATCAGCGTCCAGCGCTGGCCCCGCAAGCGGCTCTGGCCGAAGAACGGGCCCTCGTAGTTGATCTTGTGCGGGACCGCCGTCTTCCAGACGATCCCGGTGTCGGCGCGCCACTTGATCGCATAGATCGTCCCGGCCGTGCCGCCGTTCGACATCGTGATCTGGAAGATGACGCTGTCGTCGGTGGCGTCGTAGGTCAGTCCGCCGGCATCGCTGAAGAATCCCGTCGCGCCAGCTTCGATCTGCGCAGGCGTGAAGCTCGCCACTTTTTCGAAGGTGACGCCGAGCGATTGGCCGGTGAGACTTTCATACTGCGCGAAGGCTGAAACCCGGATGCGGTAGAGCCCGAGGCTGGTGTGGTTCAGACTGCTCGATGTCGCGCTCGCCAGAATCCAGCCATCGCCATAACCCTCGCCGACGGCGCCGCCGATCGCGCCCCTTACTCGGGATTCCGTCACCGTCTGGCCGGCACCCCAGATGTAGCCCATGCTGTCGGCGCGCAGCAGGCCGATGTCGTTGAATAGCGAGCCGGTCAGCAGGAAGTCGGCCCGACCGGACGGCCCGTAGGCCGAGATCATGCCCAACCAGGTCGTCGTCACGAAGCGGGTCGTGGTGTTGGAAAGGCCGGTGCTGGTGAAGCCGAAGCGGCCCACTTCCTTCAGCGCATTCGGCTCGACCCGGATGATCGGCCGCGAGTTGCCCGAGCCGACGGTCAGGTAAAGGTGACCGTCCTCGCCGCAGAACAGCGTGCTCGGGAAATTGTTGGGCGTGACGGCGGCAACGTCCGTCATCCGCGCCTGACGGTCCTCGGCCATGGTGCGCAGATTGAAGCGTCGAATACCGGCGGCTTCGGCGTTGCTGCTCGACGAGACGAAGTAGCCGTAGCCGCGTCGCCAATCGATCGCGAGGTCGCTGATCTGGTAGGACCCGAAATAGCCGCCTTCGCCCGTCGTGATGAAGTCCAGGAGCTGATAGGGCTGCTGCGCGGCGCGCCGATAGGTGATCTCCGCCGTGATATTCGGGATGCGATTGCCGAAGTCTGCGAGCGCCAGATCCTCGAATACGATCACGCAGAGCCCGCGATGGGCTGGTGCGCGACCGGCGCCCACATGAGCTTCGATCAGCGGATCCGGCAATTGGCTCTCGCTGCCGCGATGCAAGCGGAAGCGCAGATTGGGTTTGGCGACGTCGGGGCTCGATCCGGTCTTGTCATAGATCAGCTTGCCGTCGGCCCATATGCGCAGCACGTCCTCGGCCGGGCCCTCGCCGAAGCTCAGCGCGAAGGACGCAAAATAGGAATAACTGATCGAGGTCTGGGTGCTGCGCCCGCCGCCTCCCTTGCCGCCTGAGCGGGTCCGGGTGACGTTCTGCTGCTCGCGGATCCCCGACGACCAGATCATGTTGCCGGCCATGCGCAGCGTGCCGTAGCCGATCGGGATCGATGCGCCGTAGGCGGAGGACGAGACGGTCAGATCGCCCAGCCGCGGACCCTCGGTCGTGACGTTCTGTCCCTTGGCGGGAAACAAGAGGCTGCCGACCACCGAGCCCACCAGCCAGCCGGCTTGCCAGCCGAGACCGACAGCGGAGCCGAGCGCGGCGCCGCCTACTGCGACGAGGATGGCCATGAGAAATCAGGATCCGGAATGGCGAAAGCGAAAGGCGAACTTGATCTTCTCCGGCCATTCGCCGGCATAGGGCTCTTCGATCACCTGCCTGCGGGTCGCATGGGCGTGCAGCAGATGGGGATGGCCGAGCCGCTCGGTCAGGAAGCCGCAATGGCAGGGATAGGCCTGATCGGCGAAGACGATCACGTCGCCGGGGCGGGCTTCCAGGATGGCGATACCGTCCATGTTCCCGCGAAAATGCTCCACGAAACCCTGTCCCTGCGCGCGGCGGCTGTAGCCGGTGCTGTCATAGTCAGACAGGTGCAGCGCCCGGGCGACGCAAACCACCAGCCCGACGCAGTCGATGCCCGAACGCGTGCGCCCCTGATGCCGCCAGGGAACGCCAAGCCAGCCGCGGGCCTCGGTGACGACCGCCTCGGGTGTGACGGCCTCAGAGATGATGATCTCAGCGGGCATCGGGATAGCTCATCATGGCGTCCTGACCCGGCACGTAGGGCTCGCCGCGAAAGTTGAGGACGTTGGCGAAGCGGGCGATGCAGGTGTCGAGGCGCTTGTCGCAGCCGGGATGGATGCGGAAGAGGTCGCCGACCCGGATCGCGTAACCCATGGGGAGGAACAGCTCGGCGCGGCCCGACGCCTGGGTCCACGCTTTCACCTCGATCGAGCGTCCGGCATTGGGCCCGCTCTCCCAGGTCAGCACGCCGCCGGCGAACCAGCCGTCACTCGCGCGCGGCTCGTCGATCGTAGCCGTGAACACCGCCCGGTCGACGACATCGGTGACGATTCCGGCCCGGCTCCACGACTCCAAGGCCGCAAAAACGGCCGTTCCGTCGGTGGTCTGCTGGCCGACGGAAGTTTCGTAGGCTGGCTGGTCAGCAGCCGTCGTACCCGCGCCGACGCAGCGGTAGATGCGGTTCTCGAACACGGCCGCCGTGCCGACACCCGTCGTCGTGTCGGTGAAAAACCCGCTGACTGCGTCGAGTGCGGCATTGCACACCGAGCCGTTGACCCTCGTGCCGTTGAATATGACGCGCAGCTGCCGCGTGCCCGAGGGAACTAGCGCGTCGGCGACCTGGCGGAGCGTCCAGACGCCGGTCATCGCCTCATTGCCGGTGTCAAGCGGGGTGGCGAGCACGGCGCCCAATTCATCGAGCAGCTGCACGCGCAGCCGTCCCTGATCGACGGTGTTGCCGCCGCCATTGGCCCGCCAGCCGCCGACGGTCAGGCGGTAGTCGCCGGCATCGAGGATGGGCTCATCGAGAACATGGGAGAGATCGACGGTCTGGCGCAGCTCGAAGCTCGCGACATTGCCGCCTTCGAGGAAATGCGTGCCTGTCTTCGGGCCAAGCGCGCCGCTCGTGGTCTTGGCGGCGACCGAGCCGGAGGCGACAGTCCACCCGGAGAAATCACCTGCATCGAAGCCAGGATTGACGAAGGGAATCCCGATCGTCGCGAGCGCCGAGGAGGTACGCACGCGGACGGTGTCGCCGACGGCATAGGACGTCGAACGCTGGATCTCGGGCGGATGGATCGGCACCTTGCAGCGCGGGTCGCCGAGATCGGCGCGGCATTCCGGGCTGTAGAGCTCGCCGATGCGCTGGGAGAGCGCCTGTGTCATGCCGCGTAGCTCGGTCCGGAAGACGCCCTGCTCGGTCAGCACCACCTCGCCGAACCAGCCGCGGCGCATGCGCAGCGCGCCCATGGACTGATCGGCCCAGTTGACGAGAAAAATGCGCACCTCAGCCTGATCGAACAGCCCAGCGCGCAGTTCCTCTTCGGTGATCGCCTCGTCATCAAACACCCCCTCGACGTCGAGATTGTCGACGCTGAGGCTCGCATTATTGGCGATCGCCGTGCGGGAATAGCCGGAGCTCGCCTTGTAGACATCGCCGTCGAAGACGAGATCGCGGTCATGGTCGGTGAAGAAGAACTCCCGACCATCCACGCGCGTGATGCGCCAGCAGGTGGCGAGCGTGGTCACGGGGCCCGCCAGGTGAGTGGCGAGCGCTGTCGATGTGGACTTCATGGGCGGATCTCCAGCACCGGGATCTGGCCCCAGCTGCCGAGCTGATAGGTCTCGATGGTGATGTCCATCTGATCGCTGTCGAAGCGAACCGGCACGTCGAACTCGAAATCCGCCGTCACCTGAACGCCGGACGCCGGCGCGGTCGTGAAGGTCACGAGCCCTGTCGCCGTGTTCACCGTCCAGCCCGCGACCGCCTCGACGCCGTCGCGGTAGATCTTGACCGTGCCAGGAACCGGCTTGGCGATGATGCGGCTCTCGATCTCGCCCCCGCTCGCATAGCGCCTGACGAGCTGGAAGGTATTGTTGGCGCCATCGCCGATGCCCAGCACCTGCGCGAATGCCTGATAATCGGTCCAGTCCTTGAAGCGGAAGCCATAGGCGCGGCCCTTGCGGGCGCGGAAGAAGGCGATCAGCGCGGCGACCTGCTCGCGCTTCTTGAGGCCATGGGCGACGTTCCATTTGCCTCGCGCGGCGGCCCAGTTGGCATTGCGGCGCTCGTGCCCCGACACGGTTGTCACCACGGTCGTCGAATATCCCGGCCCGCCCGACGCCCCGTAGGAGATATCGGGCGGGAACTGCACCTCGTGAAATCCGCTCATGGCTCAAGTCCGTCAGAGGTTACGCCGCGCCCGTTCCATGGCGCGGGCGGCGTCGGCGGCGATCTGGCCTTGCGCGTAGCGGAAGCTGTTTGCGTCCGGCGTCGAGATGTTCATCACCACATTGACAGGCGATTGCCTGCCGGCGCTCGCGCCGATCGCCGCGAGTTGAGAGCGCGACAGCACCATCTCGCCGCGCTGCAGGATGGCGGGCACCTCGTCGGCACGCAGTCCCGCCATGCCGCCGCCATGCAGGCGTGGCGCACCGGCAAAGGCCAGCGCCGGCACGAGCCGCTGCGGAGCAGGCGCGCCAACGATACCGCCCGAATGGAAGATGCCCGACAGGATGCCGCCGCCCCCGCCGAACAGATTGCCGAAGATACCGCCGCCGCCGCCCATGCCACCGAGCGCATTGGCGAGCGGTCCGAGGATTGCCGAGCGCAGCGCGACGCGGGTGATGTCGGCCAGGATGCTGTCGGCGAGCGCCTTGAAGTCGAATTTGCCGGTCGTCACGAACTTTGCGACGGCGTCTTCGGCCGACCGGAAAGCGCTGGTGAGCGCATTGCCGAGGCCCTTGCCCCAATTCGCGGCCTCTTCGGCATAGCGCGCGAGCTCGTCCCTGACGGCGGCCCAGCCCGTTGCGGCCTCGTCAGCCGCCGCCTTGATTTCCCGGCCGGCTTCGCGGCTGGCAGCGGCGGCGCGCCCTGCCGAGCCTCTGGCGCCCGCGCCATCACCTGCCTCATCGCCACTGCCGCCACCGATCGCGCCGAACGCCGTGTCGAGCCGCTCCGTCGCGGCAGCAGCCTCATCGATCTGGGTGTTCGCCCCGGCCATCGCCTCGCGGAGCGCGGCGACCGACTCCAGCGGCGCGCCGGCAAGTTCACCAAGGGCATTCGCGGTTTCACGGGCGCTTGTCGCGGCGCGACGGGCATCCTCCGCGAAGGCGGAGAATCCGAGATCCGGAACACGGAACGCATCGGTCTCGAAGGCGGCCGCAAAGGCGTCGCGCGCAGCCGCACCAGCGCCTTCGGCCGCGCCCGCAAATTGGTTTTCGATCCGGCCGAGATCGATATCCGGAACGAGTCTGATTTCGGTCTCGATGCCGATCGCTGAAAGCGCGGCGCCAATCCCCTGCACCAGGCCGTTGATGCCGCGCGTGGCGCCGTTCAGCATCCATTCGACGGCGGCGATCAGCGCATTGGCCGCCTGGATGGCAAAGTCGCCGATCGCTGCCGGCAGGCGACTCCAGATCGCCACCATGGCGTCGAACGCGCCCTGGAAGACGTTGACGGTCCGATTGCCGAAAGCGACGACGGCATCGAGGGCGCCTTGCAGCGCGTCGGCGACGTTCGCCTGAATGCCGAGCCAGGCAGCGGCCACCCGGTTCTTCAGCACCTCGACGAACAGACCGATCCGATCCCAGACCTCGCGCGCCACATCGCCGAGCAGATTGAGCGCCGCGCCGAAGCCGCCCGTGGCCTGCACCAGCCGCCCGAACTGATAGATCAGCTCGCCCGCCGCGACGACCAGCGCGCCGATGCCGGTGCGAATGATCGCGCCGCGCAGGAAGACCAGCGCGGTGGCAAGACCACGGACCGACACCGCAGCCACCACCATGCTGGCGACAAAGCGCCCGGCCATCAGCCCGACGAAAGCGGCGGCAATCGAGGCCAGCCGTCCGAGATTGTCGAACAGCAGCCGAATGGCCTGCCCGAGCGGACCGGTCGTGCGTGAGATTGCCGCCAGCGCGTTGGCGACAGCTTCGAGCGCCGGGGCCGCGGCGACAGCCAGCTGGTTGGACAGGCCGCGCCAGATCAGACCGAGGCGAGAGATGGCGTCATTGGTGCGCTCGATCTGCGCCGCGTCCTGTTGCGACACCACCACCCCGAAGTCCCTCACGTCCTGCGTCGCCGTCCTGAGCGTCGCCGTGTCGATGCGCAGGAAGGTGAGCGCGGCGCGATCGCCGAAGAGCTGGGAGGCAACCGCCGCACGCTCGGCCTCAGGCACGTAGCGGGCAAGAGCCTCCTGGATGGCGGCGATGCGCTGGTCGAGGGGAAGGCGCTGCAGTTCCTGAGAGGTCAGCTTGAGACGTTCGAGCGCGCCGACCGCGGCTCCGGTTCCGGCTGCTGCCTGGCTCAGGCGCCGGGTCAGCTGGATAGTCGCCTGTTCGATCTCGCCCATGGAGACGCCGGCCAGATCGCCGGCGCGCTCCAGCACCTGGATACTCTCGACCGTCGTGCCGAGCGAAGCCGCGAGCTTGGCTTGGTTGTCGATCACCTGCAGGCCGGAGCGGATCATCGCCGCCGCACCCGCTGCAAACGCTGCTGCAGCAGCAGCCGCTGCTATCTGAACCCGGCGATAGAAGGCGGCGACGCGCGTGTTCGCCGCATCCATTTCGCGGGAGAGGCGCCGCATGCCCTGTTCACCCGCATCGCCGATGCCCTGCAGCTCGGCGCGCACCTCGCGGCCGCCGACGACGGCAAGGCGCACGGACACCCTTTTCTCAGCCATCCTGTTCAGCCTTCATTTGCGCATTGAGACCGCGCACCATCATTGCCTCGATGTCCGGCAAGAGCTCAGCGCAGATGAGTGTGTTGAGCCCGAGGGCCTCAGCGATCGCGAGGGCGGCGGTCATATCGAGCCCCAGGACCGCGCCAGGAACGACGCGCAGCTGTCCGGTGAGCCGCAAGGCGAGATCCCAGACCTGAAAGCCCTCGATCGTGACGGGGCGGTTCAGGACGGATGGGCACTCGCCGCAGGTGCGCCCTGTGCTGACATGGCAGGATCGGCAATACTGCTCGCCCCCGCTGAAATGCCATTCGGCAAGGGCGCGGAGCCGTTTTTTTCCGCTTCCAGCAGCAGACCCTTCGAGACGTAGCGCAGCTGGAAGGCTTCGAAGAGCGGCAGGATGTCGAGCAGCGCGTCGATCCCCTCCGGCGTGACCGGCACGGGGTTGCCGTCTGCATCGCCGACGCCCTCCCAGTCTTCGACCACGAGCCGCGCCAGCGCCTTGGCCATGACAACCGCGATGGTTTCGTTCGAAGCGCCTTCGGGCAGGCTGGTCACGGTCGGATCGCTGCGCGCGGCAGCCATGAGTGCGGTGGTCAGTGGCCCCACGCGCAGGCGCACGCCGTAGCCGAGATCGAGCCAGCGCGGCTCGCGGGAGAGATCGAGACGGATCATGGATTAAGCCTCACGTGTAGCTGGTGACGTCGTTCAGGAGATGCGCGCGCAGCATGGTGCCCTCGCTGTCGTCGAAGGCGGCGCGCCAGTCGAAGCTCGCCTCGACCCCGCCGGGGCCGGAGACGGCGTATTTGGGTTTGGGCAGGAAGACGCGCGGCAGCTCGAACCGGAGCGCATAGCCCTCGGGGAAGGTGAAGCCGTAATCCAGTGCGACGGGATCGCCATTGGCGGCCTCGGCCACCAGCGTCGCGCCGTCGAAGCGCACCGACATCGAGCCTTCGGCGGACGCGAAGGTCGGATCGGCCGCCTCGATCTTGCCGTCCTCGCGGATCACCCGCACCCGTTCGAGATTGTTCGAGAAAGTCAGACTGCCGCCGGTGACGCCCGCGAGCGGCTGGCCACCACGCCGGATGAAGCCGCGTCCCTGGCTGAAGCGGCGCAGCGAGAAGGCGTCCGGACTGCCGTCGACCGTAGCCGCGAAGCGTTCCTCGCCCTGCGCCACCAGCTGCAGACGGGCGTTGGCTGGCCCCTCCTGGCCCATCTCGAAATTGAGGCTCTCCATCACCGTGCCGAGATGGCGGAAGAAGACGGGCGTGGTGAGCTTCGGGTGCCCAATCTCGATCGTGTAGCTCGGAATGTCGTCGGCGCCGCTTTCCCAGACATGGGCATAGCCGCCACCGGTCAGCGTCGGGCCGGACACGCTCGCCGCCGATGCTGCAAGGGTGAAGCTGTTGCCAGTCGGGCCGGCCGTGTCGAACACGATCACGAGCGTCTGGGTGCTCGTCGGCCGGGAATAGGTGCATTTCGCCACCTCGACATCGGCCGAGGCGTTGAGATCGTCGACCAGCTGATCGACGGTCTGCGTCACGGTCGCCTGGATCTCGGTCTCGTTGCCCGATGGCGTACCGGAGACGAAGGTCCAGACCGTGCTGTTGAGCGTGATGGTGTCGCCGGGCGACGGATTGGCTGTGAAGGCGATCGAGCCGGAGGCGTTCGTCGCCGTCGTCACGGGGTCGCCGAACAGGCCGGTCAGCCAGTAGCCGGTGCCACGCAGGTCGAACGGGATATCGATCTGCCCCTCATCGGTGATGAGGCCGCGATAGGGATCCTGCGCGTTGCGCCCGCGCCCGAGCAGCGGGTCGTCCCCGAGCGGCTGGGCCGAGGAGAGATCGGTCGATTTGAAGTCGAGGCTTCGATAGCCGGTAAGCGGCGCGACCCCATAGCTTGCCTCCCGGCAAGCCTTGAGCGTGGCGTCCGCGCCGTAAGCGCGCACCTTGGCCATATCGGACTCCTTAGGTAGCGGTGTTGATCATGAGGTGAGCGGATCGCTCACCAGGTATTCGATCGTGATGGTGAGGCGGGCGGTCAGGACCGGGGCCGCGCCCTCGATTCCCAGCGCCCCGGTTTCGGGCGCCGAAGGCGTCAGATTCTCGGCGACTCCGCCGAGAGAGGGATCGATTCTGAGCGCCATTCCGATGGATCCGAGCAGCGTGTCGAGCGCCGCTTCGCCTCCGCCCGTCGGATCGCGGGGCGCATAGACCTCGATCTCGACCCGGTGCGCATAGAACTCCGTGCGCGGATTGAGCGTCACGTCTGGCTCGCCCGGATCGCCGTCGCGCAGGATGACGAGACCGGATGCCGGCACCTTCTCGGGCAGCACTTCATTGCGACGCACGTTCGCGTCCAACGTGTTGTCGAGCGTCTGGAAGAGGGCTCCGAGGATGGCTTCACGGCGGCTGGACACTGGTTCTCCTCAGGCTTGCGGGTAATGCAGGTGATTTCGCCGCACAGAATGCGGCGCGCACATGCACCGGGATGCGAAGAAGGCGAAGACGGGGCTACCGCCCGTCGACCCAGTTGCGGACGACCAAGCCGGGCAGCCGCTCCTGCCAACTGTTCGCGGCGGAGGCGACATCGAGCCGCTTCCTGAATGTCACCTGCGGCACCAGAATGAAGATCGGCACGGTCACCAAGCCGCGCCCGCTCCGCACAGCGGCGGCACTGGCTCTGGCGTATCCGCCCCGCTTGCCTGTTCGCACCCGCATGTTGTCGGCGACGAGCAGAGACGCAGCGTTGCGCCGGTAGACGAAGCGCAGCCGCTGCCCGGTACGCCGTTCCCATCCGCCGGGCGTAATCTTGCGGCCACCGTCGCCGAAGCGTCCGGCAGCAGCGGTCGGAATGGCCAGGAAGAAACCCTTGGTCGACCGGATGGTCGCGCCGTCTTCGTAAATGCGAATGATGCCGGGCGCCTTCGACCAGACGAGCCCCGCCGCCCGGATGCTGTTCTGGCCCTTGGGGAAGGTCTCGGACCGCCAGGTACGGGCCAGCCGAGGGCCGAGCCCCGCATTGGTGATCTGCGTCCTGAGCTCGGTCTTGAGTCCCTCCGCCGCCTCACCGACACCGGCCGTGACAGCCTCTTCGGCCGCCTTGACCTCCTCGGCCATGATGCGACCAAGGTCACCGATGATGGTCGCGGACAGCCTCATACCGGTCTCAGCTCCACGCTCCAGACAAGGCGTTCGCTGTCGCGCACGGGCTCTCTCTGGACGACGTAGTTCGCGCCGTCGATTTCGAAGGCATCGGCTTCCGCCAGGTTCGGGGCGTCGCGCGTTCGTACATCACCAATGACGCTTTCGCTCCAGATGCGCGTCTCGCCGAAGCTCTCGACACGATCCGGCTGTCGCAAGACAATCCGGACGGTCACCGGCGCGCCCGTGCCGCCTGCCCGCCAGATGGCATCCCGCGCGAGATTGGGATCGGCGAAGAGGTCGTCGATCGCCTCTGCGAAGATGCTCATGCTCAGTTGCTGGAGAAGATGCGCACGGCGAGACGCGGCCGCTTGTTGATCGGCAGGATCGATGCCTCGGTCTTGACCTCGATGGCGCTGCCGTCGGGTCGGGCGATCTGCCGCGCGTAGATCGGCAGGCCCACTGTGTTGACCGTCTCGATCAGGTTAGCCGGCGCGCCGTGGGTGACGAAGGTGTCGAGCGTGCCGAGCGGGAAGGCGATGCCTTCGCCGGATGGGATCAGGGTTTCCGTCGCGCCGGTCGAGAGCGTGACGGTGGCGTTGTACTCCTCGAACAGGATGCCGGCGAAGGGAAAGCGGCGGCGGGTGTCCTCGCGCAGCGGCTGCGCCCCGGTCGAGGAATAGTACTTGTAGGCCTCCTCGACCTTGGCGTGGCCGATCAGCTTGTCGAAGAACTCAGGGCTCACCATCGCCAGCACGCCGGTCATGGTCTCGCCCTTGAGCTCGGTCTCGACCTTGCGGAGCACGTCGCGCACCTTGCCCTGGACCTGCGTGCCGGCGGTGCCGAGCACGAAGTCGGTTTCGAGCTGCGCCAGCCCGAACTCGGTGAAGTAGTTGTAGAGCGTGGTGCCGGCGCCATCCTTGACGATGCCGCGCAGCGCATTGACCTCCATGTACTCGCGCGTCTGGGCGTGCTTGACCCGCATGCGGGTGAGCTTGCGCTCCATGACGGTGGCCAGCGGGTCGGCGGCGTCGGCGACACCGAAGCCGCGCACGCCCTGGATGTCCTGGGGCGTGATCACGTCGTCGTGGGGAATCCACGGCACCGTGAAGGAGCGCATGGAGCGCGTGTCGCGATTGGCGACGGTGGCGGGACCGCCGAGCGGCACGGTGGGCAGGAGGTTGAGCACGCCCTCCGCCTGCTCGATGACGACGGAGCGCTGGGTGACACCCTCGAAGCGGAACAGGCCCATCTGCCCGAGCCGGGTGTAGACGTTGGGCAGGATGTTGATGGCCTGGGTCATCTCGGCGAGCGAGTAGCCGCCCGCGTCGAACGGATTGATCATGGCGACCATGATGTCGAGTCTCCTTGGGATGGAACGGGCATGAAAAAGGCCCCGAAGGCGGACGCCTCGGAGCCGGTGACGGGTTGGGTCTGACGAGCGTGGATCAGGCGGTGTCGCGTGGCACGATGCCGGCAGAGCTCAGCTCGGCGTGCTTGACGGCCGTCTTCGCCGCATCATCGACGGAGGCGTCGAAGGCGAGCGCCGCCTTGGAGACGATCGCCGGGCCGCGGGCAACCACGAGGCCGGTCCTGTCGCCGGCCGTCGCGTCGACCGCCTCGATCAGGACGGCCGTTGCGACCTCTGCACCCTCATCTCCGACGACCTCGGCGTCCGGCGACAGGCGGTATTTCTCCGACGCGGTGATCCGGCCGAGCACGGATCCGAGCGCGTAGTTCGTGCCAGCCTTGAGGGTCACAGCCTCGCGGCAGTAGCTCGCATTGAGCTCGTATTTGAGCAGGTCGCCGAGGGTCGGCGACATGGTGAGAACGGTCATGATGATCCTCCTTGTCGTCAGCTGCGGTTGGCCGAGGCGCGCTCACGCGCACGACGCACGATGGGGCTTTCGCCGCCGTTCGAGGCCGGCGAGCCGGCCGGTGACGGCGCTACGGCAACGACGGTGCTGGCCTCGGCGCGTGCCGCGAGGGCATCGAGGATGGAGCTTCGCAGCGCGTGCGGCGCCACCCCTTTCGCCATGGCGTCGGCGGCGTCGATGGCGACCCCCAGCCGGGCGCCTTGGGCGGCGATGGCGGCGATCTCCGCATATTCGGCGCGCAGCCGCTCGGCCGTTTGATCCGTCTGCGCCTCCGTTGCCTCCGGCGGCGCGGCGGGCGCCGCTGGTTGCGGCGTTCCGAGAGTTTCCGGATCGGACGCGTTCGTCTCCTCGACAGCCGCGTCTTCGGCAGCCGGGTTGAGGTCGGGTTCTACTTTCATTGCGGTCTTTCTCCTTGAGGGTTGATGAGCGCGGGCGCGTTGCGATGCGCCCGTAATGAGGCGTGGCGGGTCCAGCGCCCGGGCGAAATCCGCAAGAGCGAGATCGACAGTGCCGAGCTTGTCGGCCAGGCCGGCGTCTATGCCGCGCTGACCCCGATAGATCGCGGCTTCGGTGGCACGCACGGCGTCGGGACTCATGTTCCGATTGCGCGCCACCAGGGTGACGAGGTCGGTATGGAGCGCGTCGACATCCGCCTGGATCGCCGAAAACGCCGTAGCCGAGAGCGGCTCGTGGGCATTGCCGTCGATCTTGCGGTCGCCCGCGTGAACGAGCGTCCATTTGAGGCCGGCCATGACGTCGGCGACGCTCTCGTCGACATGGATGGCGACGACGCCGATGGATCCGACCTCCGCCGTCCGGGTGACGTAAAGGCGGTCCGCCACGCTGGCGATGGCAAAGGCAGCCGACAGCGCGCTTTCGCTCGCGACGGCCCAGAGCGGCTTCTGCGCGGCTTCGCGCAACGACACGAGGCGATCGACCAGGTCGAAGAGACCGCCGACCTCGCCGCCCGGCGAGTCGATCTCCAACAACACGGCCCGCACAGAAGGATCGGCCAGCGCGGCTTCCACGGCGGAGGCGATCTCGCCATAGTCGCTGGCGCCCAGAAGACTGGTGAGCCAGTCGCCACGCGTCACCAACGGTCCGAGGATCGGCACCACGGCGATGCCGGGACCGGTAACGGAATGGCTCGCCACCGGCGGCGCATCGCGGGCCGGAAGCATGGCCTGGCGTGTATCGAGCATTGGGCCGGCGGCGAGCAGGCCGTCGAGCGCTCGCGGGGCGATCGCCAAGGGCCGGCCGCCGAGCCGGGTGAGCAGCGGATTCAATCGCGTCATGGAAACCTCAGTCGGCGGCGACGTTCGCCTGGTTGTCGGCTGGCGCTGCCTCTTGAGCATCGGTCAGCAGCCTCGGGTCGGATGAGGCGCTGCCGAAGGAGAGGCCAAGCTGACGCTCTCGCGCACGGTCCGCAGCAATCTCGGCATCGACCTGATCGGCGTCATAGCCGCGCTCGGCGAGCGCCTGCGTCCGGCTCTTCAGCCCCGCCTCGATCTGTTCGATCTCGGCGCGGGCGTCCTTCAGCGGATCGACCCAGTCCCATTTGGGCGGCAGCCAGGAACAACCGAGCCAGGTGCGCCGCTGCTGTTCGTAATCAGGCAAGTCGAGCGCGCCTGACACGACCGCCGTATCGAGCCAGCGCGCCCAGACCCGTCGACAGATCTGCCAGACCATGACCGAGTGCTGATACGCCTCGATGCGGCGGCGAAACTCGAGGAGCGCGAGCCGCGAGTTCGAGTAGTTCGCCTTCAGCATGTCGTTCGACAGATACGCATACGGAATGCCGAGCGCCGCCGAGACCTGCAGCAGCGTGCGGTACTGGAACGGTTCGTAGGTCTGGCCGACATCGGCAGGCGCAGAGGTCTGCACTTCCTCGCCCGGCTCCAGCATGACGATCTGGCCGGGCTGCAGGTCCATCGTTCTTTCGCCGCCTTCGTCGCTCTCCGCGACGTCGAAGGGCTCCGCCGGCGCCGGTGTGGTGATGAACAGCGCATGCATCGCCGCGACCTTCTTCCGGTCGAGCTCGGCATCGTCGTACTGGTCGAGCAGGAACAGCTTCACGATACCCGGCGCGAAGCGCGAGATACCGCGCAACTGCCCCGCATCCACCGGATCGATCACGTGGATGACCTCGGACGCCGGCACCCGCACCGTCTCGCCGGAGAGGCCCGGATCGGTCACGTCGCCCGGATGCCGGCGCAGGAAGTGGTAGGCCACACGCCTGCCGATACGGTCGAATTCGATGCCCTGGCGAATGACATTGCCGCCCGCCACCTGCTCATTGCGCGAGAGCGGCAGCATCTCGGAGGGGATCATCTGCAGCTGCAGCGGCACCATGAGCCCGTCCTCGGGCCGGCGCGGACGGAAGCGGAAGAACACCTCGCCGGCGATGAACACCTCGCGCGCGGCGCGCCGCTGCTGACCATAGAAATCGGTAAAGCCTTCGGCGTCGCTGTCGTCGGTCCAGTCGAGCCAGAGGCGCTGCACGCGCGCCTTGAGATCGGCATCGGCGATCAGGGACGACGGCTTGATGCCGTCGCCCACCACATTGCCGGCCCAGCTCTCGATGGCGTTCGCCGCATAGCCGTTGTTGCGCACGAGCCAGCGGGCACGCGCGGTGATGTCGGCGCCGGCGGCCGCGATCAGCGTGTTGAGATGCGCACGGCTCGGCTGGAAGTGCCGCAGCCTTCGGCTTCCCTGTCCCGCTTCAAAGCCGCCCACCAGAGCGCCGATGCGGCGGCGCCACCGTGTGATCGATTCCAGCACGGGTCAGAGCCCCTTGCTTGCCGTCGTGCGAACGATGCGACGGCGCGCGCCGGTTTGCTCCTCGGCGATCCGCCGTTCGAGGTCGCCGAGGGCGGCCGCCATTTCGGCATCGCTCGCATAGGTGATGCGGCGCCCCTCGACCTCGACGGTGCGCACGCCGCGCCATCGGGCGGCGAGCAGCGCATCGCGGCGCGCGATCATGTCCTCAAGCGTCATGGTCTTGGTCTCAACTCAGATAGCTTGGCGTGAACACCCGTCGGCCGCGCCGGGCAGGCGCTCGTCGCACCAGACCCGCGGAGGCGATCTCTGGCGTGCCGGGGTCACAGGCCGTGGTCTCTGGCGCCGCTGTGTTGCTCGGATCGAACGAGCCGACCTGGCGTTCGAGATCGCGCCATTTCTCCTCGCCCCAGCGGTCGGCGCCGGCGATCCAGGCGGCGGCTCGTGCGTAGACCCGGCAATCCAGCGCCTCGTTGCGTTCGCGCAGCTTCTGCCATTCGAGCCGCTGAAACCCGCGCCTGGTCTTCACCGTCACCAGCTGCTCGGCGACGAACTGCTTGCACCACTCGCTGTCGGCCCAAGCCGGCAGGTGGATGGTCCCTGCGGGAAAGCGCGCGCCTCCGGCACGCTCCTCGTCGGTCGGCCGTCCGAGTCGGAGGTAGCGATAGGTCTCGGCCTTGAAAGTCGAGACCGCGACCGACCACAGCCGCGCGCCGCGCCGCAGTCGCTTGCCGCCGGCGGTCGCATCGACATAGGTCGGCCCGGAGACCGGGCTCGCCCGATTGAAACCCTCGACACCCTTGACCGGCGCCACCTGCGCGAAGCCGGCGCGCCGGGCCCAGCCGTAGACCGACGGCGCCTCGAAGCCGGTGTCGATCGCGAGGCGCGACAGGCCCATCGCCACCCCAGAGGCGTGCGGCCAGTTGCGGCCCAAGAGACCGTCCACCGCGGACCATGCGGCGGCGTGTTCGGGACCGCCCTCGATGACGATGTGGTCGACGAGCCAGCTCTCCAGCCCGCGCCCCCAGGCCCAGACGTCGACCTCGATCCGGTCCTTCTGGACGTCGGCGCCGGCCGTGAGAAACAAGCCGCCCATCGGCACCGTGCCGGCTGGCCAGCTCTCCCTGCGGTCGTAGAGCCGCTGCCAGTCCGGCGCTTCGCCGGTTTCGACCCATGTCTCGCCCAGCGATGTGTTGACGAAGGTCTTCATCGCCTCGTCGCCGTGATCCTTCGCCGACAGAAATGTGCGCACCATGGCTTCCAGGCGGACCCAGGAGGAATAGACCTCGTTCAGGTGAAAGCCGGCGATGCCGTCGAACGGGGCCTCGGCCCGCCATTCGCCCCGGCGCACGGCGGCCCAGCGTTCGGCGTCGCTCCAAAGCGCGCCACAATGGCGGCATTGGTATCGCGCGGTCTCCGGCCGGTGGGCGCCGTCCGCCTCGCGGTCCCAGCGAACCTGCTCCCAGACCAGCGTCTGATGCTCGCCGCATTCCGGGCACGGCACGAAGAACCGGCGCCTGTCGCTTTCGGCATAGGCGGTCTCGATCCGGCTCGCGCCACGGATGGTCGGCGTCGAGACCAGGACGATCTTGCGGTTCCAGAAGGTGACGGTGCGCTTCTTCGCCAGATTGACCGGATCGCCCTCGGCGCCGGCGCTGAACGGATAGCGGTCGACCTCGTCGCACAGGAGGATGCGGATCGGCCGGCTGGCCAGGCCCGACGGCGCATTTGCGCCGACGATGGTCAGATGCCCGCCGGGAAACTTCTTGTGCAGGATCTTGTTCGAACCGTCCCGCGACTTCGGATCCGAGATTCGCCCATGCAGACAGGGCGTATCGCGCGCCATCGGCGAGAAACGGTCCTTCGACCAGGTCTCCGCATCGCGTTCCGTCGGCATCACCACCATCACCGGCGCCGGGTCCTGGTCGATGTGGAATGCAACGGTGTTGAGCAGCACCTCCGTCTTGCCGGTCTGGCTCGACGACATCACGACGACGCTTTCGACCGCCGGATCGGAGATCGCGTCCATGATGCCGCGCTGGTAGATGGCCCGCTCGGTGCGCCAGCGGCCGGGCTCGGCGCTGGCTTCGGAACTCAGGCGGCGCCTGGCGTCGGCCCACTCACTGATCGTCAGGGTCGGCGGCGGCGCCAGGATCGTCAGCGCCTTGCGCGTCGCCTGCGCCAGCCGCGCCGGCCCCTTCAGCATCAATGGCGATGGCCGGGAGGCTGGCGAGTTCCGCGAGCGCTTCGGTGATCGCGTCGCGGATCTGCGCGCGCGTGCCGGCAATGGTCGTCTCCTCGTGGACGAGCGGCGCCAGCCTGTCGGGTAGGACCAGCAGACGCGCGCGCAGGCGGGCCAGCACCGCGATCCAAGCCTCCTCGACCTGAGCGGCCGGCAAGAGATCGCCGCGCCGGACAGCTGCGTCCATTTCGGCGAGATCGGCCTTGGCCTTGATCAGCCGGGCGCGCTCGACACCGAAATCGGCGGCGCCCGTCTGCGACCGCGTCGCCAGCTCGCGCAGGTAGCGCACATAGCCGCGCACCGTGCCGACGAGATCGTAGCGCCCGCGCTCGGGGCCGGTGCGGGCTGACGCAGGGATGATCCCGTCGCGCGCCAGCTGCTGGACCCGCCTTTCGGTCAGGTCCAGGAGCCGGGCAATGACCGCGATCGGTTGGGTATTGGTCGCCATGAACGGGGGCCGCTCCCGGGCAAGATCAGGTCATGTCGGGAGCCCCGCCATCACTGCAGAAAAAGCAATGAAATGATGCACTTATCGACTTGATGAGGGTGCCGATCAGAGCCTGTATGGGGTCACCATCAAACGCTGGAGACCGCCATGACCAAGTCCCGAAACACCGCTTCCGCCCTCGACGCATTCATCGCCAAGAAGGCGGAAATCGACACGATGCTGGAGCGCATCAAGGTGCTGAGCGACGACCATTTCGACACCAGCCCCGACGAGATCAACTGGGGCCACGTCGGAACGCTCAGCCACTACGCCGAACTCCTGAAGCGCATCACCGACGCAGCCTTCAAGGAGGGCGAGCACGCCGATTAGGCGCGCCGCTTCCCGCCTTCGCCCCGATGGGCTCGCCCTCGGGGCTCGGGGCAGTAGAAGGGGCTGCATTCCGCGGACCCGGATACACCGAAAGGGCACACCATGAGTTATCAGACCCTGCTTCACGAACTGGCGCCCGAGCTGAACCCCGCCGGGGTCGAGGCCTCGATGCGCCTGCAATACGGAACGCTCAATCATCTGCCGCGCGAGATATTCGCCGAGGAAGCGAAGATCGCCACCGCCTGCGAACACCAGTCACCGGGCTATCTGCGCCGGATTGCGGACAGCATGGGCATGGCCGACGAGTACAGCGCGTGGGAGGCCAGCCGATGAGCCGTCTCACCGACACCCAGACGATCGTCCTCAGTGCCGCCGCGCAGCGCGCGAACATGCTGGCGCTACCGCTTCCGAAGAACCTCAAGGGCGGCGCCGCGCAGAAAGTGATCGCTTCGCTCCTCAAGCAGGGACTGCTCGAAGAAATCGATGCCGACACGCGCATCGGCGAGCATGTCTGGCGCGAGACCGGCGACGGCCACGGCGTCACACTCGCGATCACCGAGCACGGGCTTGCCGCCATCGGTATCGAGTCGGAAGCCCCGGCTGGCCCTGCCGAACCCGAGCGCAGCGCTCCCGTCGCCAGCAAGCCGCCAAGGGAGCCCAAGGCACGCGAAGGCAGCAAGCAGGCCCAGCTGATTGCCATGCTGCAGGGCGCCGACGGAGCAACCGTCGCCGAGATCGCTGCCGCATTCGGGTGGCAGCCGCACACCGTGCGCGGCGCCATCGCCGGGGCACTCAAGAAGAAGCTCGGGCTCGACGTGACCTCCGAGAAGGTCGACGGACGCGGCCGGGTCTACAAGTTGCCGGCAGCCTGAAGCCGGAGCATCGCCTCATCATGACCGCCGCCCCGAGTGGGCGGCGGTTTCATCTCCAAGTACAGCGAACGCGAATCTCCTCGAACACACGTCTGAGCGCATAGCTGCGAACGATCGACACCACTGTGAAGATTGCGCCCATCATCAGGTTCTGGGCCAACGTCACGTGCAGTCCGAACAGCGGGAAGATCGCCAACTGGGTCGCAACGGCGACGCCATAGCCGATCGCGACATTGGTCAGAGCCTCGACCAGCGACATCCGCCGTGTTTGCTTCATATCAATTCCGCTTCATACATCGGCCAGCAGTTCAGTTCAGCCGCGAGAGTTCGAAGCGCATGCGCTGCAACCAGCGGGACCACTCCGTTGCCACAGAGGCGAAGCCGGTCCACCCGGTGGGCCAGCCCATCAGCGCCTCGACGAACAGCGGGTTCAAGGTCCGGCGCGGCTCGGAGGTATCGCTCCCAACCATCGCCGTCAGCAGGACCTGGCGGCCAAGCAGGCCGTTGACCGGTGTGTTGGCAAGGCTGGTCGCCCCGTCCTTGTGATCGCGCGCCGTCGGCGTCATCCACATCCCCGCTGCATGGGTCAGATCGGCGGTCCTGCGGTTCCCCGCGCTCGGCTTGCACCCGTCGTTCGCCATCGGCGTCGGCCAGTCCCGCGCCATGCAGCCCAGACCCTTCTCGTGTTTCCGGTCTCCGCCCCGACTGCGGAAGCAGTCGGTCTGCGGCGTCGGCCAGAGCCGCAGCAGTTCCGTCCGGTTCCCGCCACTCGACCGGGTCCCGGAGCAGGCGCGCGGGGTCGGCCAGTTCGTCTCCCTCGCGGATCGCGAGGATGAACAGCCGCTCGCGCTTGTGGGGCGCGCCGACTTCCGCCGCCGTGAAGAGGCCCGCCGCAAGGCGGTAGCCCATGCCGACCAGTCCTGCGGCGACTTCGGGGAAGCCGAGGCGGAGATGATGGGCGACATTTTCGAGGAAGACGAAGGGCGGCTCGACCTCGCCGATGATGCGCGCGACATGCGGCCAGAGATGGCGCGGGTCGTCCGCGCCCCGGCGCTTGCCCGCGACCGAGAACGGCTGGCACGGATAGCCCGCAGTGACGATGTCCACCGCGCCGCGCCAAGGGCGGCCGTCGAAGCTGGTAACGTCGTCCCAGACAGGCGCCGGATCCAGGGCCGCGTCTTCCATCCGCGCCACGAGGATGGCCGCGGCGTAGGTTTCCCGTTCGACATGGCCCACAGCACGATATTGGGGACAAGCGATGGCGAGCCCGAGGTCGAGCCCCCCTGCGCCGGAGCAGAGGGAGAGGCCAAAGAGACATGCGTTCCCGGCTCCGGAAGCGCGTCCGGAGGAAAGTAGAGCCAGGTCATGCATGTCACGCGGCGGTCTTGCGCTTTCGCGCGGGTTCGCGGTCGGCGTCCGTGTCGTTCGCATCGGCGAGGGCTTCGGCATCGCCGTCCAGCCGCTCGGCCTTCACCTGCGCGAAGGTCCGGCCGTCGTCATCGAGGATGGCCGTCTTTCCCGAAAACGCCTGCCAGCGATTGACGACCACGTCGCAGAAGGTCTCGGACAGCTCCAGGCCATAAACCCGGCGGCCGGTCTTTTCACCGGCGATGTGCTGTGACCCCGAGCCCGAGAACGGCTCGTAGCAGATTTCGCCTGGCACGGTGTGCAGCTCCATCGGCAACGTGAACACGCGCACCGGTTTCGAGGTCGGGTGCTCACGCGTCTCGATCTCGCTCGACGGGATGGACCACACCGTCGTCGGCCAGTTCTCGAAGCCTTCGCGATTGACGCGCGGCTTGTTGCCCGAGCGCCAGCCGAACAGGCACGGCTCGTGCGCCCACAGCATGATCGAGCGCGTGAGCACCGGACGGCTCTTGGCCCAGATGATCTGCTGGTGATGCAGCACGTCGAACTTGGACCAGCAGGCTTCCAGCATCGCCTGGCGCCGCGAGGCGTGCCAGCAATACCAGGCCGCGTCCTCCTTGATGGCGCAGTCGATGGCGACCTGCATGAACGCTTCATAGAACTGCGGCCCCTGAGATGAATCGTCCCAGTGCTTCTGCTCGATGTAGTCCTCGGACCAGTCCTTGTTCGCGATCTTCTTGGCGCGGGCGGACGCGTTCTTCTTCGTCGGATGGTTGGTGCCGTCATAGTCGACGAGATAGGGCGGATCGGTGGCGAACAGCGCGGCGCGCTCGCCGTTCATCAGGCGGGTGACGTCCTCGGCCGAGGTCGAGTCTCCGCAGAGCAGGCGGTGGTCCCCGAGGATCCAGAGATCGCCGCGGCGGGTGACGGGCGTGGCGGGCGGCTCCGGAACCTCGTCTTCGTCCACCAGCCCCTCGACGGGCGCCTCGGCCAGGAGACGGGCCAGTTCGTCGTCCTCGAAACCGGTCAGCGCCAGGTCGAACTCGTCGAGCTTCAGATCGGCCAGTTCGAGCTTGAGCAGCTCGTCGTCCCAGCTCGCATTCTGATGCGAGCGGTTGTCCATCAGCCGGTAGGCGCGCAGCTGCGCCGGCGTCAGGCCCTGCGCGACATGCACCGGCACGCTCGTCATGCCGAGGCGCTTGGCCGCCTCGTAGCGGGTGTGGCCGACGACGATCACCATGTCCTCGTCGACGACGATCGGCTGTCGCCAGCCGAACTCGGCCAGCGAGGCGGCAACCGTGGCGATAGCCTCCTCGTTGCGACGCGGGTTGCGCGCATAGGGCACGAGCTTGTCGATCGGCGTTTCGACGACGTCCATGGTCGGTCCGGTGCGATGGGTGAAGGATCTGATCCGGCGGTCGCGAAAGCCCGCCGTTGTGCTGTGTCGGCGAAACGGGTCCCGCTTCGCCGGTGCGCTCGAAACGAAACGCCCCCGACCGGCGGCTTCGCCATCGCCAAGGCACGCAGACGCCAAAGTGTTTGGATTCACGAGCGCGAGGATGCTGGCGAAACGAAATGGCCTATTTCGGCGCCGTCACTGGGCAAGCGTCGCGCCATTGCCGCCAGCATACGATTTCGGCCAGGGAGGAACCGTGCATCTCGCCGGTCGGTGATCATCCCCGCACGCGGCTCGCCTGAGCATAACGGAGAACTAGCCCAAATCGACGATGTGTGTCTCGCCGGGAAATGTCTCAGCGAAAATTGTCTCACGCATCAAAATGAACTTGACGAGCGAACGCGGTCGACGAGGAAAGCGCGCGAGCGCTTCGCCGGCACTTTCTGACCGTTGAGCTTCCAGGTGATGACGCTGAGGCCGTACTCCCAGCGGCGGCACGCGGTGGCGCGGGAGATCCCGAAGCGCCAGCAGATCGGCTTCCACGGCGTGCCCTCCGCGCGTGCCCAGACAAGCCGGGCATCGTCGGGCTCCAGCCATCTGAGCCAGGGCAGCGTCACCTCCATGCGGCTGATGGCGTCGGGCAAGGGCGGCGGACGCTTCATGCGCGGCGGCTCCTGACCGACGAGATCAGCGAACTCATGCACGATCTTCGGCCACACCGAGAAATAGCCCTGCACCCGAACCTCGGGCAGCCGCTTCATGACGTCGGCAGCTTCGATCAGCCGTTCCTCGACCTGTTCGCGAGTCCAATCAGCCATGCCGTTGCTCCGTCGGCTGGCGCCGTCCGCCATAGAGCTTGTCGCCGAGCTGGCGAACGAGTTCCCGCTCGGGCCAGGTGAGGCGCGGATCGGTGGGGCTGACGACGAGGAGGCCCTGCTCGCGCCAACCCTCCCGCTTGACCTCTTCGGCCGACCGGCGTTCGCCGCCATAACCCTTCGGCAGCCATCTCATCGTCCGACCTCCTGCAGCACCGCTGCATAGCCGGCGATGTCGAGGATCGAATCCTGATGCTTCGGATCGTGCCCGAGCCGCGCCAGCTTCAGATCGATGAGGCAGAGCACGACCTCCGCCGGCGTGATGGGCCGGCCGAGCGTGATCGACCAGCGTCTGGCGACCACGGCCATCGCGGCGGCGGGTTCGCCGTAGATCTTGCGGCGCTCGGCGACGACCGACGCGGCATGCCTGAGCATCGTCTCCCCGCTCATCGCACACCTCCATCGGTCTCGATGGCCCACAGCAGGATGGCGATGGCGTCGGCTTCATTATCGTCCGCGGGTGAGAAGCCGCGGGCGCGAACGGCGGCCATGACGGCGGCCTTGTCGGCGTTGCCCTTGGCGGCGACGTGCCGCTTGATCGTGCCGACGGGAACGCCCTGATAGGCGATCGCGTGGCTCTCGCACCAGGCGCTTAGCGTCGCCAGAAAGCCGCCATAGAGATGGGCCGCGTCGGTACCGACATGGCGGCGAACCTCCTCGAAATAGATCGCCGCGAGACCGCCGGCGTCGGCAGCGATCTGGTCCAGCCAGCTTCGGAAGCGCAGGTAGCGCATGCCGCCACCGTCATAGCGGCTCGGCCGGAACGAGACCGTGCCGCTCGTGATCAGGCCGTCATGGCTGCGCAGTGCCCAGCCGGTCGTGGTGCCGAGATCGAGGCTGAGAATGGCGCGATGCGCATGAGCCGGATGCGGACGGAATGCGATGGCCCCTGCTGCGGCGGGGCCGGTTTCGATGGTCGAGATCATGATTGTCTCCAAGGCGCGCGAGCAAGGGTCGGGTTTCGGATCGAAGACCCATCGCGGCGGACCGGTCGCTGCCGCTTGGAGACGGCCGAGTTGACGGAGCATGCCCATCAGAGCACCTCCTTGAGCCAGTCCGGCGCAGCGCCGTTTGGGGAACGTGGTGAGGGACGTTCCCCCGCATGTTCCCCGGTGCAAGTCGTTGAGGAACAAGCGCTTTGGGAAGGTGACGAAGGTGGGGAACGTTTTTCCCCATCCTCCATCGCGTGGGCGCAGCCGCGCACATGCGTTAGTGTCGAAATAGGTTCCCCATGTTCCCCACGTTCCCCTGAGCCTTTTGTTTCAAGGGGTTGGGCCGGGGAACGTTGGTTTTCGACGTTCCCCTCTTCGCCACAACGTTCCCCGCCCGATGCCGCGACACCTTGCGGAAAACGTTCCCCACGTTCCCCTTCGATCGTGAGCTGCCAGCGCTTGGCCTGATGGGAGACGCCCAGCGTGCGCACGCGCATCTTGCGGCCGTCGATATCGAAGACCCGGTCGCGCATGCGGGCGAGCGCCTTGCCGAGCCGTGTGCGCTGTGATCGGTCGCCCCCGGCGCCCAGCGGCAGCGGCGGCTCGCAGGCCAACGCCACCTCATAGAGATCGCTGGTGCCGACCTCCGCCGTCCCGAAGCGGTCCCACCAGGCGCCGATGAAACTGCGCCAGATCGCGCCCTCGCCATCGGCGGCAGCGAGCATCTCGTCGAGGTTGGCGAGAAACCCTTCAATCCCGGCGACCTCGAGGACGCCGCCCATGATGCGCGACCAGCTCTCGTAGCTCCCGATCATGCGCGCGCCCCGTGGCCTGCCGGCGGCAAGCCAGGCGCGGCAGAGCGTGAGGCAGGCCGCGACGAGGCGGGGCCGGTTGGCGCGCACCCAGCTCATGAGATCGGGGTGACGGAACCCATCGCGCCGCCAGGGTTGATCGACCCGGGCGTCGAGGCGGATGCGCACGATGCGGCGCGCCATTTCGTTAGAGAACTCGGGATTGTTGCCGGTCGCGATCCAGACGCAGCGGATCGGCAATCGCGTCATCTCGGACGCCCCGAGAATCCGGTCCTCCCAGAAGGGTGCGGTGAGCGCTGCCGCGAGCGCCGAGGAGTCGAGCGGATGACGCAGATTGTCGATGAGCACGATCGAGGGGATCTGGCGCAGCTTGGCGGTCAGGCGCTTGCGCCACTCTTCATCGTCGCGGCCCTCGGTCATCACGGAGGCGCTGACGCCGGTCAGCACGGTCGCGATCGCGTCGACCATCAGGGTCGCGCCGGTGCCGGGTGTCGGCTTCTCGATCAGATGAAGCGGCGTCGGTGCGTCGATCATGGCGCGAAGAAAGCCGAGCAGCATCAGAGCAACGGCATGCGCCCGCTCCGCGTGGCCGGTGAAGGGGAACTCGCCCAGCATGTCGTCGACGATGAGACTGCGCGCGGTCGCGATCTCCGCCGGCGACGGGCGCTCCGGCACCTGCGGCACGGCAAAGCCTGGTGTCGGCTGGTAGAGCAGCCGCGCATCGGGGTGGTAGCCGGGCTCGGTCAGGAGGGCGCCATTGCGGCCGAAGACCGGCGTGGTGACGATCCCCGCCAGGACCGGCAGGCCGGGATCGGGCGTCGCCAGCAGCGACTTGATGAGCGGCGTCGGCGGATGCGCGGGAACGAGATCGCCGTTTCGCGCCAGACGCCGCCAATCGGCGAGCTTGGCCAGCATGTGGCGCAGGCGCTCTTCCGTGACCGGCCGGGCCATGGGCAGGCCGTCATCGTCGTGCACGGCCCATGTCGGCATGCCGCCGCTGCGAAAGAGCCAGGGCGTCCTGTTCGAGGCGAGCAGCAAACCCCAGCTGCGTGCATGGGCGCGGGCGAGATCGCCCTCATCGGCGCGCAGTTGCGGCAAGCGCCCCTGGGGCTCGACGAAGCCGATCGGGCGGTTTCGGGCGCCATCCTGCGCATCCGTGCCATCCGCCACTGCACACGGCTCGGCCGCGTCGATGATCTGACGGACAGCCTCCGCGCCGTCACGCATCAGGAGGTCGTTGAAGTCATCGCCTTCCGCTCGCGGCAGGGCGATGGCGACGCTGCGGCCTTCGGCGACGAGACGCCGCGCCGCCGCCTCGGCTGCACGAAGGCCCGCTCCCGACGCATCGTGGTCGGCGAGCAGAACCACACGCCGGGCCTCCGGCGGCAGGACGACCTGTTCGAGATTGGTGGCCGAGAGCGTTGCCCATACCGCCATGCCCGGACAGGCCGTCATCACGGCGAGCGCCGTCTCGATGCCTTCGCTGAGACCAAGGACAGCGTCGTCGCCGATCGGCGCCAGCCGCACCGCGCCGCCGCCGACCCGGCCCAGCATCTTCTTCGGCTTTTCGACCTCGGCCTTCGTCGCTCCATCCGGGCGCAGGTAGATGCGGTGCAGGGCAACCACGCTGCCGGAGCGATCGCGAACCAGGCCGACGATGGCCGGGAACCCGGTCCTCGTATCCCAATGCGCGAGATCCGGATGGAACAGTAGGTCGGACGGTGGCGGGACCGTGAGACCTCGCGCGCGCAGATAGGCCTCACCCGGTGTGCCGGCGATCGGGAGGGCCCGCGAGAGGATGATCTCGATTTCTCGGGCAGAGTCTTTCTCCGGCTTCGCGGAAGCCGCCGAGGGTTCGCGACGCGCTGGCGCGGCGGCCGACCATCCGACGAGATCGGCGGCATAGGCGAAGAGGTCGCGGCCCTTGAAGCCGGTCGCCTGTTCAAGCGTGCTCAGCGGCCCGCCGCCCTGGCCGCCGTCGAAGTCGATCCAGTCGCCGGCGTGCTCGCCTCTGAGCGTGATCACGCAGGAGCCGTTCTTTCGCGGCGCCGCGCCATTGATATTGGCAAGACGCCATTCGTCGCCGTTGCGACGGCCGTTCGGGAAGTGCTGCGGCACCCAGGTGTCGGTCCTGTCACGCAGGCCAGCCACGATGGCGTCGAGGTCGTAATGGACCGCGGGCGTTCTGGTGGGGGCGGTATCGTTGAAGTCAATCAAGGATCACCAGCCCTTGCTCCGCGCGCGTGATGGCGGTGTAGAGCCAGCGGGCGCGGTCCTCGGCGGTCCGCCCGAGACCGTCGTCGTAGACGATCACGTTCTCCCACTGCGACCCTTGGGCCTTGTGGCAGGTGATGGCGTAGCCCCAAACGCTCTCGACAAGTCCCCGCATGTCACGCCAATCGCGGCGCAGGCGTTCGGCGTCGTAGGCGACGTGATCGTCGAAATGCCCCTTGTAGAACCACTGGCGGCCGGGAACGCTCGCTCCGTCCTCCGTCCGCACCGATGCGCTGAACGCGAGAGGGCTTTCGTCGCGAATGTCCGAAAGGTCGAGGAACATGCCATTGACGAGACCGAGATCGTGCCGGTTCTTGAGGCAGATGATCTTCTCGCCGAGCCCGCGCGGATAAGCGTCAGGAAAGCCGGCCGCCTGTTTCATCGCGGTGTTCAGAAACAGCCGCGTCGCGTTGCGGCCGCAGATCACTTGGCCGCCCTTGAGGAACTGATGTGGGCCGATGTCGGAGCGCCGCATCTTCCAGACGAAGTCGTCGTGCTCGCCGTAGGAAATGGGCACGCTCTGCCGCGCGAGCGTGGCGAGACGGATGATCGCGCTGGTCTCCGCCTGGCGATGGATATCGGTCAGCATCACGTCGGGATCAGCGTCGGTGAAGGCGCCGTCGCCCTTGATCGGCGGTAGCTGACCGGGGTCGCCGAGCACCAGGATCGGCTTGCCGAAGGCAAGCAGATCGCTCGCCATTTCGGCGCCGACCATGGAGACCTCGTCCAGCACGATCAGGTCGGCGTCGCGGACCAGCGACTGCTCGTTCAGAATGAAACGGGGCTGATGGATGTCGGCGAGCCGGAGCTCGAGGCGACGGATCTGGGTCTCGGCGAAGGAGCGCTCGGCCGGTCCCATGCTGCGCACACCTTTGCGCAGCGTCTCCAATTCGCGCGTGACGCGCTCGATTTCCTCTGGCGTCGCCTCGGAGACCTTGTAGATGAGGCTGTGGATCGTCGACGCTGGCGTTCCCTTCCGGGTCATCACCAGGGCGGCCTTGCCGGTGAAGGCGGCGTAGAGCACGCCGCCCGCGCCACCCGTGCGATCCATCGGTTCGAGACCGAGCTCGCCGATCGCATGCCGGGTGATGGTCGTCTTGCCCGTTCCTGCGTAACCGAACAGGCGGAACACCTGCTGATCGCGCGTGCGTCGCCGAAACCAGTTCTCGATCGCGGCGATTGCCGCCGCCTGCTGCGGAGACGGGATGAAGCTCATCGCTCGCCCTCCCAGCAGCGCTCCGCATAGGCGCAAATGCGGCAAAGATAGAAATCTCGGGCTGCGGCGATGCGCGGGGGAAGTTCGCCGGCTGCCGCGGCGCGCAGGATATCGACGGCCTTATCGGACAGCGCCTGCGCGCAGGGCGGATCGAACCCGACCACCTCGTGGTGGAGCGCCTCGGTGTCCTTGTTGAGGGCCGTGACGAGGGCTGTCTCCAGCTCCAGGTAGCCCATGTAGAGCTGGACCTGCGCGAAGTAGACCGGCTTGGAGGCGCGCAAGCCACGCTTGACCAGGTCGTTCCAGGATTTGGCGTTCAGCGCCTTGTGCTCCCAGAGCACGGGCCAGCGCAGGCCGACATCGGGGCCGGCGACGATCACGCCGTCGATGTGGCCGCGCAGCTTGCCGCCCGCCGCCTCGAACCCGAATTGTCCGCCGTCCGCGCGTTCGGTGCGAAGGTCGAAGCCCGCGCTGCGCAGCCAGCGGATGGAGAGCGTCTCGAACTGGTGGCCGGCGTCGAAGATACGCAGGATCGCGCCATCGAAATCCCGTCCCTCATCCTTGGGCGTATGGGTCACCTCGTAGACGAGCTTGCGCACGCAGGGCTCGCCGATCCGGCTGCCCCCGAGATAGTCGCGCGGCGTCTGCCGACGATTGCGTGCCACCAGCGCCGCATCGATCAGGGCATTGATCCGATCGGACACGCTGATCGCGTGGCCGATGCGGCCATAGATGAAGCCGGAGCCGTGGTTGAGATCGACGATCATGAGCGCGACCTCGCCCGAGCCTTGGCGGCGGGGTGCTGGTCTCCGGTGCGCGAACGGCAGTAGTCGAGAAATCCCGGCGCGTTGAGATTCTCCCGTTGCGTGCCCCAGCGAAGATTGTCAGCGCGATTATTGGCTGCGTTCTCATCGAGGTGCATGACCACGGCGCCCTCAAAGGGCGGGCTGCCATGGAATGCCTCGGCTACCAGCCGGGCGACCTTGTAGGTGCGATCGCCAATCGTGACGATAAAACGACCATCGGCCTTGTTCCACACGCCGAATGTCGGCGTTCCGCCATAGGGCCGTTGCCCGCCACGCGGCATCGCGCCACGATATGGGACCAGCATGATACGTCCCTCATTGCTGGCGAGAACGCCGGGCAGGGACGGAATATCTCTCCAGATTTCTCCATTGGGCATGGCTGTTCGTCGTCTCTAAAAGGGCAAAGGATCGTCGAGCGGGTCGCGGGCGGCTGCCTGGCGCTGCATCGATTCCTGAAACCCGTCGACGCAGGCTTCGATGATGCGATCGATCTCTTCCGGCTTCCGGTCGTAGAACGGCGCCATCAGGTCGAGCTCAGTGAGCGTCTCGGCGAAAAACCGGCGCGCCTCCTTGATCGCTTGGGTCTCCATGTCGGTCTTGTCGATCATCCCGTTGTTCCTGTTGGCGAGCGCCGCGCCGACGTCGAGGCAGCGCATCGAGCAGAAGCGGTGGTAGGGAAAGCGGTCCCAGCGCAGCTGGTGGACGTAGCCGAAGCCCCGCGCCTGACGTCCGCAGACGGCGCAGACGGCTACCCGAGCAAGAGCCGGGTCAGGTCCTCGGCGTCGTCCGGCTGATCCTTGATCCGGTGTGAGGCCAGGACGATGAACCGCGCGATCGCGTTCGCCGCCATGGCTTCCAGTTCGGGGAGCGTGAGAGCGGCGATGGGCTGGTGAAGCCTTCCGCGTCCTTCGAGCCATTGTCCCATCGCCTTCGCTGCCTCGCGCGTGACGTGCGCCTGCCACTCATCGGCCGTCATGACGGTCAGGTGTTGAGCCAGGCCGGGCCACTCGGGGCCGGCGTCGCGGCAGGTGCGGCTGCCGGGGCCGTGCCCCGCTGTGCCGGCCGGCTCCAGGCCGGGGCAGCGCTCGCAGGCGGCGATGCGGCGGGCTGCCCCCAGGCCGGGGCTGCGGGCGATGCGGGCGATACAGCCTTCGGCCGCGCGCGGGTGCTGGGGCTCGGCGCCAGGACCTCGCCGTCCATCACCTTCCGCCATTCCGGCTCGCTCGGCAGAACCACGCGGTCGAGCTTGTTGCTGTCGCCGTAGCGCGGGTCGTCGCTGGGCTCGACCTTTATCTTGGCGACGAAGGTGATGCCGCTGAGGTCGGCCAGGCCGCGCAAGATCCGCTTCGACTTCGCCGTTTCGCTCATGTCCTGCGGATCGAGTCCGAGCGCGCTGTCGATCATCGCGCGGAAGCTCCCCTTGGAGATCTTCCAGCCTATCGAGACACCCTGCTCGTCGACCTTGCCGCCGGAGACGGTGAACATCTGCCAGAACTTGCGCCGGACGTGAGGGCCCTCGGCGACGGTGAACTCGGCATCCACCATCAGCACGTCGCTGCCGGGCGCGTTCGAGGCCTTGAGCAGCCCCCGGTCGATCTCGCTCTGGCCGTCGGTCCCGCCCGGCCGGATGGTCATGGTGACCTTGGCGAAGGTGCCGTCGGGGATCAGTTCGCCGCTCTTCTGCGGCTCGGCGTCGTTCATGTCGAAGCTCATGGCTCGTCATCCTTTCCGGGTTGCGTTGATCTTGGAGAGCAGCGCGCCGAGGTCGGGCGGCTCGGTGACATCGAGACGACCGCTGCGATCCTTCGCCGGCAGGCCGAAGGGATTGCCGGCGCGGCAGACGAGGCGGCGTTCTTCGCCGCGCTCGGGCTCATGCCGCCAGCCGTCCCCGTCGCGCGCGAACAGGCTCATGGTGATGACCTGATCGACGATGCCAGGGAGCTCGCGGCCGGCCTTGCCGCCTTCCATCTGCGGCTGCCAGGTCGTGCGGTTGAACTCGTCGGTGACGCGTTCGAGGATGCCGACGAAGATCACGGTCTTCGCCTGCGCGTGCTGCAGGTGCTTGAGCAGGCCGATGACCTCGCGGGCGAGCAGCCCGTAGGCGCCGCGGGTGTCGGGTTTGCCGGTCTTGTCGGAGAAAGCCTCCGGCCGGGTCTTCGCCCAGGCCATGGCCTGGCGCGTGAGGTCGGTGATCGAGTCGACGAAGACGATGCGCTTGCCCGCGATCATCTGAACGAGATCGGGATAGCTTTCCCTGAGATGCTGGTAATGCGCCTCGGAGAAGAAGCCGCTCGGGTCGGCGGACGGATTGACCCCGCCGACGAGACAGCCGATGTCGAGGGCGTCGGCGAAGGTGCGCACCGGGATGCTGTCGCCGGGCCAGTCCTGGACCGACTTCATGCCCGCCTCGAGGTCGATGCAGAGCGTCTCGGCCGGCGGCAGCGATTTCAGCAAGGATGTCTTGCCGACGCCGCTCGGGCCGAAGATCGCCATGGTGGTCTTGGCGCCGGCCGCGGACAGCCGTTCGTCGGCGCTGACGATGCGCAGCGCCATCAGCGGCCTCCCGTGTTGCGCGACGCGACATCGAGCGCGCGCTCACTCCCGCGCGCGCCGGCCTGCCGGGCGAGACCATAGAGCTTGCGCAAGGCGTGCAGGCGGTCGCCGACCGCGCTGAACTCGGCTTCGACCCCGAGCAAGGCGAAGGCGATATCATCGAGCGTGGCGCCCTCGATCGGCTTGACCACCTGCTCGCGGCGGATCTCGCCGAGCACCGGAATGACGATGGTGTCGGGCAGCGCTTCGAGCGCGTAGTGGCGCTTGCGAATCTCGGTCAGGGCAGCAGAGCTGGTCATCGGGTATCCTCGGACTTGATGGTGAGACGGAAGGTCGGCTTGGCGGTCCGCACCGTGCGGGCGGCGGCGAAGGCCTCGCGGACGGCGGTGGGCCAGGCGGTGTATTTGCGCTCGGGGACCTTGAAGCCGATGTCGACGTAGTCGGCCGGGTTCTCCCCGCTCGCACGGATGCGCTCGACGAGCGCGGCGAGCAGCGACTGGTCCCAGTCGACCTTCTTCGGGAGATCGGCAGCGACCACGACGGCGCCGTCCTCGAAACGAACGAGGCCGGTGTCCTTGCCCTCGGCCCGGCGCATCGTCGCTGCCGCGTCGGCGTAGCGAAGCGCGATCGCGCCTTCGAGCCACTCCCTGAGCCGCTTGGCGGCATCCAGGGCGGCGTCGGCATCCTCCTGGAGCAGCGCCAGATGCTCCGCCGGAAGCGTGGCGATCTCGCCGACCGGCATGGTGCGGATGTCGTCGAGACTGGGGCGGTTGTTGCGATCAGATGCCATCACGCCACCTCCGCCAGCAGGAGGGTGGACAGCGATACCGAGGCCTGCTTCGGCTTCGGGCGGGCGATGGCGAGATAGCTGTAATCGTCCGACCGGTGGCGACGCTGCACGAGATGGATCAATCCGCGCTCGGCCGCCCACCAGGCGCGGCGCGCGACGCGGGCGAGTTCCGCCCGCTCCCGTTCGGCAAGGCGCGTGCCCTGCGGCATGGTGTCGAGCGCGAGGAACCCACGGTGATATTCGAGGATGTCGCCGGGTGCTGCCTGACCGACCCAGCCGCAGAGATCGATCTCGGTGAGCGGCTTCCGGACAGCGGGGAATCTGGATGCAATGACGTTCATGATGGGCTCCTACTCACGCGCTCGCCGAACCGTCTCACGCGGCCCGGACGCCGATCGCCGTCAGGGCAAGGCGGATGTCCTTGACGCGGCGGTAGAGGCTGCTGCGGGCGCCATGGCCGCTCGCCGCAAGGCGATCGACAGTGGTGCGGGAAAGGGCTGCACAGAGAGCGCCGTCGGCGGGTTCGAGCGAGCCAAGACCGCGCTCAACATCGAGACGTTCCTCGGCGGCGGCGAATGCATCGACGGGCTGGCCGAAGAGTGCTGACAGCCCGTCGGCTTCGGCGATGAGGTCGCCGCGGGTCAGCCCGTCGCTCTCGGGAATGACCTCATCGAGCGAGATCCGCGTCGCGCCATACATCCGGCGCTCCCGCTTCACCTTGTTGGCGATGCGCGTCGCCCTGTTGGTGAGGATGGCGCCGGCAAAGGCGCCGAGCGTGCCGCGATCTGAGTCGTAGGCGCGAAGCCGGGCTATCAGATCAACGAGCAGGTCCTGGCGGACATCGTCGAGATCGGCGCGGGGAAGCCGCAGCTGGCGGACCAGACGGCGCGCCGCAATGTCCGCCTCATGAAGCAGGATCTGAAGGTCGTCTCGGGAAATGGAAGAATGCATTGGCATGGCCTCGGGTCATCGCTGTTGATGACCTCCAGCCTGCCGAAGCCGCCGATCCGTTAGGTGTGCGGGGCGTGGGGAGTACGTGGGTAGAATGTGGGGACGGGGACTGCGTCAGGTGCGGCCTATCTCGACAACTCGACGCGTCAATAATGTTCGCGCCTTGAACATTTTGCTGCTGCGGCAGTCACCCGGCACAGCAGGAAAGCTTGGCTACATCCTTATCGAAGGCCTGGGCAGCGAGCTTCAGCCCTTCGACCGTGGTCAGGTATGGGAAGATCGTCTCGCCCAGTGCCTTTGCGGTCACGCCGAACTTGAGCGCCATGGCCAGCGTCTGGATGCTGTCCGCGCCTTCGGGCGCAAGGATCTGGCCGCCGAGCAGGCGGTCGGTCTTGGCATCCGCCACCAGTTTGATCAGACCGCGCGTGTCGCGGGCGGCCAGCGCACGCGGCACCTGGTCGAGTGGTACGATGGAAGTTTTGACCTCATGGCCAACGGCCTTGGCCGCCGCCTCGCTCAAGCCCACGCCCGCTACGTGCGGGTCGGTGAACACCACCCACGGCATGGCGCTGTTGTCATAGGTGAGGTTGTCGCCGTTCAGCGCGTTCTTCGCGGCGAGCTTGGCGCCATAGGCCGCCATGTAGACGAACTGTTCGCGGTCGGTCACATCGCCCGCCGCATAGACGCCGGGTTTCGAGGTACGCATACGGTCATCGACGATGATGGCACCGTGGCCGTCTTGCGCGACGCCGGCCTCCGCCAAGCCGAGGGTTTCGGTATTGGGGATGCGTCCCGTCGCGACCAGCAGCCGCTCCGCCTTCAGCTCGACCGGCTTGCCGCCTTCGCTGACGCAGACGGTGACGCCGGTCTCATCTTCACGGCAGGCATCGTAGGTGATGCCGCAATGAAGCGTGATGTCTTCGGCGCGGAAGGCCGCAGCCAGCGCGTCCGACACTTCCGGTTCCACCTGCGGCAGCAGGCGTGACCGGCAGATCACCGTCACCTCGACGCCCATGCGCGCCATCATCTGGGCAAGCTCCGCGCCGATATACCCGCCGCCGATGACGATCAGGCTCCTGGGCAGCTTCTCCAGTTCCAGCAGTGTCGTGCTGGTCAGGTAGGCCACGGTCTCGATGCCGGGGATCGGCGGCACGGCAGGTCGTCCGCCCGTGGCGATGATGATCTTGTCGGCGGCGACAGGGCCGCCTTCGACGAGCACGCCGGCGCCGTTCAACCGCGCCGCGCCCTCCAAATAGGTAATCCCGTCGTACTCGGGCAGCAGGTCGGCATACTTCTTCTGCCGGAGGGTCGAGATGAGGTCGTCCTTGGCGGCGATCAGACGCTGCCAGTCGCCGACATGCGCCTCTCCCAAGAGGCCGGGAAAGCGGCTTGCCGCGCGCGCGCCATGGAGAGCCTCGGCGGCGCGGATCATGGTCTTCGACGGCACGCAGCCGACATTGACGCAGGTGCCGCCAATGGTGCCGTGGCCGATCAGGGCGACGCTCGCCCCTTGCTCGGCCGCCGTGATGGCGGCGGAAAAGCCTGCCGAGCCCGCACCGATGACGGCGAGGTCGTATGTGTTCTTCTTTCCGTCAGTCGTGCAGCAATCGGCCATGTTAGGCGCTTCCCTTGTTGGTTTGCGTTTCGTTTGCGAAACAGGCTGCCGCACGTTGCCTCCGCCAGAGTCCATAAACCGTCATGGCCAGAAAGACTGCGAGCGTTGGCAGCAGCACATAATCGATCCAGCCGAGCCAGGCGGACAGCCCGACAGCGCCAAGCGCGATCACTAGAACCGGCGTTGCGCCGCAGATGGCGGCGATGACAGATCCGACGATGCCAGTTTTGACGATGGTCGCATCCTTCATCAGTTCAGCCTCTGACCTCCGCCGGATAGCCTGCGTCGGCCGAAGCGGCGGCTATGGCTTCAACGGACGTCACGACCGGGTCGAAGACGACGGTCGCCGTTCTGGCGGCGAAATCGATCTGAACCGACTGCACGCCGGTCACCTTCTCCATAGCCTTCTTCACCGTGACCGGGCAGAGCGCGCAAGTCATGTTCTCCACCGCGAACGTCGCCGATTGTGCGGCGGCGATCTGAATGGCTGCGGTTTGAGCGGAAACGGATGGGATCGCCGTCAGGCCCAGAGCGCCGAGCCAGCCCACGGCAAGCAGTGTGGCGGCGAGGATAAGTGGTCGTTTCATGTCGGATTCTCCTTAGTAGAAAAACGGCGCCCACCAGTCGATCGTCAGCGCTAGAACGACCAACACGGTCGCGATCCAGAGAGCGGTCTTGGTGAAGAGAGCGGATTGGGGTTTGGCGCAGTAGGAGCCGTCCACGCAGACAGGCTTCGCCTTGAAGTAGACTTGCCGGAAGCCAAGCCCAATGAAGATGAGCGCCACAACGGCGAAGTACGGCTTGTAGGGCTCCAGCGCCGTGAGCGTGCCGATCCAGGCGCCAGAAATTCCCAGCGTCAGCAGCACCAGCGGCGCGATGCAGCAGGTCGAGGCCAGGACGGCGCCGATGACGCCGCCAGCGGCGAACCAGCCTCTCTGGTTGTTCGCCTCGCTGTCGCCTTGCAGCGCCTCGGTTTCCGTTCGCGTCGAGTTCATGCGTCGTGGTCCTCGCCTTCGTTCTGATTTGAAGATAAGGTCTGTAGTGACTACAGGCTCAAGAGGTATTTTGCGAAATGGCCGATCACGGTTCCGGGAAGGGGTTACAGCGCGCGGAACTGGCGCGGCGTACGGGCTGCAACCTGGAGACCATCCGCTACTACGAGAAGATCGGCATGATGCCGGCGCCGCCGCGCACGGCCTCGGGTTACCGCGTCTACGACGAGCGGCACGTCGCCCGCCTGCGCTTCATTCTGCGCGGTCGGGAACTCGGCTTCTCAATCGAGGAGCTGCGCGGCCTGCTCGCGCTCGTCGACGGCGGCACTCAGACCTGTTCGGAGGTGAAGGAACGGACCGAGCGACATCTCGCCGAGGTGCGCACGAAGATTGCCGACCTGAAGCGAATCGAGAAGGTGCTGGCGACGACGGCGGCCCAGTGTTCCGGCGAACAGGTGCCTGAGTGTCCGGTATTGGAGGCACTATCGGGCTGAACATCGGATAGATGTATGGGAACGCCTGTTTGTTAGTCGGTAATGGCAATCTCGTTCGGTTCGATGGCCAATCGATAGCCGTTTGGATTTCGCCGGTTCTCAATCAATGCGCGTACGGACGTGGCATCCGCGCTTCCGCGAGCCAGTGCATTGCGAAGCGCGCGGACGGGCTCGCGCACCTGCGACGAAATCCTATGGATGCTCGCTCCCCAGATGTGCGCCTCGATCGCACGATTCTCGACGATGGCGGGCGACTTCAACGCATGTTCCGCCAGAAGGACCAGCAGCTGAAATTCCTGATCGGAAAGGGTTTTGGGCGTCCCGTCGAGCGATACCGTCTTGGCGGCGCGTTGAATCACCAATCGGGGCGCCAAGCTCGGTTGTGGTTCCAGTTTGGACTGATCGATCGAGAATCCAGGTGCAGTCCCATCGCAAGCAATGCAGTGCGATCCAGCGACAACATGAAGCCCTGCGTCGACCAAGCGCGCCCAGTCATCTGCAGCCATCGCCGGCGCGATCACGGAGATGGGCGATGACCGGGCGACCGAACGCATCAGGCCGATCATGCCCGGTTGAGGCACTGCATCCCGCGACAGTGCGAGGAACAGCGCCCGCTGGGCCGACGTCTCCCCCAGATGCCAGATACCCGCCGCGACCGGCGCCGGCTCGCCTCCGAACCCGGACGCCATGGCGATTTCGCGGACCAGCGCGGAAGGATGAATTCGAAAGCTCCGCAGATCGTCATCGCCGAGAACGAGGTCGCTGCGCCGGTCCGTCGGGCAAAGCGCGATATGTCGTCCGTTGACCTGATGGATGGGCCGCGCGTCGAGACCGCAATCGCAGGCGGGGCACACATCCCATTCCGTCGCTGGCGCCTGCTCGACCAGGACGCCATGATCGAGCAGCCGCTCGAAATCACGCCCGGCATGAGGCGCAGCCTGTCGGCCCCAAAGGATTGCGGGATCGCCCGTCTCACTCAGCCGCAACAGCAGCCTGGGCAGCGTCTCGGTCATTGAGCAGTCCGTTGCGGCGAAGGAGCGTCATGATCCGGCCCTCGAACTGCTGACGCTTGAACATGGCGTGTGCCGGCGGCTTCAGCTTGACGGTCACCTTCTTCGCCGACTTGCCGCCGGTCGCGAAATGGACGCGGATGACGATGTGGTTGAGGCGCCAATCCGACCCGAGACTAGCGCCCCGCATCATCTCGCCCAACCTGGCCAGTGCATTGTCGCGTCCGTCGCGCGCAACATAGGAGTAGAAGGTTCGTGTCTCGCCGGTCTTCGGATCGGCGCCAACGCGGTCGACCTGGACCTCGGTGATCTGGACCCGCTGGATGCCCGGATCGAAGTCATGGTTGAACGCGAAGCCGAAGCCCGCGCGTTGCACCGGGTCGAGCGTGTAGAGGTTCTGGGCGTCGTCGCCGGCGAAGAATTCGGGCTTGCCCAGGACCTTGTGGGCGAACAGTTCCGCGAGGTCGCCGCGACGCGCCTTGGCGATGCCGCCGATCTTCAACAGGCCCGTCGTTGAGTTGTAGGACAGCACCGCGTGTTCGGCGGCACGGAAGCTGATCACGCGCTTCTGGTCCTTTTGCAGGACATCGGTCGTGGTGATCGGCGAGCCATGCTCGATCACCAGAACGAGCTCGTCGGCATCGTCATACCAGCCGGCGCGGCAATAGTTGCTGCGGAGATCCTGTTCGAACATCGCGGCGGCGGCGGTTTCGAATTCGGCCTTTGCGCGATCATCCATGATTGCCTCGACGCCTTCGTCGCGGCCCACGAACTCGGCGAGCGACGTGCGCGCCATGAGCGCCATCATGTCCGACGCGGCGTCAAAGACGTCGGGATGGTCGAGGAAGACGCGCAGGGCGACGTGCTTGGGATCCTGGTGAACCTCCGGCTCGTCATCCTTCGCTTCGGGTGTCACGCGGATCCCGAGCCGCGCGGCCTGCTGAAGGATGATGTCGAGGCCTGCCGCGTTGCCGATCTCCGCGATCCGGTGCAGGTCGGCGACGAGTCCTTCCGGGTAGTTCTCCTCCGGGCCGGCGAAGAAATCCTGGACGGCGCTGCGTGCCTCGTCCTGCGCGGCCTCGCCCCTGAAGACCCCAAGGTCCAGCCCGTTCAGCGCATCGCTGTGGCGCTCGAACAGGCGGCCCAGCAGGCCGAGATCGACGGTTCGGGTAAACTTGGGATTGACGAATTTCTTCAGGTTCTTAGCCATCTCAGCCGCCCATAGTTGCCTCGCATTTGTTCATCTTACGTTCTTATCGCAAATGCCCAGCGGAGTCGATTCAAAAGCCATCGCCTTGGGACGGATCGTCCGCACCGTGAGTAGAGGTCAAGGGAATCCAATCCCTTAGGTGATCTCTGCGATGGACATGCCGAACCCGATCCACCCCGGGCATATGACGCCGGACGAGCGAATCGGGGAGGTCTGCAGGATTCTTGCGCGCGGGCTGGTTCGGCTCAAGGCACGCCAGTCAAGGCAAGTATCTGGCGACCGCGGAGAAAGTTGCCTTCACTTCCCGCCCGACCGGAGCGGTCATGGAACTCCAATTTGCAAAGGAGACGCATGACCATGACAGACACCGTCCTGGCTCGGCTGGCCGCGCTGAAGACCACGCCGACGCCCGACCTCAAGAAGCAGTGGCGCGAACTCTTCGACACGGAGGCGCCGCCTTACAATCGGCGTTTCCTCGAAAGCCGGCTCGCCTATCGGATCCAGGAATTGGCCTATGGCGGTTTGAAGCCCGCGACCGTCGAGCGCCTCGAGGCCCTGGGCGAGCAGCTCGACGGTGGCAACATCGTGCTGCGCCGGATCCGCGCCGACGACAAGCCGATCGCCGGCACGCGGCTGATCCGCGAATGGCAGGGCGTCGAGCACACCGTCACGGTGCTGAACGACGGTTATGAATGGCAGGGGCGGCCTTACCGCTCGCTCTCCGCCATCGCGCGCGCCATCACCGGCACCCGCTGGAACGGCTGGATCTTCTTCGGCCTCAAGAACCGGCGAGGCCAAGCATGACGAAATCACCCGCATCCGCCAAATCCATCCGAAAGCTGCGCTGCGCGGTCTATACGCGCAAGTCGACGGAAGAAGGGCTGGAGATGGAGTTCAACAGCCTCGACGCCCAGCGCGAGGCCTGTGAGGCCTATATCGCCAGCCAGAAGGCCGAAGGCTGGGTGCTCATCCCCGAGCCCTATGACGACGGTGGCTTCTCGGGCGGGACTCTGGACCGGCCGGCGCTGAAGCGCCTGCTCGCCGACATCGAGGACGGCCGGATCGACGTTGTCGTGGTCTACAAGATCGACCGGCTCAGCCGCTCGCTGATGGATTTCGCGAAGCTGGTCGAGGTGTTCGATCGCGGCGGGGTCACCTTCGTCAGCGTGACCCAGTCGTTCAACACCACGACGTCCATGGGGCGGCTTACGCTCAACATCCTGCTCAGCTTCGCCCAGTTCGAGCGCGAGGTGATCGGCGAGCGCATCCGGGACAAGATCGCCGCCTCGCGCAAACGCGGCATGTGGATGGGCGGCTTCGTGCCGCTCGGCTACGAGGTCAGGGACCGCAAGCTGGTGATCAATGATGCCGAGGCCGCGACGGTCCGGATGATCTTCGAGCGCTTCGTCGAGGTGGGCTCGGCGACGGCGCTGGCCCGGGCACTCGCCGCCGAAGGCGTACGGACGCGGCGCGGCCGGCTCATCGACAAGGGCTTCCTCTACAAGCTGATCAACAACCGGGTTTATATCGGTGACGCCGTGCACAAGGGCACGGCCTATCCCGGCGAGCACGAAGCCATCATCACGCGCGCCTTGTGGGACAAGGTGCATGGAATCCTGCGCGAGAGCCCGAGGGTGCGCGCGGGCCGGACGCGCGCTGCGACGCCGGCTCTCTTGAAGGGTCTCATCTTCGGGCCGGCCGGCTGCGCCATGACGCCGACGCACACGCGACGCGGCGATAAGCTCTACCGCTACTACGTCAGTCAGTCCGTTCTGAAACGCGGCGCCGATGCCTGCCCGGTCGGGCGCGTGCCCGCCGCCGAGATCGAGGGCGCGGTGGTCGACCAGCTGCGCGGCCTCCTTCGCGCCCCGGAGGTGATCATCGGCACATGGCGGTCGGCGCGACCCGAGATCGATGGTCTGTCTGAGGCTGAGGTCAGGGAAGCCTTGGAAGGGCTTGACCCGCTGTGGGACGAGCTGTTCCCGGCCGAGCAGGCGCGTATCGTCCAGCTGCTGGTCGAGCGCGTCGACGTCGGACAGGGAGGCGTCGATATCCGCCTCCGCGTCGATGGGCTGGCCCGTCTGATTCATGAGCTTGGCGGCATGGCCGACGATCCGCGGAGGGCAGCATGAGAGCCGGCACCACCACCACCGATGCCGGGCGCACGCTGACGGTCCGCGTGCCACTGACCGTCCGGAAGCGCGGCGGGCGCAAGCAGGTGGTGACGCCCGACGGGGCGTGTTGGGGCCAGCCCCGCCCGCGCGTCGACAACACCATGGTCAAGGCGATCGCCCGGGCCCACCGCTGGAAGCGCCTCATGGAGAGCGGCCGATTCGCCTCGGTGACCGAGCTGGCCGAAGCGGAGAAGATCAACCAGTCCTATCTGTGCCGGGTCCTGCGCCTGACCTTGTTGGCCCCCGATCTCGTTGAGGCAATTCTCGACGGAAGGCAGCCAGCTGGATTGCAGCTCGGCGCGCTTCTGGGGCCGCTTCCGTCCGAATGGGCCAAGCAGAGGCGCCATCTCGACCTTTCCTGACCTCCCGAGCTCGATTTCCACCCTATCCAGCCGCCAGATTGTTGGCTAAAGTAGCTCCAACTGGTCGGGGGTGATTCATGCATCGCATGTCGGCGCGCGACGCCAAGAACGGATTCGGCCGGCTGATCGATCTGGCAAGAGCCGAGCCCGTCGCCATCGAAAAGTATGGGCGATCCGTCGTCGTGGTTATCGCTGTCGAAGAGTATGAGCGCCTCTCCGGCAAGACGGGCACGAAGCTTTCGGCTTCGAAGCTGAAAAAGCCTGAGGGGGACAAGAAGTTGCTGTCGAAACAGAAGCGGTCCAGCAAGCCGTCGAAAAAGGTGGTCTGACATGGCGAGCCATTCTGATCTCGCCAATCTGATCTGGCAGATCGCGGACCTGCTTCGCGGTCCCTACCGACCGCCGCAGTATGAGCGCGTAATGCTGCCGCTTGTCGTCTTGCGTCGGTTCGATTGCGTGCTCGCCGACACGAAGACGAAGGTCCTGGCGGAGTACGAGCGTCGCAAGACCGGCAAGCTGGCTGACGATGCTCTGGACCGCATTCTGAACAAGGCGTCGGGCCATCGGTTCCACAACCGGTCGGGCCTCGACTTCCAGCGCCTCAAAGGCGACCCGGACAACATCGACAAACACCTGACCAGCTATATTAACGGCTTTTCGGCGAACGTCCGCCGCATCTTCGATTACTTCGAATTCGGAAACGAGATCGAAAGGATGCGCGAAGCCAACATTCTTTATCTCGTCGTGAGTGAATTCTGCGACGTCGATCTTCATCCAAGCAAGGTGCCGAACCGGGACATGGGCCTCGTGTTCGAAAACCTGATCCGGCGCTTCAATGAATTGGCGAACGAAACGGCGGGCGATCACTTCACGCCGAGAGAAGTGATTCACCTGATGGTCGATCTCCTCTTCATGGATGCCGACGATCTGCTCAGCAAGCCTGGCACCGTGATGCGCATGCTTGATCCCGCCTGCGGCACGGGAGGGATGCTCGCGGAAGCACAGCGATACATGCGCGAGCACCACGCCGCCGCGAAGCTCTACGTCTATGGGCAGGACTACAACAAGCGGGCATTCGCGACGGCGGCGTCAGACATGCTCATGAAGGAGGTCGACCACAATGGAGGCGGCGAGAACATCCAATTCGGCGACACCTTCACGGAGGATCGGTTCGAGGGGCAGCGGTTCGACTACCTGATCGCCAACCCACCCTTCGGCGTGGACTGGAAGAAGCAGCAGAAAGAGATTGTCCGCGAGCACGAAAAGGGCGGCGAGAAGAGCCGTTTCAAAGCCGGCTTGCCCCGGGTCAACGATGGCTCGCTGCTGTTTCTCCAGCACATGATCTCGAAGTTCGAGGACGTCGACCCGAAAAACCACAAGCATGGCTCGCGTGCCGCGATCGTATTCAGCGGATCGCCATTGTTCACCGGCGGCGCCGGCGGCGGCGAAAGCGAAATCCGCCGGTGGATCATCGAGAATGACTGGCTGGAAGCGATCGTCGCCCTGCCGGAGCAGATGTTCTACAACACCGGAATTGGCACTTACATCTGGATCGTTACGAACCGGAAGGCGCAGGAGCGCAAGGGCAATATCCAGCTGGTTGACGCCAGAGATATCTGGATCCCCATGCGGCGCAGCCAGGGCGACAAGCGTCGCAAGATTGGCGAGGGACCGGCGCGCGAGGGCGAGGATCGCGCAGACGAGCCGGATCAGATCGGCGATATCGTCAAGCTCTATGGCCGGTTCGCCCGGGGCGAACGGTCGAAAATCTTCGACAACGCCGATTTCGGCTACACGCGCGTCACCATCGAACGGCCGCTGAGATTGCGGTACCGGATGTCGGTGGAGGACAAGGCGCGGTTCCTCGATGCCGCGCCTCATCTGCTCGACGATATTCAGGCCATCGACAAGGCGCTTGGTCGCGAGCCCGAGCTCGATTGGAATTCCGTCTCAGCAAGCGTCGGGAAGCTGCTCAAGAAGCGCGGGTCGCGCTGGAAGGCGTCGGAAGAAAAGCTGTTCCGCGCGGTGTTCACGGCGAAGGATTCTGCGGCCGAGCCGGTCGAAAAGGGCGGACGGAGCGAGGGCTTCGAGCCAGATCCCGACCTTCGCGATTTCGAGAACGTGCCGCTCAAGGAGGACGTCGACGCCTACTTCGCCCGCGAGGTGCTGCCGCACATCCCCGACGCCTGGATGGACCGGATGAAGGACAAGGTAGGCTACGAGATCAACTTCAACCGGCACTTTTACAAGTTCACTCCGCCTCGCAAGCTGGCCGAGATCGATGCGGACCTGAAGAAGGCGGAAGACGAAATCCTCCGGCTTCTGCGGGAGGTGACCGAATGAGCGGTCTTGATGCCTGGCGTACCAAAGTTCCTAAGAACTGGACGGTGCAACCGCTTCGTTCCGTCGCAGATTATGCCGTCAGCAATGTCGACAAGATTTTGTCTGATCAAGAAATTCCTGTCCGCCTATGCAATTACACAGACGTCTACAACAACGAGACGATTCATCTCGGGCTGGAATTTATGGCGGGGACAGCATCCGAGGCCGAGATCGAGAAGTTTCGCCTGTTTGCTGATGATGTGGTTATCACCAAGGATTCAGAGGCCTGGGACGACATCGCCATTCCGGCTTTGGTGACCGAGGCGGCGGGCGACCTGGTGTGCGGCTATCACTTGGCTATGATCCGCCCGCATCGTGAGAAACTCACCGGGGCCTTTCTCCTCCGCTGTTTGCAATCCAAGAACTTGCGGATCCAACTGGAGCTTGCCGCAAACGGTATTACGCGCTTTGGCATTCCGAAAAATGCTATCGGTTCAATGGCTCTGCCCGTCCCGCCGACATCCATTCAGCAGGCGATCGCTCATTTTCTCGACCGCGAAACCGCGGGCATCGACACACTGATCGCGGCCAAGCAGCGGCTGCTCGATCTGCTTGCGGAGAAGCGGCGTGCCGTCATAGCTGAGGCGGTCATGCGCGGGCTGGATCCATCTACCCCGCTACGCGCCTCCGGCATCAATTGGCTGGGCGACATCCCCGCGCATTGGGAGGTGAAACGTGGCAAATGGCTCTTTGAAGAGCGCGACGAGCGCAGCATAGACGGGTCTGAAGTGTTGCTATCGCTCCGAATGGAGCGAGGATTGGTCCCACATAACGAAGTGTCCGAGAAGCTAACCCGACCGGAAGAGTTAGTGGGCTATAAAAAAACCGCCGTTGGTCAGGTGGTTGTTAATCGTATGCGTGCTGCTAGTGGATTGATTGCAATCACGACCCAAGATGGGCTTGTCAGCCCAGATTACGCAGTGTTCCTCCCTGCGCCAGAAATCTCGGCCAACTATTACGTGGAGATGTTCAAGACACCTCTGTTGCAGGCTGTATTTCGATCAGAGTCGACAGGTCTCGGCACCGGTTCACAAGGGTTTCTCCGCCTTTACTCGCAAAACTTTCTTGCCCTTTGGTTCCCTTACCCCCCTCTTTCTGAACAACTGCAGATCGTTCGCCACATCTCGACGGAAACCGCCAAGATCGACCGCCTTCGCGCCGCCACCGAGCATTCCATCACGCTGCTGAAGGAGCGCCGGGGAGCGCTTATTGCTGCGGCCGTCACCGGCGAAATCGATATTCCGGAGGCGGCATGAAGATCACGCGCCTTGATGTCGCCGGTCTTCGCGCCTTCGAGCAGGCGGCACTCGAGTTCGATCCGGCCTTGACGTTGCTCGTCGGCGTCAATGGTGTCGGCAAGACCACCATTCTTGAGGCGCTGCGCATTGGCCTGTCGCGGGCGCTTCCCAAGTTCACAGCCAGCAGGGCCCGCCCAGAGCCCTTCACGACCGACGATATTCGGGTCGGCCGCTCTGCGCTCACGGTCGACCTCCATCTGGTGTTCGATGGCACGACCCAGAACCTCCTCATCCATAAGCAGCGTGAACAGAGCATTGGCCACAAGCCGGGCGTGGTCCGGGAACAGACGCTGGCCACACCCGATCGCGAGAACTTGACCCCAGGCCCTGGAAAGGCCGCAAAGGCCCTGAAGAGCGCGCGGCGCCAACCGATAGGGGTTTACTTTGCGACGCGTCGGTCGCTGATTTCCGACGAGCAGCCGAAGTCCGGGAGAGCGAGCGGTGGGCAGGCAGCGGCGTTCGCCGACGCCCTTGTGGCACGTCCGCTCCGGCTGGCGGAACTCGCGTCCTGGATGCACGCGCAGGAGTCGATATCGGCGGAGTTTCCACGAGCCGGTCATCACCTCGGCGCCCTGCGAGCCGCTGCCAAGAGCTTCCTGCCGGAGTGCGATGGGCTGCGGGCTGAAGTTGAAGGGCGCCCAACCCTCTTGATCGAGAAGCAAGGGCTGACACTTGATGTTCGCCAGTTGTCGGACGGCGAACGCGGTTTGCTAGCCCTGGTGCTCGATCTGGCGCGAAGGCTGTCGCAGGCGAACCCCGACCTGGACGATCCTGTAAAGGACGGGGCGGCCATCGTGCTGATCGATGAGCTCGACATGCACATGCATCCGCAGTGGCAGCGCCAAATCGGCAGCTTGGTGACCAGTACATTTCCCAACTGTCAGTTCATCGCCACCACGCATTCACCGCAGATCATCGGGGAAACGCAACCGGAACGGATTCTACTGCTACAGTCCGATGGCGAACGCATCGTCGCAAATCGATGCGGACAGGCCTTCGGGCTCGATACCAACGCTATTCTTGAACAGATCATGGGAACCCCCTCGCGCGCCAAGTCAGTGCGCGAGGCAATCAGCCATGTCGAAACCGCGCTCGATGACGGCGACCTGAAGAGTGCCCGGGCTGGTTTGGCGCGATTAAGAGAACTGATCCACGGTGATGACCCGACCGTCGTAGCCCTCGAGGCGACAATCAACAATCTCGAGGCGCTTGGCGATGCGGCAGATCAATAAGGGCGCGGAGCCGGGTGTGATGACGGCATGGAAGGCTGCAAACCGTGCCCTTCCAAACTACTGCTATGCCTCTTTGTCTGCGGCGCACCGCGACGAGATTCGAACTGCTCTTGTTGCCGAGCAGCGCGGGCTTTGTGCCTACACGGGGCGCCGGATCGAAAGCAGCACCTGCCATATCGAGCACCTTCGCCCCCAATGCCATTGCGGGCCAGGCGAGGACGTTGATTACAGGAATCTCGTAGCGGGGGTTCCCGCGCCGAATACGCCACGCCTGCCCTATGGTGCGCACAAGAAGGATAGCTGGCCGCCGATACCTGACGAATACTTGTTCGTATCGCCTCTATCGGGGGGATGCGGCGCCCGTTTCACCTTCAACCTGCGGGGGCAGGTCGCTCCGGCGCAGGCGGGCGACGCAGCAGCAAGTGAAACCATAGAGCGGTTGGGCCTCAACGACCCCTCACTGGTCCAACTTCGCAAGGCAGTAATCGATGCCACGCTACAGATCCGTGGCAGGGGGCCAGCTTCAATCGACGTGGGAAATGCGCGACGTCGCCTCCGCGCCCTGGAGCAAGCCGAAGAGCAGGCCGGACCGCTTGAACCCTTCTCTTTTGTCTTGGTGCAGGCGCTGGAACGGCAGATTCAGCGCATCGAGAAAATTCGAGACGGAAGGAGGCGGGCGTGAACCACGCGAGGCATTCGGAAGGTGCGTTCGAGACCGTCATCGAAGCGCATTTGCTGTCCAACGGCTACGTCGGCGAGCTAGATGCCCGATTTGATCGCGAGAGGGCGATCTTCCCGGAAACGGTTCTGGAGTTTATTCGCGAGACACAGCCCAAGGAGTGGAAGGCGCTAGAAGCGCTGCACGGCCCAAAGACCGGGGCACAGATCATCACAGATCTTACCAAGTGGATGGATGCGAACGGCTCATTGGCCACCCTGCGCCATGGCTTCAAATGCTACGGCAAGACCCTTCGAGTAGCCTTCTTCAAGGCCGCCCACGCGCTCAATCCCGAGCTTGAGGCGCGTTACGCGGCGAACCGCGTCGGGATCACCAGGCAGCTGCACTATTCCAAGGGTTCCGAGAAGTCGCTCGATGTCGTGTTGAGCATCAATGGAATTCCAGTGGCATCCCTGGAACTCAAAAATCCGATGACGCGGCAGACGGTGGAAGCTGCCTTGCGCCAGTATCGCAATGACCGCGATCCGCGCGAACCCATCTTCGAGTTCAAGCGGCGAATGCTCGTCCATTTCGCCGTCGATACGGAATCCGTGTTCATGACAACGCGGCTCGCCGGGTCGGCGACCCATTTTCTGCCTTTCAATCGCGGGTGCGACGGTGGCGCAGGCAACCCACCCGACGCCAAGGGGCGGAGCTATCGCACCGCTTATCTCTGGGAGGAGGTGCTGCAGCGGGACAGCCTGCTCGATCTGCTTGCGCGATTTATCCATATGCAGATCGACGAGAAGCGGGACGATCAGGGAAGAAAGGTCAAGAAGGAGACCTTGATTTTCCCGCGTTTCCATCAGCTGGAGGCGGTTCGCGTTCTTGTCGATCAGGCACGGCGGGATGGTGTCGGCAACAACTACCTGATCGAGCATTCGGCCGGCAGCGGAAAGAGCAACACGATAGGCTGGCTGACGCACCGACTAGCCTCGCTCCACGATGCGAACAACGAGAGGGTATTCGACAGCGTCATCGTGATCACCGATCGCGTGGTGCTCGACAAACAGCTGCAGGACACGATCTACCAGTTTGAACACAAGCATGGGGTCGTGCAAAAGATCGATGAAGACTCGCGCCAGTTGGCCGAAGCCCTTCAGAGCGCCGTTCCGATTATCATCACAACGCTGCAGAAGTTCCCGTTTGTCTCCCGCCAGCTTGCGAAGATGGCGGAGGAGCGAAACGATGCGGAAAGCGCCACGCTGAAATCGAGGCGGTGCGCGGTCATTATCGATGAGGCCCACAGCTCTCAAGGGGGCGAGACGGCGACCGATCTCAAGGAGGTTCTCGGTGGCCAGGGCCTGCGCGAAGAGGCCGCGAAGTACATGGCCGAGAACGATGAGACGGACATGGAGGAGCTATATCGCTCGATGGCCAAACGCGGCCGGCAGGCGAATCTCAGCTTCTTCGCGTTCACCGCCACACCCAAGCACAAGACGCTCAAGGTGTTCGGCGGCCAGGACGGCAAGCCCGCGCACCGCTACACGATGCGCCAGGCGATCGAGGAAGGCTTCATCCTCGACGTGCTTAAGCACTACACCACGTACGCCACCTATTTCCGGCTACTCAAGGCGAGCGAAGACGATCCGAACGTGCAGCGGAAAAAGGCGGCGCGCGCGCTAGCACGTTTCCTGAAGCTTCATCCTCACAACATCGCGCAGAAGACCGAGGTAATGGTCGAGCATTTTCATGCCGCCACCCAGCACAAGATTGGCGGCCGGGCGAAGGCCATGGTGATAACCGGCTCCCGCCTTGAGGCGGTTCGCTATAAGCAGAGTTTCGACCGCTACATTCAGGAAAAGGGATACGCGATCAAGTCATTGGTCGCGTTCTCTGGCGTTGTGACGGACGATAAGCTTGAAGACGTGACTTACACCGAAGAGGGCATGAACCTTGGGGTGCGTGAGAAGGAGCTCCCGGAAATTTTTGCCACGCAGGAGTATCAGGTTCTTCTGGTCGCCGAGAAGTATCAGACTGGCTTTGATCAGCCGCTCCTTCATACAATGTATGTGGATCGAAGACTGGCAGGCATTCAGGCAGTCCAGACACTCTCGCGCCTCAATCGAATCCACCCGTTGAAGGAGGACACGTTCGTTCTGGATTTCGTCAACGATCGAGACGAAATCCGGGAAGCATTCAAGACCTACTTCGAGGGCGCGGAGATCGGCGATGAGGTCGACCCCGCGCGGATGTATCAAATCAAGAGTGAGCTGGATGCAGACGGCGTCTACGAAGCCGTCGATGTGGAAAAGTTCTGTTCAGTCTATTTCAAGCCGAAACAGCGCCAGAGTTCAGCCGATCATCAACTGATGAACGCTGCTCTAGATCCAGCTGTTGCTCGCTTCAAGGATCTGCAGAGCTCAGCTCCGGACGAAGCGGAATTGTGGCGCGGAAAGATGCTGGCGTTTGGCAGCCTTTATGGATTCCTGAGCCAGATAATTCCCTATCAGGATTCCGATCTAGAACGCCTCTACGTGTTCCTTCGCCACCTGGCTTCCAAGCTGCCCAGGCGCGATAGCGGCCCATCCTACCAATTCGATGACGAAGTCCGGCTAGAATACTATCGTCTTCAGAAAATCAGCGAAGGCTCGATCAGCCTGAGCGACGGCCAAGCCAATCGTCTCGACGGGCCATCCGAGGTGGGAAGCGGCGTTCTCCACGAAGAAGCGGTGCCCTTGTCGCGTTTGATTGATGTCGTCAACGATCGGTTTGGCACGGACTTCAATCAGGCAGATCAGTTATTCTTCGATCAAATTGTTGAGGCGGCAATATCCGACAATGCGCTGCGTCAAGCGGCAGCAGTCAATCCCGGCGACAAGTTCGAGTTGGTCTTCAAGAATCTTCTGGAAGCTCTGTTTGTTGAGCGGATGGATCAGAATGAAGAGATCTTTGCCCGATTTATGAACGATAAGTCATTCCAGAAGGTCGTGACAGGCTGGCTCTCCTCGGAGGCCTATCGCAAGCTTCGACTTCCAGCGGGAGCTAAGAGCACCGCCGACGAGGGGATCGAATAATGGCCATCCCCGACTATCAATCCCTCATGCTCCCGGTTCTGGAGGTAGCTGCCAAGGCCGAAACTTCCGTGCCGCTGGCCGAAGCTGAGATTGCGACGAAATTCGATCTCTCAGATGAAGAGCGTGAGCAGATGCTTCCGAGCGGCAAACAGCGCGTTCTCCACAATCGCATCCATTGGGCAAAGTTCTACCTGACGAAGGCTGGACTGCTGGAAAGCCCCAAGCGCGGACGCTTTGCGATAACTCCGGCTGGGCAGCAGGTGCTGGCCAATCCGCCCGCCAGCCTCGATACCAAGTATCTGCTTGCGATCCCGGCGTTTCGCGACTTCTACCGGGGTGGGGACGATTCCGAGGCGGTCACCGCGGCTGCCGAAGTGGAGCCTCCGTCCGCGACGCCTGAGGAGGTGGTCGAAGCCGCATACAAAGCTGTCCACGCTGCACTTCGGGCAGACCTGCTGGACCGCATCCTTCAAAACAGCCCGAGCTTCTTCGAACAGGTCATCGTCGAACTTCTGGTGGCGATGGGCTACGGGGGCTCTCATCGCAATGCGTCCGAGCAACTTGGCAAATCGGGCGACGGGGGCGTTGACGGCGTGATCAACGAGGATGTTCTCGGTCTCGATCGCGTCTACGTCCAAGCGAAACGATACGCCCCGGGAAGCGCGGTCGGGCGGCCCGAGATCCAGGCATTCACCGGAAGTCTGGTCGGCCTCGGCGCGTCAAAGGGCGTCTTCGTGACGACCTCGACGTTCTCCGCCCAGGCCGTCGAGTTCGCATCACGCATTCCGCAGCGTGTGATCCTGATTGACGGACGCCGCCTGACGGAGCTGATGGTCGAACACGGTGTCGGGGTGCGTTCCAGCCGTGTGCTGGAGTTCAAGCGCCTGGACGAGGATTTCTTCTCGGAAGACTGACGCCCGGCAACGGGGATATCAATTCGGGTGGTAGGTCAGCGGCCGTTTCTGATTTGATTTCTTATACTTAGGGTTCCGTACTGGCGCCGGTTCAGTCCAGAGGTCGAGAGAAAAAGGGCGGAGAGAGAACGCTCGGAGCCGAGTATGCCGACGTCACAGTCCACAGGTCTGCGCCCGAACCGCGCGGTTCCTTGGCGTTTCAGCCCCGCATCCGCGCGCAGAGAACGTTCGACAGGTTAGAAATGGCGGAGAGAGAGGGATTCGAACCCTCGATACGGTTTCCCGTATACACGCGTTCCAGGCGTGCGCCTTCAACCACTCGGCCACCTCTCCACATGCGCCGCGACCGCCGGAGCGGGAAGGACGACGCGGCTCATCTAGTCGATCTCGACCCCGATGCCAAGCCGTCTTTCACACTTCCGTCATGCGAGGCAGCGGACGCGAACGTTCCCGGGTCCTCCGCGGGGGCAGCGAGCGCGGTCGCCGATCGGCGCCTGGCGGGCACCTCGCGGTTCCGCTTCCTGCGCGATCCACGCGCCCGCCACGCGCCTTCTGTCTGCCGGCTGCCAACGCAAGGCGGGAGGCTCCGCGACGGAAGGCCGCCGCCGCAGGGAGATAGCCGAGCCCGGCGCCGAGCAAATCCGCCGTCGAGCAGGATGTGCCGTGATCCTTTCAGTATCCGACCCGGACAACCGGCCGGGGCTCAGCGGTGACGGAAGTTCGGGGTGCGCTTTTCGATGAACGCGGTCATGCCCTCGCTCTGGTCGTCGAGCGCGAACATGGAATGGAAGACGCGGCGCTCGTAGCGCAGGCCTTCGGCCAGCGTGGTTTCGTACGAGCGGTTCACCGCCTCCTTGGCCATCATGACGGCGGGCAGCGAGAAGGAGGCGATCTTGCCGGCGGCCTTCAGCGCCTCCTCGTGCAGGTCGCCAACAGGCACCACGCGCGAGACGAGGCCGCAGCGCTCCGCCTCCTCGGCGTCCATCATGCGGCCGGTCAGGCACATGTCCATGGCCTTCGACTTGCCGACGAAACGGGTCAGGCGCTGCGAGCCGCCCATGCCGGGCATGACGCCGAGCGTGATCTCCGGCTGTCCAAACTTGGCGTTCTCGGCCGCGATGATGAAGTCGCACATCATGGCCAGTTCGCAGCCGCCGCCGAGTGCATAGCCCGCAACCGCGGCGATGATCGGCTTGCGGATACGGGTCATCGCCTCCCAGCCGGCGAAGAAGTCCTCCATGTACGCGTCGATGTAGCTCATCTGCTGCATCTGCTTGATGTCGGCGCCCGCCGCGAAAGCCTTTTCCGAACCCGTCACGACGATCGCGCCGACCGCGCCGTCGGCCTCGAAATCCTGGAGCGCTTCGACCATCTCCTTCATGACGGTCGTGTTCAGCGCGTTCAGCGCCTGCGGGCGGTTGAGCGTGATCAGCCCGACGCGCGCACGGGTCTCGACGATGATCGTTTCGTAGGCCATGGATCCCTCCGGGGTTTCGGTTGCGAGTGGAATAGAGGATCGCGTGAAGGAAGGGAACGGCGCAGGTCGTCGCTGCGAGCGTCAGCCGGTTTGCGGCACCGGTAGCCCAAGCGCCCGGGCAACCAGCGACTCCACATCGCCGTCGTGCCGGAAACCCAGCCCGTCGGCGATCGGGGTGAAGAGCGGCGGATAGGAGCCGTACTGCGCCTCGATCGCGGCGTCGGAAGCGAAGCTCAGGCGATCACGCAAACCGTCGCCGAACCGCCCGGCGAGCGCATCGGCGATTTCTCCCATGGACAGCCGCAAGGCCGGCAATGTAAACGCCCGCCTGCCCTTGAGCCGCTCCGAAGACAGCGTGGCGGCGTGGAGAAGATTGTAGATGCAGCGTTCGCGCGACATCAGCCAGGACGTCGAGCCGGGCGAGACCGGGCAGATGAAATCCGCGCCCTCGGCGAGCGCGGTGAAGATGTCGCTCATGTAGGCGGAGTGGTGACCGCCCGGGCGGCGCGGACGCGCCACGATGCCCGGCAGGCGCAGCGCGATGCCGTCGATCAGCCCGCGCCGCGCATGGTCGGCAAGCAGCGTCTCGGCGACCAGCTTGTGGGCGCCGTAGGCGAGCGTGGGCAGCGGCAAGGTCTCGTCGTCGACCTTGTCGCGCGGCAGCGGTACGCCGAAGACAGCGATGGAGGAGGCAAAGACCAGCCGTGCCGGCTCCTTCTGGCGCGCCAGGAGATCGAGGAGGCCGAACACGGCCTCGCCGTTGATGCGCCAGCCGCGCTCCGGATCGGCCTCCGTCGCCCCTCCCGGCATGGCGGCGAGGTGAAGGAACACGTCGACTGGCTCCTCCAGCATGGCATCGCGAAAGTCGGGATCGGCGATATCGCCTCGCAGCATCTGCACGCCCGCCCGCGCGCCCGCCTCGAAGCGGGCGTCCACGGCGACGATGCTCGAGATATCCTCGGCCGCGCCCGGCAGGCGGGACATGCCCGCGAGCCGCTCGATGAGCCCCGAACCGATGAAGCCGCCGGCTCCCGTGACGATGATGCGCAAGAATACCTCCCCGGATTGCTAGCGCCTCGGTAGGACGCCGCACGCATCCGGTCAACGCGTCGGGATAAGTCGTCGGGGCTGCGGAGGTTCACACGTGAGAGGCCGAAAGGCGGCCTCGATCAGACCCCCACCCAGCCGCCGCTCTCGCCGGCCCGGAAGATCGCATCGATCACCTTCTGGTTCAGTAAAGAATTCTCCAGCGTGAAGACCGGCACGTCCTCACCCTGCGCGGCGCGGGCGAAGGCTTCCGCCTGCAGCCGGTACTGGCGCGTGTCGGGGAAGCGGAAGACGGTTGCGCTGGTATGGTTCTGATTGTGCAGCGTGATGCGGTCGTCGCCGTAGATGCGCGCGTTGAAGGGTGTCTCAACCTCGATCCAGCCTTCGTCGCCATGGAAAACCATGATCTGGCGCGCCGCCATCTGGGTAGAGATGTAGAAGGAGAGGTCGAAGGAGCCGAAATCGGCCGTCACCATAGAATAGACGTCCGTGCCGAAGGTCTCGCCGCGCTCGACGCGGGCGGTGATGCGCCGGGGCTCCGCAGCGGTGGCGAGGCGCGCCGACACGGTGGGATAGACGCCGATGTCGAGCAGGCCGCCGCCGCCGAGTTCGGGGCGGTTGCGCATGTTGTCGGGGTCGACGTTGTAGTAGGTGAAGGCGCCCTGCACGTGCTGCAGCCGACCGATGGCGCCTTCGGCGATGAGGTCTCGCACTTTGCGCCATTGCGGATGGTAGAAGACCATGAAGGCCTCGCAAATGAGCACCTTGTTGCGGTCGCGCGCCGCGATCACCTCCTGGATGTCGGCCGCCTTCAGGCCCAGCGGCTTCTCGACGAGCACATGCTTGCCGGCATCGGCCGCCTTGACGGCCCATTCCACGTGCTCGGAGGTCGGCACGGGAATGTAGACGCCGTCCACCGTGTCCGAGGCGAGCAACTCCTCGTAGGAGCCGAAAGCATGCGGCGCGCCGAGCCGCTCCGCCAGCGCCTTAGCGCGTGCGCCGTCCCGGCTGGCGACAGCCGTCACGACGCCGTTCTCGGCATCCATCAGCGCGGGAATGACGTGCTCGCGCGCGATCTTGGCGGTGGACAGGATACCCCAGCGAAACATGCTCTCTCCCTCTCGGCTTTTTTCGCTGGAGAGGTTTAGCCGGTATCGGTTCCTCTAGTCCAGCGTGCGCCGGAACCTCACGAGGGCGAGGATCGAGAAGAAGATCACGAAACCGAACAGCCAGACCACTTCCGGCGCGATGGCGGCGAAGTCGGCGCCCTTCAGCATCACGGCTCGGATCACCCTCAGGAAATGCGTCAGCGGCAGGATCTCGCCGAAGGCCTGTGCCCAGTCCGGCATGCCGCGGTAGGGGAACATGAAGCCGGAAAGAAGGATCGAGGGCAGGAAGAAGAAGAAGGTCAGTTGCATGGCCTGCATCTGCGTGCGCGCGGCTGTCGAGATCGTATAGCCGAGAAGCACCAGCGCCAGCACGAAGACCAGGATGACCGACAGCAGCATGGGCAGGGAGCCGATGAAGGGCACCCCGAACAGGAGCTTGGCCGCGACGAGCACCACGGTGACCTGGACCGAGCCGACGGCCAGATAGGGCAGGACCTTGCCGAGCATGATCTCCACCGGGCTCGCCGGCATGGCGAGCAGGTTCTCCATCGTGCCGCGTTCGGTCTCGCGGGTCAGCGCCATGGCGGTCATCATCACCATGGTCATCTGCAGGATGACGCCGAGCAGGCCAGGCACGATGTTGTATTGCGAAACGCCCTCCGGATTGTAGCGCCGATGCACGATCACCTCGAGCGCGCCCCTGGCGCGCTCCGCCGCCTCGTGCTCCAGCCCCTGCTCGCGAAGCAGGGCGCGGGAGGCGAGCGTCGAGAGCGTCGATACCGCACCGGACGAGGCGGACGGGTCCGTGGCGTCCGCTTCCACCAGGATGCGCGGGCTGTCGCCGCGGTCGACTCGGCGTGCGAAGTCGGCTGGGATCGTCACCACGAACGAGACCTTGCCGCTGGCCATCAGCTGCTCGGCTTCGGCGGAACTCGCAGCGACATGGTCGAAGCGGTAGTAGTCGGTCGTCTGGAGCGCCGAGACGATGGCGCGCGTGTAGTGGTCGTTGCTCGTGGCGACCAGCGCGGCCGGCAGGCTCTTGGGATCGTTGTTGATGGCGTAGCCGAAGAGCACCAGCTGCATCAGCGGCACGCCGAGCATCATGGCGAAGGTGATGCGGTCGCGTCGCATCTGGATGAATTCCTTCGTCAGCATGGCACCGAGCCGACCTAGCGAAAACAACCGGTTCATCGCATGTTGTCCTTCGAGTTCGCCATGAACTGGATGAAGACGTCCTCCAGGCTGGTCTCTCCGGGCTCCACGCGAATGTCGCGGCCGGCGGCCAGCGCCGTCAGTGTCTCTTCGAGCTTTGCCGCGTCAGAGCCCACTACGTGCAGCGTCGAGCCGAACGGCGCCACCTGCTCGACGCCCGCCTGACCTTCGAGCGCGGCGGCCACCTCGTGCAGGTTCGGCCCGGAAACGAGGAAGGTGGTGAGCCCCGCCTCGCGCACCACGTCGGCGACCGTCCCGGTCGCCAGCATCCTGCCGTAGGAGATGTAGGCGATGCGATGGCAGCGCTCGGCCTCGTCCATGTAGTGGGTCGAGACCAGCACGGTCAGCCCGCCCCGGGCCAATCGGTGGATCTCGTCCCAGAACTCGCGTCGCGCCTTGGGATCGACGCCCGCCGTCGGTTCGTCGAGAAGCAGCAGTCTGGGGTGGTGCATGATGCAGGCAGCGAGCGCGAGCCGCTGCTTCCACCCGCCCGACAGGGTGCCGGCCAGCTGGTTGCGGCGCGATGCGAGGCCGAGCTCCTCGAGCGTGTCGCCGACATTCCTGGCGACTGGCTTCAGCCCATAGAGCCGCGCGACGAAGGCGAGGTTTTCCGCGATCGTCAGGTCCTCGTAGAACGAGAACTTCTGGGTCATGTAGCCGACTTCGCGCTTGATCATCAGGCCTTGCGTGCGAAGGTCGTAGCCGAGCACCCGCCCCTCCCCCTCGTCGGGCGTGAGCAGGCCGCACATCATGCGGATCGTCGTGGTCTTGCCGGAGCCGTTCGGTCCGAGGAAGCCGACGATCTCGCCTTCCGCCACGCTCATGGAGACGTGGTCGACGACGGTCTTGTCGCCGAAGCGCTTGACGAGATTCGTGACCTCGATGGCGTTCATGAGGTTTGACAAGGGAGTAGGGGATTAAGGGAGTAGGGCATTAGGGTAATAGGGAGGTTGGCCAGCAGAGAAGGCACGCGGCAGTAGCCCCGGACGCCCGCGGACGGCGCATCAGCCGGCGGTGCAGTGAGAACGCGATGTTCGGGGATACTGTCTCGGCAAGTCATCGCTTCGCCTCGAAGGTTCCTACTGCCCTACTGCCCTACTGCCCTACTGCCCTACTGCCCTACTGCCCTACTGCCCTACTGCCCTGCTGCCCTACTGCCCCAGTTCCACGTCCACGATCTGCCCGGGCTGCAGCCGCGTGTCCGCCTCCTCAGGCCGCGCCTCGACGAGGTAGACGAGCTTCTGGCGCGTCTCGATCGAATAGATCACCGGCGGCGTGAACTCCGGTTCCGGGGAGACGTAGGAGACCCGTGCCGACAGGCCGGGCGGGCAGCCATCGCAGCGGACGCGAAGCGCGTCGCCGACCTTGACGGACGAGAAGGCCTCTTCCGGCACGTAGAGCTTCAGCTTCACCGCCCCATCGGGCAGCAGCGAGACCACCGGCGCGGACGGTCCCGCGATGTCGCCCGCGTTGCGGATGACGTCGTTTACCCGCCCTGCGGACGGCGCGGCGATCACCCGCTGCGTCAGCCGCCAGCGCGCGTTGTCGAGCGTCGCCTGCGCCTGTTCCACCTGGCTCTCGGCCGCTTTGATGGCTTCTTCACGAGCGGCTAGGCCGGCGACCGCGAGGTTCGCCTTCGCCTGCCCCAGCTGCGCCTCGGCCATCTCGTTGGAGGTCGTCGCCTGGTCGAGCTGCGCCTGCGTGGCGATGCCGCGCTTCGAGAGATCCTCGACCCTCGCCAGCGTGCGCTGCGTTTCCCTGAGCTGCGCCTCGGCCGACCGGACCGCCGCCTCCAGCACGGCGATCTCCTCCGGCCGCTTGCCGAGCTTGAGGTCGGCGAGTTGCGCCCTCGCCTGCGACAGCGCCGCCTCCGACTGGGACACCGCGATCCTGGCGTCCGTATCCTCCAGCCGGGCGACTTCCGCCCCGGCTTCCACCGTCTGGCCGCGGTGAACGGCGACCTGCGTCACCTGCGCCACTTCGATGGGAGCCAGCATCACGTAGTCACCCTCGACATAGCCGACCGCGAGCGGCGGGGGCGCCGCGCAGGCGCTCCAGATGTAGGCGGCGAAGGGCAGACCGCAGAGCACGCTCATTGCTTCTGCCTCCCGCGGGCGGCAAGCACGGCTTCGAGATTGAAGCGCGCCGTCTCGACGATCTTGCCGGCCTCCACCGGTCCGATCGCGCTCCAGCCCATTCGCCGCATCACCGCCTCGCGGCCGATGCGGAAGTAGACGACCTGTCCGATCATGGTGAAGACGGTAAGCTTCGTGCGCTCGTCCTCGGCCGGCTCGCCGGTCGCCCGCTCCCACAGCTCGCAGAGCCGCCGGTGGGTCGGCTCGAAGACGCCGGAGTAGACACGGTCGAGGGCTGCCGTCGGATGCGCGAGTTCGCGCAGGATGAACTGCACGAAGGCACCCGATTCCGGCCGCGCCACGATGAAATCCACCATGCGCTCGATGCCTGCCGAGAGCATCCTTTGTGCCGTCTCTGGATCGGCCGCCTGCGGGAGGGACGGTTGCGGGCCGAGCGCCTGGTCGGCGACCGCCTGAACGGTCTCTACGATAAACTCCGCGCAAGCGGCGCGAAGTCCTTCCTTGCCCCCGAAGTGATAGGCGATGGAACCGATGTTGGCCCGTGCGGCCCCGGCGATCTCGCGCGTCGACGTGCCGTCGTAGCCCTTTTCGCCGAAGAGCCGGAGGGCGGCCTGGATGAGGGCGCCCCGCGTCTGCTCGGCTGCCGAGACAGGCTGGGTGGTGGTCATGACATAATCTTAATCAATCGATTGATCAAAGTCAATATATAACGAGCCGCTGGAATCTTCCTGCGGCCACCTAGGACGCCTCCAGGTGCGGCGCTCCGCCCTCGCCTCATCGGCATCCGGCGACTTCAAACCGCCCCGACGGGAGTCCATACTCCCGCGCCGGGAGCATTGCATGAGCGACGACGCAGACACATGGCTTGATCGGCTGGGAAAGTACCTCGCGGCGCGGCTCAGGGAGGAATCGTCGGGCTACCAGCCCTACACCCCGTCGGACCCAGAGACGCTCCGACGTGCCCTGCAGCCAGGGGACATCCTGCTGGTCGAAGGCAACCAGCGCATCTCCAACGCGATCAAGTATCTCACGCAATCCACATGGTCGCATTCGGCCTTTTATGTCGGCGACGCGCTGCCAGAGCCGGAGGACGGCTCGGAGCGGCCTCGCCTGATCGAAGTCAATCTCGGGGAAAGCTGCGTCGCCGTGCCGCTGTCGAAGTACCAGACCTACAACACCCGGATCTGCCGCGCATCCGGACTGCACCCGGAGGACCGCAAGCGGGTCGTGGCGTTCATGGCCGGGAAGATCGGACTGAAATACGACCTCAAGAACATCATCGACATGTTGCGCTGGTTCTTCCCCACGCCGCCGGTTCCGGTCCGCTGGCGCCGCCGGATGATCGCGTTCGGTTCGGGCGATCCGACGCGGGCGATCTGCTCCTCGCTCATCGCCGAAGCTTTCGGGGAAATCCGCTATCCGATCCTTCCCGAGGTGACGCAGGCGCCAGGCCGCGCCTCGGCCCAATCGGCCTACTCGCGGCGCGAGATCCTGCACATCAGGCATCACTCGCTCTACACCCCGCGCGACTTCGACCTTTCGCCCTACTTCGAGATCGTCAAGCCAACGCTCGAATACGGGTTCGACTACAAGAGGCTGGTGTGGGGCGAGAGCACCGCCGATGCTCACGTCGAAACAGTCCCGGATGCGGCGGTCGATGCTCCTGAGGCTAAGGTTCCTGAACAGCGGAGGTCCCACGCCGACGATCGATGAAGCGGATCGCTTGTGCTCGCATCGTTTTCCGCTAAAGGACGCCGATCGATCCTGCGGGCAATTCATGACCGACCACGAACCGAATGCCGATCCGCTCTTCCTGGGGATGGATACGGGCGGCACCTACACGGACGCCGTCCTGTGGTCGGAAGGCCGCGGGATCGTGGCCAAGGCCAAGGCGCTGACCACCCGGCACGATCTCTCGGTCGGCATCGGCAACTCCGTCGACAACGTGCTCGCCGCCACCGGCATCGCGCCGTCGCAGATCAAACTCGTCTCCATCTCCACCACACTGGCGACGAATGCGCTCGTGGAGGGACAGGGCGGCCGCGTGGGGCTGGTCATGATCGGCTTCAAGCCCGAGGACCTCGCGCGTGACGGCCTTGCCCAGGCGCTCGGCAGCGATCCCGTGATCCATTGCGCCGGCGGCCACGACGTCCACGGCAATGCCGCCCGTCTCGATCTCTCCGAACTCGAAGCCTCGCTGCCGACGCTTGCGCGTGAAGTTTCGGCTTTCGCCGTGGCGGCTTACTTCTCCACGCGTAATCCGGCGCACGAGATCGCCGCGCGCGACCTGATCCGCACCCGCACGAGCCTGCCCGTTACCGCCAGCCACGAGCTTTCCTCCAAGCTTGGCGGACCGCGCCGGGCTTTGACGACGTTGCTCAACGCGCGGCTGGTCTCGATGATCGACCGGCTGATCGCGGCGACAGAAGGTTTCCTTTCGAGGCGTGGCATCGCCGCACCCTTGATGGTGGTGCGGGGCGACGGGGCGCTGGTCACGGCGAGTTTCGCCCGCACGCGTCCGATCGAGACCATCCTGTCTGGTCCGGCGGCAAGCCTCGTGGGCGCGCGCCACATGACCGGGCTTGCGAACGCCGTCGTCTCCGACATCGGCGGCACGACGACCGACGTCGCTGTCCTCGAAGGCGGGCGTCCGCGGCTCGACCCGGACGGCGCGACCGTCGGTGGCTACCGAACCATGGTCGAGGCGGTCGCGATGCGGACCTTCGGACTGGGCGGCGATTCGGAGGTGACGCTGGAGGAAGGCGGCCTCGAACCGGCCCTCAAGCTCGGGCCCAGGCGGGTCGTCCCGCTGTCGCTTGCCGGAACGCAGTCGCCATCCGTGCGCGAACATCTGGACCGCCAGCTTCGGGCGCCGAACCCCGGCCGGCTCGACGGCCGTTTCGCCATGCGCACGGGCGTGCCCGAAAGGCTGGAGGCAGGGCTTGGCGCCCCGGAGGTGAAGCTCTTCGCCACGATCGGGTCGACACCCGAGCCGCTCGACCGTCTCCTCACCTCGAACTCTCAGAACGCGACGCTGGGCCGCCTCGTCGCGCGCGGGCTGGTCCACGTCTGCGGATTCACGCCGTCGGACGCGGCGCATGTGCTCGGCCGGCAATCCAACTGGAATCCGGAGACCGCCCGAATGGGCGCGGAACTCTTTTCCCGCAAGCGCGACGGGCGCGGCAAGCCGATCGCCGCGGGGCCAGAGGACATCTCCGCCCGTGTCCTGGAGGCACTGACGCGGCGCTCCGCCGAGGTGATCCTGGAGACGGCTTTTGCCGAGGACGGGCTCGACGGGGCGGCGACGGTGGCGCATGCGCTGGTGCAACGCGCCGTCGATGGCAGGAGCGGTATCGCACGGCTGTCGGTGTCGCTCGACCGGCCGGTGGTGGGTCTCGGCGCCTCGGCTGGCCTCCACTATGCGAAGCTGGAACCGCTGGTCGGGAACGCCTGCGTGCTGCCGCAGGACGCCGATGTCGCCAATGCGCTCGGCGCGGTGGTCGGGCAGGTTCGGGTGACGGCGGAAGCGAATGTCGGCCAACCCAAGGAAGGACTGTTTCGCATCAGCGCCGGCGAAACCGTCAGGGATTTTCTTTCCGAGGAAGAGGCGCTCGCCGCCGCCGAAGCCGAAATCCGCTCGCTCGCAGCCGCGCGCGCCCTCTCTGCGGGAACGGAGGACGCAGAGATCTCGGTAGCGCGGGAATTGCGGACTGCGACGATCGAGGGGCAGCGCAGCTTCATCGAGGCGCGGTTGGTGGCGACGGCGAGCGGCCGCCCGCGCATCGCGCAATGACCCGCCGCATATTCCCACGGCCGGCCGTTTGACATAGAAGCGGTTCGATCGCCGGGCCTTTCCGAACGCCCGCAGCCAGCGAAAGACAACCAGGAGCACCCATGTCCGGAACACTCGTCCTCGTCCGCCACGGCCAGAGCGAATGGAATCTCAAGAACCTCTTCACCGGCTGGCGCGACGTCGACCTGACCGAAAAGGGGCATGAGGAGGCGAAGGCGGCCGGACGCATCATGAAGGAACGCGGCCTGACGTTCGACGTCGCCTACACATCGTCGCTGATGCGCGCGCAGAAGACCTGCCAGCATATCCTCGACGCCGTCGGCCAGAGCGATCTGAAGACCATGCGCGACGAGGCGCTCAACGAGCGCGACTACGGCGACCTCGCCGGCCTCAACAAGGACGATGCCCGCGCAAAGTGGGGCGAGGAGCAGGTCCATGTCTGGCGCCGGTCCTACGACGTGCAGCCGCCGGGCGGCGAGAGCCTGCGCGACACCGGTGCGCGCGTCTGGCCGTACTACATGCACGAGATCCAGCCGCACGTGCTGCGCGGCGAAACCGTGCTGGTCGCCGCGCACGGCAACTCGCTGCGCGCCCTCATCATGGCGCTCGACGGGCTGACGAAGGACGAGGTCGTGAAGATGGAACTGGCGACCGGGATTCCGGTGATCTACAGGCTCAACGCAGATTCCACCGTGGCATCCAAGGAAATCGTCGACTGATCGTCTCGGCGGAAGCTACGGCATCCCGGTCAGGCAACTCGGATTCAGCTCCGCAGCGCTCGTCAGACCGCTTAGCGCCAGCGTCAGGTCGAATTCCGCGATCAAGTTGCGGATGACTTCCCGCGCTCCGGCCTCGCCGGCGATTGCCAGGCCATAGACGTAGGGCCGACCGAGAAGAACGGCCCTGGCGCCGAGCGCCAGCGCCTTGGCGACGTCGCTGCCGGAGCGGATACCGGAATCGAGCAGCACAGTTACTCCCTCGGCCGACTCGACGACTCCGGGCAGAGCGTCGAGCGTCGCGCCTTCGCCGTCCACCTGCCTCCCGCCATGGTTGGAGACGACGATCCCGTCGATCCCGTGCTCCCTGGCCATGCGGGCGTCGTCGGCATGGCGGATCCCTTTGAGGATGATGGGCAGTTTCGTCATGTCGCGCAGCCGGGCGATGTCCTCCCAGGTCAAATCGGGACGGGAATAGGTCGCCACGAAGTGGGCGACGGCGGCGCGCATCCGGTTCATGGACAATCCGAACTCGCGGCCCTTGCGGCGGAGGCTCAGAGCCGTCGAAACGATCTGGAAGCCGCGCACCTGCGTGGCGGTGGCCGGCGGATCGGACGGTATCTGGCGGCGGAAGACCGGATCTGAGAGGTACTGCGCCAGTCCCATCCCGCGCAGGAAAGGGAGGTATCCCAGATCGAGGTCGCGCGGGCGCCAGCCGAGCAGCGTCGTGTCGAGCGTGACCACGATCGCCTCGCAGCCGGATTTTTCCGCCCTCTCGAGCAGCGAACGCACGAAGGCATCGTCGCTCGACCAGTAGAGCTGGAACCAGCGCGGCGTATCCGCCATCGCGGCGGCGCACGTCTCCATGGCGACCGAGGCCTGGTTGGAGAAGACCATGCCGATGCCTTCGACAGCGGCGGCGCGCGCCACGGCGAGATCGGCCTCAGGATGGACCAGTTCGAGCACGCCGATCGGCGCCAGGAGAAACGGCGCGCGGTGCCTGCGCCCGAACAGTTCGACCGAGAGATCGCGGCGCGAGACGTCCCGCAGCACGCGCGGGGCAAGCCGATGGCGGTCGAAGGCGGCCCGGTTCGCCGCCATCGTCGCCTCAGTACCGGCACCGCCGACGATATAGGCGGCGGCTTCGGCCTTCATGGCGCGCGTCGCCTTCGCCTCGAGAGCCGCGGGCGCGACAGGAACCAGCGGTCGCGCACCGCCCGCGCCGGGAACGTAGATTTCCATCTGGCGCAGCCGGCCCGGCGCGACCGGCTCGGGTCTGTCGGTCATCGGAGGCGGCCCGCTACTTGCGGCCGTAGCCCTTCTGCATGTCCTCCATGGCCTCGCGGATGCGCTCGCGCAGGATGTCGATGGTTTCGGTGGAGGATTTCCGCATGACCTCGCCGATCTCGCTGGCGTTCTTCACCGCCGTCTCGAAGGACTTGCGCGCGAACTCCGCCTGCTTGCCCACCATCTCCTGCGGATTGCCGGGCGCGCGCATCTGCTCGGCCATCTGGGTTATCTCCTGCAGCGTCGACTGGAGGATCTCGCGCTGCTTGGAGAAGACGTCGGACGCGCCGGTCGAAGCGGATTTGGCGGCCTTCTCCAGCGCTTCGAGGTTCTTGCGGTGGTGGTCGAGTATCTTGTCGACGTCCATGGTCGGCATGTGCAGGTCGCGCCCGAAACTGGCGAACATTTCGATGAAAGAGTCGGTATCCGGTTTCTTCGCCATGCAATCCTCCCGTTGAAAAGGCCGGCTTCATGTTCCCTATGTCCGGCTCATGGTGAGATTAGGCTTCGGGCGGGCGGCGTCAATCGCCGAGGAACAGGATGCTGCCCGTGTGAAGCAGGAGTCCCGCGATGCCGCCGATGATCATGCCGTTGAAACGGATGTACTGGAGGTCGCGCCCGATGTTGATCTCGATGAGATGCGTCAGCTGTCCGAGATCCCAGCCTTTCACCTGGTCGGCAATGAAGGCGGAGACGCCGCTCTTCTGGCTTTCCACGAAGGAGGCGAGCGCCACCACGAAGCCCTGGTTCATGTCGGCGCGCACCTGCGGATCCTCGGCGAGCTGTCGTCCGATGTCGACGAAGAGCAGCGCGAGATGCTTGCGGATCAGCGAATTGGCGGATTTTGCATCCTGTTCGGCGAAGTTGCCGATGCTCGACCACATCTCTCCGACCAGACCGGCGAGTTCGGGCCGGGCGAGGAGATCGCGCTTCAGCTTCTCGGCGCGCTCGGCATATTCGGGTGAGTCGCGCAGCCGCTCGATGAAGCCCTCGACGAAACGGTCGAACTCGTGCCGCATCGGATGGTCGCGATCATCGCGCACCTCGCTCAGAAGCTCTCCGGCGGAGTTGACGATCCGCTTCAGGAGATAGGCGTCGGCGCGGAAGTAGCGGGCGAGCGTGGGCAGTTCGTCGCGGATCTTGTCGCGCATCATCGCCAGCGCCTGCTCGTCGTTCAGGAATTTTCCGAGCGCCTTGATGATCTCGTCGAACAGTCGCTGGTGCCGTCGATCCTCGGTGAAGGCCGACAGCAGGTCGGCGGCGAGCGGCGCGATCTTCACCTTCTCCAACTGTTCGTTGAGACGCTGGCTCGCGAAGTCCTTGAGGCCGGAATCGCCGATGGCCCTCACCATTTGCGGCACGAGCCGGGCGACGAAATGCGAGAGACCCTGCGCCCGGCGCGGCTCGGAGAGCCAGTCGGCGACCAGCGCGGCGAAATCCACCTCGCGCAGCTTTTCACGCACCGGCCCGGGCGCAAGGAAGTTCACCTCGATGAAGTGTCCCAGATTGTCGGCGATCCGGTCCTGGTTGGCGGGGATGATGGCGGTGTGGGGTATCGGAAGGCCGAGCGGCCGCTTGAAAAGGGCGACGACTGCATACCAGTCGGCGATGCCGCCGATCGCGGCGGCCTCCGCAAAGGCGGCAACGAAACCGAGCCAGGGACATCGCACCTCGTAGAGCGTGGAGACCGCGAAGACGATGATGCAGAGCGCGAGCGAGAAAGTGGCGGCGGCCTTTACGCGATTGAGCGCGGCGAGCTTGGCACGCTCGTCGGCCGCGACGAGGATTTCGCCGCGTGCGGGTGCGGCGGGCCTCGTCCTGTCGTCAGCCATCCTTCGCCTCCTGCCTGCCGCGTCGATGAAAATGCGGGTGCGATGCCGCGCGGCGGTCGCTGTTCCCGCAACGTCGGCATGGCGGAGTTGTTTCGCAAGTGCCGTCCCGACCTCTTGTTCGGTAGCCGCCCACCCGACCCCTCCGCGTCAGACGGGTCGCCGTCTTGCACGCAACGAGCCTATTTGGTGGCCGTGGCTGGCGTCCAGGGTCTGAGCACCGCGCGCCCGACGCCAGCAATGGTTCCAGCCAGCCCCGCCGCAGCCATCAGCGGGCTCGGAGGCACCGGGCGTCCTTCGGAAATCGGCTCCGCGGCAAGAGTGACCTTCGGCCTGAAAGCGGCCATGTCGATGACGCCTACGGCTTCGTAAGACTGGAAGCACAGCACTGCTCCGAATCTGCGGGCAAGCGCCTTCATCGCGCGGTTCTGAGGATGGGTCGTGACGTGCAGCGAGCGATACCCCAGTTCGAGCGCACGGACGATCAGTCGCTCGAACAGGCGAGCTCCGATACCGCGGTGCTGGAATGCGTCCTCGACGCTGAAGGCTATCTCGGCCGCCTCGCGGCTGGCTCGACCGATGTCGTGCAGTTCCGCCGCGCCTCGCATGATGCCGTCTTCGACATAGCCGATAACCACGGCGCCGGATTTGACCGAACGGGCCGCATAGGCTTCGACGAAGCCGTCGTCGGTGTATCCGTTGAAGCGGTCGCGCCTGCTCGCGGGCGTCAGCCGCAGGAGGTGATTACGGAAATCCGCAAAGTCCCCTGTGGCGAGATCCCGAATATGTCCGGCAGGGGCGGTCTCTGTTTTTGGTGAAACATTCAGCATGGCGTCAATCATCCTCGGTTTCCTCCCGAGTCGTCGACTCTCGCGCTGCACATATTGTGCACTGCAGCAAATTGTTCAATCGGTCTGGACGTGCTCTTGCCCGCGCCGGACGCAGGGGAGCCATGCATATGGGCCGGAGCTGGAATTTTCACCGCTAACACACGGACGCGACGATGGAGCGAGCGCAATCCGCGGATTCATGCCGTCACAGTTTCCACGCTGTGACGGGCCGGATGGCCGGCGTCAGAATTCGAACTTCATCCGGGAAGTGCCGAACATGTTGCGGAAGGGATCCCGAGGGTGTTCGGCGTGAGGCGAGCCGTGAAACGGCGCCGTGCTCGCGTCGCCCTGCTTCGCCTTCTGAGTGGCCGTCTTCTGCACGACCGTCTTTCGATCGTCGGCCTCTTCGCGGCGCGACGCCTGTTTGTTCAGCGTAGGCATGACCCCCTCCGAACTCCTTACTATTCTCGGCGATGTCCCTGAGATGAATCGCCGTTGTCCCAAGCCCGGAGACTAGATCAATTCGGCGGGGCCGGGCGTCACAAATGGTGTCTCCCTGTTACCTGGCTTGCGGCGCGGTATCGCCCCGTGCGGCATCGACGAGCCGCAAAGCGTCCGGGCTTGCCCACTCGGCCGGGCCGTTCATGTGGGCGAGTAGGCACCCCTCGTCGTCGATCAGGAGTGTGACGGGCAACCCGAGCGCCAGCGAGCGCTTCTTGAGGTCGTTGAAGAGCGCCAGGGTGTTGTCCCGGTAGTAGGCGAGCGATTCGACGCCGGTTTCGGCGAGAAACTTCTTCGGCTTGGTATCGTCGCCGGTGTCCACGTTGACGGCGACCACCTCGAAGTCCGCGCCGCCCCGCTCCTTCTGCAACGCGTCCAGCGCCGGCATCTCGGCCCGGCACGGTGCGCACCAGGTGGCCCAGAGGTTCATCAGGACCGTCTTGCCCGCGAATTCACGGATGCTGGTTGGAGCGCCGTCCGGCGCGTTGAAAGAAAGATCGCTGACCGGCTGCGGCGGAGAGGCGGCGAGCATGGCGGCCACCTCCCCCGTCGCGGAAGCTGCCACGGTGTCGGCGAATTCCTGCTTTGCCGCACAGGTCGCCTCCTCGGCCGCGACGAGCGGCGAAGCGGAATTGTTGCCATCCCCCGCGCTCGTCACGTATACCGCAGTCGCGCCGGCAACGAGGCCCGCGACCGCGGCAATCAGGATCATGCGTGATGCCGGCAGGTGCAAGTTCTTCAGTGCCATTCGAAACTCCAGGGCCCGGTTATCACCATGAGCGACGACAAGACCAGCAACCAGATGTGGGGCGGACGATTTGCCTCGGGTCCGGCGGCGGTGATGGAAGCGATCAACGCTTCCATCGGCTTCGACAGGAAGCTCTACTCGCAGGATATTCGCGGCTCGCTCGCGCATAGCGAAATGCTTGCCGAGAAAGGCATAATTTCGGCAGAGGATCAAAGCCGCATCGCTCACGGGCTGAACACGATCCTGCGAGAGATCGAGGAGGGGACGTTCACCTTCTCCACCCGGCTCGAGGACATCCACATGAACGTCGAGGCGAGGCTGGCGGAACTGATCGGCCCCGCCGCGGGCAGGCTGCACACCGCGCGGTCGCGAAACGACCAGGTGGCGGTGGACTTCCGCCTGTGGGTCAAGGAAGAACTCGTGAGCACAGCCGAGGGGTTGAAGCGGCTGATCGCCGCGTTCCTCGATCGCGCCGAAGAGCATGCGGCGACGGTGATGCCGGGCTTCACCCACCTGCAGAGTGCCCAGCCGGTGACGTTCGGCCACCACTGCATGGCCTATGTCGAGATGTTCGCGCGCGACCTGTCCCGAGTGCGGGACGCCGTAGAGCGCCTCGACGAGAGCCCGCTCGGCGCCGCGGCGCTCGCCGGAACCGGGTTCCCCATCGACCGCCAGGCGACCGCCAGGGCGCTCGGCTTCCGGGAACCGACGCGCAACTCCATCGACAGCGTCTCGGATCGCGATTTCGCGCTGGAGTTCCTCGCCGTCGCCTCGATCTGCGCGACCCACCTTTCGCGGCTCGCCGAGGAGATCGTCATCTGGTCGACGCCGCAGTTCGGCTTCGTGCGCCTGTCGGATTCCTTTTCAACCGGCTCGTCGATCATGCCCCAGAAGAAGAACCCCGACGCCGCCGAACTGGTGCGCGCCAAGACGGGCCGCGTGAACGGTCATCTCGTGGGGCTCCTCACCGTGATGAAGGGGCTGCCGCTCGCCTATTCGAAGGACATGCAGGAGGACAAGGAAGCGGTCTTCGACGCCGCCGAGGCGCTGGACCTGATGATCGCCGCCATGACGGGCATGGTCTCCGACATGACCGTCAACGCGGATGCCATGAAGCGCGCCGCCGGTTCCGGCTATTCGACAGCCACGGACCTCGCGGACTGGCTGGTGCGAGTGCTCGGCCTTCCCTTCCGCGAGGCGCATCACGTCACCGGTCGGGCAGTGGCCATGGCCGAGGCGAAGAAGACCGGGTTGGAGAAACTCTCGCTCGAGGATCTCCAGACCCTTCACTCCGGCATTACCGAAGACGTCTATTCGGTGCTCTCGGTGCGCAACTCCGTGAGCAGCCGCACCTCGTTCGGCGGGACCGCCCCGTCGCAGGTCCGCAGGCAGACACGCTACTGGAGAAAGCGCCTGGCCAAAGCCTGACGGCTTCGTCCAAAACGGGTGCACAGGCGCAAAAACTCCGGTAAAGACGTGCCGGTAACGATGAGGGTGATCATGTCTTTCCGCAAGATTGCGTCGATGCTGATCCTGTGCGCCGTCGGCTTTTCTGTGCTGGCCGGATGCGGCCGCCGCAATGCGCCGATCACTCCCTACGAGGCGGCGCTCCAGGAACGGCGCGAGGCACAGGAAGCCGGCGAGGCGCTTCCCCCCGAACCCGCACCGCCGAAGGAAGACCGCCGCTTCCTGCTCGATCCGCTGATCGACTGACAGGCGGACAACGATCGCTTCCATGCCGGTGAACTGACGTGAACCACTTCGAATTCCGTGACGGCGTCCTCCACGCGGAGGACGTGCCGGTCGCCGACATCGCGGCGGCGGTCGGGACGCCGTTCTACTGCTACTCCACAGCCACGCTCGTCAGGCACTATCGCGTCTTCGCGTCGGCCTTCTCGGACATGGATGCCCTCGTCTGCTACGCGATGAAGGCCAACTCCAACCAGGCGATCCTGAGGACGCTGGCGGCCGAGGGCGCAGGCGCGGACGTGGTTTCGGAAGGAGAACTTCGCCGGGCGCTCGCAGCGGGCATTCCACCGCAGAAGATCGTGTTCTCGGGCGTCGGAAAGACCGCTTCCGAGATGGATTTCGGTCTTTCCGCCGGAATCCAATGCTTCAACGTGGAGTCCGAGCCGGAGCTCGAACTGCTGTCGGCGCGCTGCGCGGCGACCGGCCGGGAGACCGGCATCTCGCTGCGCATCAACCCGGACGTGGACGCGCGCACCCACAAGAAGATTTCGACCGGAAAGGCGGAAAACAAGTTCGGCATTCCCTGGCAGCGCGCGCGGGCGGTCTATCGTCGCGCGGCGGAACTGCCCGGGCTGCGGCCCATCGGCATCGACATGCACATCGGCAGCCAAATCACCGATCTGCAGCCCTTCGACGACGCCTTCCTGCTGCTGACCGACCTGACCGAGACGCTGCGCGCGGATGGCCACGCCATCGAACATGTCGATCTCGGCGGCGGGCTCGGCATTCCGTACCGGACCGACAACAACCCGCCCCCCTCGCCCGAAGCCTATGCGGAGATCGCCCGCAAGCACGTCTCGAAGCTCGGCCTGAAGGTGATCGTCGAACCCGGCCGGCTGCTCGTCGGGAATGCCGGGATCCTGGTGACCTCGGTGATCTACTTGAAGGAAGGTGACGCCAAGAACTTCGTCATCGTCGACGCGGCCATGAACGACCTGATCCGCCCGACGCTCTACGACGCCTTCCACGAGATCAAGCCGGTCAGGATCGGTGCCGAACGCGGGCCGCGCATGACCGCCGACATCGTGGGTCCGGTCTGCGAGACGGGCGACTATCTCGGCCACGACCGCGAACTGCCGTTGCTTTCGTCCGGCGACCTTCTCTACGTGGGTACCGCGGGCGCCTATGGCGCCGTGCAGGCTGGCACCTACAACACGCGGCTGCTCGTGCCGGAGGTGCTCGTCAACGGCGACCGCTTCCACGTCGTCCGCCCGCGTCCAACCTACGAAGACCTGATCGGCCGGGATTCAGTTCCTGACTGGCTCGGCTAGCGAGCCCCATGTCTCACGGTGGGCGCTCTTATCACGTTTTGTTTGATCGCCTCGTCTTCGCCTGGTTTTCCGCTATTCTCCCGACTCGCGACCAACGAAACGTCCGCTCACGAGGATCGGGACTGACATGTCGAATTCCGGAGCCGTCGGCCGCCAAGGGATTGCACGACTGACGCGGACGCGGTTTGCGACGCGCTTTGCCATCGCCTTCGAGCGGCTGTGGCCGCTGCTGCTGCCGCTGGTCCTGACCGGCGCCCTCTTCGTCTCCGTTTCGTGGCTCGGACTGTTCCGGGTCGTCCCCGAAGCCGTGCGCATCGGATTGCTGGTACTCTTTGCCATCGCCGCTTTGGCGGCGCTCTATCCGCTGCGCTATTTCCGCATGCCGGCCGCGCGAGCCATCGACCGCCGCATAGAACGGGCAAACAGCCTGGAGCATGCTCCGGTCTCGACGCAAACGGATCGCCTCGTCGGTCCGTCCGACGATTTTTCCGACGCGCTGTGGCGCGAGCATCAGCGCCGCATGTCCGAGAAGCTGGACCGGCTGTCGGGCGACATGCCGCGCCCGCGAATCCCCGAACGCGACCCCTGGGCCCTGCGGGCGCTCGTCGGCCTGCTGCTCGTCGTCGCGTTCGCCTTTTCCGGCGGACCGCTGGGCGGAAGGCTCGGTGATGCCTTCCGCGCCCACGGCTCCGACGATGTCCTGCCGGTGCGCATCGATGCCTGGGTCACGCCGCCGGCCTACACGGGCAAGCCGCCGGTCTTCATGACCGCCGAAGCCAATCGCGACCAGCCGCTTTTCGTCGTGCCCCAGGACAGCGAGATTTCCCTGCGGGTGACCGGGGGAAGTGGAGCGGAAACGCTTGCCTTCGGAGATGCAGCCGGCGGGGAAAGCCTCGTCGAACCGACCGATCCTGTCGTGGCAAGCACGGCGGCGGAGCCGCGGCGCAGCACGGGAACCCGGCAATTCGCCTTCAGGCTGACCCAGGACGGTTCGCTCACGCTGAAGGCGGGGGAGGAGAGTATCCGCTCGTGGAGCTTCTCCGTCATTCCCGACACCCCGCCGGTCATCGCTTTTGCCGGGGAGCCGAAGCGGGCAGTGAACGGGACGCTGGAACTTGCCTATACGATCGAGGACGATTACGGCGCCGCGTCCGCGCGCACGGTCATCGATCCGCGCGATGAAGCCGCTCCCGAAGCGCGACCTCTCTACGATGCGCCGGAAATGCCACTCACGGTGCCGCGCCGCGGCGGCCGGGACAATGCGGCAAAGACCTCGAAGGACCTGACCGAGCACCCGTGGGCGGGCGTCGACGTGACACTGACCTTGGCCGCGACAGACGATGCCGGGCAGGAAGCCTTCAGCGAACCCAGGCAGCTGAAGCTGCCGGAACGGCCGTTTTCCAACCCGCTGGCACGCGCGCTCATCGAGCAGCGCCGGATCTTGGCGCTCGACACCAACCGCAGACCGCGGGTACTCGACCTCATGGATGCGATCACCCTTCGCCCGGAGGATACGATCGACAACATGTCCCACTTCCTCGCCATTCGCAGCGCGCGCAGTCGTCTGGCGGGCGCCTATAACGACGATCAGTTGCGGGAGGTGGTGGACTATCTCTGGGAGATCGCGCTCGGTATCGAGGATGGCGACCTTTCGGCGGCCGAAAAGCGGCTCCGTGCCGCGCAGGAGGCGCTCAAGAATGCGCTGGAGAACGGTGCATCCGACGAGGAGATCGATCAGCTCATGGCCGAGTTGCGCGAAGCGATGCAGGAGTTCCTGCGCGAGTTCGCCGAGCGGGCGGCGCGCGATCCCAACATGTCCATGCAGCAGATGCCGCAGAACGGCCAGGAGCTTCGGCAGAGCGATCTCGAGCGGATGATGGACCAGATCGAGGAACTGGCGAAGTCCGGCGCCCGCGACCAGGCGCAGGAACTGCTCTCGCAGCTCCAGAACATGATGAACAACCTCCAGGCGGGCCGCCAGCAGCAACAGCAGCAAGGCGGCCAGCAGGGCGAGATGCGCCAGCAGATGGACAAGCTGGGCGAGATCATGCGCCGCCAGCAGGAGATGATGAACGAGACCCACCGGCTCGAGCAGATGCAGCGCGGCCAGCGACAGCGCGGCCAGAACCGCGCCGAGCAGCGGGGGCCGCGGGGCGAGGATCCGGGCCAGCAGGACGGCCAGCAACCCGGCGAGGGTCAGGGGCAGGGAATGTCGCCGGAAGAACTGGCGGAAGCCCTGCGACAGCTCCAGGAAAGCCAGGGGCAGCTTCAGGGCGAACTCGGCCAGCTGATGGAGGACCTTCAGGGCATGGGCATCCAGCCCGGGGAGGGTTTCGGCGAGGCCGGCGACGCCATGGGAGAGGCCGGCGACGCGCTTGGTGAAGGACAGGGAGAACGCGCAGTCGGCGAGCAGGGCCGCGCGCTCGAAGCCCTCCGGCGCGGCGCGCAGGACATGATGCAGCAGATGCAGCAGGCCATGCAGGGCGATCAGGGCGGATCGGGCGAGGGCGGACGCCAGCAGAGTTCCGATCGCGATCCGCTCGGCCGCCCGCGAGCGACGACCGGTCCCGACTTCGGTGAGACGGTCAAAGTTCCCGACGAGATCGACGTGCAGCGGGCCAGAAGGATCCTGGAAGCGATCCGGGAGCGGCTCGGAAACGCGCTGAGCCCCGAGCTCGAAAAGGACTATCTCGAACGGCTGCTGGAAATGCGTTGATCTGCAGATCCGCGGATCACCGCCTGACGAAGGTCAGGTAGGCCGGCATGCGGCCTTCCCGCTTAGCCTTGGCTTCGTAGCGCGTTCCCGGCCAGCCCTCGTAGGGCCGGCGCCAGTCGTCGGCCGATGCTGCGATCCATTCGAATTCCGGATGGCGACGGATGTGCAAGAGCGTCCAGTCGACGTAGTGTCCGATGTCCGATGCGAAGCGGAAGCGCGCGCCGGGACGCATGACGCGGGCAAAGCGGTCCAGGTTGTCGTCGTTGACGAAGCGACGTTTCCAGTGGCGTTTCTTCGGCCAGGGATCGGGATAGAACAGGTCTATGCCCGACAGTCCCGCCTCGGGCAGCCAGTCCAGGAGTCGCGTGGCATCGTCGTCGTGGAGACGGACGTTCTTCCGCCCCGCCTCGCTCGCGGCGACGATGAACTTCGCCATGCCGCCGACGAACGGCTCGACCCCGATGGAGCCGGTACGTGGAAACCGCTCGGTCTCGTGAAGGAGATGCTCGCCGCCGCCGAAGCCTATTTCAAGGCGCACCGCATCGACGGGCACATCGAAGAGATCGGCGAGGGTGGCCGGTGCGGGGCGGTCGAGATCGAGCGAGAGAGCGGGCAGCACCTCGTCCATGGCCGAGGCCTGGCGCGGCCGCAGCGGTTTGCCCTGCCTGCGGCCGAAAAACGCCCCAGCGGCGCGTGATCCCTCGTTGTCGGGCATGTTCCGTCCGCTCGACGCGGCCGTCGTTCTTCAGCTGGCGACGGCGTCCTTGATGGCTTTGACGAGGTCGGTCTTTTCCCAGGAGAAGGCGCCGTCGCGGCCGGGTTTGCGGCCGAAATGGCCGTAGGCGGCTGTGCGGGCGTAGATCGGGCGGTTGAGATCGAGATGGCGGCGGATGCCCGACGGCGACAGGTCCATCACCTTGCGCAGCGCGGCCTCGACCGCCGCCTCCTCCACCGTGCCCGTGCCGTGCAGGTCGACGTAGATCGACAGCGGCTGGGCCACGCCGATGGCGTATGACAGCTGGATGGTGCAGCGCTCGGCGAGCTTGGCCGCCACCACGTTCTTGGCCAGATAACGCGCCGCGTAGGCGGCCGAGCGGTCGACCTTGGTCGTGTCCTTGCCCGAGAACGCGCCGCCGCCATGCGGCGCCGCCCCGCCATAGGTGTCGACGATGATCTTGCGGCCCGTCAGGCCCGCGTCGCCGTCAGGCCCGCCGATGACGAACTTGCCGGTCGGGTTGACGTACCAGTTGCAGTCCTTGGCGATCGGCAGGTCGCCCAGCGCCTCGCGGATGTAGGGCTCGACCACCTGGCGCACCTTCTTGGAGTCCCAGCCCGCCTCGAGATGCTGCGTCGACAGGACGATCTGCGTCACCTCGGCCGGCTTCCCGTCGGCGTAGCGCACCGTCACCTGGCTCTTGGCGTCGGGCCCCAGCCGGGAGGCCTCGCCCTCGCCCTTGTGGCGGGCGGCGGCCAGGAGCTCCAGGATCTTGTGGCTGTAGTAGATCGGCGCCGGCATCAGGTCCGGCGTCTCGCGGCAGGCATAGCCGAACATGATGCCCTGGTCGCCCGCGCCTTCCTCGCCCTGCCGGTCCGACGCGTTGTCGACACCCTGCGCGATGTCGGCCGACTGGCCGTGCAGGAGCACGTCGATGCGCGCCTTCTTCCAGTGGAAGCCGTCCTGCTCGTAGCCGATGGCGCGGATCGCCTTGCGCGCCGCCGACTTGAACTTCGACGGGTTGATGATGGGGAACTCCTTGGCGTCCTCCAGGACGTTGCCGTCCTTGTCCTGCTTGAGCAGCGACTTCGGCACCCGCACCTCGCCGGCGATCACCACGCGGTTGGTGGTGGCCAGCGTCTCGCAGGCGACGCGCACGTCCCAGGGGTCCATGCCCGCCTTCTTCGCCTCCCGGTAGACCAGATCGACGATCTCGTCGGAGATGCGGTCGCAGACCTTGTCGGGATGGCCTTCGGATACGGATTCGCTGGTGAAGAGGTAGTTCGAGCGCGCCACGGGTGTCCCCTCAAGAAAGGCGCGAAACGGCGGGATGCCGTTTCGCGCGCGCGTCTGTTAGCCGAGCCCGTCACCATGCGTCAAGCATGCACACGCCCGCCTCGCCCAGGCCCCGCATACCGGAACCGCCCGAAGAACCGCGCAGCAGACGACGAAACCTCACCCGCACAAACGCGGATCAGGCCTCCTCGTCGCCCAGCGCCTTCACCAGATCGACAAGCTTGCGGCGGACTTTTGGATCGGAAATCTTCACGAACGCCCGATTGAGTTGGAGCCCTTCCGCGCTGTTGAGAAAATCGACGACGTAGCTAGTCGAATTGTCCTCGCGGAAGCCGGCGCTCGCGTGGTCGGGAACGTCCGGTGCGTCCTCGAAGAAGAACGATACCGGCACTCCCAGAATAGTGGCTATTGCCTGAAGCCTGCTGGCTCCGACACGATTTGTGCCTTTTTCGTATTTCTGTATTTGCTGAAACGTGATACCAAGGTTTTCACCGAGCTTCTCTTGGCTCATTCCAAGCATGTTGCGTCGCAGCCGGATCCGGCTGCCGACGTGGATGTCGACCGGATTCGGCTTCTTCTTATTCTCTGACATAGTTCCTCGCCGTTGTGCACGAGTTGTGGTTATCTGCTCCAATGCAGTTCGCCCGCCGCCGTGGCCCCAATAATCACGGCAACAGGGAGAAGCTTCCTTCCACGACTCCAGGCAGGATTCGGGTATCTGCTATCTCAGCCCGAGCGTATCCTCGCGAACGCGTTCGTACCACACGCGACGATTGCAAAGAACAATATTATCAAAATGCCATTAAGATATGACATCACTAATATTCGATTAGAATCTGCTGAAAATTGAATGTTCACGTCCAGCGCCCCCACGGCGTCCTGCGCGAAGGCGTCGACCACGCGTCCTCGACTGTCGATCACCGCCGATATTCCGTTGTTTGCCGCGCGAACCATCGGTCTTGCCGTCTCTACCGCGCGAAGCTGGGCCTGCCGGAAATGCTGGTATGGGCCGGGGGTATCGCCGAACCACGCGTCGTTCGTCAGGTTGACGATCAGGTCGGCATCGTCGGCTACCACTTCTCCGGGAAAGATGACCTCGTAGCAGATGAAGGGGACTGCGCTGATGGCGTCGGTTACCGCGATCGACCCACGCTCGGCACCGGCCGAAAACCCGCCGACATTGTCGGCGATTGCACGCATTCCGAGCCTGTCGAATACAACCTGCAACGGAAGGTACTCGCCGAAGGGAACGAGATGGACCTTGTCCACCGCATCGACGATCTCGCCCGCGTCGTCGATAGCGATGACGGAATTGTAGTATCGGACCGCTGCGCCGGCGCCCTCCGAGCGCACCGCACCGAGAAAGAGCTTCTGGCCGTCCTGGAGCATGTCGCCGACCGCCGCGAGCGCGTCGGGGCGATCGGTGAAAAGAAAGGGGAGCGCCGTCTCCGGCCACACGATCAGTTCGGGACGGCGTCCTCCTTCCTCCGGCGGCTTCGCGGAAAGCTCCAGCAAGGTCGCCAGGATGTTGTCGCGGTACTCGGGATCCCACTTGCCGCCCTGCGGAATCGAAGGCTGTACGATCCTCACGGACAGGGATTTGTCGACGGGGATGGTCCTGGAAAGCGAGTAGTAGCCGAAGCCGACATGCGCGGCCGCCAGGACCAGACCGGCAAACAGGCCGGTCCGGCGGTGCCGGTCGGATGCCAGGAGCGCGGGGAGCGCGAAGATGAAGACCGCCAGCGCGTTCATGCCGTACATTCCCGTCACCTGAACGGACTGCATGAGCAGGGGAACCGGCATCGCCGCGTATCCGACCGCGTTCCACGGGAAGCCGGTCAGCACGGTCGCGCGCAACCATTCTGCGATGCCGAAGCCGAAGGCTAGCGCCGCGATCCGTCCGATACCGTTCGACCAGCACAGTCGCGCGACGGTGCTCGCCAGGCCGTAAAATATCGCCAGGCCGGCGGGAAGACCGATGACCGCGAGCGGGAGAGCCCAGGCGAATTCCTCCGCATCGACGAGAAGCGCCTGTCCCACCCACCAGAGCCCGGCCACGAAGTATCCGAAGCCGAACCACCATCCGATCGCGAAGTTCACGCGCTGCCGGCGCCAGAAGGTGTCGCGGTCGTCGGCGGTGGCGCCGTCGAGCAGCCAGACCAGAATGGTGAAGGAGACGAAACCGGCAGGGAAAAAATCGATGGGGGCCTGCGCGAGCACACCGAAGGCGCCGGCAAGCAGTGCCAGCATCGCTCGCCGCCAACCCCACAACAGAATGATCCTGGCGGCGAGGTTTTCCATTCGGCCCTTCAGTCGCGAATCACGCGGGGATTGGTGTAGCAGCGGCCGTCCGACCTTGCCAAATGGAGCTTGCGGCAGGACGGTATCGCGGCTAACCCGCGTTGCCTTTCGATCCTCGCCTCAGCCTTCGACGTAGCTGCGCCAGTCGTGGTTTTCGGAAAAGCCCAGCATCTCGCGAATCTTGCGATTGGAAAAGAGCGCTTCGTTCTCTGCGAGATCCCGCGTGAGAGGGACGCCGGGGAAGAAGCGGCGCAGCAGTTCGGCCGTCGGGATGTTCATGCCGTTGGTGTCGTTGCCGGCATTGAATACCTGGAAACCGAGCCCGTCCTTTTGGAGGCAGAGGTCGACGATCTGGCCGAGGTCGCGCGCGTCGATGTAGCAGAAGGCGTTGCGGCGGCGCATGTCGGGATTGGCGAAGTAGCGCGGAAACAGCTCCCGGTACTCGTGCGGCTCAACGACGTTGCCGATTCGCAAGGCGTAGATGTCATACGCCGAGCGGCGCTGGAATGCCCGCGCGGTCTTCTCGTTCACCACCTTGGATAGGCCGTAGCTGTCCATGGGATCGACGTCGTACTTCTCATCGAGAGGCAGCTGCTTGGGATCCTCGCGGCCGTCCGCGAAACAGATGCCGTAGGTCGTCTCGGACGAGGCGATGACGATCTTGCGGATGCCGAGCTTCACCGCCGCTTCGATGACGTTATAGGTGCCGATCGTGTTGACCCGGAAGGTCTCGTTGTCGGGCCTGATCAGGATGCGCGGGACGGCTGCGAAATGGACCACCGCATCGAACCGCGGGACGCCGTTGCCCGGTTCCAGTTCGTCGAAGTTCGCATAGGACGACATGACGTTGAACATCTGTCCGGAATCGGTGATGTCGGCAGTGAGATTGTCGACGCCGGGATGGTCGAGCGGCGTCAGGTCGACGTTGACGACCCTGTGTCCGCGCTCCATCAGGTATGGAACGACATGGCGTCCCGCCTTGCCGCTGCCGCCGGTGAACAGCACGCGCAGATGCCTGCTCATGTCCTCGCCTCCGATTCTCTCGCGTCGATTGCGGTCCTGCCCTGTTCCGGTCAGGCCGCCTTGTCCTTTGTCGCTCGCCCGCGCCTGACCGGCGCGCGGCCCTGGACGATGCGCACGCGCTTGATGCGCCGCGGATCGGCGTCAAGCACGTGGAACTCGAAGCCGGGAATCGCCTGCACCACCTCGCCGCGAGCCGGCACGCGACCGAGCGCATTGAAGATGATGCCGCCGATCGTGTCGACATACTCGCCGTGCTCCCCGGCGGTGAATTCGCTGCCGATGACCTTGGCGACGTCCTCGATTTCGGCCTTGGCATCGACGATGAAGATACCGTCGCCGGTCTTGGTGATCAGCGGCTCCTCCTCGTCGTGCTCGTCCTCGATGTCGCCGACGACCATCTCCACGATGTCCTCCAGCGACACCAGTCCGTCGGTGCCGCCATACTCGTCGATGACGAGTGCCATCTGGATCCGGCCCGCCTGCATCCGGTTCATCAGGTCCGACGCCAGCATGGAGGGCGGAACGAAGAGGACCGACCGCATGAGGTTGAGGTCGCCGATGGTGCGGCCTAGGTCGACATTGGCGAGATCGAGACCGACCGGCTTTTCGGCGACCTTCTTGGTCGCGCGGCCTTTTCGTGCCCGGGCGGTCCGGGTGATGTGGGCCACCACGTCGCGGATGTGCACCATGCCCCGCGGGTCGTCGAGCGACTCCCCGTAGACGGGCATGCGGGAGTGGCCGGATTCCTCGAACAGCGTCAGAAGGTCGCCCAACGTCATGGTGAGCTCGACGGCCTCGATGTCGGCGCGCGGGATCATCACGTCCTCCACGCGGACTTCGCGCAGCCGCAGGATGTTGTGCAGCATCGCACGCTCGCCAGGCGAGAACGTCGCTACGCCCGTTTCGCCACCGGCGAGTGCATCCGCCAGATCTTCCCTCAGGGTCGATCCGTTCCGGAACCTGAGCAATCCGAGAATTCTGCTGAAAAGCGACGGTCCGCCGCTGCGGGGCAGCGTGTCTGTACTTTGGCCTTCGTCCGCGGGAGCGGACTTGTCGGCCTCGCCGCTGGCGGAATCCGCCGCTGCGGCCTGGGGGGTCTCGTTCATCGTCTTCCGGTTGGTTACCCTTCGTCAGTTACCGCATAGGGATCGGGAATGGCAAGTGCCGACAACACGCTGCGTTCGACCCGTTCCATTTCTTCCGCTTCCCCGTCGCTCTCGTGATCGTAGCCGAGGAGATGCAGGAAGCCGTGTGTCACCAGGTGTGTGAGATGGTGATCGAAGGGCTTGCCTTCCAGGGCAGCCTCCCGCTCCACCGTTTCGAACGCGATCACGATATCGCCCAGCATCGGCGGCACCACGCCTTCGCGAACCTCCGCGAAGGCCGGAAACGACAGGACGTTTGTAGCCTTGTCCTTCCCGCGCCACTCGGCGTTGAGCGCGCGGATGGCCGCATCGTCGGTGAAAGTGACCCCGAGTTCCGTCGGCGAAGGCGAGCGCAGGTCGAGCTCGGCGATCGCGGCGGCGACCGTGCGGTCCACCAGCGTTTCCAGCCGATCCGGCCCGCCCCATCCGACCACCTCGACGGAGACGGTGATTTCCACTTCGAAGGGCGGGGGCATGCGGCTCATCGTTTCGCGCGGGCAGGCGGGGGTCACACCCTCCCTTCGTTGCGGCCCCCGCTGCCATAGCGGTCGTAGGCACGCACGATTTCCGCGACGAGCGGGTGGCGGACGACGTCCTTGTCCTCGAAGCGCACCGTGACGATGCCCGGCACGCCTTCCAGAACGCGCAGCGCTTCCACGAGGCCGGACTTCGTGTTCGGCGGCAGATCGATCTGGGTCGGGTCGCCGGTCACGATCATGCGCGCGTTCTCGCCCAGCCGGGTGAGGAACATCTTCATCTGCATGGCCGTGGTGTTCTGCGCCTCGTCCAGGATAACGGCGGAATGGGCGAGCGTACGGCCGCGCATGAAGGCGAGCGGCGCGATCTCGATGACACCGGCGGTCAGCGCCCTTTCCACCTTGTCGGCGGGGATCATGTCGTAGAGCGCGTCGTAGAGCGGCCGCAAATAGGGATCGACCTTTTCCTTCATGTCGCCGGGCAGGAATCCGAGCCGCTCGCCGGCCTCCACCGCCGGCCGCGACAGGATGATCCGCTCGACAAGGCCGCGTTCGAGCAACATGGCGGCATGCGCCACGGCAAGATAGGTCTTGCCCGTTCCGGCCGGGCCGATGCCGAACACCAGCTCCGCGCGGTCCAGCGCGCGCATATAGGCGTCCTGATTGGGCGTGCGAGCATAGATGGTCCGCTTGCGCGTGGCAATCTGGGCGGCCGCCATGCGGCCCTTCTTCTCGAGTGTCGGGAGGGTGAGCTGATCGTCGGCCGCGACCGCCATGCGCACGGCGCCGTCGACCTCGGATCCGGTAAGCTCGACGCCTTTCTGGGCGAGCTCGTAGAGATAGTCGAGCGCGCGCCGGGTCTGTTCGGCGGCGATCGGATTTCCCTTGATGGAAAGCTGGTTACCCTTCGAGCGGATGTCGACGCCAAGCTGCTGCTCCAGCCTGGCCAAGTTCTCGTCGAACTGGCCGTAGAGCGCACTCGCGTGCTTGTTGTTGTCGAAGGTCAGAACGATGTGGGCCATGTCGGAGGCCCCGGACGGGCTGAGTTTCAGTTCTGTAGCCGCGTTCAACCTTTTCTCCCGGTTTGACTCTCGCCGGCGTCAGATCGCTTGGGCAAAGAGACTGTTTGCACCCGTCCGCATGATTCGCACGTCGACAATGTCGCCGATTTCTCCCGCCTTTTCATCAAGAATCACCGGCATCAGCCAAGGCGATCTCCCGACCCACTGGCCCTCGGCTCGTCCGGCCTTCTCCAGGAGCACATTGGTGTGCTTTCCCACCAGTTCGGCGGCGAATTCGCGTTGCTGGGTAGTCAGGAGAGCCTGCAATCGCTGGAGCCTTTCGTTCTTGACGTCTTCGTCGACGTGAAACTCCATCCCGGCTCCCGGTGTTCCGGGCCGCGGCGAATATTTGAAGGAAAAAGCCTGCACGAATGTGACAGCCCGCACGATGCGCAGGGTGTCCTCGAAGTCCTCGTCGGTTTCCCCCGGGAATCCGACGATGAAATCGCCGGACAGCGCAATGTCCGGTCGGGCGGCGCGGATGCGGTCGACCAGGCGCATGTAGTCGTCGGCCGTGTGCCGGCGGTTCATCGCCTTCAGGATTCGGTCCGAACCGGCCTGGATCGGCAGGTGCAGGTAGGGCATCAGGATATCGAGGTCGCGATGGGCCGCGATCAGGCCGTCATCCATGTCGCGCGGATGGCTGGTCGTGTAGCGCAGCCTGGCGATGCCGGGGATCTCTGCGAGCCGGAAGAGCAGTTCGCCCAGGCCCCACTGCCGGCCGTCCGGGCCTTCGCCGTGCCATGCGTTGACGTTCTGGCCGAGCAGGGTGATCTCGCGGACGCCGGCATGCGCCAGCCGTTCAGCCTCCGCCACGATCTGCGCCACCGGGCGCGAGACTTCCGAGCCGCGCGTATAGGGCACCACGCAGAAGGTGCAGAACTTGTCGCAGCCCTCCTGCACGGTAAGGAACGCCGTGACGCCGCGACCGCGCACCGAGACCTCGCGGGGGTGCGGCAAGTGTTCGAACTTGTCTTCGAGCGCGTAGTCGGTCTCGAGGACGCGATCACCCGCGCGTGCGCGGCGAACGGCTTCGGGCAGCCGGTGATAGGTCTGCGGGCCGATCACGATATCGACCGCAGGCGCGCGGCGCATAATCTCCTCGCCTTCGGCCTGCGCGACGCAGCCGGCGACGCCGATGACCATTTCTTGCCCAGCCTTCGCACGATCCGCCTTGATGCGCCGAATGCGCCCCAGTTCCGAGTACACCTTCTCGGCGGCCTTCTCGCGGATGTGGCAGGTGTTGAGAAGCACGAGATCCGCATCGTCCGGCGTATCCGTGGCGACGTAGCCGTCCGCCGCCAGCGCATCGGACATGCGCTGGGAATCGTAGACGTTCATCTGGCAGCCATAGGTCTTGACGAAGACCTTCTTGACCTCGCCGGGCCGCTCGGAGGCGAGCGTTTCCAGCCCGCCTGAATAGGTGGTGTCGTTCATGGCGGCGCTATTAGCGTTTTTTGGCCGCGAAGGACAGTGGCCATGTCCGCGAAACGAAAAGCCGCGCCCGGCGGGGGCGCGGCATCCGTACTTCTAGTGAATCGGGAGCGGAGAACTAGAATTCTTCCCAGCCATCCGGATCCGCTGCAGGCGCCGCCGAGGCGGCGGATTGCCCGCGACCGCCCACGGTCTTCAGTTGCGCCACCGGCGCGGCTGGTGCGCGGTAGGACGGCGCGGCCGAGGCGGTACGGCTCGTGGCACGCCCCTCGCCTACCCTGAACCGCGCCACCAGTTCGGCGAGCTGCTCGGCTTCCCGTGCCAGCGAATGGCTCGCCGCCGTGGACTCCTCGACCATCGCCGCGTTCTGCTGCGTCACCTGGTCCATCTGGTTGACCGCGGTATTGACCTGCGCCAGCCCGGTCGACTGTTCCTGCGTGGAGTGGGAAATCTTTTCCACCAGAGAGGACATCTCGGTGACCTGGTTCGCGATCAGCTCCAGCACCTCGCCGGTCTGGCCGACGAGGCCGACGCCTTCGTTGACCTGATCGGTCGACGTGGAAATCAGTTCCTTGATCTCCTTGGCAGCCTCGGCCGAGCGTTGCGCCAGTGCCCTGACTTCCTGGGCCACGACCGCAAAGCCCTTGCCCGCCTCACCCGCGCGCGCCGCCTCGACGCCCGCATTGAGCGCGAGGAGGTTCGTCTGGAAGGCGATCTCGTCGATCACGCCGATGATCTGGCCGATCTGTTCAGACGACTTCTCGATCTGCGACATCGCCTTGACGGCCTGCCTCACCACGTTGCCGGACTTTTCGGCTCCGGCCTTGGCCTCGTTCGAGACCTTGGAAACCTGGCGCGCGCCTTCGGCGGTCTGCCTGACTGTGGACGTGATTTCGTCGAGAGCCGCGGCGGTCTCTTCCAGGCTCGCCGCCTGCTGTTCGGTGCGGCGGGACAGGTCGTCGGCCGCCTGGCTGATTTCGCCCGACCCCGTGCGCAGCGCCGAAACCGCGCCGGTGACGGAAGTCATCGTATCCTGTAGCTGGGCGATAGCCGAGTTGAAGTCGTCCTTCAGCTTCTGGGTCTTGGCGGAGAACTGCACCTCGATCCGATGGGTCAGGTCGCCGCTCGCCAAGCTTGCAAGCCCGGCGGCGAGCGCCGTCACCGCGACATGGTCTTCCTGCGCCTCGCGGGCCTTCTCCGCTTCGGTGCGGTTGCGCTCGGCTTCCGCTCCTTCACGGATCTCGACCGACTGCGCCTCGACCCGGATCTTCTCGATCGCGGCATCCTTGAAGACCTGAACCGCCTGCGCCATGCGGCCGATCTCGTCACCGCGGCTGGTCGCGGGTACTTCCACCTCGAGGTCGCCTTCGGCCAACCGGCCCATGGTGCCCGTGAGACCGCGGATCGGAGTGGCGATCATGCGTGCGAGCAGGAAGCCGACGCCGCCGGCCATGAGCACCGATACGACCAACCCGACCCACAGGGCGAAGCGAGCATCGGAAACAGAGGCCGCCAGCGCCTGTGCGGCCATGGCATTCTTTTCCACCTCCTCCGCGATGACGTGGTCGATGCCGTCCTCGATGGGCGCGATGAGTTCGTCCGCCTTCCCATCATTACCGACCATCCGGATAGCGTCCAACCGCTTGAGCGGGTCGGCGGCAAGCTCCTTGCCCTCCTCGATGATCTCGGCCCTGTAGGTGTCGATCCCCGCCAGGACAGTATCGAGACTGGCGATCATCTCGGGGGAATCCACCTCGAGTTCCTTCAGCTCGGCGATCTTGCCGCGAAGCGTAGTCTCGTGGTGATCGGCGCGTTCGAGATAGTAAGGGTCCTGCGACAGCAGGTAGCCGCGCCAGGAATTCTCCACGCGGGCCAGCGCCATGCGCGCGTTCATCGCCGAGCCAGCCATGAGCTTCGACCGCTCAGCGGCGGCTGCAGCGTCGTTGATCTTTCCCAGATGCGACAATGCCGCAGCGCTCATCGCCACGATGATCGCCACAACCGCCAGGAATCCCAATCCCAGCTTGCCCGATATCCTGAGGTTCTTCATCTATCCCAATTCCCCGTCGCGGCGGCAATCACCCTTGCCGCAGTGCCCATCACCGTTGGGGCCTCTTCTCCGGACGCCCCTGGTCTCGCCGTTCGGTCGGACGGTATTGGGACAGAAGAAGAGCCTTCCTGAAATGGCTACGTGCGCCGGCTAAAATTTGAGTTAATTACGCAACGTCACGTAGAATTATGCGGTCGCGGCAGACTTGCGGAAACTCACCGGGGGTTTCGAAGTACGCCCGCCATTCGAGCGCGGACAATGGCTTCGATCTCCAGCGCGACATCCTTTCGCTTGCTGCGGGCCGTGAAGGGGATCGGCTCGTCGAAGTGCACTTCGACATCCATCCCGCCCTCGCGGATCAGCGCACCGAGATGCGGCACGAGATCGCTGTCGCCGATCCAGGCGGCATGCATGCGATGAAACCTGCCCATCGGCATGCCCTGAAGCCTCGTATAGGCGATGGTCACCGGCTGGATGTGGACCGTGCGGATGTCGAGACGCCTGCCGGTCTCGCTCGCGAGCGCCGCCTGTGCTGCCCCGAAGAGTGTACTCTTGAACGGCAGCACGATGTTTCCATCCGACGTCGTGCCTTCCGCGAAAAGCACCATGACCGTGCCCTCGGCGAGCCGTTCGCCCAGTTCGTTCGCCTGCTTGTGCGATGTCCGGGCGCGCTCACGTTCGACAAAGACGCTGCGCTGAAGCTTGGCGAACAGGCCGAAGACCGGCCAGGTCGCCATGTCGGACTTCGCCACGAAGCTCATCGGCGCGAGCGAGCTCAGGATGACGATGTCGGTCCACGAGACGTGATTGGCCACGAGCAGCAACGGACGGTCTCCGGATGGCCGACCGGAGACACGGACGGAGATTCCCAAGAGCCGCCGAACCATCGCATGGAAGAGCCGGGGGATCGTTCCAGGATGCGGAATGCCGGTCCGTAGCGCCAGGATCTGCAGCGGAATCCCGACCAGGCTCGCGACGACCACGCAGAGCAGAACCAGCCCCGTCCTCGCCCATCCGATCATGCCTGCCCGCTTCCCTCCGCCGGGTCGACGCGAATACTCGGCCCGGTGTCGACCTAGCGAAGATCGCGGCGCATGACGAGGGCCGTCGTCGGCGGCACGCCGGGCTGGCTGTAGTATGCAGGGCGCTTGGCCACTTCCCGGAAACGCATCCGCCGGTAGAGCGCCACGGCGGCGTGGTTCGTCTCGTCGACCTCGAGGAAGAGCGCCTCGGCGCGCTGGTGGTAGAGTTCGCGCAGCACGGCGTCCATCAAGGCCCATCCCAGACCGCCGCGGCGAAAGGAACGCGCGACCGTGATCGTCAGGATCTCGGCCTCGCCGGCCGCCTGGCGCGCGAGCACGAAGCCCGCCGGCAGCGCGGCCGGCCGGCCGATCTCGCGCGCCGCGAAGCCGAACACCGTCTCCTGGGCGAGAAGGCCGGCGAACTCGACCGACGTCCAGGGCCTGGAAAAATCCTCCCGGTGCAGCACGGCCATCGCGGCGGTGTCGCGGGTTGCGAGCGGATCGATCAGGAACTCCCGCTTCCTGCCGTTGATGAAGGGCACCCGCATCACGCGGTCCTTCTCGGCAGGGCGAAACCTTCCTGCGGGCGCGCATCCGCGCCGCGCAGATAGACCGGCCTTGGCTTCTCGGCGTCCGGCCCTTCCAACGCTGCAAGCGCGGCATAGCTGGCGATGTCCGCGGTCCTGGCACGGCCCGCGATCTCCATGTCGGCGTTCCCCGCCTGCCGGACGAGATCCACGCCGGAGCCTGTCAAGACGAGACCATGCCCGCGTGCCAGTTGCACCGCTTCCTGCACGTGCAGGATCGAGGGCGGGACGAGGACCGCGCCATCGGCGTCATGCACCGCGACGTAGAGTTCCTCCCGCTTCGCGTCGAGAACGGACATCACGCTCCGCCCAGGAAAGGCGTGCCGCGCTTCGAGAGCGAGGCCGGCCAGGGTCGTCACGCCGATCGCCGGGACTCCGAGAGCCAGCGCCAGACCCCTCGCGGTGGCAACCCCTATGCGAACCCCGGTGAACGAGCCAGGGCCGACCGAGACGGCGACGGCATCCAGCTCGGGATACCCCGCCCCGGCGGCCGCGAGCGCTTTTTCCACCACGCCCATGAGGGTTTCCGCATGTCCCTTGCCGATGTCCAGCACCTCGCGGCCGAGTTCGCGCGCGCCGTCGCTGTCATAGACGCATGCGGCGCACAGTTCGGCAGCGGTGTCGATCGCAAGCAGTTTCATCGCCGGAAATCGGTAGTGAAAGATCGCCCGCCGGACAAGCGGAAGAAAGTGCGTGGCCGTGTCACGTCAAACCGTCAGCCGGCGCCGCATTGATGGGAACCCAGTGGACCGGCTGGCCGGCTCCGCCGTCAGCCTGCCCGGTCGCGCGCCTTCAGTTCCAGCCTGCGGGCGTGCAGAACCGGTTCGGTGTAGCCGTTGGGCTGCTCGCGTCCCTTGAAAACGAGGTCGCAGGCGGCCTGGAAGGCGATCGAGTTTTCAAAGTCCGGCGCCATCGGGCGGTAGAGCGGATCGCCGGCGTTCTGGCGATCGACTACCGCCGCCATGCGCTTCAGCGTCTCTGTGACCTGTTCCTTCGTGCACACGCCGTGGTGGAGCCAGTTCGCCATGTGCTGCGAGGAGATGCGCAGCGTCGCGCGGTCCTCCATAAGGCCGACATCGTTGATGTCGGGCACCTTCGAGCAACCGACGCCCTGGTCGATCCAGCGCACCACGTAGCCCAGAATGCCCTGGGCGTTGTTGTCGAGTTCCTTCTGGACCTCGTCCGGCGTCCAGTTGGGCCGCACGGCGACCGGCACCGACAGGATATCGTCAAGCTTCGCTCGGCCCCGCTTCTTCAGTCCCGACTGCACCTCGGCCACGTCGACCTTGTGATAGTGCGTGGCATGCAGCGTCGCGGCCGTCGGCGAAGGCACCCAGGCCGTATTGGCGCCGGCTTTCGGATGCCCGATCTTCTGTTCCAGCATCGCCGCCATCAGGTCGGGCATGGCCCACATGCCCTTGCCGATCTGCGCGTGGCCAGCGAGGCCGCATTCGAGGCCGATGTCGACGTTCCAGTTCTCGTAGGCCTGGATCCAGGCAGCCTGCTTCATGTCGCCCTTGCGGATCATCGGGCCTGCTTCCATCGAGGTATGGATCTCGTCGCCGGTACGGTCGAGGAAGCCGGTGTTGATGAAGACGACGCGATCCTTGGCCGCGCGGATCGCCTCCTTGAGGTTCACTGTCGTGCGGCGCTCCTCGTCCATGATGCCCATCTTCATCGTGTTCGGCGCCATGCCGAGCGCTGCCTCGACGCGAGTGAACAGCTCGACGGCGAAGGCGACCTCCTCGGGTCCGTGCATCTTCGGCTTCACGACGTACATGGAACCGGCGCGGCTGTTCATGCGGCGGCCTTCCGGCCCGCCGGGGCGGCCGACGTCGTGTACCGCGATCGCCGCCGTCATCATGGCGTCCATGATGCCTTCCGGCACTTCGTTGCCGTCGCAGTCGAGGATCGCGGGGTTGGTCATCAGATGCCCAACGTTGCGCACCAGCATCAGCGAGCGGCCGGGCAGCACCAGCTTGCCGCCGTCAGGAGCGGTATACTCCCGGTCGGGATTGAGGCTGCGGGTGAAGGTCTTGCCGCCTTTCTTCACCTCTTCGGTGAGGTCGCCCTTCATGAGGCCGAGCCAGTTGCGGTAGACCACCACCTTGTCCTCGGCATCGACCGCGGCGACGGAATCCTCGCAGTCCATGATCGTCGTCATCGCCGATTCCAGAACGACGTCGGCGATGCCCGCGCGATCGGTCTTGCCGATCGGGCTGTCGGAATCGACCACGATCTCGACATGCAAGCCGTTGCGGACGAGCAGGATCGCCTCCGGCGCGGCGGCGGCTCCGCGATAGCCGGCGAACTGTTGCGGGTCCCGCAGCCGGATGCGGCTCCCTTCGGTGTGGACGACGAGTTCGCCGTCGATCACCCTGAGCGCGGTCGCATCGACCCAGCTGTCCTTTTCCAGCGGCGCGCTTTCGTCCAGGAAGGTGCGTGCCCAGGCGATCACCTTGTCGCCGCGGCGGGGATTGTAGCCGCCCGCGCGCTCCGCCCCCTCCTCCTCGGAGATGGCATCGGTGCCGTAGAGCGCGTCGTACAGCGACCCCCAGCGCGCATTGGCGGCGTTCAGCGCATAGCGGGCGTTCATCACCGGCACCACGAGCTGCGGGCCGGCCACGACCGCGATCTCGGGATCGACATTGCCGGTCGAAACAGCGAAGGGCTCGCCCTCGGGCAGCAGATAGCCGATCTCGGAAAGGAAGCCCTTGTAGGAACCGAGATCGGAAGGCGCGCCGTTATCGCGGTGCCATGCGTCGATCCTGGCCTGCATGTCGTCGCGCTTCGCGAGCAGCGCACGGTTCTTCGGCGCAAGCTCATGAACGATGGCCGAGAAGCCGGACCAGAACTCCCCGGCATCGATGCCGGTGCCCGGAAGCGCCTCGCCGGCCACGAAGTCGTGCAGTTCTTGCGCGATCCGAAGGCCGTCGATCTCGATGCGGTCGGTCATTGTAGCGTTCTCCCGGTCAAAAGCCTTGCCGCGGTCGCCCGTCGAGCCGCGTATCCCCCATGGGGTAGCGTTCACCACAGGGGAGCGCGGGCGTCAATGCCGGATGACACGCGGCCTATGCGGCCGAAATCCCGAGGACGTCGAACATCGAATAGAGGCCCGGCTTGCGTCCATGGGCCCACAACGCCGCCTTCACGGCGCCCCGAGCGAAGATCGTCCGGTCCTCTGCGAGGTGGCCGAGCACGATCCGTTCGCCCTCGCCGGCGAAGATGACCTGGTGTTCCCCCACCACCGATCCGCCGCGCAAGGTGGCGAACCCGATCGACCCTTCGGGGCGCGGCCCGGTGTGGCCGTCGCGCGAACGCACGGCGTTGTCGCGCAAATCGATCGCGCGGCCGCGTGCCGCCGCCTCGCCCAGCATCAGGGCTGTTCCCGAGGGGGCATCCACCTTGTGCCGGTGATGCATCTCCAGGACCTCGATGTCGAAGCCGGCATCCAACGCCTTGGCGGCCTGCGCGACGAGCGCGCTCAGGAGATTGACGCCGAGGCTCATGTTGCCCGACTTAACGATGGCCGCATGGCGCGCCGCGGCCTCGATCGCCGCGTCGTCCTCGGGCGAGCAGCCCGTTGTCCCGATGACATGGGCGATGCGGGCCTGCGCCGCGTAGCCCGCGAACTCCACCGACGCCTTCGGCACGGTGAAGTCCAGCACGCCATCGGCCTTGGCGAAGGCCGGCAGCGGATCGTCGCCGATCGCAACGCCGATCTCGCCGATGCCGGCGAGTTCCCCGACGTCGCGGCCGATGGCATCCGAGCCGGCGCGCTCGATCGCGGCAGCGACCCGCGCGCCCTCGGTCTGATGGATCGCGCGCACCAGCGCCAGTCCCATCCGCCCGGCGGCGCCCACCACGACGAGGTTCATGTCGCTCATGCCTTCCTCCGCGCCTTGCCGGGAGCGGGCTTGGCCGGCCCCTGCTCCGCATCGTGCACCAGATCGAGATTTCGCCCGCTCTGCATCTGGTAGAACCGATGATAGATGCCGTTCCTGTTAGCCAGAAGTGTCGCGTGGCTGCCCTGCTCGATCAGATGTCCCGACTCCAGCACGATGATGTGGTCCGCGTTGACGACCGTCGACAGGCGATGTGCGATGACGATGGTTGTGCGGCCCTGCATCACCGTTTCGAGCGCGGCCTGAACGCGCGCCTCGGACTCGTTGTCGAGGGCGGAAGTGGCTTCATCGAGCAGCAGGATCGGCGCATTCCGCACGATCGCGCGGGCGATCGAAAGTCGCTGCCGCTGCCCGCCGGAGAACGACATGCCGTTCTCGCCGACAGGTGTATCGTATCCCATCGGCTGTGCACGAATGAAGTCGTCAGCCTGCGCCTTCACCGCCGCCGCCTCGATCTCCGCGTCCGTCGCATCGGGACGTCCGTAGCGGATGTTGTCGCGGATCGTTCCCTCGAAAAGATAGGGCTGCTGCGAAACGTAGGCGATCGAGCGCCGCAGCGAATTCTTCGTCACGCGGGCGATGTTCTGTCCATCGATCTCGATCGATCCGTCCCAGACGTCGTAGAACCGCTGCATGAGGGAGATGATCGTCGATTTGCCGGCGCCGGACGTCCCCACGATCGCTGTCGTCTTGCCCGCGGCGGCCGTGAAGCTGACGCCGTTGAGCACCGGATGATCCTTCACGTAGCCGAACCGCACGTCGGCGAACCGTATCTCCCCATCCCGCACGGAAAGTTCCACCGCATCGGACGGATCGCGCTGCGCCGGGACGATGTCGAGTATCTCGTAGATCATACGGGCGTTGACCAGCGACCGTTCCAGCCCGACCTGCACCCTGGCGAGGCGCCGGGCGGGGTCGTAGGCGAGAAGCATCGCAGCGATGAAGGAGAAGACAGCTCCCGGAGGCTCGCCCGCAACGGCTGAGCGATAGCCGGCATAGGCGATGACGCCGGCGATCGCGAACCCCGCAAGGATTTCCGCGATCGGCGTGGTGCGCTCCGAGACCCGGGCGATCTTGTTGGCGCGCACCTCGGCGTTGGCGATCAGCGTCGACAGCTTGGCCGAAAGCTGGCTCTCCATCGTGAACGCCTTGACGATCGCGACGCCCTGGGTGGCTTCCTGCATAGCGCCGATCAGTCGGGAATTGAATTCGACCGACTCGCGGGTGACGCGCCTGAGCCTGCGCATGAGACGGTTGACGGTATAGATCAGCGGCGGCCCGATGACGAAGGCGATCAGGGACAGCATCGGATCCTGGAACACCATGACGCCGATCAGCGCCACCAGCGAGATGGCGTCGCGAGCGATCGAGGTGATCGTGATGTTGAGGAGATCGCGGACCCCGGCGATGTTCTCGTTGATGCGCGCCGCCAGTTGGCCCGAGCGCAGGTCCGCGAAATAGTCGACGCCGAGCCTCATCAGGTGGTCGAACACGCGCTGCTGGTAGCGGGCGACGAGATTGTTGCCGACCTTGGCCAGAAGCACCGCCTGCCCGTAGCTCGCCAGCCCCCGGATGACGAAGGCCGCCGCGATGCTTCCGGAGATCACCGCGACGAGATCGTAGCGTTGCTCGTAGAAGATACTGTTGATGACATCGTTCATGATCCAGGCCGTGAAGGCCGTCGTCCCGGCGACCATGACGAGACACACGATCGCGAACACATAGTGCCAGACATACTCGCGGCCGTTCTCGCGCAGCATCCGACGAATGAGTGCGATCACCTCATCGGGTCGGGTGGTCGGGCTGGCTGTATTCCTGGGGTTCAATTCCCGGTCCGATCGCAGCGCGGTTCCAGTGCGGTTTCGCCCGAAGGCACGCGGTGTCTTAGCGCCGCGCGCATGCAATGCCTATGGCCTGAGCGCAACAGTACCGCTCGTTGCGCGGTTTCAGGTTGCCGTGCTTCGGCGCGAGCGCCAGCGACGGCCTTCCGTCTCGACCCCGAAGCGCATGGGCGTGCGGGCGTACGCGGCAAGCCCGGCAAGCGCGGCCAGCGGATGGGTGATGACGTAGACCGGCATGGCGCGCAGCAGCGCGCTGTGGGGCGCCTTGTCCTCGAAGGCCTTACGGAAGCGGGGATGCTGCAGGGCGGTTACGATCTTCTGCGCGATGCCGCCAGTCAGATACACGCCGCCGCGGCTCATGAAAACGAGGGCCAGGTCGCCGGCCAGCCGGCCGAGGCAGGTGACGAACATCGCCAGCGCCTCCTCCGCAACATCGTCCGACCTCGCCAGCGCCGCGGTTGTGATTTCGGCCGGCGTGGTGAAATGGGCCGGTTTGGAGTCGGTGGTGGCGATGGCGCGGTAGATGTTGACCAGGCCGCGACCGCACAGGAGCTGTTCGCCGGATATGCGCCCTTCGATGCGTTCCAGATGCGGGAACACCTCGAAGTCGCGGTCCGAGCGCGGCCCCATGTCCATGTGTCCGCCCTCGCCGGGAACGGGGATCCACGAGCGGCGGGCATGGATCAGGCCGGCAACGCCGAGACCGGTACCGGGGCCGAGCACGACCCGGCTCGCGGCGGATTCCGCCTCGCCTTCGCCGATCTTGACCATGTGTTCCTCGCCGAGCGCGACGACGGCGAGCGCCTGTGCCTCGAAATCGTTGAGGAGCACGATGTCCTCGAGCCCGAGCGATCTGGCCATCTCGAGCGGGCGAACGACCCAGTCGCAATTGGTCAGGTCGATTTCGTCGCCGTCGATCGGACCCGCCACGGCAAGGACCGCCGACTTGGGCATGATCGACGTGCGGTCGAGGATAGCCGCCTGGATCGCCTCGTCGATGTTGGGATAGTCGGCCGTCTGAACGATCGGAAACTCGCGCGGTTCGGCATAGGAATCGACCAGCAGCGCGAAGCGCGCGTTCGTACCGCCGATGTCGCCGATGAGGATCGGGAATTTCAGGATCGTCTCGTCGCTCGTCTGTGCCATCCGGTTCAGCCCCGCGCCGCCGACAGATACCGTTCATGCCCCGCAACAACGCCCATCCGGTCCACGACGATCTCCGCCGTCGCGCTGTTGAGCGCCATGGGAATGTCATGAACGATCGCAAGCCGCATGAGTGCCTTCACGTCAACGTCGTGCGGCATGGGGGTCAGCGGGTCGACGAAGAAGATGAGCGCATCGATACGTCCTTCGGCGATCAGGGCGCCGATCTGCTGGTCGCCGCCGAGAGGACCGCTCTTCATGCGCGTCACGTCGAGCGCCGGACAGGCCTCCTGGATGCGGCCGCCGGTGGTGCCGGTGGCATAGATGGTGCAGCCCTCCAGAAAGTCCGCATGCGACCGGACGAAGGAGACGATGTCGTCCTTCTTCTGGTCGTGCGCAATCAGGGCTAGGCATAATTTGTTCGGCACACTTCGGTCCCGGCGGAGATCAGGCTGTCGCTGCGTCTTCCTAGGACGGTTCTCCGGGCGCCGCAACGCCGCCGCGTCCGAAAGCGCCGGCCGACCCCGGCTCACCTGTCGGGGCGTGGCCAGGGAACGGGGATGTCGCTGCCAGGAGTGGGCAGGAAGGCGTTGGCCGTCGCCGGCATGGCCGCGGTCGCGCCGGGACCGCCGATCGTGACGGCGGCTTCCGAGACCGGCGCCGGCGCCTGCAGCACCTGCCGGCACGCCGCGGGCAGGTTCGCCAAGGTCATGATGTCACGCGCCTTGGGCGCATCGGGGTTCTTGTTCGGGCGCCAAGGCTCTTCCGTGAACCACCAGGCGAGGGACTTGTCGCAGCCATCGCCGGGCGTGGTGTCGCGCTGCGGCTTGCATCCCGGCGAGCCGGCCTGGCATCCGATGCGGATGTGGAAATGGGAATCATGCCCCCAGAACGGCCTGATCTTTTCCAGCCATGCCCGGTCGCCGCTGATCGTATCGCAGAGCTTCTTCTTGATGCCGGGATGGACGAGGATGCGCTCGACCTCCCTGTAGCCAGCTGCCCGCTTCAGGAGAGCGGCATGGGCGGGTGTCCACAGGCGATCGTCGACAGTGAGGCTCCCGTCCTTGATCAGGGAACGCGCGCCGATTTTTTCCCGCTCGCTCATGGAGAGGCGGCGGTTCGGCATGGGCGTGAACCAGATGTCCGCGTCCAGTCCGATCTGGTGCGAGGCATGGCCGGTCAGCATCGGGCCGCCGCGCGGCTGCGAGATGTCGCCGAGCAGCAGGCCGGACCAGCCGTCCTGTACCGCGTCGCGCGAAAGCTTTTCCAGGAGCGTGATCATCGCCGGATGGCCCCAGCGGCGGTTGCGCGAGACCCGCATGGCCTGCCAATGTGGCCCGTCGACCGCGATCGCGACGCCGCCTGCAAGGCACCCCTTGCTGTAGAAGCCGAAAGACTGCGGCGCCGTCGCGCTGGGCAGTGTCTTGGACCCGAACAGCGTCTTTGCGAGCGGCTCCGCCGCCGCGGCCTGGCCGGCGACCAGCGGCAGCAACAGCCCGCCCAGCGCTGCAAGAAATCTCAGAGACCGCATGACTGGTCCTTCTCGTTGTCTCCGGTCAGAACCTCCACGATCGGTCCCCGTTGGTTACCGGAACGTTAACCGCGATCGAATCGATCGCCGAGACTATCGGCGAAGGCCGGTGCCCGCCAGCCGCGCCGGGGAAATGTCCGCCGCTCAGTCCGTTCCCTTCCAGCTTCCGTCCGCCCACATGCGCGACAGCGCCACGCGATAGTCGGGAAAGGCGAAATCGAAACCGCTGCGTCTGATCTTCGCGTTCGAAACCCGTTTGTTGTCGCCCCAGAAGCTGCGCGCCATCGGCGTCATCTCGGCTTCCTCGAAGGTGACTTCCGGCGGCGGTTCCACGCCCATCAGCGAGGCGGCGAAGGTCACCACGTCCTGGGGCGGCGAGGGCTCGTCGTCGGTCACGTTGAAGACGCCCCCCGACCGCTTCTTAGCCAGATGCTCGAGCGCACCGGCAATGTCCTCGACGTGGATGCGGTTGAAAACCTGGCCTTCGCGAACGACGCGCCTGGCCGTGCCCTTCGAGAGGTTCACCAGCCCGTTGCGGCCCGGACCGTAGATGCCGGAAAGGCGCAGCACGGCGACGGGAATGCCCGTTTCCTCGCCCAGCGTCAGCCAGTCCGCCTCGGCCGCCACACGCGCTTCGGACCGCTGGGAGCCCGGCCGGCACTCCGCCTCCTCGCCAACGACTGCCCCGTCATGATTGCCGTAGACCCCGACCGTCGAAAGGTATCCGATCCAGCGCAATTCCGGCATGCCGTGGCGGATCTTCCTGCCGGCGGCAGCCAGCACCGGATCGCCCTGCCGGCCAGGCGCGGCCGATGCGACCAGATGCGTCGTGCGGGCGAGCGTGTCTGCGGCCTCGCCGGAAAGGCTCTCGCCGTCGAAGATCAGCGGCTTCAAGCCGGCATCCGAGAGTTCGCCGAACTTCTCCTCCGACCGTGTGGTTCCCGCGATCCACTCGGCCTCGTGCCTTATCCGGCGAGCGAAGGCCTTTCCGGAGTAGCCGGCACCGAAAATGAAGACCCTCATGCGTCCACTCTCTCGCTCCGACGGGTCGCCCGCATCCGCCTTGCCCATTCCCATTCCCGCTCATCCTCCGGGTCGGTCACGCGATCCACATGACGTCGTTCGAATTCCTCCGGCGCCAGCAGCCGTCCGCAGGCCCATATCGCAGCGCCCCGCACCAGCGCCGACGCATCGCGCATCAACTCTGCGCATCTTTCCGCCAGCCTCGCATCGCCGGAATTCCCGGCCGCAATCAGCACGTTGCGCAGGAACCGGTCGCGGCCGATCCGCTTGATGGGTGAGCCGGAAAACGTCTGCCGGAACGCCGCGTCGTCCAGTTCGAGCAGATCGGCAAGTGCCGGCGCCCTGCGATCGTCCCTTCCCGCCAGCTTCGCCTCCGATGCGGTCCGCGCGAACTTGTTCCAGGGGCAGACGGCAAGGCAGTCGTCGCAGCCATAGATGCGGTTGCCGATCGCCTCGCGAAACTCGTGCGGGATCGGTCCCTTGTTCTCGATCGTCAGGTAGGAGATGCAGCGGCGCGCGTCGAGCTGGTAGGGCGCGGGAAATGCGTCCGTCGGACACACGTCCAGGCAAGCCCGGCACGATCCGCAGTGATCTTTCTCCGGCTCGTCCGGCGGCAATTGCGCCGTCGTGAAGATCGACCCGAGGAACAGCCAGGATCCGAGGTCGCGGCTCACGAGGTTGGTGTGCTTGCCCTGCCAGCCGAGACCCGCCGCTTCCGCCAGCGGCTTTTCCATGACGGGCGCGGTATCGACGAAAACCTTCACGTCCGCTCCCGTGCGAGCGGCGAGCTTCGAGGCGACGAGCTTCAGTCGGCCCTTCATCACGTCGTGATAGTCCCGGTTCTGCGCATAGACCGATACCGCCCCGGCGGAACGCTCAGACAGCACCGAAAGCGGATCGTGGGAGGGACCGTAGTTCATCCCCAGCATGATGACGCTCCTGGCGTCCGGCCACAGCCGTGCGGGTGCGCCCCGCCGTTCGGCCGTCTCTGCCAGCCAGTCCATCGATCCGTGCCGGCCTTCCGCCAAGAACTCCGACAGGCGCCCGGCCGCTTGCGGCGTGGCGGCGGGATGGGTGATGCGAACGACGTCGAAGCCCGCCTTCACCGCCTCGCCCTCGATGAAGGCCCGCAGCCGGCCGGTATCGGCCTGCGCGGCGGTGGGAGACATCAGAAATCCAGGTCCGCGTAATGCGATACCGGAGAGAGCCCCGCCGTCCGGTCCGACAGAAGCGGGCGGAACGACGGACGAGACTTGATGCGAACGTACCATTCGCGTGCCTCCGGATAGTCGCGCCACTCGATCTCGCCGAGATAGTCGAGGACAGACAGGGCCGCCGCGGCCGCGAGATCGGCGTAGCTCAACTTCGAACCCGCAAGCCAGTGGCGGGTTCCGGCAAGCCAGTTGGTGTATTTGAGGTGCGGTTTCAGGTTTCCGCGCGCCACCCGGATTGCAGCCGAATCCGGCGAGCCGCCGCCCTGCATCGACGACATCATCGGCTTGAACGCGCGCTCCCGCACGAGATGCCGAGTCACCTCCGAATCGGTCTTGCCAAGATACCACTCGACCAGCCGGCGCACCTCTGCGCGCAGGAACGGGTCTTCGGCGAACAGGCGCTTGTCTCGTTTCAGCGCCCCCCGCGTCTCGTCGATGTATTCGGCGATGACGCTCGCTCCGACGATCGGCGTATCCCCTTCGGCCAGCAGAACCGGCAGGCTTCCGGCCGGATTGAGCGCCAGGAACTCCTTCCGCCGCATCCAGGGCTTTTCCTCGATCAGCGCCAGTTCCTCGCCGAATTCGCCGAACGACAGCCGCACGAAGCGGCAGGAGGCGAGGAGCGGATGGTGGAAAAGGGTCAGCATGGTCCCGGACAATGGTCATCCCTGTGGCCTTTTCGCGGCGGCGGCGCTATGAGCGCGGCGGCGCTCGAAGCCACCCTGGTCGTCCCGGCACGAAGGCGGTGCAGACCTATAGGGGCACTTGGCCATCATGACAAGCAATGCGCCCCTGGCCGGCGGCGCGAACGGGAAACCCGGATGGAACAGCAAAGCATCGTGGAAGCTCTCCTGCTCGGGCTTCTGGAGGGTCTCACCGAATTCATTCCGGTGTCCTCGACCGGCCATATCCTGCTTGCCGGGCACTTCCTCGGTTTCGAATCGACGGGCAAGGCATTCGAGGTGCTGATCCAGCTCGGCGCGATCCTGGCGATCCTGTCGGTCTACTTCACGCGCCTGTGGAAATTGCTGATGGATTTCCCGCGCGACCCGCGAACGCGCCGTTTCGTTTTCGGGATTCTCGTCGCCTTTTTTCCCGCCGTCGTCATCGGCGTCATAGCGCACGACTTCATCAAGACCGTATTGTTCGAGACGCCGATGCTGATCTGCGTGATGCTGATCCTCGGCGGGGTTGTGCTCCTTTGGGTCGACAGCTGGCAGCGGGAGCCGGTCTATCGCGACGTCATGGACTATCCGCTCGGGCTCTGCCTGAAAATTGGCCTGTTCCAGTGCCTCGCGATGATCCCCGGAACGTCGCGCTCCGGCGCGACGATCGTCGGCGCCCTGCTGATGGGAACCGACAAGCGCTCGGCGGCCGAGTTTTCTTTCTTCTTGGCGATGCCGACCATGGCGGGCGCCTTCGCCTACGACCTCTACAAGAACCGCAACATCCTGTCGCCGGACGACGCTATGCTCATCGCAGTGGGCTTCATCGCGTCCTTCGTGGTCGCCGTCTTCGTCGTTCGCTCGCTGCTCGACTTCGTCTCGCGGCGCGGCTACGGCCTCTTCGGCTGGTGGCGCATCGTGGTCGGACTGGTCGGGATGGCCGCGCTGCTCATCTGGGGATGATCACGGCCCACTGGCCGGCCCGTCAGTTCTGCACGCTGCCCGTGACGTACTGGCCGGTGCGGCGATAGCGCCACAGATAGGTCGGCAGGATCGCCTCCAGCGACTGCGGCCTGATGCCGATGCCCTCGAGCGTCCGGCCATCCCGGATCGCCTCCTCCGATACGACATTGTCGACCTTCAGCTGCTTCACCTGGTCCCTGGTCAGCAGCGCGCCGGGCAGCACCTCGAGCACGCTCGCCTGCAGGTCCGCCAGCCACCAGGGAACGGTGAGGAGGTAGCGCTTGCGCTCGATCACCTCCAGCATCAGTTCCATGCATTCGCGGAAGGTGAGCACCTCCGGCCCGCCGAGGTCGTATATCTTGCCACCCGCGATCTTGCCGTCCACCGCGCGCGCCACGGCCTCGGCCACGTCGCCGACATAGACCGGCTGGAATTTGGTGTGTCCGCCGCCGATCATTGGAAGCGCGGGCGAGAAGCGCGCCATGTCCGCGAAGCGGTTGAAGAAGCTGTCCTCCGGCCCGAACATGATCGACGGCCTCAGCACGACCGCATCCGGCACCGTTTCCATGACCGCCGCCACCCCGGCAGCCTTGGTCCTCGCGTAGCCCGATTCGGACACAGGGTCCGACCCGATCGCCGATACCTGTGTCATGCCGATCCCGTTAGCACGCGCGACCTCGGCGATCGCCCGCGCGCCGAAATCCTGGACCGCGGAGAAGGTCTGGCGACCGCTTTCGGCGAGGATGCCGACGCAGTTGACGGCGTAGTCGGATTCGGCGAGCGCGCGTTCGATGGACCAGCGATAGCGCAAATTGGCCTGGATGGGCTGGATCTGGCCGACATTGCCAAGCGGCTGGAGATGTCCCGCGAGATCCGGCCGGCGGCAGGCCACGCGGACGAGATATCCTCGCCTGGCCAGCGCCCGCACCACGTGACGGCCGAGGAAGCCGGAGCCTCCTAAAACCGTCACCATCTTCGGCGTGGATGCGATCAGCGCCATCGGAAAATCCCCGTCAAAAATTCGGCCGTTGTCGCCTGGCGCGAACCGGCCAGGCAAGTCAGCGATGTCATAATCGGTTTCGCTTCAAAGGCAAAGCGCGGCTGATCGACCCTGGTTGCATTGCACACTGCCCAGAACGCCGTTTTCAGGCCCGGAATCTCGCCGGCGAAAGAGCGGTGGGGATTACCCCCTCGTCGATGATGTCGGCTGGCGGGTTCTTCCCCGCGACGAGCGCGGCGGCGAATCGCGACAGGGCCGGTGCGGTCTGGATCCCGTAGCCGCCCTGCCCGGCCAGCCAGAAGAACCCCGGGAGGCCGGGTTCGAATCCCGCCACCGGCGTTTTGTCCGCCACGAAGCTGCGTAGGCCCGCCCACTTGTTCTCCACGCGCTGAACCGGGAAATCGAACGCCTTCTCGATCCTGTCGATGCAGATCGCCACGTCCAGCTCCTCCGGCTGGGCATCGCATGGCGCAGACGGCGTCTCGTCGGCCGGCGATATCAGGAAGCGTCCCGCGTCCGGCTTGAGATAGAATTCCTCGTCCACATCCACGACCATCGGCCAAGGGCCGATCTGGACGCCATCCGGCGCGGCGATGATGAGGGCGGTGCGGCGCTTCGGAACGAGCCCGATCCTGTTGGCGCCTGCCATCACGCCGATCTCGTCGGCCCAGGCGCCCGCGGCGTTCACGACGATAGCGGCGCGTATCTCGAGGTTCGACGTCCGGATGCGCCAGGTCGCCCCGTCCCGTTCGATGCCGAGGATTTCCGCGCCGGTCTCCAGCCGTCCGCCCGCCGCGCGGAACTGGCGAAGATAACCCTGGTGCAGCGCATGGACGTCGATGTCACGCGCGCTGGTGTCGTGGATCGCCCCGGCGACGTAGCCGTCGCGCATCAAGGGCATCAGCGCTGATGCCTCGGCGGGAGAAACGCGGCGGATCTTTTCGCCGACCGGAAAGGTGGCGAGTTCCCGTTCCAGTGCCTCGATCTGATCGGGGCGAGCGACCGTCAGCACGCCGCGCGGCGACAGGATCGGGGCGGCCGCGAAACCGGTCGGCGGACCGTCGAAGAACGCCCTGGAAGCTCGCGACAGAGCCCTGATCTGCGGCGGACCGTAGGTCTCCGAAAACAGCGCGGCGGAGCGTCCGGTCGTGTGATATCCGGGCTGGCCCTCGCGCTCGGCGAGCAGCACGCGATACGTCCCGGCCAGTTCGGAAGCCACCGAAGCCCCGGCCATCCCAGCTCCGATGACGAGAATGTCGCATGTTTCGACAGATGCCGCCGCCAATGGCCGAACTCCCCGGTTGAGAACTGAGCACTAGCAGAGATTTTCCGATCGGAAAATGAGGTGGACGAACGATACCGCCCTCCGTACCTTGAGCGGATGGATCAGCAGGTTTCACGACGCACGGATGCTGCGGACCGGCGCGTGCGCATGGGTGAAAGGTTGCGGCAGCTTCGGCGCAGCCGCGGCCTGACGCTGAGCGACGTCGCGCGGCTTTCGGGGCTCGCGGTCTCGACCGTATCCAAGGTCGAGCGCGGGCTGATGGCCCTGACCTACGACCGGTTCAGCGAGCTGGCCGACGGGCTCGGTATCGACCTGATGGAGCTCTTTTCCGAACACGGATCCCGGTTCCGCCCGGGCGCGGTCGCAATCGCGCGCGAGGACGAATACCGGCTCCACGTGACGGAGAACTACTCCTACGAAATGCTGTTTCCGGAGTTGAGAGGCAAGGCGATGACGCCGATGCTGGGCACGCTGCAGCCCTTCGAGCGCATGCGCTTCGACCGCTTCGTCAGCCACGCCGGCGAGGAATTCCTGATCGTGCTGGAGGGGCGCGTCACGGTACATCTGGAAGACCGCTCTCCGGTTACCCTCGGAAAGGGCGAAAGCCTCTATTTCGACTCCAGCCGTGGCCACCTCTACGCCTCGGCGGGACCGCAAGACGCCCGCATCCTGGTGGTCTGCATCCGGCCGCGGGAAATGGAGCAGAGCCCGGACGTCGAGAGCACCGGATAGTGCTCCCCGGCGGGAATCTCATCCCCTAAGGCAAATTTAAGCACTCGTGCCTAACGTGCATACTTGGACAGGAGAAGGCTCCCGAGTTTTGTTTTCAGCGTTCCGAGCGTTCGTTTCGAGATTGTCGGCCCTGATCCGCCGTCCGGCGAATGCGACCGCTGCGACGGCGTTCGTCGTGATCATCGCCGCCGGCATCGTGGCGGAATATCAGAACCAGCAGGTGTTCGAGCGCGAACTCCGCGCCAAGGTCTACAACGAAGCCAGCCTCGTTCGCGCCCGGCTCGAGGGCAACATAAACGGGAACGTGCAGCTGGTGCGCGGGCTCGTGGCGACCATCTCGGCCAACCCCGACATCGGCCAGCAGGAATTCTCGCTGCTGGCCGCAAAGCTCATGGCGGAACGGACGCAATTGCGCAACATCGCCGCCGCCCCCGATCTGGTCGTCTCTATGATGTATCCGATCGAAGGCAACGAGCAGGCGATCGGGCTCGACTACACGACATCGGAAGCGCAGCGCCAAGCCGCATTCCGCGCCCGCGACACGGGCGAACTCGTGCTCGCCGGTCCTCTCGATCTCGTGCAGGGCGGGAAGGGTTTGGTCGCCCGCTTCCCGGTCTTCGTCGACGAGCCGAACCACGGGCATTTCTGGGGCATCGTGTCGGCCGTCATCGACGTCCCGCGGCTCTACGCCGACAGCGGCCTCTATGCGTCGGGACTCGGGATCGACATCGCCATCACCGGCACGGATGCTCTCGGCGCCGACGGAACGCGGTTCTTCGGCCGCGAGGACGTCGCGCAGGACGATCCGGTGGAACTCGACGTGCAACTACCGTCTGGCGGGTGGCGAATGGCCGCGATCCCGAAAGGCGGCTGGAAATCCTCGCCGCCGAACGTGTGGTGGCTCCGCGCCGTCATGTTCATCGGAGGCGCCTTCATCCTCGTTCCGATCTTCGCCAGCGGTCGCCTCATGGAAGAGCGGCAGTTGCACATCGGCGAACTTCACCGCCGCGAAATGCAGCTCGCGCGCCTGTCGCGCAGGTTGCGGCTGGCGCTGGACACTTCGCGCGTAGGCGTCTGGGAACTGGACATCGAGTCCAACGAGCTCTTCTGGGACGACCGTATGAACGAAATCTACGGCTATCCGGCGGACGCGGGTTCCCGCGACTATGCGTCCTGGTCCCAAAGACTGCATCCCGAAGACGCCGGGCGGGCCCAGGAGGAGTTCCGTACTGCACTCGAGGGCAGCGGGAAATACCTGTCGGAATATCGCCTCGCCCTGCCGAACGGCGACGTCCATCACATACGCGCGATCGGCGCGGTCTACCGGGATTTCGGGGAACCCGCCCGCATCGTCGGGGTAAACTGGGACGTGTCGGCCGACGTCGCGCTGAACGAGGAACTCAAGCGCGCCAACACCCTCACCGAAGCACGCAACCGGGAGCTGGAAGCGGCCAAGGAGCGTATCGAGTTCACCGCGCTGCACGACGCGCTGACGGGATTGCCGAACCGCCGATACCTGGACGGCGTGCTCGCCGAACATGCCGAACTCTTCGAGGCCGGACGCGAGACCGCCGGCCTGCTGCACATCGATCTCGACCGCTTCAAGCAGATCAACGACACGCTCGGGCACGCGGCCGGCGACGCCATGCTCGTGCATGCCGCGAGAGTGCTGAGAAACTCCGTTCGGGACGGGGACTTCGTGGCGCGCGTCGGCGGCGACGAGTTCGTCATCGTTTGCCGCCGCGCCTGGTCGCACGAGGAGGCCGGAACCCCCTATCTCTCCGATCTTGCCGAGCGCATCATTGGCGAAATCCAGCGCCCGGTGTCCTACCAGAGCCACGAATGCCGGTTCGGCGTCAGCATCGGCATCGCCAGCGACACCGACGTGGATGCCAACCCGACGCAGCTTCTGGTGCATGCCGATATCGCCCTTTACCGGGCGAAGAGCCGCGGGCGGAACCGCTACCAGTTCTTCAATGACGCACTGCGCACCGAAATCGTCACCACCAAGCGCATCGCCGACGACATTCTGTCGGGGATCGAGCAGGGCCAGTTCGTCGCCCATTACCAGCCGCAGTTCGATGCCGAAAGCCAGGAAGTCATCGGCGTCGAGGCGCTGGCGCGATGGGAACACCCAATTGAAGGTCTTCTCCAGCCCGCTTCGTTCATGAAGATCGCCGAGGAACTCAACGTGGTCGACGTCATCGACCGCATCATCCTCGAACAGACGCTTACCAACCTGAAGGAATGGGACGCCACCGGGCTGGCGATCCCGAAGGCTTCGGTCAACGTCTCGGCGCGGCGTCTGCACGACGAGGAACTGGTCACCAGCCTGCGCGAGCTGTCGATCGAACCCGGGCGCATTTCCTTCGAGCTGGTGGAATCGATCTTCCTGGACGAGCAGGACGAACTGGTCGCCTGGAACGTCGACCTCATCAAGGAACTGGGGATCGACATCGAGATCGACGATTTCGGCACCGGCTACGCTTCGATCGTCAGCCTGATGAAGCTCAAACCCAGCCGCCTCAAGATCGACCGGCAGCTCGTGATGCCCATCTCCCAGTCCCGGGCGCAGTGCCAGCTGGTCGGCTCGATCATCGAAATCGGCAAGTCGCTCGGCATCCAGGTCCTGGCCGAGGGCGTGGAAACGATGGAGCATGCACGCATCCTGAACAAGCTCGGCTGCGACGCGCTGCAGGGTTACGCGTTCGCACGTCCGCTGCCGTCCAGGGAACTCGTGGAATTCGTCGAGAGCTGTCGCTGGCGTCGCGCGTCCTGACCAAGCCGGCGCTCGTTTTCTGGAACCCCGCGACCGGCGCTCCACAGAAGATCAGTCTTCCAGCAACGAAACCAGGCGTTCGGCCTCGATGAGATCGTCCGGCGTGTTCACGTTGAAGAAGGGATCGAGCGGCTCGGCCGGCCAGGCCACGGTCGCGATCCTGTAGCGGGAAGCGAAGCGCTCGACCTTGCGGACATCCTCTTCGACAAGCGCACGGCGCAGATCAGCCTTCAAAGACGCGGGCCAGAGTCCCACCACGGGATGATGGCGGCCACCCGAGGCGGCGATGGCGATGTCGGCATATTCGCGCACCCGCGCCTCCTCGAGCCTCACGACGAGATCTCGCGGCAAGAAGGGGCAATCGCCCGGAACGGTCGCGACCGTTTCAGCGCCGGGAAATCGCTCGGCGGCATGCTCCAGCCCCGCTAGAATCCCCGCCAGCGGCCCCGCGAAGCCTTCGACGCCGTCGGCGATTATCGGCAGCCCGTACGATGCGAAGCGGGCCGGGTCGCCATTGGCGTTGAGCACAAGCGCATCGCACTGCGGCGCGAACCGCTCCACGACGCGGTCGAGAATGACGCGGTCGGCAAGCACGCGCAGCGGCTTGTCGCCTCCCCCCATGCGGCGCCCGAGCCCCCCGGCGAGGATGACGCCGAGAACCGGGCTCGATACGTCGCTCTTCATGCCGAGCCTCCCGGCCGCGTCCGGCCTATGCCGCCTCGCGCACCTGATAATCCTTGATCGCGGCGAAGCGGATCTGCTTCCAGCGTTCCGCCTCGTAGTTCAGCCCAAACTCGTGCGGCGCCAGGAAAACGGGATCGTCGTCCAGGTCGCGGGCGATATCGCCGCGGTGGGCTTCGACGAAACGATCGAGCTCGTTTGCCGAATCCGCCGTGATCCACCGGCAGACCGAAAAGCGCGCCGTCTCGAAATCGACCGGCAGGCCATATTCTGCGTTGAGCCGTTCCTTGAGCACATCGAGCTGCAGCGCGCCGACGACGCCGACGATCGCCGGCGAGCCGTCCTCGGGCGTGAAGAGCTGGACGACCCCTTCCTCGGCCATCTGCTGCAGCGCCTCCTTCAGCTTCTTGGCCTTCATCGGGTCGCCGAGCCGGACGCGCCGCAGGATTTCGGGCGCAAAGTTCGGGACGCCCCGGAACAGGAGTTCCTCCCCCTCCGTCAGCGTGTCCCCGATCCGCAGCGTGCCGTGGTTGGGGATGCCCACGACGTCTCCGGCAAAAGCCTCATCCGCTGTGACGCGCGTGCGGGCGAAGAAGAACTGCGGCGCCGACAGGCTCATCGGCTTGCCCGTGCGCACGAGCTTGGCCTTCATGCCGCGCTCCAGCTTGCCCGAGCAGACCCGTACGAAGGCGATGCGGTCACGGTGGTTGGGGTCCATGTTGGCCTGGATCTTGAAGACGAAGGAGGTCATCTTGTCCTCCGTCGCATGGATCGTGCGGGTGTCGGCCTCCTGGTCGCGCGGGCTCGGAGCCCAGGCGCCGAGCGCCTCGATCAGGTCCCGCACGCCAAAGTTCCTCAGCGCCGAGCCGAAGAACACCGGCGTCAGGTGCCCGTCGCGGAAGGCGGAAAGATCGAAGGGCCGGCACGCCTCGCGCGCAAGCTCCATTTCCTCGACGAAAGCGTCGCGCTCGTTGGCGGGCAGGCTACCCGACACCTGCTCCGACTGCGGCCCATTGACCTTGATCCATTCCTTGTCGGCATCGCCGCGGCGAATGGCGTTGTCGGCGAGATGATAGGTGCCGCCGAAGCTCCGTCCGCGGCCGATCGGCCAGGTCACCGGCGCGGTATCCAGCGCCAGCTTCTCCTCGACTTCGTCCAGGATCTCGAACGGATCGCGCGTCTCGCGGTCCATCTTGTTGACGAAGGTAACGATCGGGATATCGCGCAGCCGGCAGACCTCGAACAGCTTCAGCGTGCGCGGCTCGATGCCCTTGGCGGCGTCGATCACCATGACCGCCGAATCGACGGCGGTCAGCGTGCGGTAGGTGTCGTCGGCGAAATCCTCGTGGCCGGGCGTATCCAGAAGGTTGAAGACATGGTCGCCATATTCGAAAGTCATCACAGAGGTGACGACCGAGATGCCGCGCTCGCGCTCGATCTTCATCCAGTCCGACCGGGTCTGGATCTTGTCCTTTTTGGCTTTCACCTCGCCGGCGAGCTGGATCGCGCCGCCGAACAGCAGCAGCTTTTCCGTGAGCGTCGTCTTGCCCGCGTCCGGATGCGAGATGATCGCGAAGGTGCGGCGGCGCGCGACCGCCTTTTCGATGGCTTCCGTCATGTCCACGATGTCCTTTGAACCGCGGGCTTATAGCGGGGCGGAAAAGGACTGTCGAACGCGAATTTGGCGGGGCATCATTCGAGTCGGCTGGAGCGCGGCCGGGAGGTCAGTCGAATTTGCAGGGCCATGACGCGGAAGGCGAAAGTCCGGCTGGAAGCTTCGTATCGCTGTCGCCGCAGGTGAGATCGACCTGCGCCTGTGCCAGGCCGGTGGCGGACGAGAGATCGACGCCTTCGATGCGGGTCAGGTACAGGAAGGCATTCTCGAAATCGACGGCGCCGCCGATCTCGGCACCGACGAAGCTGGCGCGCGAGAGGTTGGCCAGCGTGAAGCGCGCGCCTTCCAGACGGCTCTTTTCGAAGCTGGCGCGTCCGAGTTCCGCCTTCTCGAAATTCGCACCGGCCAGGTTCGCACCGGAGAAATCGGCGCGTTGGAGTTCCGCGCTGGCAAAGGACGCCCCGTCGCCCTGCATGCCGGAGAAGCTCGTCCGGTAGGCTTCCGCCCGTCCGAAGTTCGCGCCCGCCGCGTTGGCTCCGGCGAGCGAGGAACGCACCAGCGTCGCCTTCTGGAGGTCGGCCTTCCGCAGGTCCGCGTCGCGGAGATCGGTCAGGGTGAAATCGGCGCCGGCGAGCGTCGCGCCCGCGAGGGCTGCCCCTCTCACCACGATGTTGCTCTTGTTACAGTCCTGCCAGTCGACCTGCGGGGCGGGAGAGCTCTTGCAGTCCGCGGCAATCGCGGACGTGCAGGGAAAACCGATCGACACCAGAAGGGCGGCGCACCAGCCGGCCTTCCCTTTCATCCCGCTCGACGTCGAGGCCTGTAAACGCGGTCCCGGCATGGCGATCCATCCCCTCCTGGCGGCTGTCCCGCCGTCCGCCTCGTCTTTCCCATACATCCAAACGTACGGTTCCGGAAGCTTTCGATCCCGCGACATCGCGGCATCGTTGCGCCGGCAGCGCGCGGCCGTGCCATCGTTCGCAACCCGCCTTATCGTTACCAAACGGTATTATGACGACAGGTTGCTAGTCCCCCTATCTTCTGCTCTTTTGTTAGCCGGGAGGGGCTAACACATGAACAAATCGCGGACGCATTACGTCGTTGTGGGCGGCGGAACGGCCGGATGGCTCGCCGCGCACATGCTGAAACGGCAGGCGGACAACGCCGGGCTCGCGGTCGACGTGACCGTCGTCGAATCGAGCCGCATCCCGACCATCGGCGTCGGCGAGGGCACCACCGGAGTCTTTCGCCAGCTTCTCGATCTGCTCGAAATTGACGAGGCGGAATTCATCCGCAGCACCGGCGCCACGATCAAGTTCGGCATCCGGCACAAGGACTGGCTGCGCAAGGGCCACCACTATGACGGCCCGATCGACGATCCGAATGCGCTGGCCGCCCGCCCCGACTTCCGGCCGGACGAGCAATTCTGCGCGCTCGACGTGTACGCCGTCGCCAAGAACATCCGGCTTGCCGACATCCACCTCTTCGGCGAACTCATGCGGCGAGGCCGCAGCCCCTACGGGTTGATCGACGGCGAATTCGTCTCGGCGTCGCCGTTCCTCTATGCCTACCATTTCGACCAGGCCAAGGTCGGAGCTTTCCTGCGCGACAAGGCGAAGGGCATTGCTCAGGTCGACGCTGAGGTGCTCGGCGCCCGCAAGAACCCGGAGACCGGTGACATCGAGGCGCTGCTGCTCGACGAGGATCGGGAGGTTGCCGGCGATTTCTTCATCGACTGCACCGGCTTCCGCCGCAAGCTCATCCGCGGCGAGATGGGCGCGCAGTGGATTTCCTATCAGTCGACGCTGCCGGTGAACCGCGCCATGCCCTTCTGGCTCGAACACGAGGAAGGCGCGGAGATCTCTCCCTTCACGCTGGCCTGGGCACAGGAAGCGGGCTGGCTGTGGTCGATCCCGACGCAGGACCGGATCGGCTGCGGCTACGTCTATTCCGACCATTTCCGGACGCCGGAGGAAGCGCATGCCGAGATCGAGCGGGCGCTGGGGCGCAAGATCGAGCCGCGTGCGGACCTGCGGTTCGACAGCGGGCGCCTCGACCGGAACTGGATCGGGAACTGCCTTGCCCTGGGTCTGTCATCGAGCTTCCTCGAGCCGCTTGAGGCCACGTCGATCCACGGAACGGTCGTGCAGCTGTTCCTGTTCACGCGCCGTTTCATGGCCAGGGCGACCTCGGCGGACGAGCGTGTCCGCGGCATGTTCAACGGCGTGGCCGAGCGACAGCTCAACGACTTCCGCGACTTCATCAACATCCACTACGCCGGCGAACGCGAGGAGCCATTCTGGAAACACGTCCACCAGAACTGCCTCAACGAGGTGACGCGCGAACGGCTGCAGCGCTGGTCGAGGGAGATGCCGAAGCGGGCGGACTTCATGCCCTTGCCCGACAACCTCCCGCACTTGGCGGAACAGCTTTACTATCCGGTGCTGGATGGTTTGGGCCATCTCTGCCGCAAGGCCGCGAACGCGGAGATGGCGGCCAAGCCGGCGCTGCGCGCGCACGCCCGCAAGGCGATCGAGGAACAGGGGCGGGAGTACAAGAAGGCGGCGACCAAGTGCCTTGGGCACCGCCGCTATCTGGATCTCCTCGCACAGGGCAAACCGGCCGGCGCGCTACAGTAGCCGGATCAATCCATGTGGGCGGCGGCCGGCGCTGCGGGCGCCGCGCTCGGCTTGCGCAGGAGCAGCGCCAGCGGGATGGCGCACAGGGTGACGATCATCATCAGCTTGAAATCGTTGATGTAGGAGATCATCAGCGCCTGGGCGTTCACCAGCTGGTCGATCTGCGACAGCGCAGTCGGATCGCCGCTGGCGGCGCCCGGAGAGATCGCGCGCAGCGCCGGATTGAACGGATTGATGAAGGCCGACAGCTCCGCGTGGTTCACCTGCATGTTCCGGGTGAGCATGACGGTAACGATGGAGATGCCGATCGACGAGCCGATGTTGCGCACGAGGCTGAACAGGCTCGCGGCATCGGTTCGGAATCGCGGCTCGAGCGTGGCGAAGGCGACGGTCGACAGGGGCACGAAAACCAGGCCGAGGCCGAGGCCCTGGATGATGCCCGAGACGATGATGAGCCGGTCGTCCATCTGCGGCGAGAAGCCCGTCATGTCGTATAGCGACCACGCCGTCAGCGCCAGGCCGGCGACCACCAGCATCCGTGCGTCCACCATCCGCACCAACCGTCCGACGAGGATCATGGAAATCATCGTGCCCACCCCGCGCGGTGCCATGACCAGACCCGTACGGATGGTCGAATGGCCGAACAGGCGCGACAGCATCGGCGGCAGCAGCGCCAGGCTGGCGAGCAGGATGATGCCGACGATGAAGATGAAGACGAGGCCCGTGACGAAGTTGCGGTCGCGGAAGATCGCCGGATCGATGAAGGTCTCGTTGCCGGTCAGCAGATGGACCGCGAAGATCCAGAACCCGGTGATAGACAGGCCGAGCTCAATCCAGATCTCGACGGCCGAGAACCAGTCCACCTCCCCGCCGCGGTCCAGCATGAGTTGCAGCGCGCCGACGCCCAGCGAAAGCATGGCGAAGCCGAAGAAGTCGAACCCGCGAAGGCGCTTGGCGATGCGCGGCAGATAGGCGGTACAGCCGAGGAAGGCGACGATGCCGACCGGAAGGTTGATGAAGAAGACCCAGCGCCAGTCCAGCGTCTCGGTCAGCCAGCCGCCAAGCGTCGGTCCGATGATGGGGCCGACCATGATGCCGGCGCCCCACATCGCCATAGCCGATCCGTGACGTTCCTTGGGATTGATGTCGAGCAGGAAGGTCTGCGAGAGCGGCACGATCGCGGCGCCGAAAAGGCCTTGCGTGACCCGGAACAGGACCATCGATTCCAGGTTCCAGGCCAGGCCGCAGGCCATGGAGGAGACGGTGAAGCCGACGATCGAGACGAGGAAGAGTTCACGCCGGCCGATCCGGTCGGAGAGCCAGCCGGTCACCGGCGTCATGATCGCGGCGGCCACGATATAGGACGTCAGCACCCAGGTGATGGTGTCCTGGCTCGCGCCGAGATCGCCCGTCATCGTCGGCAGCGCGACGTTGGCGATCGTGGTGTCGAGCACCTGCATGATCGTGGCGAGCATGATCGATACGGTGATCAGCCCGCGATGCGGAACCGCTGTGTCGGAGTTTTCCATCGCCATCTTGCCCTTGTTCCCTCCCTTGCGGGGCGGGAAACGGCGCTACTCGGCTGCGATCGCGCTGCCGAAAAGGGAGGCGAAGTCCGGCAGGCCGCGTGCCTTGCCGGTGTCGACCTCCACGGTTGCGCTCATTCCTGTGCGAAGCGCACCGGCCAAATCGTCATCCGCTTCGAGGCGGAGGCGGACAGGGATTCGCTGGGTCACCTTTACCCAGTTGCCGGTGGCGTTCTGCGCGGGAAGCAGCGAGAACTCCGCGCCCGTGCCTGCGCCGATCGAATCGATGGTCGCTTCCAGGGCATGATCCGGGTACGCGTCAATCCAGACCTCTGCCTTCTGGCCCGGCTTCATGTGGGTCAGCTGGGTTTCCTTGAAGTTGGCGTCGACCCAGGAGTCGCCGGTCTCGACCAAGGTGAAAAGCGGCGACCCGGCCGAAACCATCTGGCCCACCTTGAAGGACGAGGCCTGCGCGATGACGCCGTCGCCGGGCGCGACCACCCTGGTCAGGCCGAGCTTCCATTGTGCGTTCTCGCGCGCGGCCAGCGCGGCCATCACTGCGGGATGCTCGTCCGTCTCGATGTCCGGATTGCCCGCGAGCGCGGCCTTGGCGCTGGCTATCCCCTGCTGGGCGACGGCAAATTGTTCCTTTGCCTTGGCGAGGTCGTGACGCGCCGAATCGAGTGCCGACTTCGTGCCGATGCCCTTGTCGGTAAGCGATTCCTGGCGCTGCAATTCGCTTTGCAGGTAATCCACCTCGTCGCCGGCCACCTCCGCCTCGGCGAGCGACTTCTGGTATCCGGCGCGCAACTGCGCGACCTCGAGCCGCGCCGCCGCGAGGGCGGCATCCGCCTGCGCCAGCGCGATGCGGTAGGGTTCGGGATCGATCTCGAAGAGCACGTCGCCGGCCTTGACGTGTTCGTTCTCCGAAATGTCGGCCTCGGTGACGCGGCCGGACACCTCGGCCGTCACCGAAATGCGCGCCTGGCGCAGGTTGGCGTTCTCCGTCTCCTCATAGCGGCCGCCGGTGACCCAGACGTATCCGCCGCCCACCAGGAGCGCGGCGGGCACAGCGATCATCAGGAGAGGGCGCAGTCCGCGCCGCCTCTTCTTCGGAGCGGGTGCTTCGGGCGGCTGCGGCGCGGTGGCCTCGTCCATCTTCAGCGCGATCTCTTCCGCCGTCTCGTCGGCCTTCGTCCTGGCATTCATCCGTTCGTACCTTCCACTGCTTCCGGCACCCGCTCGTCGACCTTGGCGGCCGGACCCTGTTCGCACCGCGCCGGCTCTCCCTCGGCCAGGTTGGCGAGGATCGTCTCCAGCCCGCGCAGCAACGCGCTCCTTTCGGCCGAAGACATTCCGTCCAGCGCCTCCTGATAGATCGTCCCGGCGACCTCCTTCACGGCGCCGAAGGTCGTGCGGGCCTTGCCCGTCGGATAGACCACGCGCACGCGGCGGTCGGACGGCGACGGGCGGCGCTCGATCCAGCCGCCTTCTTCCATCCTGTCGAGCAGGCGCGAAACGCTGATGGGCTCGATCTCGAGCAGTTCCGCGAGCCGTGCCTGGGCCATGCCCTCTTCCTTGACGAGACGAAACAGTAGCCGCCACTGGGCCGCAGAGAGTCCATAGCCGGCCGCCCGCACCTCGAAGCGCTTGCGCAACAGGCGCGCCGCGTCGTGGATCAGGAACCCGAGCCTTTCCGTACCGTCAGTGTTTTTCATGAGCGCCATATATAATAAGCATGCTTACCTTTCAAGATAGTTACCACTGGGGAGCCATGCCGGCGGCACAGGCAAGACATGCATTTCATGCATGGCGGACGCCGATCCATCGCGAAGCTATTGACGCGCGGAGGACCCCCGGCCAAATGACGCCATGTCCATCGTTCTGCCGATCGTCCGCCTGCCGCATTCGCAAGGCCTCCCGTTGCCGGCCTACGAGACCGCCGGCGCCGCCGGCATGGATCTGAGGGCCGCGATCCCCGAAGACCGCAATCTCATCATCCTGCCTGGGCGCCGTGCGCTCGTGCCCACCGGTCTCATCTTCGAGATCCCCGCTGGCCACGAGGGCCAGGTCCGGCCGCGCTCGGGGCTGGCGCTGAAGCACGGCATCACCTGCCTTAACACCCCCGGCACCATCGACAGCGACTATCGCGGCGAGGTGCAGGTGCTGCTTGTAAACCTAGGCGACGCGGATTTCGCGGTGACCCGCGGCATGCGTATCGCGCAACTCGTTATCGCGCCGGTGCTCCAGGCGACGATCGAGGAGCGCACGCTGGCGCAGGAGACCTCGCGCGGCGCGGGCGGCTTCGGCTCGACGGGCGCCCGATGAGGCCACCCGGCCTGGTGATCTTCGACTGCGACGGCGTGCTCGTCGACACCGAGACGCTGGCCAACCGCAAGCTCTCCGAATGGCTGACGCAGGCCGGTTTCCCGGTAACCTACGAGGAATGCCGCCGCCGCTTCTGCGGGCGGTCCATGCGATCCGTCCAGGAGGAGATCGAGGGTACCGGCACCAACCTGGGTGTCGATTTCGTTGACCGCTGGAACGCCGGACTGCCCGAACTCTTCGCCAGTGGCGTCGAGGCCGTTCCGTACGTGGAAACGCTCATCGAGACTTTGCGCGCTGCCGGAATCCCCTACTGCGTGGCATCTTCGGCGCGGGTTTCCAAGATGCACATCACTCTCGGAGCGACCGGGCTTCTGCCTCGTTTCGAGCACGCGATGTTCAGTTCCACCATGGTCGCCCGCGGAAAGCCGTGTCCGGACCTCTTCCTGCACGCCGCCGACACGATGGGGTTCGCGCCCGCCGATTGCATCGTCATCGAGGACGCGGTGGCCGGCACGATCGCCGGTGTCGCCGCAGGCATGCGCGTCTACGCCTATTGCGGCGATCCCCTTTCGGACCGCGACGGCCTGGCCAAGGCCGGCGGCATCCTTTTCGACGACATGCGGCAGGTGTCAGGAATGATCGGCCTGGACCAACCGACCGGCTTTGCGAGGCACGGCGCGAGCGGATAAAATCGCGGCCGCGGGTTCACGGATTCAGGGACGGCCATGGACAAGAGCAGGGACATCGGCGCGGTCTTCCGCGCGCTGCATACGTCGGCGGACGCGTTCGTCATTCCCAATCCCTGGGATGTCGGCACCGCGAAATTCCTCGCCTCGCTCGGCTTCAAGGCACTGGCCACCACCAGCGCCGGCTATGCCTTTGCGCGCGGCCGGCCTGACGGCGGCATCCCGTTCGACGAGATGATCGCGCATTGCAAGGAACTCGTCGCGGCCACCGACCTGCCCGTCTCGGCCGATCTGGAGAACGGAAAGGGCGACACGCCGGATTCCGCCGCCGAAACGGTGTTCGCAGCCGAAGCCGCCGGTCTCGCCGGCTGCTCGATCGAGGATTTTTCCGGCGACGAAACGAACGCGATCTACGAGTTTCAGCATGCGGTAGAGCGTGTGGCAGCGGCGAGTGAAGCGGCACGATCGCTTCGGCGCGACTTCGTGCTTACGGCGCGAGCGGAGAACTTCCTGCACGACCGGTCCGATCTCGACGACACGATCCGCCGCCTGAGAGCCTTCGAAGAGGCCGGAGCGGACGTGCTCTACGCGCCCGGACTCACCAGCATCGATCAGGTGAAGGCGGTCTGTTCGGCGCTCACGAAGCCGGTCAACATCCTCGCGGTTCCGGGATTTTCCGTCCGCGACCTCGCGGAAGCCGGCGCCAAACGTATTTCGCTCGGCTCGAAGCTTACGACCGCAGCCTTCGGCGCCGTCGAGGCGGCGGCGCGGGAGATGCTGGACGAGGGCACAGTCGACTTCTCGCGCAAGGGCACTTCCTTTGCCCGTCTGCAGGCGCTGTTTTCCGACTGACGACTGTTCCTCGACGGGCACCGAACAAAAGCGCATCTGGGGCGTTCTCCTGCGTTACCATTCAGCAGGAGCAAGATCATGCCCGACATCGCGCAATCGAGGATCGCGATCCTCGCCACCAACGGCTTCGAGCAGTCCGAGCTCGAGGTCCCGCTGTCGAAACTGCGGCAGGCGGGCGCAACCGTCGACGTCGTCTCGCTGGAGAGCGGCGAGATCAAGGGGTGGGACAAGAAGGATTGGGGCGAGCCCGTGACCGTTGATCGCGTCCTGGATCAGGCTAATGCCTCCGACTACGACGCCATCGTCCTGCCGGGCGGGCAGATCAACCCCGATCTGCTGCGCGTCGAGAAGAAGGCGATCGATTTCGTGAAGGCCTTCGCCCGCGCCGGCAAGCCGGTCGCGGCCGTCTGCCACGCGCCATGGCTGCTCATCGAGGCGGACCTCGTGAAGGGCAAGCGTGCGACCTCGTACCACTCGATCAGGACCGACATGATCAATGCCGGTGCGAAGTGGGAAGATTCCGAAACCGTGCGCGACGGCAATCTCATCACCGCGCGCAACCCCGGCGATCTCGACGCCTTCGTCGAGGCGATCGTCGAGGCCGTCGAGGGGACTTCGGAAAAGCGTTCCGCCGCGGAGTAGCGGATCGACTCCAGCGGCGGCGGATGCGGCGTCGGGGTTTTCCCTCGGCGCCGCTTTCGCTTTGACGCTCATCCGTAGAAAACTATTCCTTGCCGAAAAGCGGCCATTGGGGTTTCGTAGCGTCGAACGACCTCCCGCGGGTCGATGGAGGAACGACATGAGCGACGCCAACGAGAATGCACGCAAGCCGGGACGGGGGCGGATCTACTCCTCCATCACCGAAACGATCGGCGACACGCCCATCGTGCGGCTGGACAAGTTCGCGAAGGAAAAAGGCATCGTCGCCAACCTTCTCGCCAAGCTCGAGTTCTTCAACCCCATAGCCAGCGTCAAGGATCGCATCGGCGTCGCGATGATCGATGCCATGGAAGCAGATGGCCGCATCAAGCCGGGCGAGACGACTTTGATCGAGCCGACCTCCGGCAACACCGGCATCGCGCTGGCCTTCGCGGCTGCGGCCAAGGGCTATCGCCTGATCCTGACGATGCCGGAGACCATGTCCATCGAGCGCCGCAAGATGCTGGCGCTGCTCGGCGCCGAACTCGTGCTGACCGAAGGCCCGAAAGGCATGAAGGGGGCGATCGCCAAGGCCGAGGAGCTCAAGTCGACCATCCCCGGCTCGGTCATACCGCAGCAGTTCGAGAATCCGGCGAACCCGGACATCCACCGCAGGACCACCGCCGAGGAGATCTGGAACGACACTGGCGGCGAGGTCGACATCTTCGTGTCAGGCATCGGGACGGGCGGCACTATCACGGGCGTCGGGCAGGTGCTGAAGCAGCGCCGACCGGGGCTGAAGGTGGTCGCCGTCGAGCCGGAGGCCTCTCCGGTTCTGTCCGGCGGCCAGCCGGGACCGCATAAGATCCAGGGCATTGGTGCAGGGTTCGCGCCGAAGATCCTCGACACCTCCGTCTACGACGAGGTGATCGCCGTCTCCAACGAAGACGCCTTCGCCAATGCGCGGCTACTTGCCAGGATCGAGGGGGTGCCGGTCGGAATCTCGTCGGGCGCGGCGCTTCAGGCGGCGGTGATCGTGGGAAGCCGCGCCGAGAACGCCGGCAAGACCATGGTCGTCATCATCCCGTCCTTCGCCGAGCGCTACCTGTCGACCGCGCTCTTCGATGGTCTCGGCTGATCGATCCGATCAGGAGAAACGCACCCGCGAATCGGCGGCGACGCGACCCTGGCGACGTGCGCAGGCCGGTCCAGGGCCGCGCATGTAGTAGCGCTCCGGCCGATAGGTAGGCATCACGAACTCGCGGATTGCGCAGGCGCAACCGAAGATGCTGCTCAAGAACGTCATTGTCCCGTGTCCCGATGTCCGGATAGTCCCTTCCGAAACAGGCTCATCCTACCAGCCGATTCTGAATGTCCGGTGAATCGCGCCGGTAAGGATCGTTTCCGTGCTGACGAATCGTAGCTTTTTCGTGAACGCCATAGTGATTAACCCCATCCGGCGCTCAACCCTTCCCAGCCCACCGCACGCATTCTAGAAGGCGCGCATCCGGTGCAGCGCGACGCGGAGATGTGGAATGCCGAGACAGGACCTGACGTTCGAAAGCATGGCCGGTCTGGTCGGACAGGAACTCGGCATCTCGTCCTGGATCACCGTCGACCAGGAGATGATCGATCGGTTCGCCGAAACAACGCATGACCGTCAGTGGATCCATGTCGACGTGGAACGCGCCCGCCGCGAGAGCCCGTTCGGCGCCACGATCGCGCACGGGTACCTCACGCTCTCGCTCATTCCGGTCATGAGCTACGAGATCGACGCCCGTCCTCGAGACGTCGCAGCCACGTTGAACTACGGGCTGGACAAGGTCCGCTTCCTGACTCCCGTGCGGGCGGGCTCGCGTGTGCGCATGCGATCGAAGCTTGTTTCGTTCGAACCGAAGGGCGTCGGTCAGTTCCTGATGAAGTCGCTCAACACGATCGAGATCGAGGGTGAGGAAAAACCCGCTCTGATCGCCGAGGCGCTCGCCATGGTCATCCGGACCGGCGGCGCGGCATAAGAGCGCGGAACAGTGCTTCAACGGATCGACTGCTCTCGCCGGCAACTCCCGTATAACATGACTTTTCTGCTCAAGTCAGTTTAGAATAGTTCTAAACTATTGATTTGTAAGCACTTTGTCCCCCTTTCGCGAATTGACAGGCGTCCTCCGGAGAGTCTTTATGTCGCGACGAAGGGCTGACGCGCGACGCTCCCAACCGCGCGACCGCTCTGTTCCAGCAAGACGGCATTCGAGGAGGCGACAATGGCAAGCTCAGCAACCCGGACCCCGCGACGCATGGCGGTCTGCGCCGTCGCCGCGATCGTATTTTCGCCGGCGGCGTATGCTCAGACCGATTTCCGCCCGGTGCTGCAGACCTATTCCGATATCGCGCTGGCCAAGTATGAGGATTCGCTCGCAGCCGCGAAGGCCCTGGACGAAGCGGCCGATGCACTGATCGCAAATCCGTCGAAGGAGACGTTGGAAGCTGCGCGAACCGCCTGGAAGGCGTCCCGCATTCCCTATCAGCAGACCGAGGCGTACCGCTTCGGCAACCCGATCGTGGACGACTGGGAAGGGCGCGTGAACGCCTGGCCGCTCGACGAAGGTCTCATCGACTACGTGGATGCGGCCTACGGCACCGAATCCGACGACAACGCGCTCTACACTGCCAACGTGATCGCCAATCCGTCGATCGAGATCGGCGGAACGGCGGTGGACGCCAGCGAGATCACCCCCGAATTTCTTTCAGGCACGCTGCAGGAAGCCGGCGATATCGAAGCGAACGTCGCCACCGGCTACCACGCCATCGAATTCCTCCTCTGGGGCCAGGACCTGAACGGGACAGGCGCCGGCGCCGGCGAGCGGCCCTACACCGACTATGACCCGGCGAACTGCACCGGCGGGCACTGCGATCGCCGCGCGCAGTATCTCGACGCGGCGACCGACCTGCTCGTTTCCGACCTGGAGGAGATGGTCGGCAACTGGCAGGAGGGCGGAGAAGCGCGGCAGAACCTCCTGGAAGGCGATCCCAAGGCGGGCGTCGCCGCTATCCTCACCGGGCTCGGCTCCCTCTCCTACGGCGAACTGGCCGGCGAGCGCATGAAGCTCGGCCTGCTGCTGCACGATCCGGAGGAAGAGCACGACTGCTTCTCCGACAACACGCACATCTCCCACCTCTACGATGTGGTGGGTATCCGCAACGTCTATCACGCCGCCTACGCGCGCACCGACGGCACCAGGATCGAGGGCCCCTCGGTGTCCGATCTCGTCAAGCAGGTAGACCCGGCGCTCGACGAGGAACTCTCCGGCAAGCTCGACGCCACCGTGGCCGCCATGGAGGCCATGGAGGAGCGCGCGAAAGGCGGCGAGGCCTACGACCAGATGATCGGCGAGGGCAACGAGGCGGGCAATGCCGCCGTGCAGGCGGGGATCGACGCGCTCATCGACCAGACCCGCTCCATCGAACGGGCCGTGGCCGCCCTGCAGCTCGACGGCATTGCCTTCGAAGGGTCCGACAGCCTTGACAATCCCGACGCCGTATTCCAGTGAGCAGGAGCTGTAATGTTATTACGTTACGTATCACTGAATTCATCGGGGACCATTCGGATATGAGCATGCTTCGCACCACGTCACTCCTGGCCGCTTTCGCTTCAGCCTGGACGCTCCTGCCGGGCAGCGCTTTCGCCGAGCCCGTGGAGCTCCCGGTCGTGGCGGAGACCTATCCGTACCTCGAAGGGACGCTGGACCTGGAGCTCGGCAACGATTGGGTGTTCCGCGCCGACGACCCCGGAGCGGAGGTAGACGACCTCTATTTCCTCGGCGAACTCGGGGTGAAGCTCGGGCTGACGCCGATCTTCGCGATCAACTTCGGACTGACTGCCGAATCCGTGCTCGATCCGGAGCCATTCAAGGACCGGGCCTTCGGCGACATCGGTCTCTACGTCGACACGTTGAACCTCGAAGCGAAACTCGGCGCCGCGACGCTCTTCGCCGGGAAGTTCGGCCCGGCCTTCGGCACCGCCTGGGACATCACGCCGGGCGTTTACGGGACCGAATTTGCCGAGGACTACGAGCTTTCCGAACAAATCGGCTTCGGCGCGACTTACGAGTTCGACGCCGGGGCGGCCGGAAAGCACACGCTGGGCGGTCACGTCTTCTTCGTCGACACGACCTTCCTCTCGGATTCGATCTTCACCCGCCGCGGCAGGGTGGGCATCGGCGATGGCGGGATCGGCAACACCGAGAAGCTGAACAACTTCTCCATCACGCTCGACGGCACGGATCTCGAGGCACTGCCCGGATTTTCCTACAATCTCGGCTACCGCCACCTCTCGGCCGGCGTCACCGAAACGGCCGACGAGGACGGGTTCGTGGCCGGCCTCGCCAAGGAGACGGCGCTCGCGAGCGGCATGGTTCTTGGCTTGAACGGCGAGATCGCCTATTTCTCGGATGCCGCGGGCTTGGCGGGAGACGATGCGCTCTACACCACCGTCGGGCTCTCCGTCGCCAACGGTCCCTGGCACGGCGAACTCGCCGGAACCGTTCGCAGGCTCGACTTCGCCGGTGCCGGATCGACGAGAGATCATCTCGTCCAGGTCTCCGCCGGCTACGGGTTCGAGAACGGGATCGACATCAGCGCCGGCTATGCGCACGTGCGCGAGGCCGATCTGGACTACGACATCATCGGACTGAGGTTGACGAAGAGTTTCGAGTTCACGAGCCGCAAATAGGAACACCATGCTCGTCTGTCACTGCAACATGATCACCGAGAAGGAGATCGAACGGACCATCGTCGGCCTGCTCGACGCCGATCCGTGGCAGCTGATCGTGCCTGCGAAGGTATACCACGCGCTTTCCAAGCGCGGACGCTGTTGCGGCTGTTTCCCAAATGTGGTGGAAACGATCATCCGGGTCACCGAGGACTACCACACGCGTTCGGAGGCGAACGCCGTGGAAATCGTTTCACACCTAGACCGCGTACGCGGATTGCGCGGTCAATACGGGAGCAGGCGTCATGAAGGGCGAACCACAAATCATAGAGCGGCTTAACGAGGCCCTGTTTCTGGAACTCGGTGCCGTCAACCAATACTGGCTTCACTATCGTCTGCTGGAAGACTGGGGTTACATCAAGCTCGCCAAGAAGGAGCGCGAGGAATCGATCGAGGAGATGCATCACGCCGATAAGCTGGTCGCGCGCATCATCTTTCTCGAAGGCCATCCGAACCTCCAGTCGGTCGGGCCGCTCAGGATCGGCGAGAACGTCAGGGAAGTGCTGGAATCGGACCTCGCCGGCGAATACGACGCCCGCACGTCCTACAAGAAGTCACGCGAGATCTGCCAGGAACTCGGCGACTACGTCACCATGAAACTGTTCGAGGAACTGCTGACGGACGAGGAAGGCCACATCGACTTCCTCGAGACGCAACTCGACCTGATGAAGTCGCTCGGCGAGGAAAAGTACGGCCTCCTGAACGCCGGGAACGCCGGCGAAGAGGACTAGGACGTGAGCGCATGCGGCCCCTGAGATCATTCGCGCGCCGCATGCGCCCTTCCTTATCGCGCCGCATCGGGGTTTCTCCCGCAGCAACCGGCCTGACCCTGGCCGCTACCGCCTTCGCGGTCGCGGCGAGCGCCTTCGCCGCCGAGATCGCCGCGATCCCTTCGACGCGCGACGATCTTTCCGCCGAGGACATCGCCCGCGTCGAGAGGGTGACGCGCCCGACTGACGACTTCTCCGCACCGGAAAAGTTCGAGAACATGCAGGGCGGCGCGGCGACCTCGCGCAAGCTCGTCAACGCCGACGCCTTCTCGAACTTCTCGGCCAACCTCACCTTCGCCGAAGAAGAGACGTTCAAGCTCGGCAACGCCCTGTTCCGCAAGCTGTGGGTCTCCTCGCCCTCCTCGACCCAGGCCTCCGACGGGCTGGGGCCGCTGTTCAACGCGCGCGCCTGCCAAAGCTGCCATCTCAAGGACGGCCGCGGCCATCCGCCGACCGAGGGCGACGCGTCGTCCATGTTCCTTCGCCTGTCGCGGGCGCCAAGGACGGCCGAAGAGCAGGCTCTCCTCAGGGACAAGCAGATCCTCAACCTGCCGGACCCGGTCTATGGCGGCCAGTTGCAGGACCTGGCGGTCCCAGGTCTCAAGTCGGAAGGCAAGGTCGCGGTCACCTACGAAGAGGTTCCGGTGACCCTCGGCGACGGCACGGTGGTTTCGCTGCGGCGGCCGGAATACTCGGTCACCGACCTCGCCTACGGCCCGATGAACGTCAGCACGACGCTGTCGCCGCGCGTCACGCCGCCGATGATCGGGCTCGGCCTCGTCGAGCAGATCCACCCGGCCGACATCCTGGCGCTGGCCGACCCCGACGATGCCGACGGCGACGGCATCTCCGGACGGCCGAACGTGGTACGCGATGCGGCTGGACAGCTGACGCTCGGCCGCTTTGGCTGGAAGGCGCAGACCGCCTCGATCCGGCAGCAGGCGGCGAACGCCTTCGCCGGCGACATCGGCATCTCGACCCCCGACGTGCCAAACTCCTGGGGTGAATGCACCGAATCCCAGACCGATTGCCTCGCAGCGGCGAGCGGCGTGCAGGAGCGTCTGGGCGACACCGAGGCGCCCGATCCGGTGCTCGATCTGGTGACCTTCTATTCGCAGAACCTGGCGGTGCCGGCGCGCCGCGACGTCGACGATCCGCAGGTCCTGCACGGCAAGGACGTCTTCTATTCGCTCGGCTGCGGCGGCTGCCACACGCCGAAATTCGTCACCAGGCGCGACGCCCCGAACAAGGCGCAGGCGTTCCAGCTCATCTGGCCCTATTCCGACTTCCTGCTGCACGACATGGGCGTCGGCCTCGCCGACTGGCAGCCGGTGGGAGACGCGCGCGGCAGCGAATGGCGCACACCGCCGCTCTGGGGCATCGGCCTCACCGAGACCGTGAACGGCCACACCTTCTTCCTGCACGACGGGCGGGCACGAAACCTCACCGAGGCCATCCTGTGGCACGGCGGCGAAGCGGAAGCGGCACGCGACGGCTTCAAGGCCCTGTCGAAACAGGACCGCGAGGCATTGATCCGGTTTCTGGAGTCTCTCTGATGCGTCTGCGTTTCCTGGTTGCCTTGGCCTGTTTCGGGCCGGTCTTCTCCGTGCCCGCGTACGCGCAATCCCCGGACGGCGCCGTTGAAATGGTGGCCGGCGCTCTCCACGGCTACATCCAGCCCGCCTACCGGGCCTTCGCGACAGCGGCGGACGCGTTGCACGAGCGGGTCGAAACCCTCTGCCAGGAGCCGTCCGCGGAAACGCTAGAAGCGGCCCGCGCCGGTTTCGACGAGGCCGTGCAGGCCTGGGCCGGTATCGAACTCGTCCGCTTCGGACCGGTGACGCAGGACAACCGGCTCGAACGGATCTTCTACTGGCCGGACCGCCGCAGCATCGGCCTCAAGCAAGTGCAGGGCATCCTCGCCACCGAGGACGCGTCCGCCACCAGCCTCGACACGCTGGTGCAGAAGAGCGTCGCCGTGCAGGGTTTCGGCGCGCTGGAGTTTTCGCTGTTCGGGACCGGCAGCGACGACCTGGCGGATCAGGCCGGCTTCCGTTGCGACTATGCACGGACGGTGACCGCCAATCTGGACGAGACCGCGAGTCAGCTCAGCGCCGGCTGGACCGACGACGACGGTATCTCCCGGCTATGGACTGAGCCCGGCGCGGACAATCCGCTCTACCGCAGCGGCGAGGAGTCCCTGTCGGACCTGATCGACATCGCCATCCACGGCCTCGAGTTGGTTCGCGACGTGCGCATCAACGGTTTCCTCGCCGAGGTGCCGGGCGACGACCAGCCGAAGCAGGCGCTGTTCTGGCGCTCCCGGCAGACGATCCCCGCCATCCGATCGAACCTCCGCTCCGTCGGCGGACTTCTGGACGCGGCCGGGCTTGAGGAACATCTTGCCGAAGACAAGCGCTGGATCCCTGACTCCATCCGGTTCGAACTCGCCAATGCCGACCGCGCGCTTGCCGCGCTCGATGACGACCCCATCGCCGACATCCTCGCCGACCCGGACCGGCGGGCGAAGCTCGACTACGTGCGTATCGTCACCTCCGGGCTGTCGGACCTCGTGGGCCGCCAGCTGAGCGGCGAATACGGACTGACAGCGGGCTTTTCCTCACTCGACGGAGACTGATCGTGCGGGCGCCGAAGCAGGGACTGATCAACCGCCGCTTCTTCCTCAAGGCGGCCGGTGCCGGGTTCCTCGCGAGCCTCGCTCCTGAAGCAGCGATGGCGGCGCTTTCCGCCGACGCGGTCTTCGCCACCGCCTTCGTCGATCGCGACGAGCGCTACGGCATCGCGGTTCTCTCGGAGCGTGGCGAAATACTGCACCGCCTAGACCTTCCGAACCGCGGGCACGACGTCACCTTTGATCCCGTCACCCGCCGCTCCGTCGCCTTCGCGCGAAGGCCGGGCACCTTCGCGGTCGTGTTCGACCATACCGGCCGCGGCGAGCCGGTGACGATCGCCAGCGCCGCCGGCAGGCACTTCTTCGGCCACGGCGTCTTCTCGCCCGACGGGCGGCTGCTCTACGCGACGGAAAACGATTTCGACGCCGCGGCAGGAATGATCGGCATCTACGACGCGACCGACGGCTTCAGCCGCATCGGCGAGTTTCCCACGCACGGCATGGACCCCCACGAACTGCTTCTCATGCCGGACGGGAAGACGCTGGCGATCGCCAATGGCGGCATCGAGACGCATCCGGATTTCGGCCGCGCCAAGCTGAAAATCGCCACGATGCAGCCTTCGCTCGTCTTCATCGACCGCGAGACGGGCGATCTCTTCGAAAAGCACAAGCTTCCGTCCGCCCTGCACAAGCTGTCGATCCGGCACATGGCGATCGACAATGCGGGATCGGTCTGGTTCGGCTGCCAGTACGAGGGGCCGGCGCTCGACCAGCCGCCGCTGGTCGGAACCGCGCGTCCCGGCGAGGAACTCAACCTCGTCGATATGCCTCCGGACGTGCTCGCCGGCTTCCGCAACTATATCGGTTCGGTCGCGGCCAATGGCGACAGTGGCACCGTCGCGGTCTCCTCCCCGCAAGGCAACCAGATGGCCGTCATCGAAACCTCGACGAGGAAGATCGTCGCTCGGCGCGACATGACGGAAGTCTGCGGACTTGCGCCGGACGGCGCTGATTACCTCGCAACGACCGGCGAAGGCCGCGTCGTCTGCCCCGCGTCGGACGACGACCGGACGCTGCCGGAATACGTCTGGGACAACCACATCCTGCGGATTGGCTGACGCGCCGAAGTATCTCAGAGATCCAGCGGCGCCATCGAGAGTTCGGCGGCGGCCTCGATGGCGGAAATCAGCGCCTCGCCCGCCTCCGCGATCGTCCCATCATTGGCGATCGTGGCGAATGCGCCGGAGATACCTAGGTCCGTCTCCGTGCTGCGAGAAAGCCGCGCAGCCACCTCCTCCGCGCTTTCGCGGCCCCGCGCAATCAGGCGGGCGGAAAGCGTCGCCTTGCTGGCGACGACGGCCACGACGGAGACGTTGCGGTAGCGCGTCCGCAGCGCCGGGATCGCCTTGCGCGACAGGTTGGCAACCACCGTATCGCCGGCGGAGATGTGCCGGTCGACGCCCGCGGGCAGGCCGTAGCGCAGGCCGTGCGCCTCCCAGGACAGCGCGAAGGCGCCGTCGGCTTCCGCCCGTTCGAATGCCAGCGGCGACAGCGTGTCGTGGTCTTCGGTCGATCCGTCCGCCGTCCGGGTGATGACGCGCCGCACGAAATGAAACCGGTCCAGACCCTTCTCCGAAAGCCGGACCTTGGCATAGGCGATCAGCGTGTCCTTGCCGGCGCCGCTGGGTCCGACCACGGCGACGAATGCGCCCTGACGCTCGCGCGCGTCGGGACCGTTCCGGCCGCGTGAAACCGATCCTTCCATCAAGCGACGCGGCGGCCTTCCCGCCAGACCGAGCGCACGACGGGAATGTGTTCGTCGACGCGCACGCGCACGAGGTCGGCCCGCTTGCCGATGGCGATCTCGCCCCGATCGTCCAGTCCCGTCGCCGCGGCGGGGTTTTTCGAAACCATCGCGACGGCCTGCGGCAGCGAGATCTGGTCCACCACCTCGCCGAGGAAGAATGCAGACTGGATCAGGCTGAAGGGAATGTAGTCCGATGAAAGAATGTCCAGACAGCCGCGCTCGGCGAGTTCGCGGGCCGACACGTTGCCGGAATGCGATCCGCCGCGTACGACGTTGGGCGCGCCCATCAGCACGCCCATGCCGGCGCGCTTGGACGCGCTCGCCGCCTCGAGGGTCGTCGGGAACTCGGCGACGACGATGCCCTGCTCGATCGCCTCGTCGACATGCTCCGTCGTGGCATCGTCGTGGCTCGCCAGCACGATGCCGCGCGACCGGCACGCCTGCGAGAGCGCGACCCGGTGGCGCGAGGAGTTTCGCGCCGACTCCCCCATCCGCTTTTCACAAAACCTGTTGAACGCCTCGTCGGAGAGCTTCAGCTTGCCCTGATAGTAGGACGCATAGTTTTCCAGATTCACGAACTGGCGCTGGCCCGGTGCATGGTCCATCAGAGAGACGAGCCTGACGCGCTCGTCGCCGTCGAACAGCGCGAATCCTTCCAGGCAGTCGTCGGCAGAAACCTCGCAGCGCAGGTGAAGGAAATGGTCGGCGCGCAGGCGGTCCTTCCGCACCCCATCCTCGATCGCATCGGCCAGGTGGCGCATGTCGCCGGCGGTGATGTCGGAATCCTCGTCGAGACCGACGCGCAAGGCGTCGAACACCGTCGTGATGCCAGAGGTCGCAACCTGCGCATCATGCGCCAGCACTGCGGCGAGCGGGTTCCAGCGGACCTTGGGGCGCGGCGCGTAATGACCTTCGAGGTGGTCGGTGTGGAGTTCGACCAGCCCGGGGATCAGGTAGTCGCCACCAAAATCCTCGCCAGACGCCGCATTGCCCGGCGAGACGTCCGCGATAAGTCCGTCGCGGATGACGACCGACCCGTCGACGATCTCGTCGGCGAGAACGATCCTGGCATTGGACAATACGGTTTCGGTGGTCATTCAGGCGGACTTTCGTTGCTGCATCTGCCCCAGCGGGCGGTGCGCCAGCACGGTGAAGGGCGCCCCGGGTTCCCTCTCCACGAAGAGGGCAAGCGATGCGATGTCGAGCGGCTCGCCCAGCAGAGGGCCGAAGAAGGCTTCCACGGCCTGGGTGAAGCGCGGGGTATCGGCTTCGGCAATACGCCCGGAAAGCGTCATGTGGAAGAAGAAGGATTCGAAGACGTACGGGTAGCCCCACTGGTGGAGGTGCTTCAGTTCGGCCGGCCGCAGCGATTCGGGATTGCGCCGGGCGATGTCGGCGTCGGTCATGGGCGCGCGGAAGCGATCGAACGCCACGACGATGTCGCTCGCCAGCCGGTCCAGCGCCGGGCTGCGCTCGGCCGGCGTCAGCGCGAAGAAGCCGCTGATCCGCCTCAGCTTCATGGCCGGCAGGTAGACCGGATCGACGCTTGCCGCAAACGTGTCGAAGGCGGCGAGCAGAGAGGCTTCGGTCTTGGCGGGCGCGAGCGCGAACGGCGCCTTGAGCGTGGCGTGGAAGCCGTAGCGCCGCGCCGACGCCGTGTGATAGGCGAGTTCCTCCGCCGAGAGGCCGGGCACCGAAGGCGCCGGCACCGACGTGCCCGTGAAGGGATCGCGGGCCAGCCAGCGCGCCGCGGCGCGCGTCAGCGGATCGTCATGAGGCGGCGTGAAATAGATGGCATAGCGCATGGGGAACTGTCCTCGCCGAGGGCGACGGGATAGGCGATTTTCGTGACAGAATGACGAAGCCGCCGACGGCTACGGCGAGATAGCAAATCGGTCCGGAAAAGTCATCAATGGCGGGAGGAGCCTTCCATCAGGCGCTGGCGGAAAAAGTTCGAGATGTTGTCGAAGACGAAGACCACGATCAGGATCAACACGACCATGTAGGCGACGTTTTCCCAGTCTTGGTTCGTGCGCATCGCCTCCCACAGCTTCAGGCCGATGCCGCCGGCGCCGACGGCGCCGATGATGGTGGCGGACCGTGTGTTCGATTCCCAGAAGTACAGGGACTGGCTGAGAAACACCGGAAGCACCTGCGGCAGGACGCCGTAGCGCTGCACCACCGCCGGTGCGGCCCCGACCGAGCGGACGCCCTCGCGCTGCTTGTCGTCGATGTTTTCGAGCGTCTCGGAATAGAGCTTTCCGAAGGTGCCCGTGTCGGTGAAGAAGATCGCCGATATGCCCGCGAGCGGACCCGGACCGAAGGCACGGGTGAAGAACAGCGCCCAGATCAGCATGTCGACGGACCGCAAGAAGTCGAACAGGCGCTTGAAGACCTGGTTGGCGAAGAAGTTCGGCGTGATGTTGCGCGCCGCCGCGAAGGCCAGCGGAAATGCCAGCAGCGAGGCGAAGACAGTCCCGACGAAGGCCATGACGATGGTCTGCAGCAGCTTGATCCAGACGTCGGCATGCTGCCATTCGGCATTGTAGAGGATGTTGTTCACAGCAAGGGCGAAGTTGGACGTTTCGGGCACCAGCCTCGGTCCCGCCACGATCAGCGACACGACTTCTCCGAAGGATCTGCCCCAGAAGGGCGAGTTCGTGTCGAAAACGAAGTTCTCCCAGCCCCAGAAACGGTGCCGGATCTTGACCTCGTCGCTCTCGATCTCGGCGCGTCCCGAGAAACCGAAGCCGACGATGATCTTGCCGCCGGGCGCGCGCTGCTGGGCCCAGGCCGGCAGCGGAGCGCTTGCGACCACGCTTTCGTCGCGGACGATATCGATGTCGAGGATTTCCGGCCCGCGCGTGACGGTGACGCGTCCGGGGCGGATATCGATCGCAGCGGTCGGGCCGATCTCGACGACGGTCCGGACGATCTCCTCTCCGCGGATCGTTCTCGGCTCTTGCTTCGCCGCATCGGGCGTCGGCAGAAGATCTGGCTCCGCGGCAGGTGCCGGATCTCCCCCGACCGGCCCGAGCAGGCTGCCGAACGAACTGTTCTGGCCGCCACCCGAACCCTTCGAGGTGTCGGGGCCGCTGACTGCGCGCTCGACGACGGCGCGTTCGGTTGTCACCCAGTCCGGCTGCGGGTCCTCTCCGAGCGGAGAGAAGCGCGGATAGGAGATCACCAGATGGTTTTCTTCGAACTCCACGTCGGGCCGAACCTCGTAGGAAACCCAGTCGGCGAGATAGTTGCCGGCGATGTCCCAGTTGCCGTTCGAGAAGACCGCACCGATGGAGAAGAACCACCAGACGAAGACGAGGTAGAGCGCGATCCCGGCGGCAACCAGCGAACCGGTGAACCGCTGCGCGAAGGAGCGCTTGAAGAGCGCCGGGTGGCGCGCGGCGATATCGCCGGTCTCGGCGGCGGACAGAAGCGCCATGGTCTCAGGCTCCCCGGCCGAACTCGAAGGCCTGGGACCCCACCAGACGCTTGCGCAGCCAGGCGGAGAACTGGTCGACCAGGACGATGGTGGTAAACAGCAGAAGCACGATGGCGAGCGTCTTGGCCTCGTGGCCGCGGCTGATCGACAGCCTCAGCGCCTCGCCGATGCCACCGCCGCCAACCGCGCCGATGATTGTCGAGGCGCGCACGTTGATCTCGAACCGCAGCAGTCCGTAGCTCAGGAAGTTCGGCATGACCTGCGGCACGATGCCGAACCACACCCGCTCGGTCCAGTTGCCCCCCGCCGCGCGCAGGCCCTCATCCGGGCGCATGTCGGCATTCTCGACCACCTCGAAGAACATCTTCCCCAGGGCGCCGATCGTGTGGATCGACACCGCGATCATCGCGGGTACCGCGCCCAGCGAGAAGATCGCGAGGAAGAAGCCGGCGATGACGATTTCGGGAAAGGCGCGCAGGATCTCCATGAAGCGGCGCACGAAGAAGCGCAGGAAACGGTTCGCGACGAGATTGCGCGCCGCCAGAAAGCAGAGCAGGAACCCCGCGCCGAAACCGATCAGCGTCGAGACCGCCGCGATGTTCAGCGTCTCGATCATCTTGTAGAAATATTCGGGAAGATAGATCGTCTCCGTCAGGTAGACCCGCCCTTCCGGATAGTTGAACTTCAGGCTTCCGTCGAAATGGGGCGACGGCAGATCGAACATCGCCCGCCAGACTTCCCAGCCGTCGCGCGGGACGAGCATGGAAATGAAATCGAAGAAGTAGGGCAGCCGGTCGAAGAATTTTCCGGCGTTGGTCTCGTTCGCGAACCAGAGCGACGCCGTCATGGCGGCGACGAAGACCCCGAACCCGAGCAGGGTATACATGCGGCGGCGACCCGCCAATTCCCGCCAGTGGCGCTCGACGAGCTGGCCCGTCTGCGAAAGCGGCGTCGCCGTCATGGTGGCCGTCATTCGATCCCGCCCTGAGAATGCCTGCTGTGAACATGCAAGACGCGCCGCCAGCCAGTCGGCGGGCGGCGCGTCCGGTTGTCTGATGCTTACGAGCCGATCTGCGCCTTACGGGCGTCGATGATCGGCTGGTAGAAGGCCGGAGTCACTTCCGTGTAGCCCTTGAAGTCGCCGCCCTGGATGGCGGAGAAGCAGGCCGGGTCGCTGTCGGGCAGCGCCAGCATGAAGTCCTTGAACTTGGTCTTCGTATCGTCGTTCATCGACGTGCGCACGACGATTGGGCCGTTCGGGATCAGCGGCGACTTCCAGATCTCGACGAGATCGTCCATGTCGAGGATGCCCTTGTCGACCATCTTACGCAGGTTGCCGGACGTGTAGCCGTCCTTGAAATCGCCGACGCCCGAGGCCCAGGTCGTGCCCGCGTCGAAAGTGCCCTTGACGACTTCGAGGACGAGGTTCTCATGACCGCCGCCGAAGCCGGTCTCGGCGAAATAGTCCTTCACCGCGACGCCGCCGAGATCCTTCGGCAGCGTGACGACCGGAACGAGATAGCCGGAGGTGGAGTCCGGATCGGCGAAGCCGAGCTTCTTGCCCTTGAGGTCCTCGAGCGACGTGAGGCCGGAATCGGCTCGGGCAACCATGACGGAGTGATAGCCGGTGGAACCATCGGTCTGGATCGTCGTCAGAATCGGGTCGACCGCTTCCGGGTTCTCCAGATAGACCTTGGCGTAGCCCGAAGCGCCGAGCTCGGCGTAGTCGAGCGTGCCGCCGAGCAGACCCTGGATCACGCCGTCATAGTCGGCCGCCGGGAACAGCGAAACCTTCTCGACGCCGAGAACGTCCGGAAGCTTGTCGACCATGCACTGGAAATTGCGCAGGCGGTCGGCTTCGTTCTCGCCGCCCAGAATGCCGATGCGGAAGTCCTTCAGATCCTCGGCCTGCGCCGAACCGACTGCAAGGGCGGCGAGCGCGACGGCGCCCATCAGTGCCTTTTTGAACATCGATGTCTCTCCTGTTGGTCCGGCTGGCGCCGGCTGCTTCGATTTCGTGGGGCCCGTTACGCGGGCGACGCGATCCCGCCCGTCAGGCGTCGGCCAGAGCCGGCTCCAGCGATGCGATGGATGCCTTGACCCTCGGCCGGCGCGTGTCGATGCTGGTCGAGGTGATGTCTTCGGAAATGTCCGATCCGTCGCTATCGGCGCCATAGATCATGCGGACGGCTTCGGTCGTCAGGTCCTCGGCCGGGCCGTCGAAGACGACCTCGCCCGCCGCCATTCCCACGACGCGCTCGCAATAGTTTCGCGCCGTGTCGAGCGTGTGCAGGTTGGTCACGACGGTGATGCCTTCGCGCCGGTTGATGTCTGCGAGCGAATCCATGACGATTTTAGCGTTCATCGGATCCAGCGACGCGATCGGCTCGTCGGCCAGAATGACCTTCGGCTGCTGCATGAGGGCGCGGGCGATCGCCACGCGCTGCTGCTGCCCGCCCGACAGGGTGCCGGCCCGCTGCAACGCCGCCTGCGCGATCCCCAGCCGCTCCAGCGCGGCGATCGCCGAGGCGCGTTCGGCATCCGAGAAGATGCCCATCAGGTTGAGTGCGGTGGAGCGGTGGTTGAGCCGTCCCAGAAGCACGTTGGTCAAGACGTCGAGCCGGGGCACGAGGTTGAACTGCTGGAAAATCATGGCGCAGTCGCGCTGCCACGCCCGCAGCTTCGCACCCCGCAGAGAAGAGACCTCGACGCCGGAAAACTTGATGACGCCCTCGGACGGGTCGATCAGGCGGTTGATCATGCGCAGCAGGGTCGACTTGCCCGCACCCGAGCGTCCGATGACGCCGACCATCTGGCCGTTGGGTATATCGAGCTCCACGTTCTTGACGGCAACGTTGCCGCCGAAGCGGCGCGTCACCTTGCGTATTTCAAGCATACGGCTCCCCGTTGTCGCGCTTTTTCGCGTCTACGGGAGAACCGGGTATCGAAGTTGGATGAAGCGGGAATGTCAGGCGGATGACGGTTTCGTTACAGTCCACAGCCGCGAGGCGCAGACAGTCAGCCGCTGTGCTTTTCAAGAAAGGCTTCGGCCGAAAGCGCGCGAAAGTCCTCGAGTGCCATGCGAAGCCGCTCGTGATTCCAGTTCCACCAGGCCAGCGCCTGGTAGCGTTCCGCCGTCCTGCGATCGAAGCGCGCGCGGATCGGCTTTGCCGGAACGCCACCGACGATCGTGTAAGGTGCGACATCCTTCGACACGACGGCTCCGGCGCCGATCACCGCCCCGTCGCCGACGGTGACGCCCGGCAGGATGGTCGAGCCATGCCCGAGCCAGGTGTCGTGGCCGATCGTCACCCTGTTGTCGCGCCGCCATTCGAAGAAGGCTTCCTCGTGGCCGGCGTCTTCCCAGTAGTCGGAGGCGCGGTAGGTGAAGTGGTGCAGCGTCGGCCGCCAGGTCGGATGGTTGGTCGCGTTGATGCGCACCGCGGCGGCGATGTTGGAGAATTTGCCGATCCCGGCGCACCAGACGCCGCAGTCCTGCATCACGTAGGAGTAGTCGCCGATCACGCTCTCGCTGATGCGGCAGCGTTCGGCAACCTCGGTGTAGCGGCCGAGCGTCGTGTCACTAACCTCGGCGGTGGGATGGACCAGGGGTTCGACGGAAAGCCTGGTGCTCATGCCGCCGCCCTTCCCGGCGCGAAGCGGGTGACGTCGATAACGGCGTCGGCGACCGCGTCGCGCACGTCCTGATCATGGAAGATGCCGAGCAGCGCCACGCCGGCCGCCCTCTTCTCGCCGATCATCTCCATCACGACGGCGCGGTTCCTGGCGTCCAGAGAGGCGGTCGGCTCGTCCAGCAGGAGCACCGGATGATCGGTGATGAAACCCCGCGCGATGTTGACCCGCTGCTGCTCGCCTCCGGAAAACGTCGCGGGCGGCAGCGACCAGAGCATTTCGGGCAGGTTCAGCCGGGCGAGCAGTTCCCGCGCCCTCGCGCGCGCCTTCTCCCGATCAACTCCCCTGACCGCGAGCGGTTCGGCCACGACGTCGACCGCGGAAACGCGCGGAACGGTTCTCAGGAACTGGCTGACATAGCCGATCGTATGGCGGCGCACGGCGAGCACCGTTCTGGGGGAAGCCGAGGCGAGATCGATCAGGTGTCCGTCGTGCTGGACGATGATCTGGCCCGAATCCACGGCGTAGTTGCCGTAGAGCATCTTGATGACCGAGCTCTTGCCGGCGCCCGAAGGCCCGCCGAGAACGGCGCATTCGCCGGCCTTGAGCGCGAAGGACACGTTCTCCACCACCCGCAGCCGCAGGCCGCCGCGCAGGTGCATGGTGAAGCTCTTGGAGACTTCCGAAACGACGAGGGGCGTAGGCATCGTCACACCTGCAGGATGGAGGAAACGAGCAGCTGCGTGTAGGCCTCGCGCGGATCGTCCAGCACCCGGTCGGTGAGGCCCGTCTCGACCACGCGTCCGTCCTTCATGACCATCATGCGATGCGACAAGAGCCGCGCAACGGCGAGATCGTGCGTGACCACGATCGCCGCCAGCCCGAGATCCGTGACCAGCCCCCGCAGAAGATCGAGCAGCCGCGCCTGCACGGAGACGTCGAGGCCGCCGGTCGGCTCGTCCATGAAGACCAGGCGCGGCCCGGTGACGAGGTTGCGCGCGATCTGGAGACGCTGGCGCATGCCGCCGGAAAAGGCGCGCGGCTCGTCGTCGATCCGGTCCGCCTCGATCTCGACGCGGCCCAGCCAGTCGAGCGCGGTGGCGCGGATGTTGCCGTAGTGCCGGTCGCCCACCGCCATCAGCCGCTCGCCGACATTCGCCCCGGCCGAAACTGTCATACGCAGCCCGTCGGCGGGGTTCTGATGCACGAAGCCCCAGTCGGTGCGCATCAGGAAACGCCGCTCGGCCTCGCTCATACGATACAGTTCGCGCCAGTCCCCGCCGCGCATCCGGTAGGAGACCGTGCCGGATGTCGGCAGCAGGCGCGTCGAGATGCAGTTGAGCAGTGTTGTCTTGCCGGAGCCGGATTCACCGACCACGGCCAGCACCTCTCCCGGCCAGAGCTCGAACGAGACGTCCTGGCAACCGATCCGCTGCCCGTAGGATTTGGAGACGGAGGAGACGCGGAGAAGGGGCGTGTCGTTGATCATGGCTCCTTCTCCTCCTCCCTGGCGGGAGAGGAAAGCCGTCTCTCCTCGCAATGATCCGTGTCGGAGCACACGAACATCCGTCCGCCGCGATCGTCGAGGATCACCTCGTCAAGATAGACGCCCTCGGCGCCGCAGAGCGCACAGGGGCGGTCGAATCTCTGGATCTCGAATGGATGATCCTCGAAGTCCAGGCTGACCACCTGCGTGTAGGGCGGGATGGCATAGATGCGCTGCTCGCGGCCCGCGCCGAAGAGCTGAAGGGCGGCCGACATGTGCATCTTCGGATTGTCGAATTTCGGCGTCGGCGAAGGGTCCATCACGTAGCGACCCTCCACCTTGACCGGATAGGCGTAGGTCGTCGCGATGTGCCCGTTGCGGGCGATGTCCTCGTAGAGCTTGACGTGCATGAGCCCGTATTCCTGGAGCGCATGCATCTTCCGCGTCTCGGTCTCGCGCGGCTCGAGGAACCTCAGGGGCTCGGGGATTGGCACCTGGTAGACCAGCACCTGTCCCTCCGTCAGCGGCCGCTCGGGGATGCGGTGGCGCGTCTGGATGATCGTCGCTTCTGCCGTGTGGGTGGTCGTCTCGACATCCGCTACCTTCCGGAAGAAGGCGCGGATCGAGACCGCGTTGGTCGTGTCGTCCGCGCCCTGGTCGATGACCTTGAGTACGTCGTCGGGTCCGACGATCGAGGCGGTCACCTGCACCCCGCCGGTGCCCCAGCCATAGGGCATCGGCATCTCGCGGCTGGCGAACGGCACCTGGTAGCCGGGAATGGCGATCCCCTTCAGGATCGCCCGGCGGATCATGCGCTTCGTCTGCTCGTCGAGATAGGCGAAGTTGTAGGTGGCGAGGGCGGGTTGCTCGTTCATGTCGTCAATCCCGCCTTTCCTGGGAGTGCTGCCAAGGCTCGACCTGACGCATAACGTTGTGACCGCAGAAAAAGTTGTGTAATGTTGCGCAAGAGGGTGCTGGAGCGACGATGCCGCGGAAGGCCAATCGAACGCCGAGGGAAATCGCCGCCAAGCTTCGCGGCGACGGCTGGGTCGTCAAGCGCAAGGGACCCGGCGATCACGTGCAGTATGTCCACCGGGAAAAGCCCGGGAAGGTGACCCTGGACATGGGAGCGGACCCGATTCCCACGGGAACCCTCAGGTCCATCTACCGGCAGGCGGGATGGGAATGGTGACAACGAATGGCTAAGGCGATGGTGCGACCCACGACCGATTATGCTTACGCTCTGATCCATCATGAAGATGGCGTGTTTGGCGTTTCCTTTCCCGATTTCCCCGGATGCATCGCCACGGGCCGTAGCGAGGACGAAGCAATCCGGCGCGGAGGCGAGGCGCTGGCCTTCCATGTCGCCGGCATGATCGCGGACGGCGACCCCATTCCGCTGGTTCGCCGACTTTCCGATCTTCGGAACGATCCCGTATTCCGTGAAGATGCCGAAGGCGCCGTGATCGCGATGGTACCCATCGATCTTCCCGGACGCGCAGTCCGGCTCAACATTTCGATGGACGAGACTCTCGTCGAGGCAATCGATCGGGCGGCCAAGGCGTCGGGCCAGTCCCGTTCCGCGTTCCTTGCGGACGCCGCGCGGCGTCGGCTGATAGACGCCGCCTGATATCCGCACGCCACTCATTCCGCGGCTTCCTTCCGCTCGCCCGTCTCGCCGCCGCCGCGCTCCTCGAATTCCCGGCGCATGCGGCGCACAAGGTCGAGTTCGGCCTGGAAGTCGACGTAGTGCGGCAGTTTCAGGTGCTCGACGAAGCCGGTTGCCTGGACGTTGTCGGAATGGGCGATGACGAATTCCTCGTCCTGCGCCGGCGCCACCAGATCCTCGCCGAACTCGCTTGCCCTCAGCGCCCGGTCGCAGAGCGACATGGCCATGGCCTTGCGCTCGGACTGGCCCATGACCAGCCCGTAGCCTCGGGTGAATTGCGGCGGCGCCTTCATCGAGCCCTTGAACTGGTTCACCATCTGGCACTCGGTCACGCGGATGCGGCCTAGCGAGACCGGGAAGGGCAGTTCCGGCACATCAAACTCGAGCTCGACCTCGCCGATCCGGATTTCGCCGACGAAGGGATGCGAACGGCCGTAGCCGCGCTGCGTGGAATAGGCGAGCGCCAGCAGAAACCCCTCGTCGCCGCGCGAAAGCGCCTGCAGGCGGACGTCGCGCTGCATGGGATATTCCGCCGGCTTGCGGGTGATGTCGCCTGGCTCCTTCTCCGACGGCATCGCCCCGTCGGGCTCGATCAGCCCCTCGCCGGCCAGAATTTCCGTCACGCGCGGCATCGGCTCCCTTTCCGTCTCGCGCAACGCCGGCTCGTCGACCGGCAAATCCGTCGCGAGTTCGGGATCGAGCAGCCGGTGCGTGTAGTCGAAGGTCGGCCCCAGCACCTGCCCGCCGGGCAGGTCCTTGTAGGTCGCCGACACGCGCCGCTCGACCAGCATGGCCGCCGTGTCGACCGGGCGCGAATAACCGAAGCGCGGCAGGGTCGTCCTGTAGGCACGCAGCAGGAAGATCGCCTCGATCATGTCGCCGCGAGCTTGCCGGATGGCGAGTGCCGCGAGTTCGCGATCGTAGAGCGACCCTTCCGCCATCACCCGGTCCACGGCGAGCGCCAGTTGCTCGACGATCTGGTCGAGCCGCAGCCCCGGCACCTGCCGGTCGCCGCGACGGCGGTCGGCAAGCAGGCGGTGGGCATTGGCGATGGCGGCTTCGCCACCCTTGACGGCGACATACATGGGGTCAGCCTTCCGTTGCGCGGATGCGCGTGGTGCGGGGCAGGCAGGCGATGCCCTCCGGCGCGGCCAGGATCAGGTCGACGCCGCGCGGGAAGCGGGCATTGTTCTGCCGCCACTGCTCGCAGAAGTGCCGGGGAAGCGGAGCGGGCGCGAGGCTCGCGCTGGTCTCGATGCCGGGTCCCTCGAGCAGGAGTGCGCGACCTTCGGAAAGGCTCTCTACTTGGAGGATCAGCGTCGTCGACCGGTCGGGGTACTCCTGCGTCCCCTGCGAGAAATTCTCCAGCGCGATCAGTTCCGCAGGATTGGCGACCAGCGCGAAATACGCCTCCGCCGGCACGCGCACGAGCGGAGACCCGCAGTGGAAGCCGAGCCAGCCCCGAACATCCGCGGCCGCTTCCAGGGCCGGATCGAGCCAGAGAGGCGTGTCGTGGTCGCAGAGCGTCAGCGCGACCGCGGCCGCGGTTGCCGACAGCGTTGCGGGCGGCCGGGCCAGAGGTGCGCAAGGACGGATCGATCCCGGCTTGGCCATGGCATCCATGATTGCGCGGAACACCGACTGCGAGGCGAGCGGCGGATTGTCGAACCCGCCCTCCACCGGCACGGCCTCGAATGAAGGCATTGGGCGTTCCATCAGTCTTCGCCTCTCACCATGGTGAAGAAATCGACCTTCGTCGCCGCGGTTTCTGCCCTTTGCCTGGCATCGGCCTCGGCAAGCCCGGCGCGCAGCGGTGCGAGAACCCCAGCCTCGATCCCGGCGCGGTGCTCCGCGCGCTGCCACAGCGCATCGACGGTCGCCGATATGCGGGCCTTCTCGGTATCGGACCCGAGCGCATAGGCGTGTCCGATCTCGCCAGTGGGCAGCTTGACGGTCGCGCGCGTCACGGTCGCCTCGCCGAAATTGAAGGGCCCGCCGCCGCCGCCGATGCGGCCGCGCAGCGTCACCAGCCCCGTTTCGGGTCCCCGCAGGGCCTTGGCCTCGACCTCGATGCCCGTTTCGCGCCAGACCTTCGACAGCAGGTCGCCGGGTGCCGCGGCGAGCGTGGCCATGGCCTCCCGGCGGCGGGCGTTCTCGTTTCTCTCGCGGCTTCTCTCGGTCACCATCGCCTCTCGTCGTATTTGTCTATTGATATAGACAAGTAGACAACATATACCCTCTTCTATCGATTGTCCATGACGGGCGCGTGACAGAGGGGATCCCATGCAGGCGAAAGCCGTCAGGCCGATGGAGAGGAAAACCGGCATCGCGCTCTGGCGCCAGGTCGCCGACCGCATCCGCCAGGGTATTGGCGCGGGTGACTACGAGGGCGACGGCCGCCTGCCTCCGGAAACCGTTCTGGCCGAAAGGTTCGGCATCAACCGCCACACGGTTCGTAGCGCCATCGCTGCCCTCGTGCAGGAAGGCGTGCTCCGCGCTGAACAGGGGCGCGGGACCTTCATCCAGCGCCGCCGCCGGTTCACCTATCCGATCTCCGCCCGCACCCGCTTCTCGGAAGGACTTCGCGACCAGGCGCGCGACCGGCGCGGCCATCTTCTGGCGCATGCGCGCGAAGAAGCGGACCAGCGGATCGCGGATGCGCTCGGCATCGCGCCCGGCAGCCCGGTGATCAGGCTTGAGACGCTGAGCGAGGCTGACGGCCGGCCGGTGTCGCGGGCGACCAGCTGGTTCGAAGCGGAGCGTTTCTCGGGCATTGCCGATGCCTTCGCCGCGTCGGGTTCGGTAACCCTCGCCCTGCGCGACCATGGCGTCGACGACTACTTCCGCAAGTCCACCGTCGTCTCGGCCCGTCATGCCGAGGGTGCCGATCTGGCCGACCTGAAGCTGGCCCCCGGCGCGATCGTGCTGGTTGCGGTCGCCCTCAACGTCGACACACAGGGGCGGCCCGTCCAGTTCTCCGAAACCAGGTTCGCCGCCGACCGCGTGGAACTTTCGGTAATCGGCTGAGCTGTCCTTCTCAGGAGTTTTCCGACGATCCCGGCGGCGGGTCCTTCCAGGCGATGAAGAAGCTCCAAACGCCGTAGACGGTCACCGCCGCGGCGATCGCGGCCCAGCCCTGCTGCCCGCCCACCCACTCCAGGGTCGCCCAGCCGCCGCATGCGGCGACGATGGCGATGCGCCGCCACCGCGGGCGAAAGAAAGCCTGCCCCGATCCCTGCATGCGGTTTTTTGCCTCCAGATCCTTCGTCTCGCGGTGTACATCGGGCTCACGACCGAGTCACGGTGAAGTGACGCCGCGTGTCCCCGGCACGATTGACCCGTTTCGCCCCCGCATGCTCAATCCGGCAAAGGAATTCCGTCCAGGAGGACAAGCGTGAAGACACTGCTTCTGACTGCCATCTCCCTCGCCTCCATGACGCTAACGGCCCTTGCGGCCGATCCGAACCCCAAAGACTGGGACGCTGTTCTCGCCGAGGCGAAGGGCGAGACCGTCTACTGGAACGCTTGGGGCGGCTCGGAAAACATCAATGCCTACATCGAATGGGCCGGCGAGGAACTGAAGCAGCGCTACGGGGTCGCACTCGTCCACGTGAAGCTCGACGACACCGCCAACGCCGTCGCCAAGGTCGTGGCGGAGAAGGCCGCGGGCAAGGACGAGGGCGGTTCGGTCGACCTCATCTGGATCAACGGCGAGAATTTCGCCTCGATGAAGGAACAGGGCCTCCTGTTCTCCCCCGGCTGGGCGGAGGTGCTGCCGGATTGGCAGTATGTCGACATCGAGAACAAGCCGACGATCCGCACCGACTTCACCATTCCCGTCGAGGGTCTCGAAAGCCCCTGGGGCATGGCCAAGCTGGTGTTCTTCTACGACCAGGCGCGCACCGACCCCGACACCCTGCCGACGAATGCGCGCTCGCTGCTCGATTGGTCAAAGGCCAATCCCGGGCGGTTCTCCTACCCGCAGCCGCCGGATTTCATCGGCTCGTCCTTCCTCAAACAGATCCTCTCCGAACTGGTCGAAGACCGGTCCGTTCTGCTCGCACCGGTGATCGATGCAACGTTCGACAAGACGGTTGCGCCGCTCTTTGCCTATCTCGACGAGCTCCATCCGCTCATGTGGCGGTCCGGCCGCGCCTATCCGCAGAACTATCCGGCTATGAAGCAGATGCTCGCCGATGGTGAGATGGACATCATCTTCGCCTTCAACCCTTCCGAAGCCTCCAGCGCGATCGCCAACGGCGAGCTGCCCGACACGGTCCGCTCCTTCACCTTCCCGGAAGGCACGCTGTCCAACACGCACTTCGTCGCCATCCCCTACAATGCCGCCTCCAAGGCCGGCGCGCTGGTGGCCGCGAACTTCCTCATCTCGCCGGAAGCGCAGGCGCGCAAGCAGGATCCGAAGGTCTGGGGCGACCCGACCGTGCTCGCCATGGACAAGCTCGACGCAGCCGACCGCGCCCGTTTCGAGGCGCTCGACCTCGGCGTCGCGACCTTGCGGCCGAACGAACTCGGCCCGGCGATCGACGAACCGCACCCCACCTGGCTGGAACGCCTGGAAGGCGAGTGGAAGCGGCGTTACGGCGTCGGCAATTGACGAAAACCGGTCCTTCTCCCTGCATAGGGGAGGATCGGGCTTGCTGACCCGCGTCGGGCCGCCGCTGGCGGTCCTGCTTCTTTCGGGACCGATCCTCGCCGGGCTGGCGGGAACGATCCTGCCCGCCTTCGGCTATCTGCCGGCGCTCGGGGGTACGGCATTCTCGCTCGCGCCGCTGCGCGAACTCGCCGCGGCACCCGGCATTGCGCACTCGGCCCTTCTCAGCCTCTTCGCAGGCCTTGCGGCCGCGACGCTCTCCCTGATCGTCGTGATGCTCTTCGTCGCCGCATGGGCCGGCACGCCGCTGTTTTCCCGCATCCAGCACGTCATCTCGCCGCTCCTGTCGGTGCCGCATGCGGCGGCGGCCTTCGGGCTCGCCTTCCTCATCGCTCCCAGCGGCTTCCTCGCCCGCCTCGTCTCGCCGGAACTGACCGGCTGGACCCGCCCGCCGGACTGGCTCATCGTGAACGATCCCATGGGCCTGTCGATGATCGCCGGGCTGGTGGTGAAGGAAGTCCCGTTCCTGCTCCTGGTCACGCTTGCCGCCCTGCCGCAGGTGCCGCTGGCGCGCACCCGCATGCTCGTCGCCTCGCTCGGCTATGGCCGCGTCGCCGGCTTCCTGTTCTGCGTCTGGCCGCCGATCTATCGACAGATCAGGCTGCCGGTCTTCGCCGTCATCGCCTTCGCCTCCTCGGTGGTCGCCGTCGCCATCATCCTCGGCCCGTCCGCGCCACCAACCCTTGCGGCGCGGCTGGTGGAATGGATGAACGATCCCGATCTCTCCATGCGCTTCCTCGCCTCCGCCGGAGCCCTGCTGCAACTCGCCGTCTCCGCCCTCGCAATCCTGCTCTGGATCGTGATTGAGCACATCGGCGCCGCGTTCCGCGACCGCCTCGCAGCCGCCGGCCGACGGTGCGTGCGGGATCGCCTCGTCAGGACCGTCGCGCTCGTGGCGATGCTCGCCTCGGCCGCTACGGTCTTCGCCGGGCTGGCGACGCTCGCCATCTGGTCGGTCGCCGGTCTATGGCAGTTCCCCGACGCGTTGCCGCGCGGCTTCAGCCTGCGCAACTGGACCACCGCCCTGCCGCGCATCCTCGCACCACTCGCCACAACGGTGATCGCCGGGCTCGTCTCCACCCTGATCGCGTTCGCCATCACCCTGCTCTGCCTGCTTCGGGAGGACGAGACCGGCAGGATCGGCCGCGGCTCGGCGCTGCTGATCTACCTCCCACTTCTGGTGCCGCAGGTGGCCTTCCTGTTCGGCTTGCAGCTTCTGTTCTTGCTCTCCGGCGCCGTCGCCGGCCTGCCTGCGCTCATCCTCGCGCACCTCGTCTTCGTCATGCCCTACGTCTTCCTGTCGCTCTCCGACCCGTGGCGCGCCTACGACCGCCGCTACGAGGCGATCGCGGCCGGGCTCGGCAAGTCTCGGCTGAAGACCTTCCTCGCCGTGCGCCTCCCCATGCTGACGCGCCCCTTGCTCACCGCGATGGCGGTTGGCTTTGCCGTCTCGGTCGGCCTCTACCTGCCGACGGTGCTGATCGGCGCCGGGCGTCTGACGACGATCACGACCGAAGCCGTGACGCTCGCATCGGGCGGCAATCGGCGCGTCATCGGGGTCTACGCCTTCCTCCAGATGGTCCTTCCCATGATGGGCTTTGTCGTTGCCACTCTCGTCCCGGCGCTGCTATTCCGGCGCTTCCGTGCGATGCGGGTCTGATCGGCAGGGCGAATGGGAGACGGACTGAGACTGGAAGGCGTGACGATCGCGCTCGGCGGGCGCATGCTGATCTCGATCACGCATGCCGTCGAGCCCGGCGAGGTACTGACCATCATGGGACCCTCCGGCTCGGGCAAGTCCACGCTGCTCGCCTATGTCGGCGGTTTTCTCGACCGGGTCTTCGAGGCCAGCGGCCGGGTCCGTGCCGGCGACGTCGACCTCACCGCGCTCCCTCCCGAAGACCGCCATGTCGGCATCCTCTTCCAGGATCCGCTGCTCTTCCCGCACATGTCCGTGGCCGGAAATCTGCTGTTTGCCATCCCCGCCGCACTCCGGGGAAAGTCCGAACGGATGAGACTGGCCAGGGAAGCGCTGGCGGGCGTGGAGCTCGATGGCATGGAAGACCGCGATCCCGACACGCTGTCGGGGGGCCAGAAAGCGCGAGTGGCGCTGGCGCGCGTTCTCCTGTCCGCGCCGAGGACGCTGCTTCTCGACGAGCCGTTCTCGAAGCTGGATACCGAACTTCGCCAGCAGATGCGCAGGCTGGTCTTCTCCAAGGCGCGGGAGCGCGGGCTTCCCGTCCTTCTGGTGACGCATGACGAGGCGGATGCGCAGGCCGCGGGCGGTCCCGTCGTGCGGATCGGCGGCTGATGAAGGACGGTCTGCCTCGTCTGCCCGTAAGCGAGGCGCTGCCGGGGCTGCTCACGGCACTCGCCGACGGCAATGCCGCCGTTCTGGTCGCGCCGCCGGGGGCGGGAAAGACCACGCTCGTGCCTCTCGCCCTCATGGACGAAGCCTGGCGCGGCGACGGCACGATCCTGCTCCTGGAGCCACGCCGCCTCGCCGCGCGCGCCGCCGCCCGACGCATGGCGGAACTCATCGGCGAAGAGGTCGGCCGCACGGTAGGCTACGCGATGCGGATGGAAAGCCGCACCTCCCGAGACACCAGGATCCTCGTCGTCACCGAAGGCATCCTTTCGCGCATGATCCTCGACGATCCCGAACTGCCGGGCATAGCGGCCGTACTCTTCGACGAGTTCCACGAGCGTTCGCTGGACGGCGACTTCGGCCTCGCGCTTGCGCTCGACGTGCAGGGCGCACTTCGGCCGGACCTGCGGCTCCTGGTCATGTCGGCCACGCTCGACGGCGCGCGCGTCTCGCGCCTGCTCGGCGATGCGCCGGTGATCGAAAGCGCCGGCCGCAGCTTCCCCGTCGACATCCGCTACCAGGAACGCCCGCCCGAAACACCGGTCGAGGACGCCATCGCGCAGGCGATCCGCGGCGCGCTGGCCGGCGAGCAGGGCAGCGTACTGGCCTTCCTGCCCGGCCAGCGCGAGATCGAACGGACGGCGGAGCGGCTGGCCGGCAAGGTCGCCGCCGATACCGACGTCATCGCGCTCTTCGGCAACATGGAAAGCCGCGCGCAAGACGCCGCGATCCGCCCCGCGCCGGCGGGGCGGCGAAAGGTGGTTCTCGCGACGTCGATCGCCGAAACGTCCATCACCATCGATGGGGTGCGGGTGGTCGTCGACAGCGGCCTGTCCCGCCTGCCGAGATACGAGCCGGCGACCGGCCTGACCCGGCTCGAGACGGTGCGGGTCTCCCGCGCCTCGGCCGACCAGCGCGCGGGCCGCGCCGGCCGCACCAGCCCCGGAATCGCGATCCGTCTGTGGCGCGCCGAGCAGACGGCGGCGCTGCCGGCCTTCACCCCGCCTGAAATCCTCGAGGCGGATCTTTCCGGCCTCGTGCTCGATGGCGCCGCCTTCGGCGTTTCCGACGTGCAAACGCTCTCCTTCCTCGACCCGCCGCCCAAGGCGGGGCTTGCGGAGGCCCGGACGCTCCTCCTCGATCTTGGCGCGATCGACGGGGACGGCCGCATCACGGCGGACGGCAAGGCAATGCGCCGGCTGGCCCTGCCCGTACGGCTGGCTCACATGGTCGCCAAAGCCGCGGGCCGGGGTGAAGCCTTTATCGCCGCAGAACTCGCCGTCCTGATGACGGAACGGGGCCTGGGCGGCAACAGCGCCGATCTCGAGACGCGCCTGTCCCGATTCCGCACCGAACGCGGCCCCCGCGCCGACGGCGCACGATCCTTTGCCCGGCGCCTGGCCGGTACGTCCTTATCCGCCCGGTCCGACGTGTCCGCTGGCGCGAGCGTCGGCGCCCTCCTTCTCGACGCATGGCCTGACCGTGTCGCCAGGGCCCGCGGCGCGCGCGGCCGCTTCGTGCTCGCCAATGGCAGGGGCGCCGTCGTCGACGAGACGGACCCACTCGCCGGGCAGGAGTTCCTGGTCGTGGCGGACTTGCAGGGGAAGGCGCAGAACGCCCGCATCGTCTCGGCCGCCGTCGTGAGTGAAGCCGACATCAGGCAGAAACTCTCGCACCGGATCGAGCGCCAGATCCGGTCGAGCTTTGATCCGGAGAAGAAGGCGGTGCGGGTCCGGGAGACGGCGCGGCTCGGCGCGATAGTCCTGTCGGAACGCCTCCTGCCCGCTCCGCGCGGAGAAGAGGCCGACCGGGCGGTGCTCGACGCAATCCGCGAGAACGGGCTGGCCATTCTTCCCTGGGGAAGGCCGTCGACGGCGTTGCGGCACCGGCTCGGATGGCTCTTCGAGGGCCTGGGCCCGCCATGGCCAGACATGGCCGACGATGCACTGTTCTCGGTGCTAGATACCTGGCTCCTCCCCTTCCTGCGCGGCGAGGCGAAGCTTGCCGCCCTGCCTGAGCAGGCGCTCTGCGATGGGCTGCGGTCGCTGGTTCCCTACGATCTCCAGCGGCGGATCGACGACCTCGCGCCGACCCATTTCGAAGCGCCGAGCGGCAGCCGCGTGCCCATCGGCTACGAAGGCGAGCATCCGGTGCTGTCGATCCGCGTGCAGGAACTGTTCGGGCTGGACCGGCATCCCTCGATCGCCGGCGGCACGGTGCCGCTCACCGTCGAACTTCTTTCGCCAGCGCATCGCCCGATCCAGACCACGCGCGACCTGCCGGGGTTCTGGCGTGGCTCGTGGGCCGACGTGCGGTCCGACATGCGCGGCCGCTACCCTCGGCACGTGTGGCCCGAAAACCCGCTGGAAGCGCAGGCAACGTCGCGCGCCAAGCCCCGTGGCACCTGACGACGGATAACAGACCGATGACATTCCAGTGGCGACGTTTCCCGGGGAGATCGTTTCAATCCGGACCGGAAAGGCAGTATAGCTTCCCGATGCCGAAAGATCCTCGGACACTCGACTACCAGCAGAGCAGGCGGCTTCGCCTCAACACGCTGATCAGGCTCCGCTGGCTGGCGATCATCGGCCAGAGCGCGGCCATCCTCGTGGTGGCCTACTGGTTCGAGTTCACGACCCCTGTCGCCGCCTGCTTCGCGCTCATCGCCGCTTCGGCGTGGATCAATCTCTTTCTGGCCTTCCGCTATCCGGCGACGCATCGCCTCCAGCCGGTGGCCGCGCTGGCGATCCTCGTCGTCGATGCGCTGCAGTTGGCCGGGCTTCTCTACCTGACCGGCGGCCTGGCCAACCCCTTCGCCATCCTGATGATCGTCCCGGTCGTCATCTCGGCGACCTCGCTGCCGCTGATGTACACGGCTTTGCTGGGGCTAATCGTCGGCGCGGCGGCTTCGCTGCTGGCGGTATACCATCTTCCGCTCCCCTGGTACGAAGCCTCGGGGCTGGCTGTTCCCTTCCTCTATGTGACCGGCGTCTGGATGGCGATCCTGTCCACTATCGCCTTCACTGCGATCTACGCCTGGCGGGTGGCCGAGGAGGCGCGCCAACTCGCGGCGGCGCTGTCGGCGACCGAACTCGTCCTGCAACGCGAACAGCATCTCTCCGCGCTCGACGGGCTCGCGGCGGCGGCCGCCCACGAACTCGGCACGCCGCTCGCCACCATCGCGCTCGTGGCGAAGGAGATGCAGCTCGCGCTTGCGGACGATCCCAAGCTGCACGAGGACATCGCCCTGCTCCGCTCCCAGAGCGAGCGCTGCAAGGAGATCCTGAAGCGGCTGACCAGCCTGTCGTCGCAGAGCGAGGAACACCTTGCGAGGCTGCCGCTCACCTCGCTGATCGAGGACGTCATCGCGCCCCACCGCGATTTCGGCATCGAGATTCACCTGAAGCCAGGAAAGATGATCGGGCCTGAGCCCGTCGGCCGGCGCAATCCGGGCGTCATCTACGGGCTCGGCAATCTCGTCGAGAACGCCGTCGACTTCGCCCGCGAGAGCGTAGCCATCCGATGGGATTGGGACCAGGACCGCGTCAGGATTCATGTCAGCGACGACGGGCCGGGATTTCCACCGGAGATCATGGACCGCATCGGCGAACCCTACATGACCACCCGCTCCGGCGCGCAGGTCGAAGGCGGCGGCGGCCTGGGTCTCGGCGTCTTCATCGCCAAGACGCTGCTCGAACGATCCGGCGCAGCGGTGGCCTTCCGCAACGGCTCGGCACCCGGACAGGGCGCCGAGGTCGAGGTCACCTGGCCGCGCGAGGTCTTCCTGAGCCAAGGCGGGCTGGCGGAGGCGGCCGGATGACGCCCGCCCGAATGGACATAGAGCTTTTTTTGAATACATAAGGGGCGAAGCTTCCCGGATGACGACATCATGACCGCAGAAACAGACGACGCACTCGGCGAGGATCGCTCGCTCCTGATCGTCGACGACGACAAACCGTTCCTCACCCGCCTCGCCCGCGCCATGGAAAGCCGCGGCTTCGAGGTGGAGACGGCCGAGAGCGTGGAGGAGGCGCAGGCCAAGGTGAAGACGGCAGCGCCCGCCTACGCGGTGGTCGACATGCGGCTGGGCGACGGCAACGGCCTCGACGTGGTCTCGGCCATCCGCGAGAAGCGTGCGGATTCGCGCACGGTGATCCTCACCGGTTACGGCAACATCGCAACGGCGGTGACGGCCGTGAAGCTCGGCGCGATCGACTATCTCGCCAAGCCAGCCGATGCGGACGAGGTCTATGCGGCTCTCACCCGCACCAAGGGCGAGAAGATCGAGCCGCCGGAAAACCCGATGTCGGCCGACCGCGTGCGCTGGGAACACATCCAGCGCGTCTACGAGATGTGCGACCGCAACGTTTCCGAGACCGCGCGCCGGCTCAACATGCACCGCCGCACGCTGCAGCGCATCCTGGCCAAGCGCGCGCCGCGCTGAAGCCTTCGCGGGCGGTCGTCCCTACCGCGCCTTTTCGTAGATCGCGGCATACTCCTCGCGCAGCACGTTCTTCTGCACCTTGCCCATCGTATTGCGCGGCAGGTCCGCGACGAAGATCACCCGCTTCGGCTGCTTGTAGCGTGCCAGCCTGTTCTGTAGGCTCGCGACGACCGACGCCTCGTCGATCGACGCCCCCGCCTCCTTCACCACGACCGCGGTCACCCCTTCGCCGAAGTCGGGATGCGGAACGCCGATCACCGCGCTCTCCACTACGCCTGGAAGCTGGTCGATCTCGGTCTCGACTTCCTTCGGATAGACGTTGTAGCCACCCGAAATGACGAGGTCCTTGCCGCGCCCGACGATCTGGACGTAGCCGCGCCCGTCGACGATGCCCAAGTCGCCGGTGACGAAGAAGCCGTCGTCGCGGAACTCCGAAGCAGTTTTCTCCGGCATGCGCCAATAGCCCTTGAAGACGTTGGGACCCTTAACCTCGATCATGCCCGTCTCGCCCTGCGGTACCGCCGCGCCGCTCTCCGGATCGACGATGCGCAGGTCGACGCCGGGCAGCGGGAAGCCCACCGTCCCGGCGATCCGGTCGCCGTCATAGGGATTTGAGGTGTTCATGTTCGTCTCTGTCATGCCGTAGCGCTCGAGGATCGCGTGACCGGTCCTCTCCTTAAACTGCCGATGCGTCTCGGCCAGCAACGGCGCGGATCCCGACGTGAAGAGCCGCATCCCCGCCGCCGTCTCGCGGTTCAGGCCCGGATGCTGGAGGAGCCGCGTATAGAAGGTGGGAACGCCCATCATCGTCGTGGCAGCCGGCATGAGGCGCAGCACCTCTTCGGGATCGAATTTTTGCAGGAACATCATCGACCCGCCCGACAGCAGCACCACATTCGACGCGACGAACAGGCCGTGCGTGTGGAAGATCGGCAGCGCATGGATGAGATGGTCGTCCGACGTGAAGCCCCAGTAGTCGACGAGGGTGACGGCATTCGACAGAAGGTTGTCGTGCGTCAGCATCGCCCCCTTGGATCGGCCGGTCGTGCCGGAGGTGTAGAGGATTGCCGCGAGGTCGTCGGCGCCCCGCGCGACGTCGCTGAAATCGCCGGATGTCGCCTCCAGCCCCTCCAGCAGTGAACCCCCGCCATTGGCGTCGAGCGTGTCCAGATGCGCGCCGTGGCGATCGGCGACCTCACGCGCGCCGGCAGCCTTTTCCGGCGCCACCACGAGCAGTCGCGGCTCCGCGTCGCCGACGAAGTACCCGAGTTCCGGCAGCGTATAGGCGGGATTGAGCGGCAGATAGACGGCGCCGGCCCGGAGACAGGCGAGGTAGAGCATCAGCGCCTCGACGCTCTTTTCGGTCTGCGCGGCAACCCGGTCGCCGGGCTGCACCCCGCGTTCGACGAGCCTTTCGGCAAGGCGGCCGGATTCCGCGATCATGTCGCCATAGGTCCAGCGCCGCCCGTCGGTCGTTTCCACGAAGAGCGCACCGAACTCCGTGGCGGCATTCCGGATGGCACCGAACATGTGGTTCGTCATTCTCGTCTCCCCCAGCGTCCGGCACTTTCCGGCACCGCTCCATGATGGCCGAAAGACCTACAGCAGGAACGCGGCCCTTGGAAAGGCAGCGCCTATCGCCCGCGGTTCTCGAAGGGTGGCTGCGGGTCATTTTCCACTGAACCCAATCTGAACGGCCGGTTCAGGTCGGGTTCCGGACCGCTCCCCTAGAACTCGAACCGTCAGCAAGCGGCAACGACCGCCCCAACGAGAAGAGGAAATCGAGATGACCCGCAAGTTCTTCATCACCACCGCCGTCGCCGCCGTCATGGGCATCGTTTCGGTCCCCGCCATGGCCAACCAGGTCAAGATCCAGCAGTACGGCTGGGGCCATGCGGCCGGCGGCGCCCAGACCGGCAAGCGCAACCAGATCGGCCTCTACCAGAATGGCGGCCGCAACACCGGCATCGCCAACCAGACAGGCCGGCGCAACCTCTCCGCAATCGGCCAGGAGGGCTACAACAACTACGCCGACACCTGGCAGCGCGGCAGGGCCAACGCCGCCGGCGTCGGCCAGTTTGGCAACAACCACAACGCGATCATCACCCAGGACGGCAACGGCAACATCGCCGCCGGCGTACAGGTCGGAAACGGCTGCAACGCCAACGTTTCGCAGGGCGGCAACGGCAACGTGGCGGCATTCGTCCAGACCTGCCCGTGATCGTCCGAGCAAGGCTTCACCGGCCGGGGGAAGCGAGCGGCTTTCCCCGGCTTTCCTCGATGACGAAGGAGAAAAGACGATGTTTTCAACAGGCAGACGCATGCTCATTCCCGCCGCCACGCTCCTGCTGGGGGCCGGCGCGGCCGCCACATCGGTCGGCGCCGGACAGGCCGGTTCCTCCAGTGGCCCGGTCCGCTGCGAAATCCAGGCGATCACTTCTGGCGGCATGGTGACGCTGCAAGGCGTCGTGCGCGCCGACAAGGCCGTCAGCGGGTCCTACACCTTCCGGGTGGAGAGCGCCGGTGGATCGGGCAGTTCCGACATCTCGCAGGGCGGCGACTTCTCCGCGAAGGCCGGCAGCCCCACGACCCTCAGCGAGGTGATGCTCGGCAGTCACGGCTCGATCTACGATGCCCGCCTCGAAGTCACCGCCGGCGGCAAGACCTATCGCTGCGACGAGCGCGTCGGCGGAGCCACCTGAACTTCAACTTGCTCTTTCTGCACGAGGGCTCCGGCATCCGCCGGGGCCCCTTTTGCGTCGCGCATCCGCGGCAGTGCGACGAAGGTGTCCGCGCCCCTGAACGCCCGCTGAATGCATGGTTCCGGCACGGTTCAGCGGCAACACGTCAAACTCTCCTCATCGGCTGGACAAGGACTGACAGCCGCAAAGAGCGAAGTCAAATCCAGGAGAGAGACTATGACCAAGCTGATCAAGACCGCCGCGGCAAGCCTCGTGGCCCTCACCATCGCCACCGCGGGTCTCACTGTCCCGGCTTCGGCGGGTGGCTCGGTCTCGTTCCACATCGCACCCGGAAATGCACGGGATGCGCAAGCCCTGCGCGCGGGTCTGCAGATGTATTCTCTCTACAACGGTATCAAGAACGGCGGCATCAAGCAGCGCGGCTCCGGAAACGTCGCCGGCCTGCTCCAGAACGGCGGCGGCAATCTCGGTATCGTCCATCAGGAAGGCAACGGCCACAACGGAACCGTCCGGCAGAACGGCAACCGCAACGCCTACGGCCTGTTCCAGTTCGGCAGGAACACCAGCGGCCACGCCGTCCAAAATGGCAGCGGGCGCACCGGCGCCACCATCCAGTTCGGCTGGTAGCTCGTCTCAATGCCATCGAGGCCATGCCGCCCGCCGATGCGTCCTTCCGGACGCGCCGCTTGCATGGTCTGGAGCAGGCGGCAGTTGCGTCTGGAGACTTCGGTCGGCAGTCTCCGCAAAAAGGTTCTCTTTCGAGCCTTCCGACCGGAATACTGTCCTCTTCCATGCCGAATTCCGGCTTTGGCTGCCTCGCAGGCTTCGTCGAAAGCGCTATCCTCCTCGCTGATCCATCCGGGCCGCCGAGGCGGCCCTTCACAGAAGGAGAAGCCATCATGGGCCTTCGCATCAACGATACCGCGCCGGACTTCACCGCCGAGACCACGCAGGGAACCATCAACTTCCACGACTGGATCGGCGACGGCTGGGCGGTCCTGTTCTCCCACCCGAAGAACTTCACCCCCGTCTGCACGACCGAACTCGGATCGATGGCCGGCTACGCTCCCGAATTCGAGAAGCGTGGCGTGAAGATCATCGGCATCTCGGTCGATCCGGTCGAGAGCCACGCGAAGTGGAAGGAAGACATACAGGTCGCGACGGGCCATTCGGTCAACTACCCGCTCATCGGCGACAAGGACCTGAAGGTCGCGAAGCTCTACGACATGCTGCCCGCTGGTGCGGGCGAGAGTTCGGAGGGCCGCACGCCGGCCGACAACGCGACCGTGCGTTCCGTGTTCGTCATCGGACCGGACAAGAAAATCAAGCTCGTGCTGAGCTATCCGATGACCACGGGCCGGAACTTCTCGGAGATCCTGCGCGCGATCGATTCGATCCAGCTGACTGCCAAGCATCAGGTCGCCACCCCGGCCGACTGGAAGTTCGGCGAGGACGTCATCATCACCGCCGCGGTCTCGAACGAGGATGCGAAAAACCGCTTCGGCTCCTTCGACACCATCCTGCCCTACCTCAGGAAGACGAAGCAGCCGGCGGCCTGAGGGCCAGCGTCCAACCGGACGACGAGAGTAGGTCAAAAATGCGAGCGGGCCCGAAAGGGCCCGCTCGTTCCACATTCGCCGTAAAGCAAAAAAGCCTGATCAGACGACCTGTTCGACCTGCTGGACTTCCGGGACGAAGTGCCGGAGCAGGTTCTGGATGCCGTGCTTCAGCGTCGCCGTGGACGATGGGCAGCCGGCGCAGGCACCCTTCATGTGCAGGAAGACCGTGCCGTTCTCGAAGCCGCGGAAGGTAATGTCGCCGCCATCCTGGGCAACGGCCGGCCGCACGCGCGTGTCGAGAAGCTCCTTGATCGTGACGACGATCTCCGAGTCCGCCTTGTCATAGAATTCTTCGCCGCTCTCCGCGTCGCCGGTGCTTTCGGGCGTGGCCATGACCGGTGCGCCGGACATGAAATGCTCCATGATGGAGCCCAGGATCGCGGGCTTCAGATGCTGCCATTCCGGTCCGTCCTTGGTGACGGTGACGAAGTCATAGCCGAAGAAGACGCCGGTCACGCCCGGAACGTCGAAGATGCGGGCAGCGAGCGGCGAGGCTACGCGGGCACTGTCGGCATCGCGGAAATCTGCGGTTCCCTCGTTGAGGACGACCTTCCCCGGCAGGAACTTGAGCGTCGCCGGGTTCGGCGTGGCTTCCGTCTGGATGAACATGGCGGGATCTCCTGCCTCTGTAGTTTTGAATAGTTCTAAATAGGCGCAACGGGCGCCCTTATCAAGCAATTCCGAACCGCGTTGAGTCGCATAAGCGGAATGGCTTTTCAGGCGAGGCTGTCGATATCCTCGTCGGTCAGGTTCGCGGGAACCACCGTCACCGGGATCTGGAACGACACTCCCTTGCCCGAAATCGACGAGACGAGGGGGCCCGGCCCCTCCTTGGAGGAGCCCGCGGCGAGGATGAGGATCGCTATGTCCTGGTCTTCCTCGATGAGTGCGTGGATCTCTTCCGATGGATCGCCTTCGCGGATGACGAGCTCGGCTTCTATGCCCGACCGTTCCCGCACTTTTGACGCCGCCGCGTCCAGCGCCGCAGACGCCGTCGCGTTCGCCTCCTCGCGCATGATCTTCTCGACGCCGAACCATTGCTGGAAATCGCCCGGTTCGATGACGAAGAGAAGGACGAGCGCTCCGCCGGTGCTCACCGCGCGGCGCGATGCGTAGGCCACGGCCCGCTCGCATTCGGGCGTGTCGTCCACGATGGCAAGGAACTTGCGCCGGTGGCCGGCTTCCCGGCTCAGTCGTTTCGAGACCATTCAGTCATCCCGCACTGTTGACGAAGGCCGCAATCTGCCATCGCGGTCGGGCAGCCGCAAGCTGCCCGCGGGAACTCTCCTGTCGCGGTCTCAATCCGCCAGCAGGCCGATGATCTCGCGCACGCCCTTCATCGTGGCCTCCGCCTTCGCGCCGGCACGCTCGCCGCCGTCCCTAAGGACGCTGTCGACGAAGGCCCGGTCGGCCGATATGCGCCGCATCTCCGCGGCGATCGGGGCGAGCCGGTCGACAGCAAGGTCTGCGAGCGCCGGCTTGAAGGCCGAGAACTGCTGGCCGCCGAATTCGGCGATCACGTCCTCTCGCGACCGTTCCGAAAGCGCGGCGTAGATGCCGACGAGGTTCTCGGCTTCCGGACGCTCCTTCAATCCGTCGAGTTCGGACGGCAACGGCTCGGGATCGGTCTTGGCCTTCCTGATCTTCTTGGAAATCGTGTCCGCATCGTCTGTCAGATTGATGCGCGACAGGTCCGACGGGTCCGACTTCGACATCTTCTTCGACCCGTCGCGCAGGCTCATGACACGCGTGGCCGGGCCTTCGATCAGCGGTTCGGTCAACGGGAAGAAGCCGTTCACCGTCTCCTCGCCCATTTCCATCTCGACGCCCAGGCCGAGCGAAGCGATCCTGGCGGAGAAGTCGTTGTTGAACTTCGCCGCGATGTCGCGTGTCAGTTCCAGGTGCTGCTTCTGGTCGTCGCCGACGGGCACATGGGTCGCGCGGTAGACCAGGATGTCGGCCGCCATCAGGCTCGGATAGGCGAGCAGGCCCAGCGAGGCGTTCTCGCGGTCCTTACCGGCCTTGTCCTTGAACTGCGTCATCCGGTTCATCCAGCCGATACGCGCCACGCAGTTGAAGATCCAGGCGAGTTCGGCGTGCTGCGGCACGCGGCTCTGGTTGAAGACGATGTGCTTCTTCGGATCGATGCCCGAGGCGAGAAACGCCGCGGTGATGGACCGCGTCTGTTCGACCAGATCGTCATGGACGAGCTGCGCCGTGATCGAATGCAGGTCGACGACGCAATAGATGCAGTCATGCGTCTCCTGCAGCGCCACGAACTTGCGGATCGCACCGAGATAGTTTCCGAGATGGAGGTTTCCGGTCGGCTGGACGCCGGAGAAGACGAGCGGCTTGAAGGCGGACATAGTTTCCTCGTGGCTTGTGGAGGGCCGTTTCGCGCGCGGCGAAAATCGAGCGGGCTTATGGGGCAAGGCGTGGAGACGCGCAAGAGCGTCCTCGCTGCGATGACGAGAATTGACTGTTGCCAGCTTTATCTACATGTTCCCCTCTACACGGTAGGGTCAACCAATGTCCATCAACATCACCAACAAGGAAGCGGATCGCCTGACGCGCAGGCTCGCGGAGATGGAAGGGATCGGACTTTCGGAAGCCGTCATCATGGCGATGCGCGAAGCGATCGAACGCCGTCGGGAGCAGGAAACGCCGATGGAGACTGCGGCGCGGCTGCGCGCCGAGTTCGGTATCAAACTCACCGACCAGGCACGCACCCCCCTGCCGCAATCGTTCTTCGACGACCTTTCCGGCGACTCCTGATGTTTGTCGATGCCGCGGCGATCATAGCGATCCTGAGCGACGAGCAGGAGGCCGCGAGATGCGCCGAGGCCATTGCGTCTGCTGAGACCCGCAGTACCTCGCCCATCGCGGTCTGGGAGGCGGCAATGGCGCTCGCAAATCCGCGGAAGTTCGGAATTGCCCCCACCCAGGCAGCTGGTCTGGTCCGCCGTTTCATGGACGAACGTGGCATCGACCTGATCGATCTTCCTCCCGCCGACGAGGTTGCCCTCCTTGCCGTCGAGGCTGCGGAACGTTTCGGCAGCGGCCGGCGACGCCTCAATCTGGGAGACTGCTTCCATTACGCCTGCGCGAAACACCACGGAATCCCGATCCTATCGACCGCGGACGAGTTCCGATTCACGGACCTGGAAGTCGTCCTTTGACCTTCCGTCGTCGCAGCATCCCCGCGATCTGCTTTCCATCCAGCGCCCCTGTCGCAATCACGATCCCGAAATAGACGATCGCCCCGGCGGCGATGATGCCGAGCACGGTTGCCAGGCGGACCAAGAGCGGGCCGTCGAGCCACGGTGCCAGCGTCACCTGTAGCACCCAGAGCGCGGCGCCCATGACCAAGCCTGCGAATACGATCAGGCCCGACCGCCGCAGCGTCGCCGGCGACGGCCGGAAGGCGTCGCGGCGCCACAGCGTGGCGGCGAGCAGGATCACGTTGATCCAGGCCGAGAGCGACGTCGCGGCCGCGAGGCCGACATGGCCGTAGAACGGGAACAGCGCCAGGCTGCCGGCGATGTTCACCGCCACCGCGATCATCGAGAACCACATCGGCGTCTTCATGTCCTCGCGCGCGAAGAAGCCAGGCGAGAAGACCTTGATGAGGACATAGGCCGGTAGGCCGGCGGCGAATGCGGCGAGTGCGGCGGCCGTCAGCTGCGTGGTCTGCTCGGTGAAGGCGCCGCGTTCGTAGAGCAGGCTGACGATCGGCCCCGGCATGACCAGGAAGCCGACGGCAGCTGGGAAAGTCAGGCCGAGCGCGAATTCCAGCGAGCGGTTCTGCAGGTGCTGCGCGTCCTTCTCGTCGCCCGCCTTCAGGGCACGCGAGAGCTCCGGCAGCAGTACCACTCCCACGGCGATGCCGATGACGCCGAGCGGCAGCTGGTTGATGCGGTCGGCATAGTTGAGCAGCGCGATGGCCCCGTCCTGCGCCGAGGCGATGATCTGCCCGACGAGCAGGTTGATCTGCGTCACGCCGCCGGTCAGCATGGCCGGTCCCATCAGGAGCAGCAGGCGGTTGACCTTGGGCGTCATGCGGGGGCGGCGGAAGCCCATGGAGTAGCCCTCGCGCCCTACGCCCATGATCAGGAACAAGAGCTGCGCGATGCCGGACGCGAGGACGCCCCAGGCGAGCCAGATGCCCGTGGTGCGCGATTCGACCCCGGCGTAGAGCGCCGCGACCAGCACCACCGACAGGATGACGTTGAGGAGCACCGGCACGATGGCCGCCAGGAAATACCGGCGCATCGAGTTCAGGATCCCCGACAGCATCGCCACCAGCGACATGCAGAAGAGATACGGGAACATGATGCGGGTCATCAGGACCGTGAGGTCGAACTTTTCCGGCGTGTCGGCGAAGGCCGGCGCGACGATCGTCCCGACGAGGGCGGGCATGAAGAAGATGGCGATGACGGAAAGGACCAGCAGCGCGACGACCAGCACCGACAGCACCTCTTCCGCAAAACGGCGCGCGCCGTTCATCCCGTCCGCTTCCAGCTCCTTTGCGAAGAGCGGGATGAAGGCGGTGTTGAACGCGCCTTCGGCGAAGAGCCGTCGGAAGAGGTTGGGAAAGCGGAAGGCGGCATAGAAGGCATCCGCGACCGGACCGGCGCCGAGGGCGGCCCCGATCAGCGCCTCGCGCACGAAGCCGAGAACGCGGCTTGCCATCGTCGCGCCGCCGACGCTGGCGAACTTGCCGACGAGACTCATGACCTTTTACCGCCTTCCGCGGCCAAGCGCCGGACCAGTTGGATCATTCGGCGGCGAGCTTCAGCTTCTGCGCCCGGCTGGGACCGCCGAGCGTGGCAATGAGCCTGTCGCGGATCGCCTCCTGCCGGGTCGGGTTCTCGACCTTCTGGCCGGTCAGGTCCGTCACGTAGAAGGTGTCGATCACCTTTTCGCCGAAGGTGGTGATGTGCGCCGAGGTGATGTCGAGTGAAAGATCGGAGATCGCCCCGGTTATCTCTGACAGCAATCCCGGCCGGTCCAGCCCCTCGACCTCTATCACCGAGAAGCGATTCGAGAGCGTGTTGCGTATTTCGGCCCGCGGCTCGATGCGGAACGTCTTGTGGCCGCGCTTCGGCCTGGCGCGCTTCTCGATCATCTCGGGCAGCTCGCTACGGCCCGAAAGCACGTCCTCGATGAGCCGCCCGACGCGCACCCCGCGGCGCTGTTCGTCCTCGTCGCGGTCGAACTCGCGGCCGATGAGGATGGTATCCAGAGCGCGGCCGTCCGTGGTGGTGAAAATCTGCGCATCGACGATGTTGGCGCCGGCCGCGGCACAGGCGCCAGCGACGACCGAAAGCAGGCGCGGATGGTCGGGCGTAAGCACCGTGATCTCGGTCACGGCTTCGAACGCGCGCATCGTCACGCCAGCGCTGAACACCTTTCCGTTGGCGTCCGCCTCCCGGATGAACTCCGCGTCCCGGACCTGATCTTCCAGATCCATCGTCAGCAGATAGTTGTCGTAGTGAAGCTTGAGAATGTTGTCGCGCTCCCGCTCCGGCCAGCCCGAGAGCGCTTCGGCGAGTTGCTCCCGCGCCTGTTCGGCCCGCTTGGCGCGCGAGACTTCCGAAAAACCGCCGGTGAGCAGGAGTTCGGTCTCGTAGTAGAGGGTGCGCAGCAATTGTCCTTTCCACCCGTTCCAGACCCCCGGCCCGACCCCGCGTATGTCGCAGACCGTCAGTACGAGCAGCATCTTCAGCCGCTCGACCGACTGCACGACGTCGGCGAAGTCGTCGATGGTCTTGCGGTCGTTGAGGTCGCGCGTCTGCGCCGTCATCGACATCAGGAGATGGTGCTCCACCAGCCAGGCGATGGTTTCGGTCTCGGCAGCCGAGAATCCCATGTGCGGGCAAAGCTTGCGGGCGATCTTGGCACCCGCTTCCGAATGATCCTCCGGCCGGCCCTTGGCGATGTCGTGCAGGAGCAGGGCGGTATAGAGTATCTCGCGCTGCGGCTTCAGGCCGGGCATCAGCTTGTGGGCGAGGGGATGGGCCTTTTCGCCGTCGCCCCGCTCGATCTCGGCCAGCACGCCGATGCAGCGCAAGAGATGTTCGTCCACCGTGTAGTGGTGGTACATGTTGAACTGCATCATCGCGACGATCTTGCCGAAATCGGGGATCAGTTTCCCGAGCACCCCTGCCTCGTTCAGGCGCCTTAGGTTCAGCTCCGGATTCCGGCCGGACGTCATCACGTCCATGAACAGCCGGTTCGCCTCCCGGTCGCGGCGGAGATCGCGGTCGATCAGCTTCAACGAACGAGTGACAAGTTTGAGCGCATCGGGATGGAACTCGAGCCCGTGCTTGTCGGCGAACCAGAACAGGCGCAGCAGATTGACCGGATCGCGCTCGAAAACCCCGTCGTCGGCGATGTTGATACGGTCGTTGTCGACGATGAAGTCCGACGTGCCGGCGAGCTTGCGCCGCCTGCGCTGGAAGCTTTGAAGAAGGCGGTTGAACCCCGGCACGTGCTTGGCCTGCTCTTCCTCGAGCGCGGCGCAGAAGATCCGGGTCAGATCACCCACTTCCTTGGCGACGAGGAAATAGTGCTTCATGAAGCGCTCGACCGCCGATAGGCCGGGATGGCTCGTATAGCCGAGCCTTTCGGCGATATCGCGCTGGATGTCGAAATGCAGGCGCTCCTCCGCCTTCCCCGTCTGGAAGTGGAGGTGGCAGCGCACCGCCCAGAGGAAATCCTCCGCTTTACGGAACTGAAGGTATTCCTTGCGCGTGAAGACGCCCTTCTCGACGAGTTCCTCGCCGGTGCGGACGCGATAGTAGTACTTCGCGATCCAGAACAGCGTGTGCAGGTCGCGCAGCCCGCCCTTGCCGTCCTTCACGTTGGGCTCGACGAGATAGCGGCTGGCGCCGACCTTGCGGTGCCGCTCGTCGCGCTCCGCGAGCTTCGCCTGGACGTATTCGGCGCCCGTGGAACTGACGACCTCCTTGTCGAAGCGCTTCACGAGTTCGTCGAACAGGCCCGTATCGCCCCAGAGGTAGCGCGCCTCGAGCACGGCGGTCCGGATCGTGATGTCGGTGCGCGAAAGACGCACGCATTCGTCGATGTTGCGAGTCGCATGGCCGACCTTCAGCCCGAGGTCCCACAGCATGTAGAGCAGGTATTCGACCACCTGCTCGCCCCACGGTGTCTGCTTGTAGGGCAGCAGGAAAAGCAGGTCGATGTCTGAACCCGGCGCCAGGGTCCCGCGGCCGTATCCGCCCACCGCGACGACGGTCATGCGCTCTCCGGCGGACGGGTTCTTGGAGCGGTAGACGTGGGTGACGGCGAAGTCGTAGAGGGCGCGAATGACCTCGTCCATGAGATGCGACAGCCGGGCGGCGCAAGCCGTTCCGCCGCCGTCTTCCATCAACATCGCCTCGGCTTTGCGATGGCCTGCCGCCAGTGTCTCGCGCAGCTTCTGAAGAACCGAGGCGCGTATCTCGGGCGTCGATCCGTCGCCGCTGTCTGCAAGGGTCAGTGCGGTCAACTCGCGCCGGAGTGCCTCACCATCGATCATTTCATCCAGTTTCAGGGCTGTCTTCGCCATCAGTGCCGCGCAGTTCGGGTTCTGGGCGCGGTCTATAGCGCGAAACATGGGAAATGGATACGGGAGGGCCGGCTCGTCAGGCGGCGTTTCGCTGAGGAACGGCCTCGAAGGATCTGTCGAGCACGAAGCGCGAAAAGCGCTCCAGATCCAGTGGCCGCGCGATGAAATAGCCCTGTGCGAAGTCCACGCGTGCCGTGTCCGCCTCAAGCTGCGCCAGCCGTTCGGCCGTCTCGACGCCTTCCACGACGATCTTCCTGCCTGCGGCATGCACCATGTCTATGGCGTGACGGAGCATTTCGGACATGATGCTGCCGGTGGGCGCCATGGCGAAGGATCGGTCCAGCTTAACGCCGTCCACGTCGAGTTCCGCCAGATGCTTCAGCGTGGAGTATCCGGTCCCAAAGTCGTCCATGTAGACCTTGAAACCGGCCCGGCGGAGCGCGCGGATATGCGACTGCCCCTTTGCCAGGTCGACGTGGTCGCACTCGACGATCTCGAGCACGAGTTCGAACCGGTCTCGTGCGTCGTCGAAGATGGAGAAGGTGCGCACGAGCGCGGCGGCATCGAGATCACGCGGGAAGACGTTGAAGTTCACCTGGAGACGCTGCCCGTCGAACGAGGCCGCGGTGAGGTCGCGGTATGCCTTCTCGATGACGAGTCGGGTGAACCGCGACGTGAGTTCGTGTTTCTGCACGAGAGGCAGGAAGCGGTCCGGATAGACGATCGCATCGTCGATGTCGCGCCAGCGGGCGAGCACTTCGCAGCCGATGACCGCGCCCGTCTTCACCTCGATGATCGGCTGGTAGGCACAAACGATCGAGTTTTCGTCGAGATGGCGCAGGAAGCGCGCCTCGAAGGACCATAAGCGGCGCATGAACCTGAGAGCGAGCCGCGTAATCCAACTGGCGATCGTGCCTGCTAGGACGAGAAGCACCGCCACCGGAAGCTTGTAGTGCGCAGCCAGTTCGGCGACCGCCGCGCGCATCGAGATGCAGTGGAACCCCTCTGTCACGCAGACCTTCTGGCGCACCGCGAACAGGCCATCCGTCCATCCGCGGCGTTTCGAAAGCTGTTCGTCCTGGTGAACCCATTCGTTTCCGCTGCGATGCCACCAGCGACCGTTCGGCGCTACCAGCACCGCCTCGGCCTTCATCCAGGCCGGCAACGGAAGCTTCATCTCCTGGCGCGGAACCACGGCGGCAAACCGATCATGGAGGACGATGGTGCCGACCATGCCCGGCAGTCCAGCGAAACTGATGTCGCGATCGATCCAGAAGCTCTTCCCGTCCGCGGTCGCGAAGTCGGGTTCGCCGAGCGGCACCGGCTGGGCAAAACGCTCCACGTTGACTGAGCATTCGACAATGCCCCCGGGCGCGTAGAAGAACTCGTTGAGGCCGTCCGGGAGATAGGCCACCTTCCTCATGTGCAGCTGGAACCCCGCCGAACACGGCGCGTCGGCGATATCCGCGCGGAGTGCCTGGAACGCGGCGCGGATGCTTTCGTCGAGGCGGACAAACTGCTCGAGGCCCGCTTCGGCGTCCTGCCGCATCGCTTCCCGGACCTGCATGTAGCTGAACGCCGCCAGCACCAAGGCGGTGCCGACAAAGGCGGCGAACCAGACGGCGATCCCGATCAGCTTCAGGTTGCGTGTCGAAATGAAGATGCCGGCGAGCTTGGCCATCGAAATTCCCCTTCGATCAGCCTGATCCCAAATGCTCAAAACGGAGTTAACTTATGTAATTTTCTCGCTGTGATTGAACTCATGCCGAGCTGCGGAAACATTTCCCCGGCTCTCGTTGTCGGCGACCGAGAAAAAACTTCGATCACGACACGTTCATGAAGAGTTGAACGCCATGTGGTCGCCGCCTGTCGATCACTCCCTACCATTCACGATGGGGAACGGCGTCAACCGGCAAACGTCCCTCGATATCAAGCTACGGAGAACGCCATGCACATCACCCGACGCGGAACGCTCATGCTCGGACTTACCGGCCTAGCGACGATCGGCGCGACCACGATCATGCCCTACGCGGCGCGGGCGCAGGACGGCGAAGGCGACACCTATGACACCGAGAGCGGCCAGATCACAATCCATCCGATCTCCCACGCCTCCTTCGTCATGACCACGCCCGCCATGACGATCTACAATGACCCCGTCGGGGGTGCGGCGGCTTATGAGGGGCAACCGGAGCCCGACCTCATCCTCATCACCCACGAGCATGGCGACCACTTCGACGCGGAAACGCTCTCCGGGATCGTCACCGAGAATACGCGCCTCGTGACAAACCCGGCCGTCTACGACATGCTTCCGGAGGACCTGAAATCGAAGGCCACCGCGATCGGGAACGGCGAGAGCACCACGGTGGAGGGAATGGAAATCGCGGCGATCCCCGCCCACAACACCACCGAGGATCGCCTCCAGTACCATCCGAAGGGGCGCGACAATGGCTACGTGCTCTCGATCGACGGGCGGCGCGTTTACATTGCCGGCGATACGGAAGACATTCCCGAGATGCGTGCGCTGGAGGACATCTTCATCGCCTTCGTCCCCATGAACCTGCCCTACACGATGGATGTCGACCAGGCAGCCTCGGCCGTTGCCGAGTTCGCGCCGCAATATGTCTACCCCTATCACTATCGCGACAGCGATCCCCAGGCCTTCGCCGAGCAGGTCCGGGAGTCGGAAGCCGAGACCGAAGTGGTGATGGGTCCCTGGTACGGCTGACCATTCGCCCTTCGCGGGACGGCGGACAGCGCCGTCCCGGCCTTCCGACGCTATCGCCATCATCGCATCCGCCGGTCCGTGTCCCCCCGCGCAACGGCGCAAGGCTGTCGTTGTGCGGGAACCGTTTGCGCCGCGGGCGGTTGTTCGGCAGTCGAAAGCGAGGGAGCAGCCCATCATGGACGTCATCAGGATACTGGCAGCCGTCATCCTCCCTCCACTCGGGGTTTTCCTCCAGGTCGGGCTCGGGCTGCACTTCTGGCTCAACATCCTGCTGACGTTGCTGGGCTACATTCCCGGCATCATCCACGCTATCTGGGTGGTGCTGCGCAAATAGCTGGGTCTTGGGGCTGCGACCGCGGGCTCAGCGACGGTCCTCGTCGGGGCGCAGCCACACGAAATCGTAGGGTCCCAGGCTGAACTTCTCGCCACAGGTGACCGGTTCACGTCCGCCGCTTCCGCTCAGGATCGGCACCAGCGGCTCGCCTTCGTCCTTCCCCTCTATCCTGGCTTCGACGTTCTGGTCCGACAGGTTGTGGATCGTGATGATTTCGTTGCCGCGCCAGGAGCACCGCAGTCCCAGCAGCCGTGAATCGAGCTCCAGGACCTCCCACTTCCCCCAGCCGATATCGGGCACCGCCCGCCGCGCCCTTATCAGGCCGCGGATGAAGTTGAGCAGCGAATCGGGGGCATTGTTCTGGGCGTCGATGTTGACCTTCGCGTAGCCGTACTCGCCATCTTCCTTCATCTCGCGGACGAGGTCCTCCCCGGGGCAGACGGAGAAGCCGCCATTCGGCCGGGACGACCACTGCAAGGGCGTGCGGACCGCCTCGCGCTCCTTGAGATCGAGGTTCTCGCCCATGCCGATCTCCTCGCCGTACCAGATGACGGGCGTACCCGGCAGCGAGAACATCAGGCTGTAGGCGAGCCGGAGCCGGCGCTGGTCCCCGTCGAGCATCGGCGCCAGGCGCCGCCGGATGCCGCGATCGTAGACGATCATGCCCGGATCGGGCGCCATCGCATTGAAGACCTCCTGGCGTTCCAGGTTGGACAGGCGCCCGAGATCGAGTTCGTCGTGGTTGCGCAGGAACGTGCCCCACTGCCCCTCGATCGACAGGTCCGGCATCATGGCGAGAACCCGCCGGATGGGCTCGGCATCCTTGCGGACGAAGCCGAGGAACATGTGCTGGTTCAGCATGAAGTTGAAGACCATTTGGATGCGGTTTCCATCTTTGCCGAAATAGTCGGTCACCTCCTTCATGGTGACGTTCGCCTCGGCAAGCAGGACGGATTCCGCGCGACGCCAGGACAGCAGCCGGCGCAAATCCGACAGATAGTCCGCCGGATCCTCCTTCGGACGCTCTTTCAGCCCCTTGTACTCGATCAGGAACGGGACCGCGTCCATGCGGAAGCCCGAGACCCCGAGCTGGAGCCAGAAGCCCATGATCTTGTCGATCTCTTCCCGCACCTCGGGATTGGCGGTGTTGAGATCAGCCTGATGTTTGTAGAACCGATGAAGGTACCAGCTCTTCGCCTTGCGATCGTACGTCCAGATCGCCTCCTGCACGCCCGGGAAGACCACGCCGTCGTGGATGTTCTCCGGCTTCTCATCCGACCAGACGTACCAGTCCCGGTAGGGAGAATTCGGGTCGCTGCGCGCGCTCTGGAACCAGGGGTGGTCGATCGAGGTGTGGTTCACGACCAGATCGACGAGGACCCGCATCCCTCTGTCGTGCGCCGCGCGCGTGAAGGCGACGAAATCCCCCAGCGATCCGAGGCGAGGGTCGACGCCGTAGAAATCCGTGATGTCGTAGCCGTTGTCCCGGTTGGGGCTCGGATAGAAGGGCAGCAGCCAGATGCAGGTGGCGCCGAGCGATTCGATGTAGTCGAGCCGGTCGGCGAGGCCCTTGAAGTCGCCGACCCCGTCGCCGTTGGAATCCATGAAGGCGTCCGCGTCGACGCAATAGATGACCGCGTTCTTGTACCAGAGGTCCAGCATCGGCAAACCCGTCCCGTTTCAATGTGGCATGACAACGGTTCCCGCGCGGTCACGTTCCGACAGCAGATGGGATGGCTCTTTGTCGGTCAGTCGCGCTCGAGGGTCGCCAGGATGCCCTCGTTCGGCCGCAGCTCGACCGATCCATCCAGTTCCTCGCCTGTGCGGTCGAGAGCCGTGGACAGCACGATACGTGCCTTCGATCCCCGAGGGATCGCGCAGGAGCGGTTCTCCTTGCTGAAGTTCAGCACGATCCGGAAGCGTTCGTCGCCGTGGCGGCGCTCGAAGGCCAGCACGTTGCCCTCGGCACCACTGAGTTCGAAGGAGCCGACGCTCAGCGCGGGGTGTCTCTGCCGGAAATGGATCAGCTGATGATAAAGCGACAGAATCGAGTTCTTGTCATCACGAAGGCAGGCGACGTTGCAATCGCCATTATCGGCTGCGAGCGGCAGCCAGGGCTTTCCTGCCGTGAAGCCAGCGTTGGCCCCGTCCTCCCACTGCATCGGGGTGCGCGCGGGATCTCGGCCGACGCCGAGGCCCGGCTCGTTCTTCTCCCACGGGTCCTGCACGGCCTCCGGCGGGATCTGCACCTCGCCGAGGCCGATCTCGTCGCCGTAGTACATGGTGGGTGTCCCGCGTAGGGTCAGGAGCAGCATGCCGGCAAGCCGCGCCTGTTCCAGCCCCACGCGCGCGGCGATCCGCTTCTGATCGTGGTTGCCGAGCACCCAGTTCGGCCAGCCGCCATCGGGGAGCTTGTCCTCGTATTCGACGATCAGCCTGGCGATCTCCTCCGCGCGCCAGCTGGCCTGGAGAAGCTGGAAGTTGAACGGCAGGTGCGCGCCCTTCAGGTCCTCGCCGTAATAGGCAACGAGCCTTTCGAGCGGCAGGTAGATCTCGCCGATCAGCACCCGCTCCGGATACTCCTGCAGAACCGACCGCATCTCGGCGATCACCTCGTGCACCTCCGGCTGATCGGCCGAATGCACCTGAAGAAAACGGTTGATCTCCGCCTGGCTTGGCTGGAAGGAGGGGTTGGGCGGGTTGCCGCGGAACTCCGCGTCCTTGATGAGATGCCAGATGACGTCGACGCGGAACCCGTCGACACCGCGGTCGAGCCAGAAGCGCATGGCATCGTACATCGCCTCGCGAACCTCGCGGTTGCGCCAGTTGAGGTCCGGCTGCTCCTTCAGGAAGGCGTGGTAGTAGTATTGTCCAGTGGCTTCGTCCCATTGCCACGCGGAGCCGCCGAAATTGCTGATCCAGTTGTTGGGCGGCCCTCCGTTGGGAGCGGGATCGCGCCAGATGTACCAGTCGCGCCTGTCGTTGTCGCGCGACTGCCGGCTTTGCCGGAACCAGGGATGTTCCTCGGAAGTGTGGTTCGGCACGAAGTCGAGGATAACCTTGAGGTCGCGGGCGTGCGCGTCTTCAACCAGCCGCTCGAAGTCCTCCATCGTCCCGAACATCGGATCGACGCCGCGATAGTCGCACACGTCGTAGCCGAAATCGGCCATGGGCGAGGGATAGAAGGGCGAAATCCAGATGGCCTCGACACCGAGCCAGGCAAGATAGTCGAGCCGGCGGCGAATGCCTTCCAGGTCGCCGATCCCGTCTCCGTTGGTGTCCTGAAAGGATCGCGGGTAGATCTGGTAGACGATCCCGCGCTTCCACCAGATCTGGTCCGGCATCTGAGCACTCCCGTGGCTGTTCACAGGACGCAATACACCGCGCCCGCAAACTGTTCCGACCGGAATGCGCTTAATAACCCGTCAGGTGGTGTGATCGTGCCGGGCCTTTGCCGGATCCGGGCACGATCGAAGGGTCGCCGCCGCGATGGGGCGACCCGCGCTCTTCTTTAGAGAACGATGACCTTGGCGCCGTTCTCCGCGCGCTCGTAGAGGTCGATGATGTCCTGGTTGATCAGCCGGATGCATCCCGAAGACATCGCCTGCCCGATGGAATTCCATTCCGGCGTGCCGTGGAGGCGGTATCCGGTGTCGCCATTCTTGTTGAACAGGTAGAGCGCCCGCGCGCCGAGTGGGTTCATCAGACCGGGCGGCATGCCGCCGCGCCATTTTGCAAGTTCCGGCTGCCGGCCTATCATCTCGGAGGGCGGGGTCCAGGTCGGCCACTCGCGCTTCATGGCCACGCGCGCCGTGCCTTTCCACTCGAAGCCCTCGCGCCCGACGCCGATGCCGTAGCGCATCGCCTTGCCTTCCGGCATGACGAGATAGAGGAACTTCTCGTTGGTATCGACGATGATGGTACCCGGCTTCTCCTTCGTGTCGTAGCGGACGGTCTGCCGATGATACTTCCGCGGCACCTTGGAGATGGGAATGGACGGCAGCTGGTAGCCGGAATCCTTCTTCGATCCGTACGAGGAGGAAAACATGCTGATGGTGCCGTCGGACGTGCAGCCCGCGAGTGCCGTCGCCAGTGCCAACCCCGCCGCGACGACGATTGCTCTTGTTCTCATGCTTCGTTCCCGATTGAAGGCCCTGCCCGATTCGAGCCATGATTAGGTCCGAAATCTTAACGGCAGTTTACCTTGATTTTGCCAAGCCTCATCGGCACCGGCGCGTCCCCACGGGCGGAATTCAGCCACAATTATTGCAGTTCGGCAACATCTTCGTTCCCCGGAGCCCCGACCGGCCTCGCGACCGCCGCTATGGCAGGAGCCTTTTTGCACCTGCTGGACGGAAGGTTTCGCTTCGAACCCGATGGTGGCATTCTGCGCCGATGCCCATCGTCTCGCCGATTCCCCTCAATCCCCTCGTCGACGGCCGTCAGTCGGAACGCGCGCTTCTGGTCCGGCGCGGCGTCCAGCGCATGCTGTTGCAGATGAACGCGCACGTCCTGCCGGAGCTTTCGCTTGCATCCGGCCGACGGGCCGACCTGATCGCGATCACCCGCAATGCCGAGATATGGATCATAGAGATCAAGTCCTCGGTGGAGGATTTCCGCGTCGACCGGAAATGGCCGGAGTACCGGCTTCACTCAGATCGCTTCTTCTTCGCCACCCATCCGGAGGTCCCGGCCTCGATCTTCCCGGAGGAGTGCGGCTTCATCCTGTCGGACGGCTACGGCGCGGAAGTGGTCCGCGACGCTCCCGAACACCGGCTGGCGCCGGCCACCCGCAAGTCCCTCCTGATGCGGTTCGCTCGCGCCGGCGCGGCGCGGCTGCTTGCCGCCGAGATGGCCGGCGTTTCGGTGCCCTCCATCGAAGGCGAGAGCGATTGACGGCTGCGGTCGCTGGCGAACTCATATAATAAAAGTCGTCACCGCTCCCCGGAGCGAGGAGCATTCCGTCGCCTCATCGGAGCCTCGTCGGTGAGACTCCCGGCACGATCGACCGTCCGTTGGTAGGACTCGATCGGGCCCGTGAAACTCTCGTATTTCACCGCCGGAAGGCGTTGACGCATCGCCGAAGCTCGACTATAAGCCCGCACGACTGAGGCGGCCCATCCGGCCGCCCGTTTGTTTTCGCGCCTGCCGGCATCGGAGTGGCGCGACCCTGGCAAAACGAGAGAGGCACCATGGCCAATACGAGCTCGGCCAAGAAGGCTACGCGCAAGATCGCCCGCCGGACCGAAATGAACAAGAACCGCCGTTCGCGCGTGCGCACCTTCGTGCGCAAGGTCGAGGAAGCAATCGCTTCCGGAGACAAGACGGCGGCCGAGACGGCTTTCAGGGACGCTCAGCCGGAGCTGATGCGCGCCGCGACGAAGGGCGTCCTGCACAGGAACACCGCCTCGCGGAAAGTGTCCCGTCTGGCACAGCGCGTGAAGGCTCTCGGCGCCTGACGCAACGTCATACGGCTAAGCAATTCTTGATGAAGCCCGGCGGCAACGCCGGGCTTTTCGTTTGCCTCCAATGGCTTGCCCATGGCATCATAGTGCATTGCGAAAAACGGGACGCTTTTCGTTTGCCGGCATAACCGTCCTGCAGACCGGCGTGGGGAAACGGACCCTTGCAACCGCAAAGCGGCGCTCACGATTTCTGGAGCAAAAACAACAGCTTGCGCGGGGATGTCCACAGCTTGTTCATCAGCAGCCTCACGCTAGCGTGAATTAATTATGTCAAGCAGAAAATTATCATTTCTTTAATAGCCGCTTACGCAAAATGCCCGGTTTCGGAACAGTTTGATTCACAAAGCAATTATCCGAACGGTTGAGTTCAGGGCTCCGATTTCAACCTCTCGGCTACGCCATATCCGTAAAAAACCGATGAAGCGGCCTTGCCTCTCGGAAGCGCATTTTCTAAGGTCTAAGCATCAAACGGGACAGGGCTGCGGCCCTTAATACCCAGGAAAATTCGAACCGCTCACACGCCGGATTGAAACCGGTGAGCGCTAGAGTTTTGCCCGTTTGAGGCGGCGGTCAGCGTCGTGTCCAGCGTAAGGTGAGGACGTGTGTCTCCTGGCGTATGCGCCAGGGCGGGGTCCTTGCGCTGTCCGAAAACTGGGGACCAAGGCGCGTGAGCGCCTGGAGTGGGACGTGCCGTCCCGAATGGGGCGGCAGGAAATGGGGACGTGTAGCGAGGAGTGCGGCCTGCGGCCGCCTGATAAAATCGAGGACGTTCGCGACCGTTCCGTTGCGAGCGAGAGGGCAGCTTTGATCAATGAAAAGGAACGAGGACATGTACGGCGGAATTGAAACGGGGGCACAGGCGGGGCTTCCTTTCATTGTCAACAACGGCGGAGAAGGCACGATGCGCGGCGGAGCTTCGGAAGCAGACTCCATCTTTGACAAGTTGCGGGCTCAGTTGCAGGCGCGCCTCGGCGCGGACGTCTATTCGAGCTGGTTCGGACGCATGAAGCTTGCGGAAGCTTCGCGCGGCGTTGTCAGGCTATCGGTACCCACGGCGTTCCTGCGCTCCTGGATCAACAATCACTATCTGTCCCTCATCACCGAGCTCTGGAAGAAGGAACAGCCCGAGATCCTGCGGCTTGAAATCGTCGTCCGTACCGCTGCCAGGTCGACCCGCGGACTGATCGAGGCCGAGCCGGCCCCGGCCAAGCCGGCCACGCGCAATCCCCAGACGGCATTGGGCAACGGTGTCCTGGCGGCACCGAAGCAGGCGCAGCCCCGCGCCCCGATAAAAGACAACGCCCCTCGGCAGAGCATCCTCGGGTCGCCGCTGGACGGACGCTACACGTTCGACAGTTTCGTGGACGGTCCCTCGAACCGCGTGGCCTTCGCCGCCGCGCGGACGGTGGCGGAGAATGCATCCACCTCGATCCGCTTCAATCCGCTCTTCATCCACGCCTCCGTGGGGCTCGGCAAGACGCACCTGCTCCAGGCGATCGCCGCCGAGTCGCTGGCGCGGCGCCCCGGCTCGCGTGTCGTCTACCTGACGGCGGAGTACTTCATGTGGCGTTTCGCCACCGCGATCCGCGACAACAATGCCCTGACGCTGAAGGAACAGCTTCGCGACATCGACCTGCTCATCATCGACGACATGCAGTTCCTGCAGGGCAAGTCGATCCAGCACGAGTTCTGCCATCTCATCAACATGCTGCTCGACAGCGCCAAACAGGTCGTGGTCGCTGCCGACCGTCCCGCGTCTGATCTGGAATCGCTGGAACCGCGCGTCCGGTCGCGTCTGCAGGGCGGGGTCTCGCTCGAAATGTCGGCGCCGGACATGGCCATGCGCCTGTCCATGCTGAAGCAGCGTCTGGAAGCGGCCCGCTCGGAAGACCAGTCGCTGGCAATTCCCGACGAGATCCTGGAGCACGTCGCTCGCACCGTCACCGGCAGCGGCCGCGAACTCGAGGGCGCCTTCAACCAGTTGCTGTTTCGGCAGTCGTTCGAACCACAGCTGACGATCGACCGCATCGACGAACTGCTCGGCCACATGTTCCGGTCGGGCGAACCGAAGCGGGTGCGGATCGAGGATATCCAGCGCATCGTGGCGCGCCACTACAACGTATCCAAGACCGAGCTGCTCTCGAACCGGCGCACCCGCACGATCGTCAAGCCGCGTCAGGTGGCGATGTATCTGTCGAAGGTGATGACCCCGCGCTCCCTTCCCGAGATCGGGCGGCGGTTCGGCGGACGCGACCATACGACCGTGCTGCATGCGGTGCGAAAGATCGAAGGTCTCTCGGGCACCGACGAGAAGCTGGAGCAGGAACTGGAGCTGCTGCGCAGGCTCATAAACGACCAGGCGGCCTGACCGGTCGCGCGGGGCGGCGGACCGGGGCGCTTTTCCCCCGGGAATGCCCGCGCGAAGGGGGCGTAGCCCTCGCGCGGGCTTGCCTTTGCCGCGCTTTTCCTGTCATTTTGCCCCTCGTTGTCGGCCCGTTTCGGGCCGTTCGTTTCTGCGCTTCGCGCTCGAAGCATCCCTGATCACGAGACCGGTCCGTCATGCGCGTCACACTCGAACGTTCCAACCTGCTCAAGTCGCTCAACCACGTGCATCGCGTGGTCGAACGGCGCAACACGATCCCGATCCTGTCGAACGTGCTGCTGAAGGCCGACGGCGCGGTCCTGGAGCTGAAGGCGACCGATCTCGATCTCGAGGTGACGGAGGCGACGCCCGCGCAGATCGAACAGGCGGGAGCGACGACGGTCCCTGCGCATCTGCTCTACGACATCGTGCGCAAGCTGCCGGACGGTGCCGAGGTGATGCTGAAGACCGATCCGGAAGGCCACTCCATGTCGGTGATCTCGGGCCGGTCGAGCTTCAAGCTGCAGTGCCTGCCGCAGTCCGACTTCCCGGAACTGACCGCGGGCTCCTTCTCCCACATCTTCCGCCTCGAGGCGCCGGCCCTGAAGGGCCTGATCGACAAGACCCAGTTCGCGATCTCGACCGAGGAGACCCGCTACTATCTCAACGGCATCTTCCTGCACACGCACGAGAGCGGCGGGAAGCTCATGCTGCGTTCCGTCGCGACGGACGGCCACCGACTGGCGCGCGCCGAGATCGAGGCGCCTGCCGGTTCGGAAGGCATGCCGGGCATCATCATCCCGCGCAAGACGGTCAGCGAACTCCAGAAACTCGTCGACAATCCGGACGTGAAGGTGGTCGTGGAGCTGTCCGACACCAAGATCCGGCTGACCATCGGCAGCGTCGTACTCACCTCGAAGCTCATCGACGGCACCTTCCCGGATTACCAGCGGGTCATCCCGTCGGGCAACGACAAGAAGCTCGTGATCGATCGCCAGAGCTTCGCGGCGGCCGTCGACCGCGTCTCCACCATCTCCTCCGAGCGCGGCCGCGCGGTCAAGCTGTCGATCGCCGACGGCCAGGTCACACTGACGGTCAACAATCCCGATTCCGGCAGCGCGGTCGAGGAAATCGCGGCCGACTACGATTCCGATCCCGTCGAGATCGGCTTCAATGCGCGTTATCTCCTCGACGTGGCGGCGCAACTCAACGGATCGGAGGCGCAATTCATGCTCGCCGATGCCGGCTCTCCGACGCTCATCACCGATCTCGCGGATGAACAGGCGCTCTACGTCCTGATGCCGATGCGCGTCTGAGGCGGTGGCCGACGAGGATCGCGAAGCCGCCGGCCGGCCTCGCCGGGCCGCGATCGGCCGGCTCAAGCTGACGAACTTTCGCAACTACGCCAGCCTCGCCGCCGATTTCGCTCCGGGCGCCGTCGTGCTGTCGGGCGAAAACGGCGCGGGCAAGACCAATCTCCTGGAAGCGATCTCCCTGCTTTCGCCCGGCCGCGGGCTTCGCCGGGCACCCTATGCGGACCTGGTTCGCGAGGCCGCTCCCGGGGGCTTCGCCATCCATGCGCGGATCGAAGGTCCGTCGGGCGAGGCCGAAATCGGCACCGGCGCGGGCGAAATCGCAGCCGAGGGGGACGGGGGGCGCAAGGTCCGCATCAACGGCGCGACCGCACGATCGGCCGACGAGATGCTGGAATGGCTGCGCGTGATGTGGCTGACGCCGGCTATGGACGGGCTCTTCACCGGTCCGGCCTCCGACCGCAGGCGCTTCCTCGACAGGCTCGTGCTGACCATCGACCCCGCCCATGGCCGCCGCGCGCTCGACTACGAGAAGGCGATGCGCGGGCGCAACCGCCTGCTGGCGGAGGGATCAAGAAACGAAGCCTGGTTCGAGGCCATCGAGGCGCAGATGGCGGAGACCGGCGCCGCCATCGCCGCGGCACGCTTCGAGATGGTGCGGCTGCTCAAGGCCATGATCGAGCGGGCGCCCGACACCGGTCCTTTCCCGAAGGCCGACCTGGCGCTTTCCGGCCCCCTGGAGGAAGCGCTTGCCGCGAGCGCGTCTCTCGACGCCGAGGAAGACTTTCGCCGCCGCCTGGCGGAGGGACGCGAACGCGACCGCGCCGCCGGCCGCACGCTCGAAGGTCCGCACCGCTCAGACCTCCTCGCCCGCCACCGCCCCAAGGACATGCCCGCCGAGCTCTGCTCCACCGGCGAGCAGAAGGCGCTGCTGGTCGGGCTCGTGCTGTCGCATGCGCGGCTGACCGGCGAGATCGCGGGGATGGCGCCGGTGCTCCTGCTCGACGAGATCGCCGCGCATTTCGACCGGGGCCGCCGCGCCGCGCTTTTTGACATCCTGGAAGACCTGGGCTGCCAGGTCTTCATGACCGGCACCGAACGCGACCTCTTCTCCGCGCTCGACGGACGGGCACAGTTTCTGACCGTGTCGGGAGGCACGATCCGCGCCGACGAGGCCGGCTGACTTTCCGCGTGCCGCGGCGTATGATCCCGGCATGAACGAGAGCCGCCCTGACCCGCTGACGCCTGAGGAACTGGAGCGCTATGCGCGCCACATCGTGCTGCCGGAAATCGGCGGGCCGGGCCAGCAGAAGCTCAAGCGCGCCCGCGTGCTGGTGATCGGCGCCGGCGGCCTCGGCGCCCCGGTGCTGGAATATCTCGCCGCCGCCGGGGTCGGCACGCTCGGCATCGTCGACGACGACATCGTCTCGGTGTCCAACCTGCAAAGACAGGTGATCCACGACACCAGGGCGGTCGGCAAGGCCAAGGTCGACAGCGCGGCGGAGACCATCGGCCGGATCAATCCGCATGTGGCAGTAGAGCGGCATCATGTCCGTCTCGATGCCGGTAACGCCGCCGAGCTTGTCTCGGCCTACGATCTCGTCATCGACGGTTCGGACAATTTCGATACCCGCTATCTGGTCGCGGACGCCTGCGCGGCGGCGGGCAAGCCGCTGGTGGCGGCGGCGGTGGGGCGTTTCGACGGGTCGCTGACGGTGCTGAAGCCCTTCGAGAACGGGCCGGAGGGGGAGCCCCTGCCCTCGTATCGCGACCTCTTTCCCGAACCGCCCCCGGCGGGGCTGGTGCCCTCCTGCGCGGAAGCTGGCGTGCTCGGCGCGCTGACGGGCGTGATGGGGACGCTGCAGGCGATGGAGGCCATCAAGCTCATCGCCGGCATCGGCGAGCCGCTGATCGGCCGGCTGCTTCTCTACGACGCGCTCGGCGCGCGCTTCGACGTGATGCGCTACCGTGCCCGGCGCGAGGCGGCCGAGTAGGGGCGTGGCGCTGCAGCTCACCGACGAGGAGCGCGCGATCGCGGCCGGCCGGGATGGCGACGGCGCGTCGATGGCCATGCGCATCCTGGCCGAGAGCGCCCGGCTGATCGGCGCGACGCGGCTGATTCCGGTCCGGTCGGCCCATATCGACGGGGCGCTGTACCATGGCGATTCCGGGACCCTGTTCGCGGAAAAACTGGTGGCCGGCGGGGCGAAGGTTGCGGTGCGGGCGACGCTGAACGTCGGGGCGCTGGATCTCACCGGCAGCTGCCGCGTGCGGCTCGAAGGGACCGAGCGCGAGATGGCGCGGCGGATGATGCGGGCGTATCGCGACCTCGGCTGCGAACCCTCCTGGACCTGCGCGCCTTACCAGGCCGGGCATCGGCCGGAGAAGGGCACCGACGTCGCCTGGGGGGAATCCAACGCCGTCGTGTTCTGCAACTCCGTTCTCGGGGCGCGCACGAACCGGTACGGCGATTTTCTCGACATCGCCTGCGCGATCACGGGACGGGCGCCGGATAACGGGCTGCATCGGGTGGAGAACCGGCGGGCGAGGATCGTGTTCGATGTTTCGGCGCTACCCCCCGCGTTCCTCGCCTCGGAGATCGCGTGGCCGGTGTTGGGCAGTCTTTTCGGGCGCATGGTCGGGAACGCCGTAGGTGTCGTCACGGGGATTGCCGGCCACCCGGGCGAGGATGCGCTGAAGGCCTTCGGGGCGGCGGCGGCTTCGACGGGGGCGGTGGGGCTGTTCCATATCGCGGGCGTGACGCCGGAGGCGCCGGACCTCGAGGCGGCGCTGGGCGGGCAGCCACCGGAGCAGGTCATCGCGGTCACGCCGGCCATGGCGCTCGACGCGCAGCGGCGGCTGTCGACGGCTGAGAGGGCGGACAGGATCGACGCGGTGGCGATCGGCAGTCCGCATCTTTCGCCGCGCGAACTGGAGGCGCTGGAGCGGTTGGTGGCAGGCCGAAAGCTTGCCGTGCCGCTCTTCGCCTGCACCGGTCGGCACGCGCTCGACGCCTCCGGCCCCGAACGGCGCGTTGCACTCGAACGGGCGGGGGTGGTGATCGTGGCCGACACCTGCGTGGTGGTGACGCCGATCATGGCGGAGGTGGCGGGCGGCGTTTTGATGACGAATTCGGGAAAGTTCGCCCAATACGCGCCGGGCAATACCGGGTACGCGGTGCTCTACGCGTCGCTGGCCGACTGCGTGGAGAGCGCGGTGGCGGGGCGGCCGGTGCTGCGGGAGCTTGACGCGTGAGCCCGGCGCGGGGCGAGGTGCTGGTGGCCGGCGCGGCGGCGGGCGGGCCGGCGCTGGTGCTTTCGGCGCCGATCAGCTTCTGGGGCGGGGTCGATCCGAAGACCGGAACCATCGCCGACGTGCGCCACCCGCAGCACGGCGAAAGCGTCGCCGGGCGCGTGCTCTTCCTGCCGGGCACGATCGGCTCGTCCTCGGCGTCGGCCGTGCTGCTCGAACTCGTCCACGCCGGCCGGGCGCCGGCGGCGATCGTCCTGCACGAGCCGGACGCGATCCTGCTGCTGGGCCTGATCGTGGCGGGCGAGATGGGCTGGCCGGCGCCGCCGGCGCTGCGGCTCGACCGGACGCTTCACGAGCGCTTTGCCGGGACGACGGTCGCCGTCAGTGCCGAGGGGGCGCTGGAGGCGGGCACTTAGAGCGCTTTGTCTTTGGATGCGCTCTCAACCCGTCAGAAAGTACCCCTCTCCGCGCGACGGTTCACTGCATCGGCGCGATCGTGGGGCCGCTGAAGAGGCCGTCCTTCACCCGATAGCCGGGCGGATAGGGCTTGTAGTCGAAATCGGCGAAGCTGCCCTTGCCGGAATACAGCGCCAGGGCGTCCTTCGGGTCGATGCGGCAGAGGAAGTAGCCCATGGCCATGGCCAGCATCAGCGCGCGGCCGGAAGCCTCCTCTTCAGGGTTCTCGCAGGGTTTCTCGCCCCACAGGAGCGCCGCGCACTGGTGCGCGTTCCGCGTGATGCGCTCGAAGGCGGCCTCGCATTCGGGGTTCGGGGTCCATCTGGGCTGTCGCGATTTCCTTGCCATCACTCGTCCTTTCGTCGTGGCGCGCGGGCGCGTTCCCGCGCCTTCAGGCCGGGGTTTTCCAGTCGGGAGACGGCGCATGGCATCGCGTCCGTTTCTTTTTGTGTTTCGACGCGCTGCCATGCGCCGGCGGCGTTTTCCCCCCGGCCATCCCGGCCATCCCCTCGCGGGGCAGCTCCGGTCCGGACGGGGGCCGGAACACGCCCGCCACCGTTCGCGGGCATCCTCCGGCGCCACACCTGCCTGGGTCGTCCGGTCGTACGTCCCGTTCCCGACGGCAGGCTGCGAGGAGAAGGATAGCGGGGGTGCGGGAGACGTGGATGGAATGGAGGCAGTCGGGAGTGGGCAGTCGGCAGTCGGGGAAGGAAATCAGGGAGTTGGCGGCGGGGATTTTTTCCGCGGGGAGGGATTTGTCCACGCTCGCACCGGGGTCTTTCGCCATGAAGACGGTGCTGTCCCGGCCGGGCGTTCCACTCGCACGTCGCAGTCTCGCGAGCCAGCTTGCTTGGGCAATGGCTTTGGAAGATGGCCGCTCCCCCGCCCTTTTCCGGGTAGCGGTGTTGCAGGAAAGGCAGTAGGTGAGGAACCTCGAATGTAGCAGACGCTGCGCAACTGGGAGTGAGAATTGATGAATATGTTTGCAAGGTCGACTGCACCCGCCGCTCTGGCGCTGGCGCTTGCAGGTCTGGTCTGGGCTGCGCCGGCATCCGCCCAGCAGGAGGTGAAGATCGGTTACGCCCTGGCCGCCGCGCCAGACTCGCACTACGGAGTCGCCGCGGAGAAGTGGCAGGAAGTGGTCGAGGCCGAGACGGACGGTCGCTACTCGTTCCGTCACTTCCCATCCTCCGGCCTCGGCGGTGAGCGCGAGGTGATCGAAGGACTTCAGCTCGGAACCGTGGAAGCGACGATCGTCTCATCCGGCACGCTCAGCAACTTCGTGCCGGAGACCGGTGTGTTCGACATTCCGTTCCTGTTCCGTGACCTCGCTCATGCGCGCAACGTACTCGATGGCCCGATCGGTCAGGACATCCTGGCCAAGTTCGACGATGCCGGCCTGGTCGCCCTCGCGTGGGGCGAGCAGGGCTTTCGTCACATCACGAACAACCGCAACCCGATCGCATCCCCGGAGGACGTCCAGGGCCTGAAGCTCCGGACGATGGAGAATCCGATTCACATCGCGGCGTTCGAGGCGCTGGGAGCGGCACCGACGCCGATGGCGTGGCCGGAAGTCATAAGTGCGCTGCAGCAGGGTACGATCGACGGGCAGGAAAACCCGCTTTCGGTGATCACCTCAGCCAAGCTGTCGGAAGTGCAGGAGTATCTCACACTTTCCGGGCACGTGTATTCGCCGGCCATGCTTCTGGTCTCCAAGCAATTGTGGGAGCAGATGACGCCAGAGGATCAGGAAGCCTTCCGCAAAGGCGCGACAGAGGCGGTAAGCGCGATGCGCGGCTTCGTGGACAACGTCGAAAGCGCCGGGGTTACCAAGCTCAAGGAAGCCGGCATGAAAGTCGGCGAGCTCTCGGCCGAGCAGAAGGCAGCGTTCCAGGAGCAACTGGCGAGCGCGTACGAGCAGTACTATCAGACGTACGACAAGGAACTGATCGACCAGATCATCGCCACAAAGTAGGCGGTCGGCACCGCGATCCGCCAGGCGCGCAGGGAAGCACCCTGCGCGCCGTTGCAACTTCGGGAGGGCGAGTTGAAGGCGTTCGAGCATTGGTTCGTCGAGGCGAACAAGTGGGCGCTCGTGCTGCTGCTGGCGGCCATGTCCTGCATCGTGTTCGCGAACGTCTCTCTCCGTTTCCTGACAAACTTCTCCATCACCTGGTCCGAAGAAGTCGCCCGCTACCTGATGATATGGATGACGTTCATCGGGGCTGGCCTGGCCCTTCGCTTCGGCGGCCATGTGGCCATAAACAATTTTCAGGAGATGCTGCCGTTGCCAGCGCAACGGCTGACGCGCACGGTCGTCGCCATACTGCTGCTGGCCTTTTGCGTCGTCATGGTCTGGATGGGATACGATTACCTGTCGCGAATGCGCTTCCAGGTGACTCCCGCAACCCGGGTTTCCTTCAGCTACATCTATGCCGCAATGCCGATAGGCTTCATCCTGCTGATCGTGCATCTGCTGCTGGTCGCAAAGTCCTACGTGCTGGAGAGCCGCCTCGAAACGCTGGACGATCCGCAAGACGATGCGCTCCGCCTCGACTGAAAGCTCATCGCGCATGATGCGTGGAGAATCCCGATGGCAGTAATCCTGTTCGTCGCGTTCTTCGGTCTACTTCTGATCGGCATGCCGGTCGCCTTCGCGCTCGCCATCGCCACCGGAGCCGCGATCAGTCTCGGCAGCAGCTATCCCCAGATCGTCGTCGTCAAGGAGATGTTCTCCGGTCTCGACAGCTTCCCCCTGATGGCTGTCCCCTTCTTCATACTTGCCGCCGAACTCATGACCGGAGGCGCGATGACGCAGGTGCTGCTGCGCTTTGCCTCCCAATTCGTCGGCCACTATCGCGGAGGCCTCGGCTACGCGAACGTGTTATCGTCGACGATGTTCGCAGGCATCTCCGGCTCTGCACTGGCAGACGCGGCCGGCCCCGGCGCCATGATGATCCGGATGATGGAAAAGGGGGGCTACGACAAGAGCTATGCCAGCGCGCTGACGGTCTCCAGCGCCGTGGTGGGACCGATCATCCCGCCTTCGATCATCATGATCCTCTATGCCATGCAGGACAGTCGTGTCTCCGTGGGAGCGCTCTTCATGGCAGGAATAATTCCGGGCTTGCTCATTTCGCTCTCGATGGCAGCCGTGAACTGGCACGTGAGCCGGAAGCGTGGCTACAAAGGAGGCGATCCGCGCCCGCCATGGCGCGAGATGGCACGGACGACACTTCGGGCCGTTCCGGCTTTGATGATGATCGTCATCATCGTCGGCGGCATTCGCACCGGCGTCTTCACCCCGACGGAAGCTTCCGTCGTCGGCGTCTTCTATGCGCTGCTCTGCGGGATGTTCGTCTACCGGTCGCTGCGTCTGCGCGACCTGCCCGGGATCCTTCTTCGCTCGGCACTGATTTCCGTGGCGATCCTGCTCATCCTGGCGGCAGCGCGCGCCTTTGCATGGATCATCATCATCGAAGGCATACCGCAAAGCATCGCCGGCACGATCGGGGCCTGGGACCTGAGCCCCATCGTCTTCCTCCTTGCCGTCAACCTGCTGCTGATCGCGTTCGGCTTGTTCATGGACCCGCTGCCGGGTGTCCTCATTCTGGTGCCGATCCTCAGCCCCATAGCCCATACTCTCGGCATCGATCCGATCCACTTCGCGATCGTGGTGATCGTGAACCTGACGGTCGGGCTTGTAACCCCGCCGGTGGGCGCCCTCCTCTTCGTGGTATCTTCCGTCGTGAAGGTGCGCGTCAGCGAGATCATACGCAACATGCCGTACTTCCTCGTCGCCTACGCGGCGATCCTGCTGCTCCTCACATTCGTTCCCGCAATCTCGACCTGGCTGCCGCGTATCAGCGGATACTGACTTCCGGAAGCCGCGGAAGGGAACGAAGCGTCCTCCCTCACCCCCTGTGCGGCAGAACCCTGTCCGGGGGCCGATGCCCATCGGCCCAGACGCGGATGTTGATGATGACCTTGTCGCCCATGTCGACGCGGCCCTCGATGGTGGCGGAGCCCATGTGGGGGAGCAGCACGATCTTGCCCTGGGCGGCGAGTTTTACCAGCTTGGGGTTGATCGCCGGCTCGTGCTCGAAGACGTCCAGCCCGGCGCCGGCGAGGCGACCGTCCTGGACCATCTGGATCAGCGCCGCCTCGTCGATGATGTCGCCGCGCGCGGTGTTGACGACGTAGGCCGAGGGCTGCATCAGCGCCAGCCGGCGCGCCGACAGGAGGTGGAAGGTGGCCGGGGTGGAGGGGCAGTTGACCGAGATGATGTCCATGCGGGCGAGCATCTGGTCGAGGCTTTCCCACCAGGTCGCCTCCAGCTGGTCCTCGATGGCGGGGGCCACGCGCTTGCGGTTGTGATAGTGGATCGACAGGCCGAAGGCCTTGGCGCGGCGCGCCACCGCGGTGCCGATGCGGCCCATGCCGACGATGCCGAGCCGCTTGCCCCAGATGCGGCGGCCGAGCATCCAGGTGGGCGACCAGCCGGACCACTTGCCGCCTTCCTTGGTGAGCATGCCCGCACCCTCGATCAGCCGGCGCGGCACGGTGAGGATCAGGCCCATGGTCATGTCGGCCGTGTCCTCGGTGAGGACGTTGGGCGTGTTGGTGACGGTGATGCCCTTCTTCGCCGCGGCGTCGACGTCGATGTGCTCGACGCCATTGCCGAAATTGGCGATGAGCTTGAGGTTCGGCCCGGCCTGCTCGATGAGCGCGGCGTCGATGCGGTCGGTGATGGTGGGCACGATGACGTCGGCCTGCCGCACGGCTGCGACGAGCTCGGGCTGGGTCATGGGACGGTCGTCGACGACGAGCCGGGCGTCGAACAGCTCGCGCATGCGCGTCTCGACCGGGTCGGGCAGCTTGCGCGTGATGACGACGAGAGGCTTCTTCTTGCCCGCCATGATTTCCTCGTTTCCGGGTCCTGTTGAGACCTCTTTAACCAAGACGGGCGATAATCCAAACCCTGTGAACGGCCCTCGCCCTCTCTAGCAACAGGGCCGGGCCAAGACAAAGAAAAACGGGATCGCCGAGGTCCGGCCGCCGGACCGGCGTGACATGGAAGTCGAGGTTCGTATCGTGTCCCTTCCCTGTGCCTTCCGCATGGCCGCCGCCCCGCTGGCGCTGGCCGCTGCACTTCTCCTCAGCCCCCAGGGCGCGCCGCCGGCCCATGCGGCGGCCGGCGCCGAGCCGGTGACGCTCGGCCCCAGCGGCCTGCCGCTGCCGCGCTTCGTCAGCCTCAAGGCCAGCAAGGTGAACCTGAGGATCGGGCCGGGGCTGAACTACTCGGTCGACTGGATGTACCTGAAGTCGGGCCTGCCGATGGAGATCGTGCAGGAATACGACACCTGGCGCCGCGTGCGCGACGCCGAGGGCGCGGAGGGCTGGATCAACCAGTCGCTGCTTTCGGGCAAGCGCACCGCGCTGGCCGCGCCCTGGCAGCAGGGCAAGCAGATCGAGATCCCGCTGCTGGCCAAGCCGCAGGAGGACGCGCGCGTGGTGGCCAAGCTGCAGCCGGGCGTGATGGGCACGGTGAAGGCCTGCGACGGCAAATGGTGCCGCATGAGCTTCGCCGGCTACGACGGCTGGATCGAGCAGTCGCTGGTGTGGGGGGTCTATCCGGGCGAGACTGTCGAGGACTGAGGCGCTTCGCCACGCCGGTCCTGTCGGTGTGGACATGAAAAAGCCGCCTCGCGGGCGGCTTTTTTCGTGGTCGCGGAAGATTCGGGTGTCAGCGCGCGGTCTTGGGGCGCAGGCGCACAACGATGTCGACGTTGACGATCTCCATGCCCTCGGGCGGCTCGGGCAGGTTGTGCACGGTGACCGGGCCGTTGGCGATATCGATCACGGTGTTGGCGCCCTCGACGTAGAAATGGTGGTGGTCGGAGGTGTTGGTGTCGAAATAGGTCTTGGCGCCCTCGACGGCCAGGATGCGCAGCATGCCGGCCTCGGTGAACTGGTGCAGCGTGTTGTAGACGGTGGCCAGCGACACGGGGACGCCTGCCTGCACGGCTTCCTCGTGCAGCTCCTCGGCGGAGATGTGACGGTCGCCCTTGGCGAAGAGCATGTCCGCCAGCGCGACGCGCTGCCGGGTCGGGCGCAGACCCGCCTCGCGCACCCTGCCGACGATGCCTGCCATTGTCTCTTCCATAAGAAGGTCTTCCAGTGTCTCGTGCCCCGCGGACCCGATGGATCGCGCAATATGCCAGCCACACGATATATTCGTTCCACCGGTCGAGATCAATACGTGGCCGGGGAAACGGGCCGCGGGAACGGGTTCGTCGTGGAGGCGGGAAAGGGTCTGGCGGGCGGCTGACGGTGGGCTCTGGCGCCGGGGCGTCTCAAGCTTCTTGAAATCCTTCGCGGGAACCGGTATATAGCGATCAAATTCTTGGTCGTACGGCGCAAGAGTGGGTCCACCCGGTCCCGCTCTTTTTTGTTACCCGCGCGGCCCTTCCGGAGACATACGCACGGGAATGACGGACCAGACGACCGAGGCGGACGACCGCATCATCCGCGAAACCGGAACCGACCAGCGCGTGGCACTGCTCATCCAGCCGCTGCTGCGCTCGATGGGATACCGGCTGGTGCGGGTGCGGCTGTCGGGACAGAACGGGCTCACCCTGCAGATCATGGCCGAGCGCCTCGACGGCACGATGACGGTCGAGGACTGCGAGGAGGTGAGCCGCGCCGTGTCGCCGCTGCTCGACGTCGAGGACGTGATCGACAAGGCCTATCACCTGGAGGTCTCCTCGCCCGGCATCGACCGGCCGCTGGTGCGCAAGAGCGACTTCAGCCACTGGGCCGGGCACCTGGCCAAGCTGGAGACCTCGATGCCGGTGGCCGAGAAGAAGCGGTTCCGCGGCAAGATCGCCGAGGCGAACGACACCGAGGTGGTGATCGAGCGCGACCAGGCGAGCTACGGCGACGAGCTGGTGGTGCGCATCCCGTTCGATCTCATCTCGGAGGCAAGGCTGGTGCTGACGGACGACCTCGTGCGCGAGGCGCTCCAGAAGGACAAGAAGGCGCGCCAGGAACGCAAGAAACGCCGCGGCGAAGAGCCGGACGGCGAGGACGAACAACAAACGCAGGACTGAATTCGCAGCGCGGCCGGAGCGCCGGGGCGAAGCAAGGGAGACCATCATGGCAGTCAGTGCAAACCGGCTGGAGCTTCTGCAGATCGCGGACGCCGTGGCCCGCGAGAAATCGATCGACAAGGGCATCGTCATCGCGGCGATGGCCGACGCGATCCAGAAGGCGGCGCGCTCGCGCTACGGTCAGGAGACCAACATCCGCGCCGACATCAACCCGACCACGGGCGAGATGAAGCTGCAGCGCCTGATGGAGGTGGTCGAGGAGGTCGAGGAGTTCGGCCGGCAGATCTCGCTGCGCGACGCGCGCGACCGCAACCCGGACGCACAGGTCGGCGACTTCATCGCCGAGCAGCTGCCGCCGATGGATTTCGGCCGCATCGCGGCGCAGTCGGCCAAGCAGGTGATCGTGCAGAAGGTGCGCGAGGCCGAGCGCGACCGGCAGTACGACGAGTACAAGGACCGCATCGGCGAGATCATCAACGGCACGGTCAAGCGCGTCGAATACGGCAACGTGATCGTCGATCTCGGCCGCGGCGAGGCGATCATCCGCCGCGACGAGCTGATCCCGCGCGAGAACTACAAGTATGGCGACCGCGTGCGCGCCTATGTCTACGACGTGCGCCGCGAGCAGCGCGGTCCGCAGATCTTTCTCTCGCGCACGCATCCGCAGTTCATGGCCAAGCTGTTCCAGATGGAAGTGCCGGAAATTTACGACGGCATCATCGAGATCAAGTCGGTCGCCCGCGACCCGGGTTCGCGCGCCAAGATCGCGGTGATCTCGCGCGACTCGTCGATCGATCCGGTCGGCGCGTGCGTGGGCATGCGCGGCAGCCGCGTGCAGGCGGTTGTCGGCGAATTGCAGGGCGAGAAGATTGACATCATCCCGTGGTCGCACGACGCGGCCTCCTTCATCGTCAACGCGCTGCAGCCGGCCGAAGTCGCCAAGGTGGTGCTCGACGAGGATGCCGAACGTATTGAAGTCGTCGTTCCCGATGACCAACTGTCACTTGCGATCGGCCGGCGCGGACAGAACGTGCGCCTGGCCTCGCAGCTGACGGGCTGGGACATCGACATCCTCACCGAGCAGGAGGAGAGCGAGCGCCGTCAGAAGGAGTTCGTGGAACGCTCCAACCTGTTCATGGATGCCCTGAACGTCGACGAGATGGTCGGTCAGGTCCTGGCGTCCGAAGGTTTCACCTCCGTGGAGGAAGTCGCCTACGTCGACGCCGACGAGATCGCGTCGATCGACGGGTTCGACGAGGACACGGCGTCGGAGATCCAGGCACGCGCGCGGGAATATCTCGAGCGCATCGAGGCCGAGCACGACGCCAAGCGGCGCGAGCTGGGCGTCGAGGACGAGCTGCGTGAGGTGCCCGGCGTGACCACCGCCATGATGGTGACGCTCGGCGAAGACGGCGTGAAGACGGTCGAGGACTTCGCCGGCTACGCGGTCGACGACATCGTCGGCTGGAAGGAGCGCAAGGACGGCGAGACCAAGATGTTCCCCGGCGTGCTTTCGGAGCACGGGGTGAGCCGCGCCGACGCCGAGCAGATGGTGCTCGCCGCTCGCCTGAAGGCGGGCTGGATCACCGAGGACGACCTCGCGGGGGATGCCGACGAGGCCGAACTGGAAGAACAGCCGGCCGAAGCCTGAGCCGGAAGATGGTACGGCGGCTGACCGGAGAGTTGTTTGGACGAGATGGCCGAACGCACATGCATCGTGACGCGCCGGGCGGGCGAGCCGGAAGGCCTGATCCGCTTCGTCGCGGGTCCCGACATGTCGGTCGTGCCGGACCTGAAGAGGAACCTGCCGGGACGCGGATGCTGGGTCACCGCTGAGCGGGCCCGCGTCGAGGAAGCGGCTCGCAAGAACCTCTTCCGGCGCGCGCTCAAGGCGGAGGTGAACGTCGACCGGGACCTCGCGGGGCTGGTCGACGGGCTGCTGACGAAATCCCTGCTGGGGGCGCTCGGGCTTGCGCGCAAGGCCGGTGCCGTGGCATTGGGCGCAGCCAAGACGGATGCCGCCATCCGCTCCGGGAAGGCTCTCGTCGTTCTTCATGCCAGGGAAGCGGCCGAGGACGGCATTCGCAAGCTCTCCCAGGCACGCACGGCGACCGTCCATCTGGGCGGTCCGGATATCCAGGCCTACAAACTCCTTTCGGAGGCCGAAATGGGTTTGGCATTCGGGGCCACAAATGTGATACATGCTGCCGTGCTCGCGCAGGACGCGGGCAAGGCGGCTTTCAGGCGCGTGGTTGCGCTTGACCGTTACCGGGGCGGCTCCCCGGATGGCCGGGCGGCAATTGACGGCCCGCCGGCACAGACGGCGCCTAACAAGGATACGGAATGACGGATACGAAATCGGGCGACGACAAGACGCTGACCGTGAACACGAAGAAGACCCTGACCCTGAAGCGGCCGGGAGTCGAGCAGGGAACCGTGCGCCAGAACTTCTCGCACGGGCGGACGAAGTCCGTCGTCGTCGAGACCAAGAAACGCAAGTTCTCCATGCCGGGCGAACGCCAGGAGCAGGCGCCGCTGACGCTCAACCCGCGTCCGCAGCCAGCCGCCGCGCGCCCCGCGCCGCCGCCACCGCAGCCGCAGGCACCGGTGGCGCGCCAGCCGCAGCCGCAGCGCGAGACCCCGCGCGGCCCGGCACAGACGGATCGCTCGGGCGTGGTGCTGAACGACCTCTCCGGCGAGGAGATCGAAGCGCGGCGCCGCGCCCTCGAGGAATCGCGCCATCGCGAGATCGAGGAGCGCAAGCGCGCCCAGGAAGACGCGCTGCGCCGCAACGAGGAAGAAGAACGCCGCCGCAAGGAGCGCGAGGAATCGGCGCGCCGGCAGGCCGAGGAAGAAGAGCGCCTGCAGCGCGAGGCCGAAGCCCGGCGCCGCGCCGAGGAAGAGGCGCGCCGCCGCACGCCCCCGGCCGGACCGGAAGTGGCCGACGAGCCCGAGGTGGTGAAGAGCAAGACCAAGCCCGGCCTGCCGCCCAAGCGGATCCCGACACCGGAGGCCGCGCGTCCGAGCCGCGGACGCGAGGACGACCGGCGCCGCGGCAAGCTGACGCTCAACAGCGCCCTGTCGGGCGACGAGGCGCGCGGACGCTCGCTGTCGGCCATGCGCCGCCGCCAGGAGAAGTTCAAGCGCGGCATGCACCAGGAACCGCGCGAGAAGATCTCCCGCGAGGTGACGCTGCCCGAGACGATCACCATCCAGGATCTCGCCAGCCGCATGGCCGAGCGGGCGGTGGACGTCGTCAAGTACTTCATGAAGCAGGGCCAGATCATGAAGCCCGGCGACCTGATCGACGCCGATACGGCCGAACTCGTGGCATCGGAATTCGGCCACACGGTCAAGCGCGTTGCTGAATCCGACATCGAGGAAGGGCTGTTCAACATCGCCGACAAGCCGGAGAACCAGGAACGGCGTCCGCCGGTCGTCACCATCATGGGCCACGTCGACCACGGCAAGACGTCGCTGCTCGATGCCATCCGCGAGGCCAACGTTGTTTCGGGCGAGGCCGGAGGCATCACCCAGCACATCGGCGCCTACCAGGTGGAAAAGAGCGGCCAGAAGATCACCTTCATCGACACGCCCGGCCACGCCGCCTTCACGGCGATGCGCGCCCGCGGCGCGCAGGCGACCGATATCGCCATCCTGGTGGTCGCGGCCGACGACAGCGTGATGCCGCAGACGATCGAATCCATCAGCCACGCCAAGGCGGCGGGTGTGCCGATCATCGTGGCGATCAACAAGATCGACAAGCCGGACGCCAACCCGCAGAAGGTTCGCACCGAACTCCTCCAGCACGAGGTGTTCGTCGAATCCATGGGCGGCGAGGTGCTCGACGTCGAGGTTTCCGCGACCAAGAAGACCAACCTCGACAAGCTGCTCGAGGCGATCCTGCTGCAGGCCGAACTGCTGGACCTGAAGGCCGATCCGGAGCGTACGTCGGAAGGCGTGGTCATCGAGGCCAAGCTCGACAAGGGCCGCGGCCCGGTCGCCACCGTGCTGGTGCAGACGGGCATGCTCATGCCCGGCGACATCATCGTGGCCGGCAACGAGTGGGGCAAGGTGCGCGCGCTGGTCAACGACCGGGGTGAGCAGATCAAGGAAGCGGGTCCCTCCACGCCGGTCGAGGTGCTGGGTCTCCAGGGCACGCCGCAGGCGGGCGACCGCTTCGCGACGGTGGAAAGCGAGGCACGGGCCCGCGAGATCACCGAATACCGCCAGCGCCTGGCACGCGAGAAGGCGGTGGCCAAGCATGCCGGCCAGCGCGGCTCGCTCGAGCAGATGATGTCGCAGCTGCAGACCTCGGGGCTTAAGGAATTCCCGCTGGTCATCAAGGGCGACGTGCAGGGCTCGGTGGAAGCGATCGTGGCCGCGCTCGACAAGCTCGGCACCGACGAGGTGCGCGCGCGCATCGTCCATTCGGGCGCCGGCGGCATTACCGAGAGCGACGTGTCGCTGGCGGAGACCTCCGGCGCGGCGATGATCGGCTTCAACGTGCGCGCCAACAAGCAGGCGCGCGACGCGGCCGAGCATGCCGGGATCGAGATTCGCTACTACAACATCATCTACAACCTGGTGGATGACGTGAAGGCGGCGATGTCGGGCCTCCTGTCGCCGGAACGCCGCGAGACCTTCCTCGGCAATGCGGAGATCCTCGAGGTCTTCAACATCACCAAGACCGGCAAGGTCGCGGGCTGCCGCGTCACCGAAGGCAAGGTGGAGCGCGGCGCGGGCGTGCGCCTGATCCGCGACGACGTGGTGATCCACGAAGGCACGCTGAAGACGCTGAAGCGGTTCAAGGACGAGGTTCCCGAAGTGCCCGCCGGACAGGAGTGCGGCATGGCCTTCCAGAACTACGAGGACATCCGCCAAGGCGACATCATCGAGTGCTTCCGCGTCGAGATGGTGACGCGGACGCTGTAGGCGCTAAGCCGGCAAACGAACGGGGCGGCGGGCGCCGCCCCATCCAACCACTCAGACGCGCGGCGCGGTTCGATCCCTTGCCGCGCGCTTCGGGATTTACAAAACGATGTCATCTTCCGGTTCCGGCCCTTCTCAGCGCCAGCTTCGCGTCGGCGAGCAGGTTCGCCATGCGCTATCCGACGTGCTGACGCGCGGCGAGGTGATCGACGACGTGATTGCCAGCACCGTGATCTCCATCACCGAGGTCAGGATGTCGCCCGATCTCAAGATCGCGACGGCCTATGTCTCGCCGCTCGGCGTGCAGGACGGGCAGGCGGTGATCAAGGCACTGGCGCAGAATGCGAAGTTCATCCGTGGGCGCGTCTCGCCGGCGCTGCGGCAGATGCGGTCGATGCCGGAGTTCCGCTTCCGGCTCGACACGAGCTTCGACAACATGGCCAAGATCGACGAACTGCTGCGCTCGCCCGAAGTGGCGCGCGACCTCGACAAGGAGGACGACGACTGATGGCGCGGCGTGGCAAGAAGAAGGGCCGGCCGATCTCGGGCTGGGTGGTGTTCGACAAGCCCGTGGGCATGGGCTCCACCGAGGCGGTCTCCAAGATCAAGTGGCTGTTCAAGGCGGACAAGGCCGGGCATGCGGGCACGCTCGATCCGCTCGCGTCCGGCATGCTGCCGATCGCGCTCGGCGAGGCGACCAAGACGGTGCCCTACGTGATGGACGGCGCCAAGGTCTACCGGTTCACGGTGACCTGGGGCGAGGAGCGCCTGACCGACGATCTCGAGGGGCCAGCGACGAAGACCTCGGACAAGCGGCCGACGGAAGAGGAAATCCGCGCGGTGATGCCGAACTACACCGGCGTGATCATGCAGGCGCCGCCGCAGTTTTCCGCCATCAAGATCGCCGGCGAGCGGGCTTACGACCTCGCCCGCGAAGGCGAGGTGCTGGACATTCCCGCGCGCGAGGTCGAGATCGGCCGGCTCGACCTGGTGGAGCGGCCCGACGACAGCCGCACTGTGTTCGAGGTCGAGTGCGGAAAGGGCACCTACGTGCGCTCGCTGGCGCGCGACATGGGCCGCGACCTCGGCTGCTACGGCCACATCTCGGAGCTGCGGCGGACCGAGGTCGATCCGTTCACGCCGGAAGACCTGGTGACCCTTCCCGAACTCGAAGCCGCGGCCGCCGACGCGGCGCCGCGCGGGGAGGCGGGCGAAGACGGGCGCATCGACGATCCGCGCAGCGAGAAGGAGCGGTTCGCGCCACTCGACGCGCTGCTGGTGGAGACTGGGGCGGCGCTCGACTGCCTGCCACAGATCGCCATTTCCGACGACGCGGCGACCAAGATCAGGCTCGGCAACCCGGTAATCGTGCGCGGGCGCGACGCGCCGGCGGAAGCCGACGAAGCCTGCGTGACCGCGCGCGGGCGGCTGGTGGCGATCGGCGCCGTGGAGGCTGGGATGTTCAAGCCGAAGCGTGTCTTCGTCGGCTAAGGACATGCCAGTTCCGCCGCGGCGGACTTGCGAACGGCAGCGAATTGCGCCGTAGTGCGCGAATGACGAAGAAGAAGAACAAGTCGAGACTGGTGTCCAGACGCCGCGCGCCGGTCGGCTCGCCGCCGGGAACGCTGCTGCCGGACGAGGGCGCCTCGCCGACCAGCGTCCGGCTGACGATCATCGAGAACGATGCCGTCGAACACATTCCCGAAGCGCCCGTCGCGGTGGTGGAGCAGGCGCTGCGCTCCGACAAGCGCGTGTGGGTCGACGTCATCGGACTGGCCGACCTCGGCCTCCTCCAAGCGATCGGGGACCTGTTCTCGATCGACCCGCTGGCGCTCGAGGACATCGCCAACACCAACCAGCGGCCAAAGGTGGATACCTACGCGGATCACGCGCTCATCGTTGTGCACATGTTCGACGGGGTCAGCGTCTCCTCCAAGGAACAGTTCTCCATCCTGTTCGACAAGCGCCACGTCGTCACCTTCCAGGAGCGGCCGGGGGACTGCCTCGAACCGGTGCGCAAGCGCCTGGACATGCCGGCCGGACGCCTGCGCCAGCGCGGGACGGCGTATCTGGTCTACGCGCTGCTCGACACGATCCTGGATGCCTATTTCCCCGTGCTGGAGAACATCGGCGAAGAACTCGAGGAACTGGAGGACAAGATCACCCAGGACCCCGAGCCGGAGGACGTCACGCGGCTGCACGGGCTGAAGCGCGACCTGCTGGTGGTCAAGCGCGCACTGTGGCCGGCGCGCGAGATGCTGTCGGGCATGACCCGCGAGGAGCTCGGCATCATTCCGCAGGACGTGCAGCACTTCCTGCGCGACACCTACGACCACGCCATCCAGCTGATCGACATCACCGAGACCTACCGCGAACTCGCCATGGGGCTGCTCGACCTCTATCTCTCCAGCGTCTCGACGCGGATGAACGAGGTGATGAAGGTACTGACGATCATCTCGACCATTTTCATCCCGCTGGGCTTCCTGGCCGGCGTGTGGGGCATGAACTTCGATCGCGAGGCGTCACCCTGGAACATGCCGGAGCTCGGCTGGCGCTACGGCTATCCGATGGCGCTGGTGGTGATGGCGGCGATCGCGCTGGGGCTGCTTTATCTGTTTCGAAGGAAGAAGTGGCTGTAAGGGAGGACGCCGCTGCGGCAACGGGCGGGACTCGACGAGCCCGCTCTTCCTCCTCCCAGGAAACCTACCGCCATGACCAAACTCCTCATCGCCGGTGCGATACTGGTGCTTTCGTGTGGGATTCCCGCCGGTTCAGCACTGGCTTGCGGCGGCGCGCCGGTCTGCACGGTGGTCGATCCGACCGGAACGCCGCTCAACGTCCGGGCAGGCCCGAACGGAAAGATCCTGTCGAGCCTGAAGAAGGGCTCGATGGTGGAGGTGATCGAGCACCGCGATCACGACGGAAAGCGCTGGGCCCTCGTGGCGAAGTATGCGGAAGCGTGGGGGTGGGTCTTCGGCGCCTACCTGCGGTGCGGTGGCGAAGACGAGATGGGCAAGATCTGCACCGTGGCGGATCCGACCGGCACGCCGCTCAATATCCGCGAGGAACCCAACGGCTCGATACTGGGCACGTGGACCAATGGCGTGCGCGTCCGGCCGTACGAGGAGAAGAAGCACAACGGAAAAGTCTGGTACGCGGTGGAACGCGTTGCAGACGACAATTCGGAAGGGTGGGTCTTCGACCCGTACCTGAAATGCGAGGAAGACCAAGGCCACTGAACCGGCATCGGCCCGCGGACGCGGAGGCCCGCCACTCACGGTCAGGTCCGCCAGGTTTTACCGCTGGCATTCGCGCCCGTTTTGCACTATATGCGCCGCACATCGCGCTTTTTTCGCGCCATGTGTACCCGGCCCCCGCTGGACGACATCCCGGCCGTGGGCGACCTTTTCCTGATACAGACAGAAAGGAACACGATGTCGATTACTGCCGAGCGCAAGCAGGAACTGCTCAAGGAATACGCGACCGCGACGGGCGACACGGGTTCGCCCGAAGTCCAGGTCGCCATCCTGTCGGAGCGCATCAAGAATCTGACCGAACACTTCAAGGGCCATGCCAAGGACAACCATTCCCGGCGCGGCCTCCTGAAGCTGGTCTCCCAGCGCCGCTCCCTCCTCGACTACCTGAAGAGGAAGGACCAGGGGCGCTACCAGACGCTGATCGAGAGACTCGGACTGCGTCGCTAGAACCATCCGGCCGGCGGCGTTCCGAAAGGGGCGCCGCCGGCCGACCATCCGGGCCGAGACGAACGAGGCCCGCCCGGTTTCCGAAGAGACGTGGCTGTCGCGGAAACCGCCCATGGACCGGTCATGGGGCAGGATTGCAGGATGCCCGGAGCGCGCGACGAGCGCCCCATTCCGGACCTCCCGTTGTCTTGCCCGTGGCTCGGCCCGAACGCTGCCAAGGGGGAAAGGCTGCCCGCGCCGAACGAGCGCGGCCCCTTTCCGCATATGAAAGACGAAACATGTTCAATCACCACAAAGTGGAAATCGAATGGGGCGGCCGTCCGCTCATCCTCGAAACCGGCAAGATCGCGCGCCAGGCTGACGGCGCGGTGCTCGCCACCTACGGCGAGACCGTCGTGCTCGCCACCGTCGTGTCGATGAAGGAGCCGAAGCCCGGCCTCGACTTCTTCCCGCTGACCGTCAACTACCAGGAAAAGACCTTCGCGGCCGGCAAGATCCCCGGCGGCTTCTTCAAGCGCGAAGGCCGTCCGAGCGAGAAGGAGACGCTGACCTCGCGTCTCATCGACCGGCCGATCCGTCCGCTCTTCGCCGACGGCTACAAGAACGACACGCAGATCGTCTGCACCGTGCTGCAGCACGACCTCGAGAACGATCCCGACATCCTGTCGATCGTGGCCACCTCGGCGGCCCTCACGCTGTCGGGCGTACCCTTCATGGGTCCGATCGGCGGCGCCCGTGTCGGCTTCATCGGCGGCGAGTACGTGCTCAACCCGCACATCGACGAAATGCCGGAATCCAAGCTCGACCTCGTCGTGGCCGGCACCTCCGACGCCGTGCTGATGGTGGAATCCGAAGCCCAGGAACTGTCGGAAGACGTGATGCTCGGCGCTGTCATGTTCGGCCACAAGGCGTTCCAGCCGGTGATCGACGCGATCATCAAGCTGGCCGAAGTGGCGGCCAAGGAGCCGCGCGACTTCACGCCTCCGGACTATTCGCAACTCGAAGCCGAGATGCTGAAGATCGCCGAGGACGAGCTTCGCGCCGCCTACAAGAATGTCGACAAGCAGCAGCGCTACGCCGCCGTCGACGCGGTGAAGGCGAAGGTGAAGGCGGCGTTCGCGCCGGCCGAGGGTGAGGACGCCAAGTGGACGTCCGAGCAGATCGGCACCGTGTTCAAGGAACTCCAGGCCAAGATCGTGCGCTGGAACATCCTCGACACCGGTTCGCGCATCGATGGCCGCGACCTCAAGACGGTCCGCCCGATCGTCTCGGAAGTGGGCGTCCTGCCGCGCACGCACGGCTCGGCGGTGTTCACCCGCGGCGAGACGCAGGCGATCGTGGTCGCCACGCTCGGCACCGGCGAGGACGAGCAGTTCGTGGATGCCCTCACCGGCACCTACAAGGAGACCTTCCTCCTGCACTACAACTTCCCGCCCTATTCGGTGGGCGAGACCGGCCGCATGGGTTCGCCCGGGCGCCGCGAGATCGGCCACGGCAAGCTCGCCTGGCGCGCCATCCGTCCGATGCTTCCGGCCGCGGACCAGTTCCCCTACACGCTGCGCGTGGTCTCCGAGATCACGGAGTCCAACGGCTCGTCCTCGATGGCGACCGTCTGCGGCACCTCGCTGGCGCTGATGGATGCCGGCGTTCCGCTGGCCAAGCCGGTGGCGGGCATCGCCATGGGCCTGATCAAGGAAGACGAGCGCTTCGCGGTGCTGTCCGACATCCTCGGCGACGAGGACCATCTCGGCGACATGGACTTCAAGGTGGCCGGAACGACGGGCGGCATCACGTCGCTGCAGATGGACATCAAGATCTCCGGCATCACCGAGGAGATCATGAAAGTGGCGCTCGACCAGGCCCGTGGCGGCCGCGAGCACATCCTCGGCGAGATGGCCAACGCGATCACCGAGGGCCGTTCGGAACTGGGCGAATTCGCCCCGCGCATCGAGGTGATGAACATCCCGACCGACAAGATCCGTGACGTGATCGGCTCGGGCGGCAAGGTCATCCGCGAGATCGTCGAGAAGACCGGCGCCAAGATCAACATCGAGGACGACGGCACGGTGAAGATCGCCTCTTCGAACGCCAAGGAGATCGAGGCGGCGAAGAAGTGGATCCACACCATCGTGGCGGAGCCGGAAGTGGGCGAGATCTACGAGGGCACGGTCGTCAAGACCGCCGACTTCGGCGCCTTCGTCAACTTCTTCGGCCCGAAGGACGGCCTCGTGCACATCTCGCAGCTGGCGCCGGAGCGCGTCCAGAAGACCACCGACGTGGTGAAGGAAGGCCAGAAGGTGTTCGTGAAGCTCATGGGCTTCGACGAGCGCGGCAAGGTCCGCCTCTCCATGAAGGTCGTCGACCAGGAGACCGGCAAGGAGATCGTCCGCGAGAAGCGCCAGGACGGCGAAGAAGACGCCGCCTGAGGCTTCACGAGACGAGAGTTTCCAGCGGGCGCGCCTTTGGGCGCGCCCGTTTTCATTGACAGGCCCCGCATGTCCGGCACTGCTTCCAAGACCCTCTTTCATCCCTTCGAGACCGAAGCGCTCGCCGCCCCGGCGGGGACGCGCGCCATCTTCCTTGGAGCCGCTCCCGGCTTTCGACCGCCCTCCGACTTCGGTTCGCACCTCGATGCCGTGCAGGGATTTCGTCCGGATTTCCTGGCGCTGAAGCGGGAAGGCGCCAACGTGCGGCCTGAGGCGGAGGGACGGGACTACGACCTGGCGCTGATCCTTCTCGACCGGCACAGGGGCCAAAACGAAGCCTGGCTGCGCGAGGCCTTGGGCAGGACGAGGCCCGGCGCGACGATCGCGGTTGCCGGTACCAAACAGGACGGCGTGGACAGTTTTCGAAAGCGCGTTTCCGGCGAAGTGACGATCGACCGCCTGTCGAAGCATCACGGGGTGGTCTTCTGGTTCTCCCGGCCGGCGGACGCCGACCTTGAAGGGTCGGATCTCATGCGCGATCCCGACCCGACGCTCGTGGAGGGTCGCTTCCACACCGCGCCCGGCATGTTCTCGCACGACCGGATCGATCCGGCGTCGCGGCTGCTGGCGGAAAACCTGCCGCTGACGATCGCCGGCCGCGTCGCCGATTTCGGCGCGGGATGGGGCTATCTTTCGAGCGAGGTGCTGGCGCGCGACGGCGGGATCACGGGGCTCGATCTCTTCGAGGTGGACTTCGCTTCGCTGGAGGCGGCCAAACGGAATCTTGCAGAGGCCGGAGCGTCCTTACCGAAGGGCTTCTTCTGGCGCGACCTCTTGCAGGAGAAGGTGGAGCGGAATTACGATTTCATCGTGATGAACCCGCCGTTCCATCAGGGAAGGGCGGCGGAACCGGGGATCGGCCAGGGGATGATCCGCGCCGCGTCGGCGGCGCTCAAACCGGGAGGGCGTCTATTCCTGGTGGCGAACCGGGGGCTGCCCTACGAGGCGGCGCTGGCCAGCGGTTTTGCCGCCTCCGGCGAAACCTGCCGCGACGACCGATTCAAGGTGTTGTGGGCGAAGCGCTGACGTGAAAGGCGTCGCGATGTTTCGGCGCGGCGCTTTCGGGAGACAAGCTCCGGCGCTCAGTGCACTGCTACGCGCCGCACTTCGATCGCCTCGCCGTCGCGGATGACGAGCGGCGCGGGCTTTCCGTAGAGATAGCCCTGGAAGACGTCGCAACCGGCAGCACGCAGCAGCGTCGCCTGGTCCTCCGTCTCCACGCCCTCGGCGATGGTGTGGACGCCGAGCGCCCGCGACAGCCCGACGATCGTCGAGACGACGGCGCCGCCATTGTCCTTCTCGATGCGGCTGACGAAGGACTTGTCGATCTTCAGCTTCTGGAAGGTGAAGTCCATCAGGTAGGACAGGTTGGAATAGCCGGTGCCGAAATCGTCGACGGCGACCGAGATGCCGAGTTCGGAGAGCTCGCGCAGGATCGCGGCGGCGCGCTCCTTGTCCTGCATCATCGCCGTCTCGGTGACTTCCAGCTCGAGACGGCTGGCGTCGAGGCCGGTCTTTTCGAGAACGGAACGGACGTAGCGGACGAAATCCTTGGTCATGAACTGGACGGGCGAGATGTTGACCGCGACGAAGCAGTCGTCCGGCAAGATCCTGGCGTCCTCGCAGGCCTTGTGCAGCACCCATTCGCCGATCGGGCCGATCATGCCGGTTTCCTCGGCGATCGGCACGAATTCCATCGGGGAGATTGCGCCGCGCTCGGGGTGGTTCCAGCGCAGCAGCGCCTCATAGCCGACGATGCGGCCTTTCATGAGGTCCATCTGCGGCTGGTAGTGAAGGTCGAAATCGCCACGCTGGAAGGCCGCGTGCAGTTCGGACTCGATCCACTGGCGGTGCTCGGCCACCTGTCCCATCTCGGAGCTGAACACTGCCCAGCCGCCGATGCCGGAGGCGCGCGCGTTCTGGAGCGCGAGGTTCGAGCGGCGAAGAAGCATGACCGGGTCGTTTCCGTCCTTCGGCAGCGCCACCAGGCCGGCCGACAGGTTGACCGTCTGCTGGTGCGTGGGAAGGCGGTAGGGCTTGGTCATCTCGTCGATGAGCCGGTCGATCATCCGGTCGATGCGATCCACGACCTTGCTTTCCGGCACGAGAACGGCGAACTCGCCGGCGCCGATGCGCCCCAGGACGACACCGTCGGGAAGGCTCTTCTTCAGCCGGCGCGAAAAGGCGCGAATGAGCTGGTCGCCCTGGCTGTAGCCGATCGCATCGTTGATCTGCTTGAACCGGTCGATGTCGACGTCGATCATGTAGACGGGTTCGCCGCTGCGCACGGTCGCGATGGCGGCTTCGGCGATCTTGCC